>CAMWIW010000004.1 GCA_947174415.1 uncultured Clostridia bacterium
CGTACCAACCGTTGAAAGTATAACCGTCCTTAGTAGGCGTAGTCAAAGTTTTAACTACACCGTAGGTGTAAGTATCCTGAGTAGACGCTTCGCCCGTAACGTTGAAAGTTATGTTATAGCTGTCGGGCGTCCACTTCGCGTAATAGGTTTTATCACCCGTTGCGCTCGCGGGAATTTTTGTTACCGAAGACCCCGTAAAGTTGCTGTTATCGTACCAACCGTCGAAAGTATAGTGCTCTTTCGTGCCGTCGGTAGGCAACGCACATTGAGAGCCCGAAGTGTATTCGGTTACGGTGCTATTAAAAGTACCGCCGTTAGTTTCGAGCGTTACAGAGTAAACGCTTCCGTCTCCGTTACCTTTACCGAAGAAGTCGTCAAGAGTATCGCAAGCCGTTAACGTAACAAAAGATAAAGCCAAAATTAAAGCAATTATTATTTTTGAAAAAGATTTTAGTGCTTTCACGTCAATTCTCCAAAAAATTCGCTAATTATATTCTACCACCCAAACAGAAAAGTTTCAACAATTTAAGATAATATTTTGCAATTAAATATTTTGTTACTTAAAAGGCGGCTTTATCTGCCGCCTTTAACCGTTTTATTAAGTTTAACAACCCAAAAACTCAACGCCTTTAAGCATAACGTCGTTTACGGTATCGTTCACAAGGCTGTAAAATATGATTTTGCCCGAACGCTCGCTTTTCACTATGCCTAAATTTTTTAAAAGCCTTAGCTGGTGAGAGACGGTAGTTTGGTTGATTTCGAGAACACGCGATAAATCGGTTACGCACATTTCAGAAATTGCCAAAGCCGACAACATTCTCACCCTCGTAGGGTCGGCAAAAATAGAAAAGAAACAAACTATGCTGTCAAGAACGTCGCCCTCCGGCACGTATTCCTTAACCAAATCTTTCGTACGCCTGTCTAATAACATCGTGTCCTGCATAACGCAACCTCCTGTAAAAATTATACCGCCGCGTATGCATAAGTGTCAAAATATTATAATGACGTATACTGTCATAAATTAGATTAGTTTGTCATTTGCTCTCGATTGATAAAACTTTATATCCCGCATCGGTTACGAGCGCGGTTATTTCTTCGCTGCTCACCTCTTCGCGGCTGCGGATAACGGCAAGCTTTTTCTTTAACTTGACGTCAACCGAAACGACGTTTTTAGCAGTTGAAAGCTTTTCTTCAACTCTTTTTGCACAGTGTTCGCAGCACATTCCTTCGATATTAACGATAGTTTTCATAAAATTATCTTCCTTTTTTAATTTTTTATTTCTATATAACAACAGCCTTAAAGCATTGCCCACTACGAATAGAGAGCTCAGGCTCATACAAGCTGCCGCAATCATAGGATTGAAAGTAAAACCAAGTGCGGAAAACGCGCCCGCCGCAACGGGTATCATTACCACGTTGTAGAAAAACGCCCAGAAAAGATTTTCCTTTATGTTGCGCACGGTAGCGCGGCTTAAATCGAAAACCGTATCAAGCGTTCTTAAATCCTCGTTGACGAGAACTATATCCGCGGTATCGATTGCAACGTCCGTGCCGTTGCCCATCGCTATTCCTATATCGGACTGTTTAAGTGCGGGAGAGTCGTTGATGCCGTCTCCTACCATCGCCACGCAGCCGCCGACTGTCTGCACGTTTTCAACGGCTTTAAGCTTATCTTCGGGCAGGACTTCGGCAACGAATTCCTCTATTCCAACGCTTGACGCAACGGCTTGCGCGGTATTTTGTTCGTCGCCCGTCAGCATTGCAACGCGCATATTTCTTGTCTTTAAAAGTGAAACAGCTTCTCTGCTGCCCTCTTTTACGGTATCGGCAACCGCAATAAGCGCAATAACGGATTTTTCGTCTGCAAGAAAGATTACGGTGTTTCCGCTTTTTGAAAGCAAAGCGGCTTTTTCGGCAACTTCTTTGGAAATTTTGACTGCCGCTAACAGCTTTTTGTTGCCTAAGAGATATTTTTTGCCGCTGTAAACGGCGGTTGCGCCCTTGCCCGTCAGATACTCGAAGTTTTCAACTTCAAAACTTTCAACGGCGTATTCAACCACGCATTTAGCTAAGGGGTGGTTTGAATATTTTTCAATGCCGCAGGCAAGCTTTAAGGCAAAATCGCGTTCGCAATTAAAAGTTACAATCTCGGTTACTCGCGGCTTACCCTCGGTTATTGTTGCGGTTTTGTCTAAAAGTACGGCGTTTATATTGCAAGTTTTTTGCAAGCTTTCCGCGTCTTTATACAAAATCCCGAGAGACGCTCCCTTGCCCGTTGCAGTCATTATAGCGACTGGCGTTGCAAGGCCCAAAGCACACGGGCAAGACACCACGAGCACGCTTATTGCGTAAGTTACGCAGTGCTCAGCTACGAACCCGCCGTCAACCAAAAGCCAAATAAGGAAAGTTGCAAGCGCCAAAACTACAACTACGGGAACGAAAATACCCGCGATTTTATCGGCAAATTTTTGTATGGGAGCTTTGCTTGCGCCCGCTTCTTTGACCATTTTTATTATTTTCGAAAGCGTGGTATCTTCTCCGACGCGTTCTGCACGCATCTTGATAACGCCGCTTTTAACGAGAGCAGCCGACGTTACGCCTTCACCCTCGGTAACCTCTACGGGCAAGCTTTCGCCCGTAATTGCACATTTGTCCACAAACGAATTTCCGCTTATAACCGTGCCGTCAACGGGTATATATTCGCCTTGTCTGACGATTAAAATATCCCCCTCTTTAACTTCTTTTACGGAAACGGTCTTTTGCTCGCCGTCCACTTCTACAGTTACCGTATCGGGGGCAAGCTTTAAAAGCTTTTCTATTTCACTGCCCGTCTTTTTCTTGGATTTTTCTTCAAGCCATTTTCCGACGGTAACAAGCGCCAAAATCATTGCGGCGGACTCGAAGTGCAAATTCATTGCATTGTGCATCGCATCGATATCGAGGAAAATCAAAACGGTTAACACTACCGAGTAAATAAACGAAACACCCGAACCTAATGCGACGAGAGTATCCATATTTGGTACTTTTTTGAAGATTGCGACGACGCCGTTTTTGAAAAACGCATAGTTTACGCCGATTATTACGGCGGAAATCACCGCCTGATAGAGCGCAAACCAACAGGCGTTGCCTTTGTGCGGGTCAATAAAGAACGGAATAGGCGCGCCCCACATATGCCCCATGGAAACGTACATTAACGGCACTAACAGACATACGGAAATTATAAAGCGGATAAAAAGCTTTTTATCCTGACTTTTTTCCTTAGTAGCAGGCTCGTATCCCTCATTATATATGCCGTAGCCAAGCGATTTTACCGTGGAAAAAACGGTCTCTTCGGACAAAACAGTTTCATCGAAACCGAGTTTCATCGATTTGCCCATAAGACTGACTTCGCAAAGCTCGACGCCTTTTAAATTTTTAACCGCCCGCTCTATGCCCGACGAACAAGCCGAGCAGGTCATACCGGTTATAACGTACCTTTTTATCAAATTTAACTCCAATCTGATTTTTAACGGTTTTAAAGAAATTTAACCGTTTCTTCAAGCGGTTTACGCAAATAGTGCGCCGCTGCGGGTTTGCAGTCTTCCGAAGGATAACCCAAGGGAAGAATTGCAACGATTTGCTCGTTTTTTGGTATCGATAAAGCTTTTCTTACCTTTTCGGGGTCGTAATAGCCCACCCAACACGAGCCTATGCCAAGCTCCCACGCTTGCAGCATTGCTTGCGTGCATACGATTGAAACATCAATCTCGCCCGTATGATAGTCCTTTGTGAAAGGGTTTTTCCATTCCTCTTCCTTTACGGAAGTAAAAACAATTACCGTGCTTGCGCCGAAAACGAACTTCGAAGCTTGTTTCAGTTTTTCAATTGCCTCGTCAGACTGCAAAACGTAAAGTCTTTGCGGCTGATTGTTGCACGCCGTAGGCGCAACCCTTGCAGCTTCTAAAATTATTTTTAATTTATCGTCCTCTACTCTTCTTTCTGAAAACGAGCGCACCGAGTAGCGCGACTTTGCGAGTTCTAAAAATTCCATAAAATCTCCTTAAAATTGTTGACAAAAGCTTTTGTATGAAACTATAATAACACAAACTTTTCTTTTGTCAAGAACGCACTTTAAAGTGCAATACTTACCTTTTGGAAAGTAAGTTTAATAAAGGTTATTATGGATAAAGAAGTATTAAAATCTTGTAGCTGTCCGTTGGATGCAACTCTTGCCGTGATAGGCGGAAAGTATAAAATCGATATAATTTATTACCTGTTCGGCAGAACGCTGAGATACAGTCAGATAGCAAAACTTGTTCCAGCAACACCAAAGATGCTTGCCGAGCAACTGAAAGAACTTGAAAGCGACGGCATTATAAACCGCGTTTTATACCCTGTCGTACCGCCGAAAACGGAATATTCCTTAACTCCTCTCGGTGAAAAACTTTGCTCTTCCGTCATAGAAATGTACAAGTTCGGGCAAAAGCTTTACGAATTGCACGAAGTAAAGCCGCGTTGCGGTTGTCATGAAGAACTTACAAGGCTCGAAGAAGTTTATAATAATCAAAAATAACCGTAGTTAATTATAAAGCCTAATTCCTATTATGTCAATGGGAATTAGGCTTTTTGATTTAATTCGGATTATTAATTCAGTTTTTCGAAGAAATTATTCTTTTTGAGTTCTTCGACTATGCTTTTGCCCGAACCGAGCGCAAGCAAAACCTTAGCGGTAGCCATTTCGAAACTTATGTCGTATGCGGTAGTACACATTTCGGTCAGACCTACGGCGCTGCCGTAAGTTCTTGCACGGCTGTCTACGGGCGCGATAACAACTTCAATACCAAGCTCTTTACAGTACTTTAAAAAGTTCTTAAAGTTTGCCTCTTTCCCCTCCGTGCATACCGTACCGCTGTGGTAAAGCTGAACCATAACTGCTTTCGGCTTCACCTCCGTAAAACGGTAAAAATCGAAGTTCAGGAGCGAATGGGCTTGAATTGTTACCATATTCATACACAGCTTTTGCGCCGTGCAAGGTTGCCTTTTTTCTCTGAGCTGCGCAAACGTGGGATTTAACGGATTTTCGTTATATACGAAAGCACCGTCTACCACTTCTCCAAAGTGAATATTTAAAATACTGTTATATTCTCCGCTGATTTGCGTTGCTGCAATCAGGCGGCTTGCAAGGTGAATTTTACAATTTTCGCCGTAATTCTCAAAGCTGACGAATACGCCGCCGAAGTCAACGCTTTGAATAAAAGTAACGGCGTTTGCAAAATTTTCAACCCCTTTACTTCTTTTATCGTCCAAAGGATACAGTGCGGAAACGAATACGACGGGGATTTTAATATCGCAAAACAATTGACTGAAAAGGTTCGCCGTAAAGCAAAGCGTATCAGTGCCGTGTGTGATAATAATGCCGTCGTATTTATCTTTATCCACTCCGCGCACGCAATCCGCCATTTTTTCAAGGTCGGACGGTTGCACGTTTTCGCTTAAAATGTTCAAAGGGCGAAGCTCGTCAAATATTACGGATTTGCCGTATCGGGAATTATAAAGCTCTAATAAAAAACTTTTGTCCTCTTGCCGCAAATCAACTTTATCACCGAACGCGCGCGAGCCTATCGTGCCGCCCGTAAAAATTACGCAAATTCTGTTCTTCATAAGTTTAAATTATAAACTGCCTACTGTTCTGGGATAAAGCAAAGTGTCGCGAATGTTCTGAACGCCCGTAATATACATAAGTATGCGCTCGAAACCGAGTCCGAAACCGCTGTGGGGCACGCTGCCGTATTTGCGTGTGTCAAGGTATTCGGTATAAGCTTCGAGGGGCATTCCGCGCTTTAACATCGCTTCTTTCAGCTTACCGAAGTCTGCTTCCCTCTCGCTGCAACCTATAATTTCTCCTATGCCCGGCACGAGAAGGTCGGTTGCCGCAACGGTCTTTTTATCGGGGTTCTGCTTCATATAGAAAGCCTTTATGTCGGCAGGGTAGTCAGTTACGAACACTGGCTTTTTGAAGTGCTCTTCTGTTAAATATCTTTCGTGTTCGGTCTGTAAATCACACCCCCATTCTACGGGGAATTTAAATTCCTTACCCGATTTTTTCAGGATTTCTACGGCATCGGTGTATTTAAGCTTTACAAATTCGCTGTTAATAACACCTTGAAGTTTATCCAAAAGCCCCTTTTCTGCCCTCTCGTTGAAAAAGGCAAGTTCGTCGGGACAGTTTTCGATTACGTCCTTAATAATCGATTTTATGAAGTCTTCAGCAATTTCTATTATATCGTGAAGGTCGCAGAAGCAAACTTCTGGCTCGATTTGCCAAAATTCCGCAGCGTGGCGCGTCGTATTGCTGTGCTCCGCGCGGAAAGTCGGGCCAAACGTATAAATCTTACCCAAGCCCATTGCCGCGATTTCGCCCTCTAATTGACCCGAAACGGTCAAACCTGCTTTTGCGCCGAAGAAGTCGCCCGAATAATACTCGCCTTCCGTTTTACAGTCGGTTTTCCACGGCTGAGTAGTTACGCGGAACATCTCGCCCGCGCCCTCGCAGTCGCTGCCCGTGATTATGGGCGTATGAACGTACTTGTATCCGTGCGAATGGAAATACTTATGAATTGCGAAAGAAAGTTCGTTTCTTACCGCAAATACAGCTTCGAAAAAGCGCGTTCTGGGACGAAGCTGAGGAATAGTTCTCAAATATTCGAGTGTATGAAATTTTTTCTGCAAAGGATAATCCGCAGGACATTCGCCGAGGACTTCCATATCCTTTACAACGATTTCAAAGCCGTTCCTGTCCGACGGTACGAATTTGCCCGTAACGTTCAAAGAAGTGCCTACGGCAACCGTAGGGTATGCCTTGCTTGCGTTTTCCTTGTCAATTATCAGTTGCACGTTTCTAAGGCAAGTGCCGTCGTTAAGCTCGATAAACGAGATACTTTTGGAGTCCCGCGCAGTTCTGACCCAACCGCAGACGGTAACGCTTTTATCTTTATAATTTTCAGAATTCGTAAATAATTCTTTAATATCGGTATGCTGCATTTAAGCCTCCATTGAAAAAATACGGACTGCCGAAGCAGTCCGTAAGGTTTAATTTGCTTTTTTATCGTCCTTGGACACCACTTCAACCTTGTCGTAGTAACCGCAATTACCGCAAACTCTGTGAGCCTCTTTCAAGGAATGACAATGAGGGCACTCTACTAACGTAGGAGCTGTTGCCTTATAGTTTGCAAATCTTTTATTGGTTCTGCTTTTGGACTGTTTTCCCTTGGGTACTGCCATTTTTTTACACCTCTTTTTTCTTTTTTAGGTAACGTCAATACCCTTGCAGTCCTCTTTACAAAGTAAAATATGGGGCTGACTCATAAGTATTGCATCGTCAACGGCGGGTTTCAAATTTATCTTGTTACCGTCGTAATAATAGTTTTCATCGTCTTTTTCAGGTACGAAAAGCACTTCCGATAAAAAGCTTACCTCTTTTTTTGCTTCGCTTAAACAGTACGAACACTGCCCTGAAAGCAAGTAATTTACCGTGAGTTTTACTTCTACGCTGTCGTCGTCGTAAATTTCGTACTCACCCTTTACCTTTACCTTATCTATTTTGCATAAAGGAACAAGGCACAAATCTGCGGGCGGCACGTAATCGAAACAAAAACTTTCTGCGTATTTTCCGCGGGCAATAAGCCTTTTAACTTCTAATTCCATACCAAAGTTGACTATAAGATTATATTATAAGGGCATTTCTTTGTCAACTCATTTATTGCGCTGACTTTGAAAATTTTTACAAAAGTTCGGCTGTTTCTCTTGCTATAACGAGTTCTTCGTTTGTAGGAATGATAAGAACCTTGACTTTTGAAGATTTTGCCGATATATCGCGGATAGTTCCGTCGTTTTTAGCCTTGTTCGCCTTTGCGCTGAACTTAACGCCGAGGAACTCAAGTCCCTTGCAAACGTCCTCTCTGACCGTGGGAGTATTTTCACCTACGCCCGCAGTGAATACTATGCAGTTAAGACCGCCCATAGCCGCAGCGTATGCTCCAACGTATTTTTTAACCTGATATGCAAACATATCGAGAGCGAGCGCGCACCTTTCGTTGCCCTTCTTAGCGCCTGAAAGCAAATCTCTGAAATCGCTCGAAACGCCTGAAATTCCCGCAACACCGCACTTTTTATTCAGATAGTTTACGACTTCTTCGTGGCTCATCCCCTTCTTTCTTGCAAGGAACTCAACCGCAGAAGCGTCAATATCGCCCGAACGCGTTCCCATAAGAACGCCCGCAAGCGGTGTAAAGCCCATAGAAGTATCTACGCACTTACCGCCGTCAACCGCGGAAATGGACGATCCGTTGCCGAGGTGGCAGGTTACTATTTTAAGCTCTTCGGGTTTCTTGCCGAGATATTTAGCCGCCTCGCCCGCAACGAACTTGTGGCTCGTGCCGTGTGCTCCGTACTTTCTTACGCCGAATTCTTTATAATCGTTGTAATCAATGCCGTAAAGATAGGCCTTTTCGGGCATAGTCTGATGGAAAGAGCTGTCGAAAACGAGCGCCATAGGAGTTTTAGGCATAACTTTCATGCAAGCTTTCAAGCCCATAGCCGCTGCGGGATTGTGCAAAGGCGCAAGCTCGAAAGTCTTTTCTTCCAAAGTCTTTAATACTTCGTGCGTAACGAGAGTCGTCTTTTTGAAGTACTCGCCGCTCGCAACTACTCTGTGTCCCACTGCATCTATTTCGTCCATAGACTTGATAACGCCGATATCGTCGTCGCGGAGAGCCTCCAAAACGAGCTGAATAGCAACTTCATGGCTGGGCATAGCTTCCTTATAAATTCTCTCTTCGCCGTTGCCCTTTGCCTTTAAAACAGAACCGCGAATACCTATTCTTTCGCAGTTACCTTTAGCCAAAACCTTTTCGGTTTCCATATCGATAAGCTGATATTTGAGTGAAGAACTTCCTGCGTTAACTACTAAAATTTTCATTTTGTTTATCCCCTTTTATTATTCTGCCTGTAATGCCGTTACGGCAACGGTTGCCACGATATCTTCAACGCTACATCCGCGCGACAAATCGTTCAAAGGTTTTGCAAAGCCCTGACATACAGGACCTATCGCCATATAGCCGCCGAAACGCTGAGCGATTTTATAGCCGATATTACCCGCGTTAATGTTGGGGAACACGAATACGTTAGCGTGTCCCGCAACCTTAGAACCGGGAGCTTTAAGCTCGCCTACCTCGGGCGCTACAGCCGCGTCGAATTGGAATTCGCCGTCCAAAGCAAGGTCGGGTGCGTTGGTTTTTGCAATTTCGGTTGCTTTTTGCATTTTGGGAACTGACTGCGTGAACTTATCGTCGTTGCCGCTGCCCTTCGTTGAGAACGAAAGCATTGCAACTCTCGGTTCTATACCCGCTATATCCTTTGCCGTCTTAGCGGAAGTTATAGCAATATCCGCAAGCTGTTCAGCGGTGGGTTCGATATTTATTGCGCAATCCGCAAATACGGCGACGCCGTCGGGATTGTAAGGGTTGTTTTTATCGGGCGCAATCATTATAAAGCAGCTCGATACAGTATTTATGCCGGGAGCGGTTTTTACAACCTGCAAGCCGGGGCGGAGCGTGTTTGCCGTCGAATGGCACGCGCCCGAAACGTAACCGTCAACGTCGCCTGCTTTAAGCATAAGCGCGCCGAACATCGTTCTGTCCTTTGCCTGTTCCGCCGCCTGTTCTTCCGTCATACCTTTTGCTTTTCTTGCCTCATATAAGATATTTGCATATACGGCGGTTTTTTCGGAGGTGAGCGGGTCGATAAGCGTTATACCCGTAAGGTCAACTTCGGGAGCAACTTTTTTGCACTCTGCTTCGTTACCGATAAGAACTATTTTTGCAATACCTTCCTTGGTAATCTGCGCCGCTGCCTCAACTACACGCTTGTCCTCGCCTTCGCATAATACTATAGTTTTATTGCGGAGTGCGGCTTTTTCTTTGATTTCTCTAAGAAGTGAAGGCGTACCGTTTACAGCGTCGGCAACTTCCTTTCCCGCTTTCTTAATTTTGTCAAGCAATGACATTTCGTTTTCTCCTTAAATTACTTTATTTTTAACTCAAACCGTTATATAATAGGTTTGATACAACATTACCATTATATACCAACTTTTTTTGATTGTAAAGATTTAAAATGAAAATTTGCGGAATAATTTGTGAATTTAATCCCTTTCACAACGGGCACGCCTATATTTTGGAAGAGGCACGCCGCCTTTCGGGGTGCGACGCGTTGGTTTGCATTATGAGCGGAAGTTTCACTCAACGCGGAGATATTTGCATAGTCGATAAATACTTAAGAGCAACCCACGCCGTTAAGGGCGGCGCGGATTGCGTTATTGAATTACCCGCGGCATTTGCGGTCGCGCCCGCCGAAATTTTTGCAAGCGGAGCAGTGAAAATTCTTTCCTCCATACCCGATTTGGACACGCTCGCGTTCGGGTGCGAAAGCGGAAGCGACAGCGATTTTATTTCCGCCGCAAAACTGCTTCTGACTGAAAGCGACGCTTTCAAAAGCGCGCTCAGGCGCAAGCTTGACGAGGGTGAAAGCTATATCAAAAGCTATGCTTTTGCGTTTGAAAGCGTGGGCGGGAACGCAGAGCTTCTATCAAAACCGAACAACACCCTCGGAGTTGAATATGCAAAAGCAGTTTTAAGAAACGGGAAAGCCGTAAGACTTTTGCCTGTTAAGCGCGTCGGCTCGGGCTATAACGACGGAGAACTTAAAGAAAATTTTTCGTCGGCAAGTGCGATACGAAATAATTTAAGTTCACATTTGATTAAAAGTAATATGCCGGACTATTCCATTAACGATTTAACCGACTTTTCAGACGAAAACGAAAGATTTTATTCGTTTATGCGGCTTATTCTTTCGCGCTCTTCCCCCGAAAAACTGACGCAAGTTTACGGCTGCACCGACGGTTTGGAAAACTCGTTAAAAAATCAGCAAGACTTGCCGTTTGACGAAATAGTTCGCTCGGCAACCTCGAAGCGGTTCACGACTTCGCGGATAAAGAGAATTTTATGCGCGAACTTCTTGGACCTGTACCGCTCCGACTGTGAAAAATTTTTAAATACAGACCTCTACCTTTCACCTCTTGCCGTTAACAAAAAGAGCGCTGACAAAGTTTTATCCGCGATTGCAAAATCCGCTTATCCCGTATTAACCTGCGGCAGCGACAAAATGAAATTAAACGAAATCGCCAAAGCGTGCAAAGAAAAAGACGATTTTGCATACATGCAATGGCAACAGATTGTAGGCAAAAATTTAAAATCAAAAATGCTATCGGTTTAAAATAAAATTGCGCGGCTAAAAGCCGCGCAATTTTTAAATTAATTGTTAATAATTTGTTTTAACGCCTTTAAGTTTGCCTCTTGAGCTTGGCCTCTGTAAATAAACACGACTGCCAACCAATAAACGGCAATTATTATTGCGAAAATTATATCGAATACCATAACGATAGTTGAAAGCATGTCTGACGTACGGTTGCAATTTTGCACTAAGGTATTTGCCTGACTGCTGATATTTATCAACCCCGTTACAGCCGAATTAAAATCGTTTATAGCCTCTTTTACCGTCTCCGCTGCTACCGTAAGTCCGTCGTGAAAGTCTTTCACTAAGTATTTTTCGTTTGCAGTATTTACGGCAAATTTTAAGTTTTTGAAGTTTTCAACGGTTTTATTAAATTCGTTTTTGTTGTTTTCAAAATCAGTATTACCCAAAACCGATTTCATTGTATCGATATTGCAAGTAAAATAGCTGAACGTTACGTAGTTTTTGTCTTCAATATATACCGAATAGTTATAAATGCCGTCAGCATTATAATAGCCGCTGATTTCTTCAAGCCTTTCGGGCAATCCGTTTATTACCGACTTATACATATTCAAGTGCGCAATAAAGTCGTTCTGACAAGCTCTTAAATCTGATGCGGTAACTATAATCCTGTTTACGTCGCTACATAATGGCGCTCCAAGCCATAGCAGCGAACCGTCTGATGCTTTGCTTAAATTTCCCTCATATTCGGCAACGGCGGCTGTATATGCATTGAATTTTTCGTTTAATTCATCTATCGCACCGCCGTTTGAAGAGCCGCCAAAATATTCAACCGCACCTGACAAAACGTAAGGCTGTCCTTCCTCTAAAGCTTTAACGGTATTTATAACAGTCTTTGCCTTAGCTAAATAATCTCTTACAATTGTAAGCAACTCTTCATATTTGACTTTTTCGGAAGACCTGTCAAATATTTCTCTTGCCGCCGCTATAGCCCCTTCAGTGGACGAGCTGTCGTTAAGGACGTCAAGATATTCATTTAATTTTGTTTTGTATGCCGAACAGGTTATTTCAACGTCTTGTCCTTCAAGAACGGGCAAATCTTTGAACTTTACTATAAACGAATTTTCGGCTGACATAGCAGCGCCGGTTAAATCATTTCCCGCTTTCTGTTTTGCGGCGTTCAGAACAGCTAATGCAGCTTCTTGTTCCGCCTCTGTTTCTTTTGATGCTTCGTCATATTCTTTGCTTGCTTCTTCTATTGCTTTGTTATAGGCGTCGGTCGCGCTTTTAAGCGCAGTCTTAAAGTCCGCATAAATTTTTTCAAATTCAGCTAGCTCGTCGCTAAGCGTTTCAAAAGTATATTCAGGGGAAACAAACCCAAGGATTTGTTCTGTTGACCAAATACTCGCTTCCTGCGAATATGCGTCGTTCAGTTCATACGCAGCAACCTTTGCATAGTCTGTCATATCCGCACTGAGCTTTGTTGCAAATTCCGTTTTGTCCGCATTTACAGGGACAACGTAAGCGTAAATTATAAGGTTAATTACGATAAAAAGAAAACCGATTAACGTAGCAACCCAACTGATAATGCCGACAGTTTCGTGCAACGGATTTTTGCATTTCGGCTCGAATTTCTTTAATTCCTCGAATTTTTCGTTATCGCAGTCTTTGAGGGAAGCTTTTAAATCCTCCCTCTTATTTTTTGCAACACTTTTTCCAAACTTGCCGTAGAGCTCTTCAACGTGTTCGTTCGTCATATAATTTCCCCTTATATCGTTTGATTAAGTAATCTAATCATTAAGTTAATTATATGACTAAATATTCTAATATGTCAACCCATTTGATTAAATTTTTTAATATATTTTTGAAGTAGTGTCAATATAAAAGGTGCGACTATGATTAGATTACATGAACTGAGATCCGAAAAAAATTTATCCCAAAGAGAGCTTGCAAAGATTATGAGCGTAAGTCAAGGCACTTACAACAATTGGGAGAACGAAAATACGCAGCCCTCTATCGAACAACTCATTTCACTTGCGAATTTTTTTGGGGTGTCGGTCGATTACCTTATCGGCAGAACGGACGACGCCGGAATACAATTTCTTCACGCACAGCAAGATTTTACGGGCAGAATTTTAAATTCTTTGGACAGAGAAACTCAAGACGCAATATTGACTATTTTGAAAAAGTTACAAAAATAAAAACCCGCTTAAAAAAGCGGGTTTTATTTTACAGTGAACTAAGATAGGCAACTTCTTGTGGGGAAAGCTTTCTGTAAGCTCCCCTGTCAAGTCCCCTTAAAGTGATTTCACCTATCTTTATGCGTTTTAATAACGTAACTTCCTTGCCTATCGCGGCAAACATTTTTCTGATTTCTCGGTTTTTACCTTCCGTCAAGGTAATATGGATTTTTGTGTAAGCCTTGTTCGTTTCAACGATATGCGCCTTACATTTCTTAGTCATATAGCCGTCGATTTCAACCCCACTTCTTATAGGGTTTAAATTGGTTTCGGTCAGAACGCCCTCGATTTTTACGAGATAGGTTTTCGGTACTTCGTTGGAAGGGTGAGTAAGCTTTTGCGCAAGTTCTCCGTCCGTGGTCATTATCAAAAGCCCTTCACTGTCGTAATCGAGCCGCCCAACGGGATAAATTCTGCCCACGCCTTGCGGCATCAAATCCATAACCGTCTTTCTGCCGCGCTCGTCGGAAACCGAACAGATATATCCTTTCGGCTTATTTAAAAGATAGTATTCATTCTTTTTCAATACCACTTTTTGTCCGTTCACTGAAACTTCGTCGTCAAAACCGACTTCAAGCCCCAAAGACGCCGTTTTACCGTTTACCGTAACTTTACCTTCGGATATGAGTTTATCACACTCCCTGCGCGAAGCCACGCCCGCAGCGGCAAGAAATTTATTAATTCGCATTGTAGAAACCAACTTATTATTTGTTATCTACAATACTATACAAATTTTCGTTAAAAATCAAGCCGTTTGCGTCGTAAATTTCAAGTCTTGCAACCAAGTCTCCCTTCTTTGTACCGTTTCCGTCAATCAACGGAACGACTTTATAGTCAAAGTTTTCACCGTTTTTAACGACTAATTTATACGGCTTGGAAAGTTTACAGAGTATGCCGTTAGACGAGAAAACGCTATCAGCGCTTAAATTTAGCAGTTTAAAGTTCTCGAAAGCATAGTCAAAGATGGCTTTGCTTCGCTCGTACATATCGGGACAATTCAGAACCACGGTAACAACGTCCATTCCGTTTCTTTCAGCAGACGAAACCAAACAACGTCCAGCCTTTAAGGTATAGCCCGTTTTAACTCCGTTTGCTCCCTCGTAGGTGTAAAGCATTTTGTTTTTGTTTGCATACGTGCGGAAATTGCCCTTATGCGTTTTAGTGGAAACGACTTGTCTGAAAGTTTCATTTCTCATAGCGTAGCAAGCGATTTTACACAGGTCGCGTGCAGTCGTGTAATGACTGTCGTCAGGCAATCCGCTGGGGTTTGCGAAGTTGGTACTTTCAACGCCGATTTTCTTTGCGCGGTTGTTCATCACTTCTACAAACTTCTCCACGCTGCCGCTGTGGTGAATGGCAAGCGCGGTTGCGCTGTCGTTGCCCGAACGGAGCATCAAACCGTAAAGCAAATCTCTTATATCAATCTGCTCGCCTTTTTTAAGGTAGATACTCGAGCCTTCCACGCCAACAGCTTTATCGGGGACGGTAATAACCTCGTCAAGGTTGCAGTCCTCAACGATTATCAACGCCGTCATAATCTTCGTAGTGCTTGCCATTGGCAATCTTGCGTCGGCATTGCCATCTCTAAGCACTGTTTCGGTAGAAAGCTCCATCGCGATTTCCGCGGCTGCGCTCGCCTCAGCGTTCAACGGCTTAGCTACCGAAACCGCACCTAAAATGAAACATACTATTAAAAAGCTTAAAAATAAATATTTTTTACGCATTGTCAGTCAGTTTATGAATTAGCTCTCCCGTTTTATCTATCAGCGTATCTATGGCGTCGTCGTCCATTTTCATAAGACGGCAACCCGTTCCGTCGTCAACCAAAAAGCCCTTGGGTTTTACGGTAATAACAGTACCGTTTCCGCCCGCAAGCTGAAATCCGTCGGCTTCCTTATAAGTTTTAACGTCGCCGTATTCTCCGCCGCCGCTCAAATTCACCACGGTAACCGACGAAAGAGGAATGACCTCCGTGCCGCTAATCGTAACTATTGATTTACCCACGACGGTATCAGCGCCCGCAACCTTCTCAATTGAAATAGCGGGTGCGTCAAATTCTTTATCTCTGCTTCTTTTAATTTTTGCGTTCATTTATTTTCTCCAAAATTATTATTAAAAGTATTTTTGCGAAAACGATTAAGTTAAGTACCGTTACCGCCTTTAAGTAGTATCTTATCTCCGAATGTTCGGCGTTTAAAACCACGTAATTTCTCAATTTCCCGTAGTTTCCGTTCATCTGTAAAAATTTATAAATTGCCGTAGTAAGTCCGCTCTGTAATAAAAGAATATAAGCGTTTGCGTCCTTCTGCATACCGTAGTCGCCAAGCTGGACTATCTTATAGATGCAAACCTGATTGAAAATTTTGTAAAAATTCATTTTAAAGGTCGAAGCGTCTATATTCTTCTTTTTTCCGTTAATCTGCATCTCCCGCGGGTGATTTTCAACGGTATTTGCGTTGAAAAAATTTATTCCGTATGCTCCCGCATTTATGCTCGCGTATTTGGTCGAGGTATTAATATAAACGTAGTTATAAACGTGCACGGGAAACACCGAAATAAGAAAACCCACCGCGGCAAGCCAAACCAATACGTCCGTCATAACTTTATTATTTGTAACAATTATTAAAATATACAAAAAAGGACGGTACAAGCCGTCCTTTTAATTTTCAGTTTATTTTAATCAGTTCGTCGCCCTCGCCGTCAACGAAATCGGGAAGTTCGAACCCGTTCTCGTCAACCACGGGCTTTTTCTCTTCAACCTTCTCGGCGGGTTTAGGAGCTTCCGCACCCTCTTCGACGTATACGTCCTTTTTATAGAGGTAATTTCCGTCGTCCTCGTCCTCCATAAAGCCGCTGTTAAGCTCGGCAATCTGAGCCATAAGTTGGTCGTAATCGGGCAATTCTTCAATAGAATTAAGCTTAAACCTCTTTAAAAAGTTATCCGTAGTGGCGTACATTATAGGTTTGCCGACTGCGTCCTTTCTGCCGCAAGGCACGATCATTTCAAGCTCTAACAGGGTATGTATTGCATAGTCGCAGCTTACTTGCCTTATATCTTCAAGCTCGGGTTTAGTTACGGGCTGTTTGTAGGCTATAAGCGCGGCGCACTCCAAAATCGTTTTTGTGAACTCTTTTTCCTTTATGGGTATTAAAACCTCGGAAATTTGTTGCTTGTATTTGGGGCTCGAAGCAAACTGTAACTTGCCGTTAAAAGTAAGTAGCTGTATACCGCTCTCTTCGTTGTATTTTTCTTTTAGTTCGTCAACGCACTTATTTACTTCCTTTACGCTGCAACCCAACTTTTCAACAATATATTTGACTTGCACCGCCTCTCCCGAAGCAAATACTATAGCCTCAATTATATTCGTCAAATTGCTCATCTGATACCTCTTTTAAATCCCAATTGGGATTAAGTAAAATAGTTATTGGACCGAATGTAAATTCCTGCCGAACGTTAATAAATTGGTGCTTTAACATTTCAAGAAGGGCTTGGAAAGTCGTAACCACTTCGTTTTTGGTAAAGGTTTTGAAAAGCTCTTCAAACAAAATTTCCTTTTTCTCCACTAAGGTATCGCGGATAAAAGTAACCTTTTCCTCTACGGTATAAACGTCCTTGGGAATTTCCTTTATATTTTCCTTTTCGCGGTGCAGGCTTTCGTTTTTAAGCATCATCTTGGCGAACGCTTCCAAAAGCGCGCTTACCGTGAAGTCTTTATAAACTATCCTGACCGTGTTTAAAGATTTATCGGGTTCTTTGAATAAATACCCTACCGTTTCCAAATCTTTGAGTTTGGGGGTTTCCTGCTTGATAAGCTCGTACTCGCGCTGTTTAAGCTGTTCTATTAACGCGCGCTTGTCCTCGTCGTCGCCGCCCATATCTTCACCGGCGACTTCAACGACGGGCAACATACTTTTGGACTTTATGTAAATTATCTGCGCGGCAATGGCGAGATATTCACTCTCCTTATCGACGTCGCGGTGAGGCTGCGTCTTCATATATTCGATGTAGTCCAAAAACTGCTCCGTTACTTTTGAAACGAAGACGTCCTCTATATTTATCTGCGCAATGTTAATAAGGTGCAGAAGCAAATCGAGAGGTCCTTCGAAATCGTCCAAGACGGTATTATAGTCTACAACCGATTCAAAATTATCAATGTTAAATGCCATAATTAAAACGCCGTAACAATTTCAAGCCAGATTTGCGGGTCGATAATCAAATTCCACAATGCGGAAATAGGATAACCTATTATGTTTACCGCAAACCACTGCAAATAGCCCAAAATATCAAAATATTTTACTATTTCTATATCCGTGTATCTCTGAATAACCCCGCAAAGAAAACTTTCTACAACGAGAATTATCAGTATATACATACCGTAATTTTTTAAAAACCTGCGAACGGGGTTTACTTCACGGGTTAAGGACTCCACTACTCTGAACCCATCCAAAGGATACAGAGGCAAGAGGTTAAATACAACTATTCCCATACCGTATGCGTATATGAAGAAAAACGCGTAATAAATAACTCTTACAATAACCGCAAGCCACTCGTTGGCGTAAAAGAAATCAATATTAGCGTAGTAAACAAAGTTTAAAATTACCAAATACAGCGGATACGCAATAAACGCAATTATGTAGTTGGTAACTACGCCCGCTATTGCGGTACAGAAAAGCCCTTTTCTGTAATTACGGAAATTGCTCGGATAGATCGGCACAGGCTTTGCCCAGCCGAACCCCGCAACCGCGCACAGTATAAATCCCGCAGGGTCAAGATGTTTTATAGGGTTTAAGGTCATTCTGCCCTGCATTTTCGCCGTGCCGTCGCCGCATTTATAAGCAATGAACGCGTGTGCAAATTCGTGAGGAGCAAAAATAAATATAACTGCTATAAGACCCGCTAAAATTTCAACTAATTCACTCATTTTAACCTATCGGGTAAAACATCATTTCTTACTATATCCTCGTAAGTCTGAGGTTTTATTATATATTCCGCTTTGCCGTCCTTAACAAGTACCGCAGCGGGTATAAAGTTTCTGTTGTAATTGCTTGCCATTGAATAGTTGTAAGCGCCCGTTGTTAAAACCGCAAGAATATTTCCCGTTTTAGCTTCGGGAAGCGGCACGTCAACCGCAATAATATCCCCGCTTTCACAGCATTTGCCCGCAATGGTTACCTTCTCTGTATTTTCTTCGTTCGCTCTATCCGCAAGAAGAACCGTGTATTTAGACTGATATAGCGCATATCTTGGATTGTCAAACATTCCGCCATCGATTGCGACGTACTTTTTTATGCCCGTAATATCTTTTATTGCGCCGACGGTATATAAAGTTATGCCTGCCTCTCCCACGATTGAACGACCGGGTTCAATCAAGAGAAAAGGCTCGTTTAATTTGTGTTCTTTCGCTTTTGACTTTACGGCTTGTATCAAGGCCTTTAAATAATCGGCGTAATCGCCGAGTTTAAGCTTAGGGTCTTCGTCCGTATACCAAACTCCGAAACCGCCGCCTATATTAAGCTCCGAAGCCTCGAAACCTAACGACTTTTTCATTTTGGCAATAAAATCCATTACTTTTTCGGCAGCAAGAACGAACGATTGCTTTTCGAATATCTGCGAACCGATATGACAGTGGTATCCTCTTAAAACCAAATTCTTTTTTGAAAGAACGTGCCGAGTTATCTCCTCCGCCGCGCCGTCATTTACCGAAAAACCGAATTTACTGTCAGTACGCGCCGTCTGAACAAAAGCGTGCGTATGCGCTTCAACGCCGGGGTTGGTGCGAATTAAAACGTTTTGTTTTATTCCGCGTTTTGCCGCAAGACCGTCAAGAATATCAGCCTCGCCGAAACTGTCAACCACGATATTTCCTATTCCGTTTTCCACAGCGAATTCCAGCTCTCTTAAAAGCTTGTTGTTGCCATGCATATAGACTTTATCCGCGGGGAAACCTGCCTGTAATGCTGTATAAAATTCACCGCCAGAAACGACGTCTACACCGATATTTTCTTCCCTTGCTATAGCGTAAACTGCCTTGCACGAAAACGCTTTGGACGCATATAAAACAAGTCCCTTACCGCCGTATTCCTTATCGATAGTGTCTTTATAAACGCGCATCATATTGCGAATATGCGCCTCGTCAAAGACGTAAAGAGGCGTTCCGAACTTTTTCACCAAATCAACCGCGTCTGCTCCGCCTATTTCAAGATGCCCCAAACCGTTGATTTTCAATGTTGCCCTTTCGTTCATAATATGCCTCCACTATCGATTTTACCATTTCAGGTAAAATTAGTCAAACGAATTGAAAAAATTTATTAATTTACACAAAATAAGGCGCACGGTCAGTCCGTGCGCCTCTAAATATAGATTGATTTATAAATTCCAATTATCCGCTATCTGTACGAAATAATCGCCGAAACTTGCTCTTTCCACCGCTTCTGCGGCAACTACGTTTACGGTATCGGCTAAAACACCGTCCTTATATACTTCAATTTTGCCGACAACCGTGTCGGGAGCAACGGGTGCTTTTACCTCGTAAGCAATTACATTGTGTGTAATTTCGGGAGACTTGTCCACCGCCGAAAAGATATAACTGTTTCTTTCGGGTCTTACGGCTACACTGTCCTTTTTGCCGCCCCTTACTGCAAATTCGTCGTTCAAGGTAACGTCTTTGTCAAGGACTACTTTATTTTTGAAGTTTGCAAAACCGTAATCGAACATTTTTACGGTTGAATTAAATCTATCGTCGCTCGACGATGCGCCGAGAACGACGCTTACAAGCCTTAAATCGTTCTTTTTCGCCGTTGAAGCAAGACAGAAACCCGCTTCGTTGGTAAAGCCCGTTTTGCCGCCGTCGCAGAAAGAATATTTCCTTATAAGTTTATTAGTGTTGGTCATAGAAGTTGTTCTGTTGTCGGGGTGAACGAAATCTTCAAGCCATATTTTACTGTAACGGAAATAGTCTTCGTTCTTTATAAGGTTAGAGAACATCACGGCAACGTCCTTTGCGCAGGAGTACTGAGTTTCCCTCGGCAGTCCCGTGCAGTTTGCAAACAGAGTATCGTTGCAACCGAGTTCGGTTGCCTTCGCGTTCATTCTTGCAACAAACTCTTCCTCGCCGCCCGCAACCGTTTCGGAAAGAGCTACGCAACTGTCGTTTGCCGAGCAAACTATTATACTTTTTATGAGATTGTCAACGGTGTATTCGCAACCCTTATCCAAAAATACTTGCGAACCGCCCATACCCGCAGCGTTCTCGCTTACCGTAACCACGTCCGTTAAATTCAACTCCCCCGCCCTTATCGCGTCAAAAACGAGGGTCAAAGTCATAACTTTACATACGCTTGCTATGGGCGTTCGCATAGTTTCATTTTCTTTATATAAGCACTCGCCCGAACCGTAATCCATAAGATAAGCCGATTTGCAGTTAGAAACGAGCGAAGTTTTAGCGTTGTTTTCCAAAGTGAAACCCGTCATTACGCCAGTGGACGCAACAACGCAGGTTGATAAAATTAATGCACATAACTTTTTCATATCCGTAGTATGCGGCAATTTAAAAAAGTTATACTATGATAATAACCACTCTAAAAAGAACGTTTATAAGAAGCATTAAAATTATGCCGTCTATAAGCGCCAACGCAAGCGGCACGAAAAAGGCGTACTTCCTGTCAAAGTTTTTGCAGATTTCCGTTATTATGCAACAAATTACAAACGACAAAACGGTTGAGGGAATAAACACGAATATTGCGACTATTACCCCTCCGACCGAGCCGACGCAGATTAAAATTACCGCGTAAATGCCGAAAAACAACCCTCTTAAATATAAGAAAATCAGGGTCAAGTATTTGAATTTAGTTAAGTAGCAAATCAGAAAGAATACGTAAAAATAAAGTAAGTCCGCAAGAAAGTGAGTAAAAAACAGCGGCGTATTGTTAAAGTTGAATACGTTGTACACGTAATCATTTGCAAAAGTGATAAAGTATACGTTTGTAGTTACAGGCTTATAAAGCACGATTCCGCAGGCAATCGAGCATAAAAGGGTTATAATAAACGCCAAAACAAACTTTTTATCACATTTTTTTACGGAAAATGACAAATTCCTCATATATTAGCATATGAGGAATTTGTAATTAATATGAACTCATCATTTTGTCAATGCCTATTCCGTAACCACGCGTGGGGTCGTTTATAAAGACATGGGTTACCGCACCGATCAATTTTCCGTCCTGAACAATGGGGCTTCCGCTCATTCCCTGTACTATTCCGCCCGTCTTTTCGATAAGTCTTTTATCTTCTACTTTGATTACGAAATTTCTGTTGTCCTTGTTATTTTTATCGACTTTTACTATTGAAATTTTGTACATCTCAGCGTCTTTGCCGTAAACGGTTGAATAGATATACGCCGTGCCAATGCTTACCTCGTCAATCGAAGCTTTGCTTATTTTTACCAATTTAGAGCAATTGAAGTTTTCCGCAAGCTTACCGTAAACGCCGCAAGAGCAATTCAATTCCGCCTGACCTATAACAGAGCTTTCGAATGCGCCGCGAAGTTCGCCGGGAGTTCCCCTGACACCCTTTTTAACGTCGTAAATTAAGCTGTTGTATACTGTACCGCCGTTTATTTTAATTACCTGATTGCCGCCGTCGGTTATCGGATGACCCAAAGACGCAAATTTGTTGTTGGTTTTATCTACGTATGTTACCGTGCCGACGCCGTTAATGCTGTCCTTTACAAGAACGCCTATGCGCTTACCGCCGGAAGCCAAATCCTTTACTGGCGTAACGGGTAATGTCATTCTTTCACTGCCGCGTAGAATTTCCACTTCGTATTTTTTATATTCTCTTGCAATAATTTCGTTTATATCGGAAGATTTATTTACTCCTTCTCCGTTAATATTGACGATTTGGTCGCCTGCCTGTATACCGGCGTCGCGGGCGGGCGAACAAGTTCCTTTGTCGGTAAGAACTTCGCAAATACCAACCACTTCGACCTTAGTAGTGCTAAGCACGAACCCTGCGGGGAAACCGCCGAGATACAGTCCCTCTCCCGTTTCCGCATACGCACCGAAAGGCACGAATACGAACGCACAGATTAGAACTGCAAGAAACAATACTATCGCTTTAAAAGATTTCTTTGTGTAAAACATAACGATAATATCTTGTGCAACCGTATTTTAACTATACTAAAAAAAGCAGCTTAATTTGCCGCTTCTTTATTTTTTATTTGCTTTATAAGTTCTATTGCGTGTTGCCTTGCCGCCGCCGACTGAACGCTGCCGGTAAGACGAACAATTTCATTTATTTTGCTCTCTTCGTCAAGGCGTTCAACCTTTGTAAGCGTTTTTCCACCCTCTTCGACTTTATATATAAGGAACTGTGCGTCGCTCGCCGCACAAACCTGCGGCAAGTGTGAAACCGCAAGAATTTGGGTGTTTTTAGAAATTTTAACAAACTTTTCCGCAACGGTAGTTGCCGTGAAGCCGCTTATACCCGCGTCGATTTCGTCGAAGATATAGGTCGATATTCCGTTAACGTCCTTTAAAACTGTTTTAACGGCAAGCATAAATCTCGACATTTCACCGCCGCTTATAACCTTGCTTAAAGGCTTTAACGGTTCACCTTTGTTTGCCGAAAAATTAAAGCAAATTCCGTCCGAACCGTTCGAAGACGATAAATTCGCGCTGTTTTCGTCGTATTCCTTAAATTCAACTTCGAATTTGGCATCAGGGATATTAAGAGTTTTAAGCTCGGCTACAACTTCTTTACAGAATTTTTCCGCGCTTTCTTTTCTCTTTGCCGTCAATGTTTTGCAAAGAGAATATATCTTTTCGTCAGTTTGTTTGATTTCCGCAGTAAATTTTTCTACGGCGTTCGCACTATCGCTCAATATTTCGGCTTTTGCACGCGCCTTTTCGCAGAATTCCAAAATTTCTTTTTCGTCCGCGCCGTACTTCTTTTTCAATGATTTTATAAGTGATAACCGCTCGTCTATCTCTTCCGCCTCTCGTCCGTCAAAATTTAGCTCGTCGGCAAGGTCTGAAACGGTTTCCGATATATCCTCAATTTCCACACCGAGACTTTCAAGGCGTTCGCCTATCTGCCCATACGCATCACTGAGTGCGGAAATTCCGTTCATATAATGTTTTGCTGTGGAAATTCCGTCTGCACAGCCGCCTTCCTCGTTTAAAACGGAACACACCGCGCTGAGAGAGGTCAATATCTTTTCGGTATTCGCAATTATGTTTTGTCGGGCTTTTAGTTCCTCGAACTCACCCTCTTTTAAGCTTGCGTTATCTATTTCGTTTATTTGGTAATTAAGCAAATCGAGTTGCCGTTCGCGCTCGCTCTCGTCGCCGCCGAGTTCCAAGATTTTTGCTTTCAAACTCCTTTTTTCGGCAATTAATTCAGCCAAACTATCTTTGATTTTCTTGACCTCTTCGCCGAGAAGCCCGTCAACGACTTTAAGCTGATTGTCTTCACTCAACAAAAAGAAGTGTTCGCTCTGTCCGTGCACGTCAACAAGGTGCTGAGTTACGCTCTTTAACATAGAGGCGGTAACGGCGTTGCCGTTAATTTTAATTGCTCCCTTGCCGTCGGCGGTAAGCTTGCGGGTAATAACGATTTCCCCCTCGCTTTCGATATCGTATTCGTCGAGTTTCTTCAACGCCTCGGAATTCTGTTCAACGAAAAATTCGGCGCGCACAGACATCTCCCGCTCGCCGTATCTTATCATTGTTTTATCTGCCTTAGAACCTAAAACGAAGTTGATAGAATCGAGAATTACCGATTTACCCGAACCCGTTTCGCCCGATAAAATATTAAGTTTTCCGTCAAATTCTATATCCGCCTCTGAAATCAGAGCGATATTTTTGACGAACAACCTTTGCAACATCAGCTTAAATATTCTTTTAACATTTCAACCACGGTTTGTGTGTGGTCGTTGCTGTCAACGACGATTAAAAGAGTATCGTCCCCCGCAATACTGCCGATTATGGCGTCAATATTAAGACTGTCTACAAAGACGCCCACGGTTGAACCGTTGCCGCGCATGGTCTTAACGAGAATAAGGTTGTTAGCCGACTTCATTCCGATAACGCAACCCTTGAAAAGGTTGGTCATTCTGTTGGTTACGCTGTCTACATAGCTGTCAAAACTTGCATACTTATATTTCTTCTGTATGCCTGCAACCTTGTAAAGCTTTAAATCCTTTACGTCGCGCGAAATTGTTGCCTGCGTAACGTTGAAGTTAGCTTTGTTCAATTCCTCGCAAAGCTCTTCCTGCGTATCGATTTCTTTAGTTGCAATAATTTCCAAAATCTTTTGCTGTCTTAAATTTCTTTGCATTTATTTACTCCAAATATTTAATTTAATAAGTAATTTGCTGAAAAAATTCTTGTCGTCCGAAGTTATAAAATCCGCCTTGAATTCCGATTTTGAAACGGTTACTTCCTCCCCGTTGCCGACTTCACCGACTGCTTTGCCGTCAACGATAAGCCCAAGAGGCGCTCCCGCATTGACGGGACTAATTCTCAAAACCGAATTATCGCCGAACACTACGGGTCTGGAATGCAGCGAGTGAGGGCAAATGGGCGTTAAGATAAACGCACCAATGTCAGGGGTCAGAACAGACCCGCCAGCCGACAGCGAATACGCGGTAGAACCCGTGGGCGTACTTACGATTATTCCGTCAGACGAGAAATTATCCACGGTCGTTCCGTCGATTTCGGCGTGCAAACTCACCGTATTTATGAAGTTAACCCCGCCTGTGCTGCGCTGTATTACCAGATCGTTCAATGCAACGTATTCGCCGTTTGCCGTTGAGATTTTAAGCATACTCCGACTTTGGACTTTGTAACTTCCGCTTTTAACCAGCGCTATAGCGTCGTCCAACCTGTCCGGTTCGAACTCCGCAAGAAAGCCAAGATGCCCGTAATTTATGCCGATAATTTTTATGCGGCGTTTTGCGCACTCCGAGGCGACGGTTAAGATAGTGCCGTCCCCGCCGAGAACGAACAAAATTTCAAGCCCGTCGAGCCCGTCAACCGATTTAACTACTTTGCAAAATTCAGAAGAAAAAGCAGTCAAAATTCTGTCGATATATTGCTTGTTTTCGGAAAAATATTTTTCGTTTAAATAAATTCCTACTTTCATACAAAATGCATTATATACCCATTTATGCAAAAAAGCAACAGAAATTAATGCATATTTTTTAAAATTATACAAAAAATCCGCCATCTCATAGAATGACGGAATTAATAAGTTTTTGCTTGTCTTCAGGCTTTGCACCCTTTTTCAATAGAATAATATATTCTAAATTTTTACCTTTAATTACGGGCGCGTTTGTGAGTTTTTTCGGAGCTAAACCGACGGTCTGTGCAAAGTCGTAAATTTTTGAAATTATCTTTGCGTGCATTGTTTTATCGCGAACTATTCCGTTCTTACCTACGCTTTTACTCTCGCACTCGAATTGAGGTTTTATCAGTGCAAGAACGCACTTGCCTTCTCCGAGAACACCCGCAACTGCGCCAAGGATATAAGTTAACGATATAAAACTTACGTCTATAGTTGCGCCGTCGAGATCTTCTTCAAAAAGCGCGGAGTTCAAATTCCTTGCATTAAAATTGTCGATTACGACCACTTCTTTTTCCAAAAGGCTTTTATCAAGTTGGCTTTCGCCTACGTCGATACAGTAAACTTTCTTTGCTCCGTGTTTAAAGAGACAGTCGCAAAACCCGCCCGTACTTGCGCCAATATCCGCAAAAATCTTACCCTCAACACTGAAAGCAAAATCTTTCAAAGCCTTTTGAAGTTTAAAACCGCCTGCGGAAACAAAATTTTCTTCGCTCTCTTCAACGACTATTTCGTCGCCCTCTTTTACTTCGTACGAACACGAAACGTTTCTGCCGTTTACTTTTACCCAACCTTTTTCAACGGCGTTTGCCGCCTTAGTGCGTGAACCGAGCTTTTCCGCAAGATATTTATCTATTCTCATTTGACTTTACGTATTCGGCAATCGCCTTGCCGCTAACCCCACGCTCTTCCATAAGCTCCGCAACACCGCCTTGCGGGATAAACGCGTCTGCATAGGCAAAGCTTTTAACTACTTTACTGCCTCCGAAATATCCGTTCACGAGCGAACCGAAACCGCCCGCAAGCATATTGTCCTCAACAGTTATTATGAATTTTTCTCTAAGTTTGTCGAGCATATCCGTATCAAGCGGTTTTACGAAACGAGCGTTGATAACCGATACCCTTATTCCGACCTCTTCAAGAGCATTGACCCCCACATATGCTTGAGTTAACGCCCTTTCGCCGCACGCGAGCACGGCGTACTTTCCGTCCCCCTCAATTAGTTTTTCCCACTTTCCGTGAACAATATCAGTGCTGTTTCCGAAAAGCCTTTTTCCATCTCTCGGGTAACGGATTGCAAGCGGTGCGTTAAAGCTTTCGCTGAATTCTATCATTTTTTCAAATTCGTTTATATCCTTGGGTACTGCTACGGTTAAGTTAGGGATAAAGCTCAAAAAAGACAAATCGAATACGCCTTGATGAGTCTCCCCGTCCGCGCCTGATATTCCCGCACGGTCCACACAAAGCGTTACGGGCAAGTTCTGCTCGCAAATATCTATGATAATTTCGTCGAAAGAGCGCTGCAAAAAAGTTGAATACACTGCGTAATAAGGCTTTAAGCCTGCGGTTGCCATCGATGCGCAAAGTATGGTTGCATGTTCCTCGCAGATACCAACGTCCACCGAACGGTTAGGGTATTTTTCAAAAAATCCCGCAAGTCCGAGACTTGAAGTCATAGCCGCCGTTACCGCAACTATTTTCTCGTTTTTTTCGGCAAGGCGGGTAAGCGTTTTGCCTAAAACCTGAGAATATTCCGTGCTTTTAACCGTGCTGTTGGAAATACCGTGCGTTGCCTCGGGGTCGTCCTCACAGAATGCGTACCCCTTGCCCTTTTTCGTAATAACGTGTAAGATTACGGATTCATTTTTAATCCGTTCTTTAATTTCGGTAAGCCTTGTTATCATGGCTTCGAGGTCGTTGCCGTCATATACTCCGTCGTAACCGAAACCGAATCTTTCAAATATTTTAGCGTGGCGGTCTACCTTTTGCTTATGCGCCATATCTTCCGATAAAATTTCAAGATATTCGTGCATACTACCGACGGTCGGCGCAATTGACATACCGTTGTCATTAAGAATAATAAGTATATTGGTATTTAAAAGCCTTAAACTGTTGAACGCCTCGTAAATAAGCCCGTTATTGAACGAGCCGTCTCCGATAACCGCAATTACGTTGAATTTTTCACCCTTTACGTCGCGCGCCTTTGCAATACCCAAAGCCGCGGAAACCGAAGTTCCCGCGTGCCCCGTATCATAGCAGTCAAACGGACTTTCTTCACGCTTAGGAAAGCCTGAAATGCCGTTTTTCTGCCTTATAGTATCAAATTTTTCATATCTTCCCGTAAGAAGCTTGTGCGTGTAACACTGATGCCCCACGTCGAAAATGAGCTTATCTTCGGGAAAATCGAACACGTAATGAAGCGCAACCGTAAGCTCGACCATTCCGAGGTTAGAAGAAAGATGCCCCCCGTTTTTTAAAACGGTTTGGGTAATTAATTCCCGCGCCTCCTCACAAAGAGCTATCAGTTCTTTCAAGGTCATTTTTTTTAGTTTTGCTGCCGTTATGTTTTCAAGCATTACTTTTCCTTTTTAAAGAAGGTAGTAAATTTGGCAAAGCCAAATACTATCTGCTTGTTAAATTTAAGGGCAAAATGTTTAAAAATTGCCTTGCCGCCTACCGTAAGCGCACCTATTGCCGCGCTTATACCGATTGACGCGATAAGCTGCCCCGTCGTACCGGCAACTGCTACGTGCACAACCAACGCAGCGCCCGCAGCACCGCTGACGATACCGCAAATATCACCTATAACATCCGCAAAAATACTTGAAAGTTTAGTTGCGTTGCGACAGAATGAAACCGCGCGTTTTGCGCCTTTAATCTTGTTTGACGCCATTGCGTGAAAGGCTTCTGGGCTAATTGAAATAATAGCGTTTGCAAGCAAATCGCAGCTAATATTCAAGACCAACAGCACGCACAGTACTATCACACAGACGTAAGACGGGCTGTCTTTAACCGAAACTTCGGTTAAAAAGCTGAAAATGACCGTCAGTGCAAAAGATAAGAAAAACACGCTTATGCCCCAAATAAGCCAAGCGTTTTTATGCTTTTTCTTGGATTTTGCCTTCTTTTTTTTGTTTGTCGCCTTAGTTTGCACCTCTTCCGTGCTTTGGTCAGAGGTTTTTTCAGGCTGACTTAAATCGCCGCATTCAGACGGCGGCTCGCTTGCCGGTTGAGGGCTTTCCACATCCTTTTGTTCGTTTAAATTATCCATAACAATTTAAAAAAGAATACGCACCTTAAAAGCGCGTAATAAAACAATATAGTGGTTTATATTAAATAAACTTTGCGGCTTAGGTTCGGTAGGATTTCCCCCGTTCTCACTCTCCGTCGCCGAGAAAGCAGTTTCCTTTTAAGGGAACGGATACTTGCGTATGACCGAATTACCACTTAGTCCACACCTTAATCTCTAATATAAAGACAGTCTAGAAGCTTTCCTTGACAATTATCACTGAGCTAATCCTCTTTTGCAAAGAACAATTTCAAACAGCAATAGGCAAATTCCGTCCGGCCGGAACGGGCATTGCCGTTAATCTGTTATCCGCTGTCTTCACTCAAGGCAGGCTACTCTGTACCAAGCTTTCGCCTGATAGCAGGTTTATACGCGCAGGCATTTGAACCCGTGCGCCTCCACGGTGAATGGGTTGGGCTACGGTATGCCGTTACCTAGCTCCCATACACCTTTACTCCCAGCATTCACCCACTTTTGGCAAAAGCAAGCAAACACCAGAAACTTCATCGATATGCCCTTTAACGGTATTTTACCCCCGTCTTCGTTTCAGTGAGAATTGACTAGAATACTGCACCACTATATCGGTTTATATTAGTATATTACATTTATGAAAAAAAGTCAATACTTTTTCATTTCTTTCAGTTTCTTACGAATTTTACAGCTTGTTGTTTAAAATTTTTGTTTGTTCCTTTGAATTGTTTGACTGATTAGAAAAAACGCGGTCTTTAAAAGAAACCGTAAATGAAATTAATACAATTACTGAAAAAAGCGTTAAAAAAACTAATCGCCAGTCAAAAAAAATCGTTAATATCAAACCTGCAACTACTGGTACAAAAAAACGGTAAAATCTCATATTTTCTCCAAACTGTTTAGTTCTTTCTTGTGCGGATAAAATCTACAAGATCTTTAAGAAATTCTCTGTCGCCGTCAATGCCTTCGAGAATGGCTTGGCAACGTTCGGCAAGCACGTCGGCACGAAGCTTTGCCCCGCCTAGCCCGTATAGCGCTACCGAAGTATATTTCCCCTCTTCCTTGTCTTTTCCTATGCTTTTGCCTAAGGACGAAAACTCACCCTCCACGTCAAGAATATCGTCGGTAAGCTGAAACAGTTCTCCCAAATCTTTACCGAACGATTTAAGCTCAGAATAGCACCTACCCCCGCTCAAAATGGCGGGAACAACTACGGGCGCGGTCAGAAGCTTGCCCGTCTTGTTTTCGTAAATGAAGTTTAAAGTAAGCTCGTTAAGGCTTCTATCGTTTTCGTGAAGAAGGTCGGCCGACTGCCCCGCTATCATACCGTAAATCCCCGCGCAGTCGCAGACGAACTCCGCTGCAGAGATATATTCCGCACCGTTTTTACACTCTTTAAACAAAACGGAATAAGCGGTGTTTAATAGCCCGTCCCCCGCAAGAACGGCATTGCCCACACCGAAAACTTTGTGGTTAGACGGCTTGCCGCGACGAAAATCGTCGTTATCCATTTCGGGCAAATCGTCGTGAATTAAAGAATAAGTATGAATTAGTTCTATAGCAAGAGCAAAATTCAAAACTTTTCGCCTTTCAACACCCAACAAATCCGCAGTTGCAAGACACAGCACGGGACGAATTCTCTTTCCGCCGAGTTCAAGGCTGTACCGCAAACTGTCCCTTAATATTTCCGGGCGGCAATTAAGAGAATTGCAAAAACTTTTTAAAACCGCGTTAAATTCCAAAAGATACGCTTCGTATTTTTCGTTAAAATCCAACTTATCTCCTTGATGCCGCTTGCAAAGTATTGTACATAAGCATCGTAATCGTCATTGGTCCGACGCCACCGGGAACGGGCGTTATATATGCGCACTTATTCTTTACGCCTTCAAAATCCACGTCGCCGCAAAGCTTGCCGTTTTCGTCGCGGTTCATTCCCACGTCTATTACGGTTGCTCCGCTCTTTACCATATCTGCGGTAATAAACTTTGCTTTACCGATAGCCGCGACCAAAATATCTGCGTTTAGGCATTCTTCTTTAAGGTTTTCCGTTTTACTGTGGCATATTGTAACGGTTGCGTCCGCGTTCAGAAGAAGTAACGCCATAGGCTTTCCTACAATGTTGGAACGACCCACAACCACGGCTTTTTTGCCTCGGGTTTCTACGCCGTACCGTTCGAGCATCTTCATTACGCCGTTAGGAGTACACGCCACAAGACAATCTTTGCCCATACAAAGTTTGCCCGTGTTTTCTTCCGAAAATCCGTCCACGTCCTTTTCAGTTGGAATAAGCTTTAAAATCTTCTCTGCGTCAAGATGCTTTGGAAGAGGCAACTGAACGAGTATTCCGTCTATATTTTTATCGTCTGCAAGGCGCTTTACAAGCTTTTCTACGCTACTTTGAGTACTGTCTGTGGATAAATATTCGGCGTAAGACTTTATACCGACTTCTTCGCACGCCTTGATTTTATTTCGGACGTAAACTTGCGACGCGGGGTTTTCTCCAACTAAAACGACCGCAAGCCCTATATCTCTTCCGCGTTCGGCTTTGAAATTATGAACGCCGTTTTTTATTTCCGCACGCATATCCTGCGCAAGCTTTTTTCCGTCAATTAAAGTAGACATCAGCTCTTTTGAACCTCTGACAATATACCGCTGACGAAAGACGCGCTCTTTTCCGAAGAATATTTAGATGCAATATTAGCAGCCTCGTTCACCGAAACGGCGTGAGGAATATCCTCTATATGTAAAATTTCAGCCAACGCGACTAAAAGTATGCTTTTATCAGCAGGGAAAAGCCGACTTTCTGGGAACGCAACAGAACGCTCGTCCAAAATTTTAGCAAACTCCGTTTCGTGCTCTTCAATAATTGAAAGCACTTTGTCGCAATAATCTATATCGTCTTTCGTTAAATTTTCTTTCTTGTAAAGAACGCTTTTCAGTCCCCGTTCCACCTCGCCGAAACGCGATGCGAAAACTATCTGAAAAGCAACCTCTCTCGCCTTTGTTCTCATACGCCACCTTTAAACATACAAATATTCCCTTAAAAGTTTAAGGGAATATAAGATAAAAATTAAATTGCTGTACCGTCGGGGAAATTCACGTCCTGTATATGCACGTCAACCTTTGCAACCTTGTATTTGGTCATAGACTCGACGTTGTGCTTAATGGATTGCTGAATTTTGAATGCTAACGAAGAAACGTTGCAGTCGCTGTCCACCTTTACGCTGATATCGGCCACAATACCTTGTTTTTCGAAGTTGAGCTTGACACCCTTGTTTTTCGTGTTCAAAAGCGAAACTCCGTCTACTTCGTTAATGGCAAGAGCAACGATACCGCTGACGATATTAGGATTATAAGTTATTTTACCCTTCTGCGTCGTAGTAGGGTCATGCCTCATATGCGCCATAAGTTTTCTCCTTTTAAGTTAGTATAACACTTATTTAAAAAATTTGCAACTAACTTTTAAGGCATAACGGCTATTTAACCCCAAGAGATACACCCTAAATAATTTATTTTGCGCTCTGTCTGCGTTAAACTCGCTCATAGTAGCAGAAACTACAATTTCGCAAGTTTGCCTTGATATAGCATCAAAATATTTTTATTTAGGGCGCAAAGCGTTTATACGAGCAAAATTACGCGATTAGAAGATTGAAATGACGCGTAGACGTGCTATGTGCACGGCAAGCAGCAATTCGGACTTATAAGCCGTAATTTTGCCGTATAAATGTATTTAGTCGGGGTTAAATATCCGTTTTACACTTGGGAATATACAGGCAAAATTATTACGCTGCCGGGATCTGAACCTACTTCTTCTACGAGCATATTCCAGATTGTGAGCGCGGTGTTATAGTCAAGCTCGTTCGCGTTAATGAAAACGTTAACGTTGTCTGAATTCATACCGATAGAAACTACCGCATCAGAAAAACCGCGGGACTTGATAAGAGTTTCAAGCAAAAGCTCGTTTTCCATCATTTCAACTATTTTCATTTTAAGAGCAACAGCTTCTTCGTGCTTTTCGCTACCTTCTTCGTAGGTTGCGATTACCGCGTCAAGCTGCAACAGTTCTTCGCTTCTCGTCGTCGTTCTTTCGGCGCGGAAAGTCGTGAAGTAGTTTGCCGTAGCAACCGTTGAGGCGGATTCACTAGACGCAAACACGTTGGTTGCGAGAAGTACGTTCAAGACTGCGGTAACCGCAAGCAAGAACACGAGGGATGACATGATGATGATTTTTTTCTTTTTTGACATAATAATTTCTCCTTAATTATTCATTGAATATATTGCTATTAAGTTTTTATCTATATTTAACGCTGTGGAAACGGCGTTTAATATATCGTTTCGGGTCATAATGTTATTCGCGCCCTCGCAGACTATCACTACACCGAGAACGCCGTTTTCTCCTTCGTTTATCATAACGTCGGTTGCCCCTACGCCTTCTATAGAGCTTAATATCCCCGTCAGCTTTACTTCCGTCGCACTTTTATCTGCCGTGGAAGCCGTGGTTACGGTAGACTTACCTTCCGCCGCCTTATTAATGAAGTATATCGTCCCTACGAGAACGATTATAAGGATAACGACGATAATTATCTTTTTATTATCATTCACAAAGTTAAGAACTTTTCGCATATACTGTTATATTTATATAACCCAGCCCGTCCAAATATGCGTAAATTTGCTGAATTAAATTTTTATCTTTTTCTTCTAACCCGACTTCCACTTCCGTAACTTTAAATTCACCCTCGGAATATTCCACAAGCAAATCGCAATCCGTTGCAATTTCAAACTCGTTTTTCAAGAGAATTTCAAGCTGTTCGCTTTGATGTTTGGAATATACCCCGCTAACGTATTCGTAGTCGAAGAAATCGTCTGATGCAGTCGAAGCATCTTTTATCTTGAAAATCCCCGTAACGGGTTGCAGCAAAACGAAGATACAAATAATCCTCATAACGAAAGTTACGCTTTTATGTAGCTTTCCTTCCGGAATAAGCAACGATACGATAACCGAAAGGAATATAACGCCCGCGGCGGTAAGAAGATAAACTTTCATATTGTTATATAAAGCTGTTTGCGGAATTTATTATCAGCATAATTACGAGAGCGTACATAAACGCAACGGTCAAAAGCCCTGCTATAAAATATTCTATATCCTTTGACAGGTCGGATAAAAGCCCATACAAAACGTTTTCGCCTATCGGTTGAACTATCGCGCCGACTATTTTCAGAATAATCGAAAAAGATATAAGCGTTATCACGGGTTTAATTATCTCGAACAGTAAAAGAATAATTCCGCACACTCCCACCGAACTTTTGATTAAAAGCCCTGCGGACGAGAGCATATCGAACCCGCTTGAAAGAAAATTCCCAACGAGCGGCACGGAGTTAGATACGACGTACTTCGTCGCCTTAAATATTATTCCGTCAAACAGAGACGAAGCCGAGCTTTGTGCAGTGATAAAAATACTGAAAACGGTTACTGTAATGCCAATGACCCACTTCATTAGGCTTTTCAGTAGCGCGGATACGCCCGAAAATGACATTTGCGGGTTGATTTTGGACATAAAATTCAGTACTACTACTCCAACAGTTGCAGGAAAAATAAAACAACTTACTATTTCCACCGCTCCGCCCGAAAGGAACACAGCCGACGGCTGATAAATTGCCGCCGAACTCGTTCCGCCCGTAAGAACGGTAAGCGTTGCCAGAATGGGCGTTATAATTTCTATCTGCTTCTTGACGCCGTTAATACAATCCGTGCAGCTCCCGACGATAGATATCAGCATCGAAGCAAGAATTAAAATTATTAAAGAATAACACGCAAGGTGAACTATTTTTGCCGAGGATTTACCTAATATGCTCCCCTCTGCCGAACTAACAACCGCAGATAAAATCGAAACGGCAGTAACCGTTGCAAACGCAGGTATTAGATTTATTACGTCTTTAAAAATAATCGAAAATAATTCGTTTAAAAAGCCGCCGTATTCAGCACCTAAGTTGCCGTTTATCAAATACTCTATTATTTCTCTTGCCGTGCTACCGAAATTGAAAAGATAGCTGTCGCTGTTTTGGTCCAGATATAACTGCAATTCGGACAGGTCAAGATCGTTAAGAAGGTTTGAAATATTTTCGCCCAGCTCTTCCATACCGTCCTCGGCAAAAGCGGAAATTCCAGCGCAAGCCAATAAAACCACGGCAACAAGTAGTGAAAAGACGATTAGCAGCCTTTTTAAGCAAGATTTATGAGCGATACGATTATTTTGTACGCGCTTGAAAGGATAGGTATAGCCACCACGAATAAAACTATTTTCCCGCATAATATCAGCTTGTCCGCCACCCCTTCGAAACCCAACTCTTTAACCGAGCTTGCAGTAAGTTCGATTAAGAAGCTTATACCGACGATTTTGAAAATGATGCGGATAATTTCGTTATCGATACCCGTGCTTTGGGTAAACGACTTTAAAAATTCTATACACTCCGTAAGATAGTCGAAGGCGTAAAGAAAAATGATTATCCCGCCCGCAGTGAGACACAGCGGAACGAGCTCGGATTTATGTTGTTTTAAAATGAATGCGCTGACCGCCGTTATGACGGCTATACAGCAAAGTCTAAAAACGTACATCAGAACATATCAAATAGCTGTCTTATTTGAGAAAACAAATCGGAAATCATAGTGATTACTACTGTCAAAACAATTATTAAGCCAACGAGGCTCACAATCGTTGCAATATCGTCGCGGTCAGACTTTTTAAGAACCTGACAGATAATGGTAATTATTATGCCAACTGCGGCAATTTTGAAAATTATACTTATATCCATAAACGTTCCGTTAAATTACTGAATACCGCACTTCAAATTTTTGCTATATCCTACGCTAAAAGAACTGCCATTAAAACGCCTATCATAAAGAAAATTTTAACGTACAGAGAACTGTATCTTTTATAGTTCGTCTGACTTTCTTCCCTGTACTTTACAAGCAATTCCTTTCTGCCGTTAAGATAATCTATCTGCGACATAGCGTCGCTCTTGCCGAGGTTTACGAAATAGTCGGAAATTACTTCCCCGTCTTTTCCGTCAAGCAGCTTGCCGCCCTTCAACGCGGTTGGTATATATTTATAGTTTTGCGCCACCTTATCAAGCGGATTTTTGGAAAATTTCAGGTTCATAATCAGCTGATCGTTAAATTCGCACAGCTCCGAAAAAACCTGCATTCTCTTTTTTTTATTCGCCGAGAAAAACACTCCCAGCGTCGTCATCAGGGCGACTATCACTAATAGAATTAAAATCTTTATCATAAATTTCGGGTCTTTTACCCAGACCTTTCAACTCAACGAAATATTTAAAGGGCATTTTTTTCAACTTTTCTTTGTCCGTGATGTGAGAAGAGGCTATCACGGTTATCGAGCAATCGGCGGCGTAATGCACGGCTTGCAGGTCCTCTTCTCCGTAAAGTTCGTCCGTTATGATAACGTCGGGCTTCATTGCTCTTATAGCACTTGCTATTGCTCCGAGTTTCGAATAGCACCTTACCACGTCTACCATACCCAAATCGAACCCCTCGCCGTAGCCGTCCAAAGCCGCTATTTCTCCTCTTTCGTCAAATACAAGAACGTTACTATCCTTGCTCAAGTTCCGAGCAATATCGCGTAGCATCGTTGTCTTTCCTAAGCCGGGTTTTGAATAAATGAGGGTGCTTTTGATTTCATTTGAAAACACCGTTTTAAAAAGATGCTCCGCGCAGCCTTTGATGTCGTGAGGAACTCGGATATTTAAAGAAGTTACGTTCTTTATAGTATTTACCTTACCGTTTTCGGTAACGTACTCTCCCGCAATACCCAAGCGAACGCCGTGCCCTACCGTTATAAACCCGCTTTTCATTTGCTCGGTATAACTGTATACGCAACCGCCGGTAGCCGCATTTAAAACAGGCGTAACTTCGCAAACCCTTATACTGTCGATTTCGCACGAAACAACGCCGACCTTACCTAAATAAGAATACTTACCGTCGTATTCGACTATAACGGGTTGTCCCCGCCGTAAACGGATTTCCGAAAGCCTGTTATAATTAAGATGACTGACAGCAGCCCGCACCTCTTCCGGCAAAAAGGACAAACTCATAGTTTAATTTATTTATGACGGCATAAAAAAAGAACCTGCGCCACACAAGTTCTTAAATTAATAAAACTTTAAAAATTTTCAATTAAGATAAAATTTGGCTTGACAATCCCGTTAAAATATTATAAAATCAATCTTGCTTTTTAAATAAGCACTCGTGGCGGAATTGGCAGACGCGCAAGACTAAGGATCTTGTGGTTAACCCCATGCAGGTTCAACTCCTGTCGAGTGCACCAAGTCAAAATAGCCTGAACTTCTTTACAGTAAAAAGAACGTTCGGGCTATTTTGTTATATAAAATAAATTGGAACTTCTGAGCATAAAAAAATCCGATAGAGTGATACCGCTCTATCGGATTTTTATCCAAATGCCATTTATTTCAGTTCACCAAGTGTTTTGACCCTGCAACCTTTGCTTGAATAGTATTGTAGCATTTCGTCAATCTTGCGTTTGTCATAACTTGTAATACAATCGGACAGTACGTGAACGGTATAACCTTCTTTAACCATATTATAGCAAGTAGATTTTACGCAAGCCACGGCATCTGCGCCGGTAATATAAAATTCATTGATTTCGTTCTTTTTTATAAACGCGGCAAATTCTTCACTCGTAAGCGCGTTGCCTTTTGTCTTGGTAAATATATTCTCAGACACAATTTTCATTTCCGCAACCAATTCTTCGCCATGAGTATTAGGCTTAAAAGTTCTTGTTCCTGCAGATAAATTATTATGTTTAATGTAGACCACGTAAATATCGTTTACAACAGCCCAATCAATAGCAGAGTTTACGTTACTGATAATTTCCTTGTAATTTTTTGTAATATCGTTTTGAATGTCAATAACGACAAGCGCCTTATTCTGCATTGTTTACCTCCGTTTGTTTTGATTTTTTTAGTTCAATTTCAATATGGCAATTTTTGACGAAAAATCAAGAATTTGATTAATTATGTGCATATAGCGCTGTTAGTCGTTAATCACACACGCCACATTAATTTTTTCAAGAATTTCGGCTGTTTTGCGCTCTAATTCCTTAAAATTACCGTCATTATGTATGACATAGTACTTCGCAAAGTTGCAATTTTCGTAATTAAACTGCGATTTTACGCGTAAAATCACGTTTTCTGCTGCAATTTTGTCCCGCTTTGAAACCGCAACAATTCTATCCTCTAAATTACGCAAAACTACGATAACTCCGTCAAAATAACTTTCAAAACCGTTCTCAAACAAAAGCGGAACTTCTGTAAAAGACAGTCTATACCCCTCGGTTTTTTTTAAAACTTCTTCCATTATCGCGGGGTGAGTAATAGAATTTAACTTTTCAAGCGCTACCGTATCGGCAAAAACTTTTTCAGAAAGCGCACCCCTGTTCAGCGTTCCGTCAGGATTAATTACGCCGTTGAACTCTCTTCCCAACTTTTCAATAAACTCAGGTCGTTGTAAAAGTTCTTTATAAATTTCGTCGCAGGATAAGACGACATAATTTTGTCGTCTTATAATTTCGGCAACGGTAGATTTACCGCTGCCTATTCCTCCCGTTATTGCAAATTTAAAATTACTTTGCATCATACCAATTCTTTCCCTTATGAACTTCAACAGTCATAGGAACTTTTAAACTTACCGCGTTTTCCATTTTATCTTTTAATATAGCCGCAGCGCGCTCGGCTTCCTCTTCGGGCGCTTCCAAAACAAGCTCGTCGTGAACTTGCAGAATAAGTTTAGTCTTTAACCCCTCTTCTTTAAGAGCCTTTGCCACGTTAACCATCGCGATTTTTATAATATCTGCGCTCGACCCTTGCAAAGGCATATTCATAGCTGCGCGCTCACCAAACTGCCTCAAATTGTAATTTGCGGAATTTATTTCGGGAATAACCCGCTTTCTGCCCGTCAAAGTACTAATATAACCGTGCTTTTTAGCAAACTCAACGTTGGAATTCATATATTCCTTCACAGAGCTATAAGTCGCAAAATATTTTTCGATATATTCTTTTGCCGTAGCGTTACTTACGCCCAAATTTCTTGCAAGCCCAAAATCGCTTATACCGTAAATTATTCCGAAATTAACTGCCTTAGCCGCCCTGCGCATCTTCGCAGTAACCTCTTCAAACGGCACGTCGAATACTTGCGACGCCGTCGTGCTGTGAATATCTTTACCTTCGTTATACGCATCTATCAGCTCTTTACAGCCAGAAAAATGCGCTAAAAGCCGAAGCTCTATCTGCGAGTAATCAGCATCGATAAAAACGTTTCCTTCACGAGCCACGAATATTTTTCTCAGCTCCTTGCCCTCGTCGTCCCTTATGGGGATATTCTGCAAGTTGGGGTTTGAGCTTGACAGTCTGCCCGTGGTGGTTACCGTCTGGTGGAACGTCGTGTGAATAAGCCCGTCTTTACCTATAAGCGGTCTGTACCCCTCAAGATAGGTTGAAGAAATTTTTTGATAAAATCTGTATTTTAGAATATCCGCAACGACTGGGTGTTTATCCACGAGCTTTTCCAACACGTCCGCACTGGTCGTAAACTTATTTTCATTCTTTTTCTTTTTTACTTCTGTTATGCCTAGATTATATAGCACTTCACCGAGCTGCATTGGCGAGTTCAAGTTAAATTCTTTATCACACGCCTTGAATATTTTCCACTTATACTCCTCTGCACGGTCGCGGAACTGCTTTGCAAGCTCGTTCATATCCTTAACACTGACTTTAACTCCGCTCGTTTCCATACCAAAAAGTACGCCGACTAGCGGCTTTTCAATCTCTTCGTACAGCTTAACCATATTTTCGGCTTTAAGCTTTTCGCTGACGGTAATAAAAATTTTTGTAGCGGAAAATGCGGAAAATGCGTAATCGTAAGCATAAAAAGCACACAAATCTTTGAGCGTTAATGACGCCGTTTCATAGTCGCAAAGATAATTTGCAATCAATAAATCGTCGAATTTACATGCAAAATCTATGCCTAGCTCTCTCAAAAAGTGCATTTGGCGCTTGCAATCGTAAGTTAAAACCTTATTTTTAGTATTAGAAAAAATAGCGTTAAGAACTTTATTGAAATCGTCTACACTAATACTGTTTTCCGCCAGAAGGTCAACTGAAACGGCAAGAGAAAACTCTTTTCCACCAGCGTAAATTTCTGCGCTTCCGTCGTTTAAAATGACGCAAAATTCACTGTTTTTCTCCAAAACGGGGCGTATTTCGTCGAATGATTTACAATTTACTTTTTCAGGATAATTTACTTCGGCAGCTATATTGCCAACCGAGTCGTCGAAAATATTCAGAGAAAGCAGGCTTCTGAACTCAAATTCGGTAAAAGTTTTCTTAACTTCTGCATTATACTTCTTCGGCATAACGCAGTCTGCAAGCTCCACGTCCAAATCGCAATTTCTGTCGATGGTCGCAAGCTTGTACGAAAGATAGGCAAGCTCTTTGTTTGAAGAAATTTTTGTCAGAACCGAGCCTTTAAGCTCGTCCAAATGCTCGTAAATTCCGTCAAGCGTGCCATACTTTTCCAAAAGAGATAACGCCGTCTTTTCTCCTATACCGGGAACGCCCGGAATATTGTCCGAGCTGTCGCCCATAAGAGCTTTCAAGTCAACTACTTGTTGAGGCTCAATACCTATTTCAGTTTTAAAATTATCCTTATTCAACTTTAAAAGGTCGGAAACACCGCGCTTAGTAAAGTGAACGTCGGTCTTCTCATCGACTAATTGATAACTGTCTCTATCACCCGTATATAAATAACTGTGAACGTCGAACTTCTTTGACAGAGTTCCTAAGATGTCGTCGGCCTCTATACCTTCCTTCTGACAAATCGCAATTTTCATTGCGCGAAGAAGGTTTTTCAAAGGCTCAACTTGAACCGCCAAATCGTCGGGCATGGATTTACGCGTAGCCTTGTATCCGTCGTACATCTTATGTCGGAACGTGGGCGCTTTCATATCGAAAGCAACCACCAGATATTCGGGTTTTAAATCACTTTGGATTTTGAATAAAAGTTTGATAAAGCCGAATATGGCATTTGTCGGGATACCGCTTGAAGTTGTAAATACGGGCGTTGCGTAAAACGCTCTGTTTAACAGGCTGTTGCCGTCGATTAAAACGAGTTTTTCCATATTATTCAGTTTAACACTTTCCGTAAATAAAATCAATCGTTTAATTAAAAACGCTTGATTTTTAAACGGGCGTATATTATAATGAATAAGCAATTTGCCGGTGTGGTGGAATTGGCAGACGCGCGGGACTCAAAATCCCGTGGTAGTGATACCGTGTGGGTTCGACCCCCACCACCGGCACCAGAAAAGCGTCAATTGATTTCTCAATCGACGCTTTTTATTTTTTTCTTAAACACAAACTTATGTTTGACTTTTTATTTTCATAGTAGTAAAATACAGGCAATAAAGCACTAAGGATTAAAGATGGACGGTTGGCTTATTGCAATTATAGTAATAACCTCATTATTCATATGCCTGATTGTTCTTATTAGCATACTTCATTACAGGCACAAACAAAAAGAACACATTAAAAGACAAATACGGGGGCTTGCAAACAACACTTTGGAAATGACGCCTGAAGAATTTTTTGCAATGCGAAAGGCAAGCTTCGGCGGAAAAGGCAAACCTTCATACGCGCTGACTATGAATTTTGCGGGAGTCTACATACTCTTTAACTCCACAAAAAATATGTATTACGTAGGACAAGGCAAAGAAGTTTTGAACCGAGTTAACTCACATTTTACCGGCAAGGGCAACGGCGACGTTTACGCCGATTACAAGTACGGCGACAAGTTCACTATAAAAATGATTGCCTTGAAATGGAGTAAATTTTCCACCTTGAACGATTTGGAACGAAACACTATTTTAACCTACGACGCGTTTGCCTCAGGTTATAACAAAACACGCGGTAATAAATAGAATACTCAAAAAACAGCGCCCTGCGGTCAGATTCCGCAGGGCGTTCTTATTTACGTTATTTATGCTGCTTGCGGTTTTTTCCCGCTTTTAAGCTCTTTTTCTATCTTTTGGCACGTTTCCTCTATCTCTTCTTCCGTTTCAACGAGTTCAACTCCGTCCAAAATCTGTTGCAGTTTGTATTCCTGACTTAAATATCTGATTGTCTGATAGCCCATTACCGCAGTCAGGACGCCGTTGGTCAGCCCTTGCACAGAAGAATCCACTATTGCAGAAATTGCAGAACCGAGAAGAGGTATTCCCCTCACTGCGTCCCCCATCGTTTTTACTATGCTGTTGCCAATCTTTAAACCGCCCAAGCCGTAGGCAATGAGCGAGTTCTGAAATACTCTGCCGAAAATTTTAACGAGCTTTGCGTCGGACGGTCTGAACCCATATAAAAATACTATATCTTTTACAAGCTGTAAATTCAAAAACACAACCAACGCCGCATCAACTTTGCTTGTTTGGGAAAGCGCGGAATACATTGCCGACTTCATCGAGCTTTTAAAAATCATATCCTTTGCCGATTTTTTCACACTGCCCGTATAAAGCGAGGTAAGCGCGTTCATTATCCCTTCATCGCTGCCCGCTTTGACGGCAATTGCAAGCTCGCCTACGGTTTTAGAATTGTACCACCCCACCCCGTCAACCTTAGCGGTCAAGTCGATTATTTTATCGGCAATTTCGCGCCTTACCTTTCTGTTATGCTTTTTCGCCGCTCCCGCAGTCTTTGCGTTCACGTTCACGATAAAGTACGGCGATTTTAAAATTTTAACCATAGGAACGATAAACAGTACTATGTACAAAATGACGCAAACACCGCCTGTCGCATAACCGGCGTATTCGTTCATGTCGTAAACACTTTTCGAAACGAAGAAAAGACACGCAAACAAAAACAGACCTATAACTGCACAAATCAGCTTTAAAAGCAGTTTTGCGCCGCGCACATTTTGCCTTTTCGTATACTTTTGCTCGTATTCGTAAATGCTGAGCTTACCGCTCACCTTTTCTTCCTTGCCGTCCGTTGTTAAGTTAACGGAGGAATTCTTTTTTTCATTGGCTGAAACTTCGCCGTTGTTAATATTCTTTTCCATAAATTTTACCCGTCTGCGCTTTACTGTTGCGCGGCGCGTAGTTTAATATATTCTATTTATATTTTATTATTTTCGGATAAAAAAGTCAAACGACTTCCTGCATATAATATTGTAAATAGTTTACAGCTAATGTAAATATTTTTCAGGAAAACCCCGCTTATTCTTGACTATCAAAAATTAAAGTGATAAAATTATATTGAGGTCGTTTTGGGAACTTTTAACTTGTGCTTACGGCACAGGCTCACCCCCTTTACGTAATCAAATTTTAAAAACCATAAGGAGAAATGATGAAGTTTTTCAAAAAGGCATTAAAAGCGCTATTATGTACGTCTTTGGTTGTTTCTTTGGGTATTTCGGCTACCGCTTGTAACACCGACGACGGCGGCTCTGGCGACGGCGGCGACGGCTCACAGGAAGGTCCCGGTTACATAGACACCCCGATATTCACCCCGCCTGACGACGGTAGCGAGGGCATTGATTGGTCCAAATATTGGGACGGCGTAAGCAACGTCGGCTCGTCGGCAGACAATTTCTCGTTCACGAAGAGCATCGATATCGGAACGGTTGACGTCGGCGACATAAGCGGCGGTAATACTTCGGGCGAAGCCGTTGAAGTGTTCAGCGTCAGGTTCGACGGCAACAGCGGCGAGGGCGCGGAAACGCAGACGGTCAACTCAGGCAGTTACGCCATAAAACCTACTACCCCTCAAAGAAGCGGTTATATGTTTGTAAACTGGCTTGACGGCACTTCGGTTTACGACTTCTCAAAGCCCGTTACCAAAGATTTAACTTTAAAAGCCGATTGGGCGGCTGTTGACAGCAAAATAAAAAGCGTCATGGCTAACACCGAAGGACTTACCGTTACTTGGACGGATAGTAACCCCGCAGGCGCAACGGTTCAGTATAAGTCCTCTACCTCTTCAAGTTGGAAAACGGTAGACGCTCCCCTTATCCGCAGTGCGGAAAGCAGCACGGCAAGGGTTGACATATTAGGCTTGCCTGCTGGTTCGTATAACGTAAAAATCACCCCCTCTTCCGGTTCGGCAATAGAACTTCCCCAACCCGTAACGGTTGAAGCGTACGACCGTTCGGGCTACGCACACTTCAACTACACCGACGGCGTAGGCGCGTATAAGGACTCGGGCGAAATCAAAGACAATACTTTGGTTATATACGTTACCGAAGAAAATAAAAACTCCGTTCATACGGGTTACGTCAACGGTCAAGAAGTTGAAATTCCCCTTTGGAACAACAATGTGGGCATAGGTTGGATACTTAACAACCGCGCTTACGACAGCGACACCTCCCGCGCAAACTACGGCATACAGAAACTCAGCTTCACCTACGGAGCTGTCGCAATCAGATTTATCGGCACGGTAAATGCAGAAAACCCGAATGATGGCAAGGTTTCGTTAATCAACGGACTTACCGAATACAATTCGACCGGCAACGGCGGTTCAACCGGCGATAACGGCAGAATGGCGAGAATTACGAACGCCAAGAACCTTACGATAGAAGGCGTCGGCGACGATGCGTGCTTGTACGGTTGGGGTATCCACTTCATAGCAAACGACGCAGCCAAGAAATATCAGGACGCGGGCACGAGCTTCGAGGTAAGAAACCTTACGTTCAACCATTATCCCGAAGACGCAATCGGTATGGAAGGTCAGCAAGGCACGGGCACTACGGCGGGCGGCGCAAACGCAGAGACGAACGACCTTATTTCCCCCGTTGAACGTTGTTGGATACACCATAACGTATTCTATCCCGGTTATGCGAAAACTCCCGCGGAAAGCGATAAAGCCGAAGGCGACGGAAGCTGCGACTTCAAACGCGGACAGTACTACACCCTTTCTTACAACTACTTCGAATATTGCCACAAAACCAACCTCATAGGTTCTGCGGACGCATCGCTCACTTATAACGTTACGATGCACCACAACTGGTGGAACAACTGCGGTTCTCGTCAGCCCCTTGCAAGACGCGCGAATATACATTTCTATAATAACTATATTTCGGGCGATCCCAACGATGCAAATGCAAGTTTAAGCTACATTACCTCCCTCCGCGCTAACTGCCTTGTTTTCAGCGAAGCAAATTATTACGACGGATGCAAAAACGTAACTCAGCTTAAAAACGGCGCAGGCGCAGCTTGGAACAACGTTTACTACGCTTGCACCGACGAGAACAAGTTCACGGAATTAACTTCGAGAACGCAAACCATTGCCAATAGCTGTAAATTCATTTATCGCAATATAGATTATTCACAGTTCTACGTCAATCCCGATCAATTCTATTACGATGCTACTAACCAAACAAGTAAATGCGCGCTTGACGACGCTGTTACTGCAAGAGCAAGAGTAATGATGTACGCAGGTACAACCGGATTCGGTCAGGCAAATACTGCAATGAACACCCACACCCCTGCAACTTCTGTTCAGACGAGTGGCGATACTACGACTATTCAAATTCCTACGACAAAAAACGATACCGAAGTCAACGGCGTAATGTTCAGAGGACTTACAGGCGCATCAAGCGGAACTGTTAAAGGCAAGGGTCAGATAGTAACCTTCAACCTCAGCGCAGAAGCGGCATTTACACTTACTGCAACGGCTTCGAGCACAGACAACTACCCTTATATAGTTTCTTCCAACGGCACGGTTTACGCAAGCAAAGTTAACGGCACTGTAACGGTAGTTCTTCCAAAAGGCACTTACTTTATCGGAACGGGCAACAAATCCAAAGAGGCAACGATTTCAGCAATATCGTTTGCTGATACCGCAGCTTCGTCGGCAGCGAGAGTTGAAAACGCACAACAGGCTTTGGCAGCTATACCTTCGACGGTAAGCCTGAACAGTGAAACCGTCATAAAGGAAGCTCAGCTTGCTTACAGCGCACTGCTTTCAACCGAAAGAGACCAAATCAGTAGCGACGTTTACAGCAGATACTTAAAGGCAGTTAAAGCATATGACGACTTGAAAGTCGAATACGTAATTGCAAGAATTGATTATATCGGAAACGTTACGGCTGATTCGTATAACTTAATCAATGCGGCGCAGACAGCTTTCAGCTCTCTTGATTCAGAACACCAAAACAAAGTAACAAACTACTCCGTCCTCTCTGCGGCTTGGGCAACGTACTCGAACTTTGCAGCACAGAACGTAATTAACAAAATTCTCGACTTACCCGACCTTACGCAAGCAACGGTTAAAACCTCCGCTACTTTGAATAAGCTTTACGACTGGTTCAACGCAGTTAACAATGCGTTTGACGAACTCTCAGTAAACGACGCGGGCGACGGTCAGCGCGGAACGGTTCTTGCTCACAACGGCGGCGCAACGTATCAGTATCTCCTTGACGGCTTAGACGAGCTTAAAAATATTGAAAACTTCCTGAACTTCAAGGATTTACTTGCCGAGGCAAGCGTTGATAACGCGTCTACGGACGGCGCAGCTCTCGTCTCCCTCTACAACGGTTTCAGCGAAGCGCAGATTGCTAAGCTTTCAGCAGCCGAAAAGACGAAGTTTGACGAAATTAAAGCAGCTTACGACGAGTTTATGGCACAAGCCGTTAAGGCGGTTTATAACAGCTCAACGCAAAAGCTTGAAAACGAAAACGGCGGTCAAACCTTCACGCTTACAGGCGGCAATGCTAAAACTTATAAGACAACCGACAGCACCTCCAAATGGATTATAATAAACGGTGAAAGCTATTTACAGGCATTCGAGTTTAACAGCGGTTCTGATATAAGGTTTACCCTTCCTGAGGGCACTACAAAAACTTTAAGAATTTACACAAGTTCAGGAACTGTCGGCAAAGAAGTTGTCTTAAACGGCACTAAGTATGCAAGTAAGCTTGTTGAAGACGCTAACAACAGATACGGTCTTATTGAGATAGAAGTTACAGGCACGGGCAGCGAAATAGTGATTACAAGAAGCAACACTCCCGTAATCTTCGTACTCGAACTTGTATAAAAACAATACCAAAGCACAAAAAAATCACGGCGATAAGCCGTGATTTTTTTAAACTTATAAGGCCCTTGACTTGAACTTTTTTAACTGTTATAATTTAACTTTGGTTGGAAAACTTTAAGAGAATTTCTTATAGACCAAGGCTATGAATTAGCCGTTGCTTCGCCGAAAGGAATTATTTATTTTGCCTTTCAAGAGAGCATATTAAACAACGAGCAGCTCTGGCTTGATATGTTGGAGTCAAGAAATCTTTCCTCGCACGACTACGGAGAAGAAGTTTCCGCAGAGATTGCCGAAAAAATAAGTAATCGTTATTGTAAAGAACTTACAGAATTAAGCAAAACCGTTGCAAATTATTTGAAATAAGAATTGCCGCCCTGTCGCGTATGCGACAGGGCGGACTATTTTACAAAAGAAAAGCCCCGCCTGTTAAGGCGGGGAAAAGATTTAATTTAAATTATCTTTTAGGTTTTATTAATTAAAATCTTACGCTTTAAGAGTAGCTTCTGCACCGAAGAACCAAACTTTACCGGTGTCTGTGTGAGTATTTTTACCACCTACGGTCAATACATCTCCTGCATTCAACTCTATAGTAAGAACCGAAATAGTTTTACGAGCTGTAAGATCTGCTGTTTCCGTAACAGTACCACCGTTCACTTGATACAAAATTCTACCTGATTTGTTCGAGTTATAGCTATCATTACACCAAGTTATGTATAATTTTAAAGTTATGTTTTCCGAAGCTGTAACAGTAAACGCTGACTCAACTGTCGCACCGGCATTAACTGCGGAAGTTAATTTAATACCTTGGTCAGGGCTTATCGTCTGTCCTGCCAAATTAGTGTAAGATGCTGCGTTAGAACCCGTATTAATTTGACCGTATGATTTACCTACAGAATACAGCATATCAGTCTGAGCAGTAATGGTAAACAAAGTGTTCGTGGTAATCACATCATTTGCGGCAAAAGTTTGGGTTGAAGCAGCTGCTTCACTACCAGCGACTGTTGAGAAACTTTCAGTTGAATTAACTACTTTTTCTACAAACGTAGCCGTAAGAGTTACACTTGCATTAACCGTATAAGGGAAAGTAACTTCAACGTTTGCGTCTGAATATCCGCTAATTGATTTTCCTGAAGGAATTTCAACAAGAGCGTCAAGGTCAGCTTTTTCAACCGTATCACCGACTTTAACGGTAAGCGTGTTACCATCTGCTTTGCCGGGAGTTACAGTAACAACTACGTCTGCCTTAGCATAATAATTGTCATCTTTAATTTCACCAAGAGCACTATTAGCTGTATCATAGGCAGCCGTTACTTTTTCAAGAGTGTTAGCGGAATCAAGTGCGGTTGAAAGTGCGCCGACTGCAGCTTCGTAGTCCTCTTTGTTACTTCCTACCGTGGAATAAGAAGTTGAAGGATAATCGTTAGCAATCTTGTCGGTTACGCCGCTCTTATATCCTGTAAGTAAAGCTGCATAATAAGTATTATATGCGGCATCGCAATCAGCGGTAGTTTCTGCAGCATTCAACGCTGTGTCAAACGCTGATTTAGCTTCGGTATCGTTTACGGTGATTCCGTTAGCAATTAAAGCTTTTGCTGCGACTGCATTTGCGGAAACAGCGGTTTTATAAACGCTGACGTCTAAGGGAGTTTTAATAACTATAACGTTATCTACTGCATAAGTTGCAGTGTTTGAATCACCTGAAGAGAACTTAATACCGTCTATTCTGTTTGACAACTGCAAATCGGTAACAAACGGAACGTCATTAATAGTTACGGTAAGTTTGTTGGATGCCGTATCGAATTTGAAGTAAACTTTTCCGCCCGTAGCCCATGTCTCTGTAAAGCCTGCAGGAGTTACCGCTGAACCGCCGTCTAATCTGTATCCCCAATTAGTGCTGCTTCTTAAACCGAATACTTCCGTTTCGGTTGAGCCTGATACGCTTACAAACTGAACTGGCGTATAAGTTGCTGTACCGTTAACTGCGGTTATCTCAAAATATCCTTCGACGACATTGCCGCTTACGCTACCCAAATCAACGGGCATATAGGTTGCACCGTCTGCCGTAGTTACGAGAGTACCAATACCGTTTTCTACGTTAACGTAGTGAGTTGCTGCGGTAGTTGTGCCCTTGCGTGCCTGATAAACACCAGCCGTGCCCCAGTTGCTAAATTCGGGAAGAGTACCGGAGGTTACGAACGTGTTAGCAACAACTTTCGTTGCGCCTTCCTGATTAAGCAACTGAGTAAACTTCTCAGGAATATTATAACCGTAACCGCATACATCGCAATCGCCGTCGAGGTCTTCGTCTACGTGAGAACCTTCATTTTTATACTCGCCAGCGGGATGTCCGGATGCAAGACATTCGATATAGTGCTTATTAATATCAGTATTCGTATAATCCGTTGCCCAATCGTGCACGTGGAATACGTAGTTGCAAACGTCGCATTTGCCGTCGCCATTTGTATCAGCGTGGTCCTGCGTTTCTTTCGCATTGCCCTCGTGTCCGTCTGCAGAACACGTTCTCGAGTGAGTAGAACCGTTACCGTCGTCCGTCCAATCAGACCAACTATGTACGTGTCCGTTGCTACCACCCTCGCCGCCGCCTTCGCCGCCACCGTTTCCGGAATCACAAGCGGCAAAACCGACTATAGAGGTCGCGGTTACCGCGCTCATGCCGAAAACCAGAAGGGCTTTCATAATTTTGGATTTTCTCATTATTTCCTCCTAAGGCTAAGATTATTCTTGCCCAAAATTTTCATTTCGGTGAAACATAATTTTTTCACCTAATTTATTATACAACCAAATCGTCATAAATTCAAGTATATTTATGAAAAAAATTAACTAAATTTTGTAATTATTTTCTTTTTTTACTAAAACATACCGCCCGCAGCCGTTTGGCTGCGGGCGGTAATCAAAGTAATTAGTCGATTTCGTAATGACAATCGGAATACTGTGTGGGGGGCATTGACTGACCTTCGCCAACGTAAACCGAGTTAATAACGTTACCCTTAGCGTCCACTACTTTATAAGAGCCGCTCTTAGGGCAAGTATCGCCGCAATTCAACTTCATAAACTCACCTCCGTAATCTTAGTATGCGTAAAATTACGGGTTTTAAGCATTAAAAGGACTTGCGAAATTTTTTACAGACTTTCCAAAATAAGTTTGTCCGCGACAAGGGCAATAAATTCACTGTTCGTCGGCCTTTCGTTGCCTATGTATACTCTTGCACCGAAGATAGAGCTTATCGCGTCTGTTCTTCCTCTGTTCCACGCAACCTCTATCGCGTGGCGGATAGCGCGCTCTACCTTGCTTGCACTTGTCAAAAACTTTTCGCTTATTTTCGGATAGAGTTCTTTGGTTACCCTGTTAATAATCGAAGGGTCTTCTACCGCAAGCTTTATACCCTCTCTCAAATACGAAAAGCCCTTGATATGGGGCGGTATGCCTATCGTAATAAATATATTGCTGATTTTTTCATCGATAGAACCCGCCTTACGCTTGTCCCTGAGTTCTGTCGTTACCTTATAGTTAACAGCCCTGCCGTTTGAAAGCTCGGTAATTCTGTCAACCAACGTTTCAGCCTTTACGGGCTTGGCAAGGTAATACACCGCACCGTGCTCGATAGCCTGATCGACTATTTTATCGTCAACGAAACCGCCGACTGCAATCGTCAAACACTCGGGCGAATTTTCTTTTACAAAGTCAAGTACGCCAAAGCCGTCAAGCCCCGTCAAAACCAAATCAACGACAGCCACCGTCGGCGAATTGCGCTTAATCATTTCGGTTGCCGTGTTGCCGCTTGACGAAGTTGCACATACGGTGAAGCCCTCCACTGCGTTCAGATAGTCCGACAGTTCTTGCACGAATTCGTCGTTGTTTGAAAAAATTGCGATTTTTTCTTGTTTCATAATAAATTTCTCCTCTTGTTTTTTGAATTGTGGAGAAATTATATTACACATTTTCGGATTTGTAAAGTAATTTTGTAAAAAAATGAAGAATTTTTTACAAAAATAATGTAATTTTGTAAAATATTCCGTCGAGAAAAGTCGAAAGCAAAATTTTACTGTGAAATGATGTCCAAATATTCGTCATAATTGACGCATTTGTCAAATTTTTTGGTTTGGTTGATTTCTATTATTCTGTTTGCGACGGTGTTCATAAGCTCCTGATCGTGAGAGGTGAACAGCATACAGCCCTTGAAATTCTTCATTCCGTTGTTTAAAGCGGTGATACTTTCCAAGTCGAGGTGGTTTGTCGGCTCGTCCATAATGAGGAAGTTTCCGCCTTCAAGCATCATTTTTGCAAGCATACAGCGAACTTTTTCGCCGCCCGAAAGGACTTTCGCCTCTTTCAGCGCCTCTTCGCCTGAGAATAACATTCTGCCGAGCCAACCGCGGAGATATTCCTCGTAATGGTCCTTAGAGTATTGACTGAGCCACTGAACGAGGTTAAGGTTACAGCCTTGGAAATATTCGTTGTTGTTTTCGGGGAAGTATGAGAACGAAATCGTCTTACCCCAACGCACCGTGCCGCTGTCGGGCTGTGCTTTGCCCGTCAGAATATCGTAGAGCATAGAAACGGTTGTTGACTTATCACTGACTATGCCGATTTTTTCGTCCTTTTGCACGGTGAAAGAGATATTTTCAAAATAGCCCTTTTTCGTCAGCCCCTCCACCATTAAAATATCGTTGCCTATTTCTTTTTCGTATTTGAAGTCAATAAACGGATATTTTCTTAGCGAAGGCTTGAAGTCGGCAATGGTGAGTTTTTCAAGCTCTTTCTTCCTCGAAGTTGCCTGACGGGACTTTGACGCATTCGCCGCAAAGCGTGCAATAAAGTCCTGCAATTCCTTGGCGCGCTGCTCGTTTTTCTTGTTTTGGTCGCGCTGCTGACGGGCAAGAAGTTGGCTTGTTTCATACCAGAAATCATAGTTGCCGAGCATCATATTGATTTTGCCGTAATCGACGTCGCATATATGCGTGCATACTTTATTTAAAAAGTGGCGGTTATGCGAAACGATAATTATAGTGTTTTCGAAGTCGAGAAGGTAATTTTCAAGCCAACGAACCGTTTTAATATCGAGGTTGTTGGTAGGCTCGTCCAATAAAAGCACGTCGGGGTTGCCGAAAAGCGCTTGCGCAAGCAAAACTTTGACCTTGTGCTTTGCGTCCAAATCGGCCATTACAGTTTCGTAATATTCTTCGGTTATGTCGAGAGCGTTTAAAAGGGTCTGAGCCTCGTACTCGGCTTCCCAACCGCCAAGCTCGGCGAACTCGCTTTCAAGCTCGCTTGCGCGAACGCCGTCCTCTTCGGTAAAGTCGGATTTGGCGTAAAGCGCGTCCTTTTCGTCCATTATGTCAACGAGGCGTTTGTGCCCGAGCATAACGGCGCGAAGTACGGTTACGTTATCGAAAGCGTTTTGGTTCTGTTGAAGAACGGACATTCTCTCGGTTTTGTCAAGCGTTACGTCGCCCTTGTTGGGTTCGACTTCGCCGCTTAATACCTTTAAAAACGTCGATTTGCCAGCACCGTTCGCACCTATGATGCCGTAACAGTTGCCTTTGGTGAATTTTAGATTTACTTCCTCGAACAGCTTCTTGCTGCCGTATTGAAGCGAAACGTTGTTGACTTGTAACATAGAAACTCCTTAAATTGCGAATTGACTGTTATATAAATTAGCGTAAAAGCCTTGTTTTGCAAGCAGCTCGTCATGCGTGCCTTGCTCGATTATGTTGCCGCCCTTCATAACGAGAATTAAGTCCGCCTCTCTCACGGTTGATAGCCTGTGCGCGACGACGAAGCTCGTTCTGCCGTCCATAAGTCGGGCAAACGCCTCTTGAATTTTCTGCTCCGTGCGGGTATCGATTGAAGAGGTTGCCTCGTCAAGAATGAGCATCGGGGGAAGACAAAGCATAATCCGCGCTATACAAAGAAGCTGTTTTTGTCCTTGTGAAAGGTTGCCTCCGTCCTCCGCGATTACCGTGTCGTAACCGTCGGGCATCTGCATAATGAAGTTGTGCGCGTGAGCGGCTTGCGCAGCTTCTTCCACTTCTTCCCGCGTTGCCGAAGGCTTACCCATTGCGATATTTTCAAAAACCGTACCGCTTTTAAGCCAGGTATCCTGCAACACCATTCCGTAGTTTTTGCGGAGGGATTTTCGCGTAACGCTTAAAACGTCGTTACCGTCAACCGTGATTTGCCCTCCGTCCAAATCGTAGAACCGCATTAAAAGATTTATAAGTGTAGTCTTGCCGCAGCCCGTAGGACCTACTATTGCTATTCTTTGACCTGCCTTTGCGGTTATATTCAGCCCTTCGATAAGTTTTTTATCCTCGTCGTAGGAAAACGAAACGTTCTTAAACTCTATATCGCCCTTGACCTTTCCGAGTACGGTTGCGTTCTCTGCGTCGGGAGTTTGAGGCTGCTCGTCGATTATCTCGTAAATTCTGCCCGCACAGGCAACGGCGTTCTGCAATTCGGTAACTACGCCTGAAATTTCGTTAAACGGCTTTGTGTACTGATTTGCATAGGAAAGCAAGTTGGAAAGTTTGCCGACGGTAAAGACTATGGGCAGCGGCACGGCAAAAACGAGCATAAGCGCGCCCGCAAGCGCAACCGCCGCATACACTACCGCGTTCACAAAACGGGTTGCGGGGTTCGTCAGCGACGAATAAAATATAGATTTTAAAGACGCCTTAGTCAGCCGCTCGTTTATTTCGTCAAACTTTTCAAGGTTCTCGTCCTCGTGTCCGAACGCCTGCACTACCTTTAAGTTACCTATCATTTCGTCGATAAACGCCGTCTGTTCGCCGCGTATTTCTGAGGTTTTTCTGAACAGTGAAAAAGTCTTTGACGCGATAAACTTTGCAACGAAAAGGGAAAGCGGAGTTAATACGAATACGATTAACGCGATTATCCAGTTCATTGCAAACATTATGCCGAGAACGCCGATTATCGTAAGAACACCCGTAAACAGTTGGGTAAAGCCCATCAAAAGTCCGTCGGCAAAGGCGTCAACGTCGGCAATCGCACGGCCGACTATATCACCGTAAGAGTGTGCGTCAATGAACTTTAAAGGAAGTTTTTGCAAATGCGCGAACGCGCTTTCCCGAATATCTTTTACGACGTGGAAGGTTATGTGGTTATTGATAACGCTTGTAAGCCACTGCGCCGCGCAGGTTATACCTACGGTAACACCTATTGCCGCAAATTTTTCGAACACTTTGTCTAACTGAACTTGTTGACCCGCTATAAAGAGGTCGATAATCTGCCCGACGAATATGGGAGCAAGAAGATTGCCCGCAACCGAAACGAAAGCAAAAAATATTGTAGCGGCAATTAAAAGCTTATAATTTTTGAGTTGTTTAAATATGCGTTTAAGCACCAATTTTTTAGAGGGTTTAGCCATTTATGCGCCCTCCTTTTCAAACTGCGAAAAGTGAATTTCACGGTATATTTCGCAATCTTTCAAAAGCTCTTCGTGCGTGCCCGAGCCAACCATTCTACCGCCGTCCAGCACGATAATTTTATCGGCGTGCCTTATTGACGAAGTGCGTTGAGAAACTATAAACACGGTAGGATTATAATCCAATTTTTTAAGAGATTGCCTTAACCTTGCGTCGGTTGCGTAATCGAGTGCAGACGCACTGTCGTCAAGAATTAATATTTCCGGCTTTTTAACGAGTGCACGGGCAATAGTAAGCCTTTGCCGCTGTCCGCCCGAAAAGTTCTTACCGCCCTGTTCCACTACCTCGTCAAGCCCGCCGTCCTTTGACGCGATTACGTCTGACGCCTGAGCCGTTTCTATGGCAGAGAGTATCTCGCCGTCAGTGGCGGTATTAGACCCCCACTGCATATTTTCGCGCACCGTCCCCTTGAAAAGAACTGCGCGCTGGGGAACTATTCCGCATTTTTCGCGGAGCTCTACGTCCCCTATAGCGTTTACGTTAACTCCGTCGATTAATACTTCCCCCTCTTTCGCGTCGTAGAAATGAGGAAGCATATTTATAAGAGTCGTTTTGCCTGCGCCCGTTCCGCCTATTATGCCAACGGTCTGTCCGCGCTCAACCGTGAAGTTTATTCCGTCCAAAGCGTTGTGAGGCGCGTTGCCGTAGTTTACGCTCACGTTTTTAAACTCTATAAAGCTGCCGCTTGCTCTTGCACCTGCCTCACCCTTTTTAAGGGAGGGCTGCATATCCAAAATTTCGGTTATTCTACCCGCACAGGCGAAGGATTTCGTTACGGTAATAATAAGGTTTGCAAGCTTAATAAGCTCTATTAATATTTGGGACATATAGTTGTAAAGAGCAACCACCTGCCCCCTGTCCAGACTGCCGGAGTTAAATTTAATCACGCCGACGTACATTAACGCAATAATCGCAGCGTTTATAATCGCGTAAGTCAAAGGGTTCATTAATGCCGAAACTTTACCCACGAAGCGTTGCGACTTAGTAAGCTCGGCATTCTTGCGGTTATATGAAGAAATTTCGTCCTCTTCCTTGCAAAAGGCGCGGAGAACGCGCGCTCCCGTCAAAGTTTCGCGCGTGGCGACGGTAACTTTATCGAGATTGCCCTGCACCTTTTTGTAAAGCGGAATACTGATAAGCATTATTCCGAAAACGACCACGCACAAAACCGCGATTGCTATTGCGAAGACGCCGCCCGCGAATGAATCAATTAAAAACGCCATTATCATTGCGCCGAATACAATAAACGGCGAACGCATAAACAGCCTTAAAACCAAATTCACGCCCGACTGAACCTGATTTACGTCGCTCGTCATACGGGTAATCATTTTGCCCGTACCGAGATTGTCGATTTCGCTGTACGAAAGCGACTGCATTTTATCAAACAAGTCGTGCCTTAATTCTTTTGAAAACCCAACGGCAGCCTTTGCGGCGAAGTACTGTGCCGCAACCGCACTTATAAGTCCCACTACGCCAAGCGCAACCAAAATAAGGCAGGCGTAAACGATATAAGAGGTGCTGCCGTTACCCGCGTCAATCTCGTTTATAATCGCTGAAACGACCATTGGCACGAACAACTCGAAGCTTGCCTCCAACAGCTTAAAAAGGGGCGCAAGTACGGATTGAACTTTATAATGTTTGAGATATTTCAAAAGTTTGCGCATACGCGGTTAATTATACCATTTATAGAAATAAAAAGCAATTTTTATTGCAATTATTATCGCAATTTGCTAAACTTTGAGTATGGCTTACAAAGTTTACCTTAAAAAGGGTGAAGAAAAAAGAATTATTGCGGGGCACAGTTGGGTCTACGCCAACGAAGTTGCAAAAATCGACGGCAAGGATAAGAACGGCTCGCTCGCCGAAGTCTACTCCTTTGACGGCAGGTTTATAGGCAAGGGTTATATCAATCACGCCTCTAAAATTCTTGTAAGAGTTTTTATCCGCGGGAACGAAACCGACGATGAAAGCTTTTATATCAAACGGCTGAAAGCCGCGAACGATTACCGTATTAAACTCGGCTACAACAACTGTTACCGCGTAGTATTTGCGGAAGCGGACGGTCTGCCCGCACTTATAGTGGATAAATACGGCGATTATCTTGCCGTGCAGTGTCTTTCACTCGGCATAGATATGCGCAAAAAGCTTATTTGCGACTGTCTCGTTAAGCTGTTTTCGCCAAAAGGCATTTTTGAAAGAAGTGATGTTTCAGTAAGAAAAAAAGAGGGCTTGCCCGAAATAAAGCAAGTGCTTTACGGTGAAGTTCCCGATTACGTAGAAATTACCGAAAACGGATTAAAAATGCTCGTTGATATTAAAAACGGTCAGAAAACGGGCTATTTTCTCGACCAAAAGGAAAACCGCTTTGCCGCAAGAAAGTACTGTAACGGCGAAGTCTTGGACTGTTTTTGCAACAGCGGCGGATTTTCGTTAAACGCTTCAACGGTTGCAGAAAAAGTAATTTCCTGCGACATATCGGAGTTAGCGCTAAAAAACGTGCGCGACAACGCCGCGCTTAACAATATCAAAAACTTAGAAACACTTTGCGGCGATGTCTTCGAGGTTTTAAGAACCTTTAAAAAAGAAAAACGGCAGTTCGATACCGTAATACTTGACCCTCCCGCATTCTGCAAAACGGCAGACGAAGTCAAAGACGCTTACCGCGGATATAAGGATATTAACCTAACCGCAATGAAAATAGTCAAAAGCGGCGGTTTTTTAATCACTTGCTCCTGCTCCCACTATATGACGGCTACTTTATTTGAAAAAATGCTTATCGAAGCGGCAAAAGAAAGCGGCAGAACAGTTCGCTACGTCGAGATTAAAACGCAAGCGCCCGACCACCCTGCACTTCTTTCCGCAGAAGAAACTCAGTATTTAAAATTCATTGTTTTACAGGTAATATAAAAGGCACAGTAATTTAACGGTGAACATTATGAGACTTGACGGAATTGGGTTATTTGTAAAAGATATGGCAACAATGGTACGTTTTTATCGAGACGTATTAGGTTTTGAAATCCAAGAAGGCGAAGACGCCGTCAACGTTTATTTGATTAAAGACGGCACGTTGTTTATGCTTTACGAAAGAAACAAATTTGAAAGTATGACGAGCCGAAAGTATGAATATATTAAGGGGCTTAACGGACATTTTGAAATAGCGTTGTATGTGAACACTTTTGAAGAAGTCGATAAATATTTTGCCGAGGTTGTTAGTAAAGGCGCAACGCCCGTGCTTGAACCGACAACAGAGCCGTGGGGGCAAAGAACGTGCTACATTGCCGACCCTGAAGGCAATCTAATCGAAATCGGCTCTTTCAATAAACCGTTTCAAAGATTTCTCTAAATATTGTGTAGTTAAAGGCTCTCGAACGAAATGTTCGAGAGCCTTTTGCAATCCGCGCTTTTATTATTTTTCTGTTTCAGCTTTTTCAATTCCGGTGTAAACGTAGAAAAACTGCTCCGGACCGGTATCACGCATAAGCGTTTTACTATCCTTAAACTTATGGTCAAGCATATAGGTTACATGCAAATCACCCATACAGCCGCCTAAATGCATACCAAAAACAAATGCCGCCGCCAAAAACGCGCATTCGTTTACAAAATACATTCCTACCGTCAAAGCAACAAACACAACGTTAAACACCAAAAACGGCATTAAAACCGCTAATTTTGCCGCTTTGCGATAAACGTATATATCAGGCACGCCGCAAAAAGCAACGTTCCACCTTAACCCGAAAGTAAGCTTTCCGCCCGTCAACGCTTTATACGTTATACCGTGAACAAGCTCGTGCAAAATTACGTAAGCTATCATCGCAACGACTGCCGCAAATAACGCGATAGTACAGTAAAAACTGTCCAACGAACTCAAACCGCTTCCTGCAAATTCTATAATAAGACACGCTGCGGCAACTATAACGACCAACGGCAATAATGATAAAATCATATAAAATATTGCCGTTTTTTTATTTTTTGCGTCAATATGCAGTTTAAGTTCATACCCTTCGGGCAGTACTTTTTCAAAGTTGTCGGATTTCATTTATTATATTGCCCAATTGCCGTCTTTGAAAATCTGAACGCGCTTACCGTCTTTGGTTACGCCTACGATAGACGTATCTGCGCTTCCTATCATAAAGTCAACGTGTATCATAGAGCTGTTCACGCCCAGCCTTTCGCACTCTTCAACCGTGTACTTTTCGTAATTTTCAAGGCAGTTATTGAAACCCCTGCCGAGTGCCAAATGACAGCTCGCATTCTCGTCAAACAGGGTATTGTAAAACAATATGCCCGTGTTGTTTATAGGCGAATCGTGAGCAATAAGCGCCACTTCTCCTAGATACGCCGCACCCTCGTCCATAGAAATCATTTTTTCTAAAAGGTCCTGATTTTTCTCGGCGTGAACTTCAACCGCTTTACCGTTTTCAAAGCGTATCCAGAAATTTTCTATAAGCTTGCCTTGATACGAAAGGGGCTTAGTTGCAACCACTTTCCCTTCCGCTTTTCCGCGCACGGGGGTAGTAAACACCTCCTCGCTGGGAATGTTGGGATTGTAGTAAATATTGCTGTCAAGCGTGTACTCTCCGCCTCCGAGGAAAATTCCCTTTTCGTTCAAGCCCACTTTGAAATCCGTACCGTTCGCGCTCTTGTATTCGAGGCTTGCAAACTTATAATCATTTAAGAACTTGCAACGTTTCGCAAGGTTTTCGTTGTGTTCTTTCCAAGCCTTTATAGGGTTATCGTCCACGCGCGAGGTATATAAAATTGCCTCCCAAAGCTTTTCGATAGCTTTTTTATCGGAAAGGTCGGGAAAAACTTTCTTAGCCCATTCTTTTCCGGGAACGGCAGCAATACACCACTGATACTTGTTCTCCATTGCGTCGCGGTAGGGCTTGATAATAGGGTAACGCGCCATTCCCGCCTTTGCAATTTTCTCGCTGTCCGTGCCGTTCAAACCATCTGGGTCGTCGGACTCAAGCCAAAGCTTGCAGGGGAGCTTATCCACCTTCTCTTGAAGTTCAGCCTTTTCAACTTCGGTTACTTCCGAAAGCGTTTCTAAACTTCTGTAATTATAGTTGAGCTTCGTTACGGGCATATAAGACCAGTTTACCTTAACGCGCTTTGCGCCCGCCTTATAGCACTCTTCCACTACCATTGCAACGAATTCAGGCTGATCAAGTCCGCAGTCGATAAAAACGAGCTGACCCTTTTTTACGTTTAAACCGCATTTAACTATAAGTTTTGCATATTTTTTCAATCTTGATTTCTGCATAATTCCACCTTAAAAATTAATTTAGGTTAATTATAGCATTTAAATTCCTTTTGCGCAAGGTTTTTTATTTCTTTTTGTTTTTTATTATGACTATCGCAACGTAAGCGGCAAGCAACGCCGCGCACGTTCCCAAAAGTATGCCGTACATTGCTCCGAGTTGAATTTGCGTGCCGAACACCGTAATATTGGCGTCGAAGCCCGTTTTAATTCCCTCTACCGCATCCGCGGGAATACCCGCGTCCGAAAATGCCGTAAGATATCCGTTCATATAGTGATTGCGCATTATGCCAACGCCGTACGTACCGGGCAGACAGCAAAGAATATCTCTGAGCCCTTCCGAGAACTGCGAAAAAGGCATATATGCACCGCAGATAAAGCCGTACATCGACGACACGAGGGTTGCAACCGCCGACAGTCCGCCTTGATTCTTTATGAAACTTTCCACCACTCCCGCAAGAAGCGTTCCGAAAAGCGTGCAGCAGAAAATATCAACAACAATCATAAATGCGTCGCCGACATTGATATACCACCCAACGCACGCAAGATAGATATGCCCCAAGAGCATTATGATTACAAGGACTATAAAAGTTACGAAAAAGTTAGAAATAAAATACGCAACCGAAATAGTTGTTCCCTTAGCAGGTGATACCTGAAAATCGTTCAAGCTCCCCTCTATTTTGTCCGTAACCATAATGATATTGGAACTGAACGCAACCGTAACCGCGCTTACGCTTAATACCGACGACATAAGCCACGCACCGACGATGCCGTTTAAAATTTTATCGTCAACCTCGAACCCTTCGGGAATTGCCGCGTTAAAGCTGTCTAAATACACGTTGCGCAAGAACGTTACAAACAACACCAAAAGTATCAACGGAGTTATAAGCGAAATAAAAAAGGTAAATTTGTCCTTAAAATAACACTTAGTGTTGCGCGAAACCAAAGAAATAAGTTTTTTACATTCAACCGTAGCCGTCATTTACATACCCTCCAAATCTTTGCCCGTAACTTTAAGAAACACGTTGTCCATATTGCCTTTTAAAACTTCGAAGTCGGTGAAAAGCTTTGGATATTTTTTTATAAGTTCGGTTGCTTCGTTCGTCTTATTTAACACGACTTCCAAGAAATCGCGTTCCATTTTCAGCCCGTAGCCCAATGGAGCAAGCAACTTTTCCGCCTCGTCTTTATCCGAATAAATTCTTATGTAATCGTTTGCATAGTTATTTTTCAGCTCGTGCGGAGTACCTTCGGCAACTTTTTTGCCGCTGTCTAAAATAACTACGTAGTCGGCTTCAGCCGCTTCTTCCATATAGTGTGTGGTAAGAAATACGGTAAGACCCTTTTCTTTACGCAGCTTATCGATTACTCCCCACACGGTTTTACGCGTTTTCGGGTCAAGCCCCGTGGTAGGTTCGTCTAAAATTAAAAGCTCGGGACTGTGGAAAAGTGCTCGGGCAATATCTATCCTTCTCTTCTGCCCACCCGAAAGCTTGCATAAGGGACGCTTTAATATTTCTTGTAAGTCAAGAAGTTCGGTAATTTCGTCAAGCCGAGTTTTAAAATTCTTCCCGAAAATCCCGTACAGCGCTGCGCGCGACTTCAGATTGTCGTAAACGGACAGCTTTTTATCGAGTACAGAATTTTGAAACACTATGCCTATACTGCCCTTTATTTTATCGGCGTTTTTATCTATGTCGTAGCCGCAGACGTTAACTTTACCTGCGTCCTTTTTAAGCGTACCGCTTATTATATTTATCGTGGTTGACTTGCCTGCACCGTTTATACCTAGGAAAGCAAACAGCTCTCCCTCTTTAACCTTAAAAGAAACCCCGTCTACAGCCTTCACGTCTTTAAACGATTTTTCAAGGTTTTCGATTTCGATTATCATTTATTCTCTCCTTTTAATTGTTTGATTGTTCCAAAATACGCGTCTGATAACATTTGACTTACGGTTTCCCAATCTATGTCGATATATTCAGTGGCGAATATGCTTGCAATGCCGTGAACGAAAATCCACATATGCATGTGAAGCCTGCTTGCCTGATCTTGATACAGCCCGTAGTTTTTCATTATCATAAAAACCGTATTGTCAAAAATCTGCTGTGTGCCGTCTTTGACCATATTTTGGTGCATCATAGCGTATTTGAAAAGCTCTTTTTCTTCTTTTGCAAAGCGGATATAGCCCATACCCACGGCTTTATATGTTTCATACTTGCCGCTTGCCACTTCGTCGTCCATATATTTTTGAAAGACTTCCAACACCTTTTTGTTTACTTGCTTTTTCAAATCTTCCATTCCGTTGAACGACAGATATATAGGCTGAGTTGAACAATTGCACCGTTTTGCAACAGAGCGCATATTAAGAGCCTCTATCCCACTCTCCCTCACTATTTCAAGCGCGGCGTTTAAAATATCTTCCTTTGTTATCACTTTCTTTGCAGGCATAATCTACCCCTTAAATAACATTAGTTATTAATAACAAGTGTTATTTTATCATAAAGTATAATAGTTGTCAATATTTTTTATATAAAAGTGAAGCCCCTTCGGCGGATTTACGCCGAAGGGGCTATATTTCAGTTTGAGATTAATCTGTAAGCCGAGTTCTGTCGTGTACGGTTATCTATCTAATCTTGCAGTCGCCTGCAAGCTCAAGCGATATTTACGGCTGTAAGCAGACGGGCAGCCTTTGCATTTAAGCAAGCTCACAGCCCAATCTTGCATCGGGTGGGGTTTAATTGGCTCTCCTTGTCGCCAAGGAGACGGTGAGCTCTTACCTCGCCATTCCAACCTTACGGAGTTAACCCCGCGGTATATTTCTGTTCACTTTCCTTGAAGTCGCCTTCTCTTGCCGTTAACAAGCACCCTTGCCCTGCGATGCTCGGACTTTCCTCACGCTACTTTAAGTAGCCCGCAACCGTATAATTAACTCAAACTGAAAATATTATAGCACTTTTTTTAAAATAAGGGCAAGTATTTTACAGTTTGAGTTGCTTTTTAGCGTAATTTATTTTACAATATTGCTTAGTATTTATGAGGTATTGTGTATGAAGAAAACTAAGATTATATGTACGCTCGGTCCTGCAAGTGATACCGAAGAAGTTTTATCCGACCTGATTGACGCAGGTATGAATGTTGCGCGCCTTAACTTTTCACACGGCACGCACGAGGACCACGCAAAGAAAATAGCTATGGTTAAGGCTGTCAGAGAAAGAAAACGCGCCCCCATTGCGATAATGCTTGACACGAAAGGTCCTGAATTCAGGATAAGAACGTTCAAAAACGGTAAAATCACGCTTAAAGACGGCGACGAATTCACCTTTACAACTAACGAAATAGTCGGTGATAACACGCGCGTTTCCGTTTCTTTCAAGAGCATTTGCGAGCAAATGTCAGCAGGCGATAAAATTCTGTTGAATAACGGACTTATGATTTTCGAAGTCGTATCTGTTAAAAAACCCAACGTTATCTGCAAAACGGTAGTCGGCGGCGAACTGTCTGACAGAAAGTCTATGTTCTTCCCCGATAAAGAGCTTAAGATGGAATATCTTTCCGAACAGGACAAGGCGGATATAAAATTCGGCGTTGAACAAGGCGTTGACTTTATCGCCGCGTCTTTCGTATCGAGAGCGCAAGACGTTATAGATATAAGAAATTGGCTTAGAGAGTGCGGCTCACCCGACGGCAATATCGAAATTATCGCAAAAATCGAGAGCCGTGCAGGCGTTAACAATCTTGACGAAATTTTAAAAGTTTGCGACGGAATAATGGTTGCACGCGGCGACCTCGGCGTAGAAGTGCCTTTCGAAGAGCTGCCCAGCATACAGAAAACTATAATAAAGAAATGCCGTATTTGCGGCAAGCGTTCCATTACGGCAACCGAAATGCTTGAATCTATGATTAAGCAGCCCCGCCCTACCCGTGCGGAGATTTCCGACGTTGCGAACGCCGTTTACGACGGTTCATCGGCTATAATGCTTTCGGGCGAAACCGCCGCAGGCTCTTACCCCGTTGAAGCTGTCAAGGCAATGGCAAGAATTGCCCGTCAGGCAGAAGCAAACACCTCTTACATTGCTCACATTAACGAAGACGATTACTCAATTAATAAGCTTTCCGAGGCGTTGGCGCACTCCGCTTGCACCCTTGCTCACGATATCGGCGCAAAGGTTATAGTCGTTTGCACGCGTACAGGCGGCACGGCGAGAACAGTTTCGCGCTTCCGTCCCATGATTGACATTATCGGTATGACTACGGACGAAAGAGCGTACAGAAGACTTTCTTTAAGTTGGGGCGTTATCCCCGTAATGAGCGAAGAATTTTACTCGGTTGACGTACTCTTCCACTATGCAAAACGCGCCGCGCTCGATTCTGGTATCGTGCAAAAGGGCGATAAAATCGTACTTACGGGCGGTACACCCAACGGCAAGAGCGGAAACTCGAACCTCATAAACGTTGAAACCGTATAACCGCATTATTGCAAAATAAAAAATCCCCCGCGCCGTCAGCGCGGGGGATTAGTTTTTATTTCAACCAAAAATACGCAAGTAAAAAGACGAGTGAAAACATAAGCACGGACACAATAATGAACGGTGCAATTGCAGCAAATGCGCCCCTGACCATTGCCCAATATTCTTTCCGTGTTACCTTCGTTTTTGTCTTTTTCATATCGCTTTGCTTTTTCGCGTTCGGGTTGTACCACTTGAACCCGTCCACGTTCATATCCGCAAAGCTCGTAGTCATATCAAGGTCGTCGTCTGACCTCTTTTTAGCCATTATTTTCCTCTTGTCCGTCAGCGGTGTTTTCCGCTACGGCTTTTTTATTTTTATTGAACACCTTCATATCTTCCTTTGCAAGCGCGGTAATTCTTTCAAGCTCTTCGGCTTTTTTGAGCTCGTTCTTGCAATATTCGTTTTCTTCGGGTGTGTTGTAGAGGTGGCAAGCACAGAAGTGCCCTTTTTCAACCTCTTTATAAATGGGCTTAACCTTGCCGCATATATCCATACAATGCTCGCAACGCGTATGGAATTTACAGCCCTTAGGAGGATTTACGGGCGAAGGTATATCGCCTTTCAAGATAATTCTGTTCATCTTGACGTGCGGATTAGGCACGGGAACAGCCGAGAAAAGCGCCTTCGTGTACGGGTGAAGAGTATTTGAGAAAATAGCTTCCTTAGGACCATACTCAACCATACTGCCGAGGTACATTACGCCGACTTCGTCGGAAATATGCTTTACGACCGACAAATCGTGTGAAATAAATATATACGTCAATTGCAACTTTTGCTGCAACTCTTTCAGCATATTTATTATCTGAGCCTGAATGGAAACGTCAAGCGCGGACACGGGTTCGTCGCAAATGACCAAGTCGGGCTTTAACGCCAAAGCGCGGGCAATACATATTCTTTGCCTTTGTCCGCCCGAGAACTCGTGAGGGTATCTCTCATAATAGTGCGGTTGAAGTCCGCACATTTTCATAACGCTTAAAATATAGTCGTGATGTTCCTCTTTCGGCACAATTTTGTGCTCGCGCACAGCCTCGCCGATAATTTCGCCGACAGTAAGCCTCGGTGAAAGACTTGCGTACGGGTCTTGGAAAATCATCTGCATATTGGGGCGAAGCTTGTTGAACTCACGGTTCGATATTTTAGAAACTTCCTTGCCTTTGAACCATATTTCCCCGCCCGTTACGTCGTAAAGGCGAAGAACCGTTCTGCCCATAGTCGTCTTTCCGCAACCGCTTTCGCCGACTATTCCGAGGGTCTTGCCCTTGCTTACGGAAAACGAAACGCCGTCAACGGCTTTAAGATATTTCGTGGGTCTGCCCATAAGCGTCGTATCCACCACGAAATACTGTTTTAAATCTTTAACTTCCAAAAGAGGTTCTTCTATTTTTGTTTCAACTGTCTTTTCAGACATATTAAACCTCCTTTCCGTCGTCGTTTGTTTTGTATAAATAGCAAGATACGCTGTGGGTGGGTGATACCTTTACAAGCTCGGGGTACTCTCCCGCGCACTCAACGCGGCATTTTTCGCATCTGTCGCGGAAATAGCAATAGTTAGGCATGTCTACGGGGTTGGGCACGAAACCGGGAATACAGTACAGAGAATCCACGTCGCTGTCAACGGTGGGCTTACTCTTCTGCAAACCTATCGTGTAAGGGTGCATAGGATGGTCGAATATATCCTCCGCCGTACCCATTTCGATAACTTTCCCCGCATACATAACAACTACAAAATCAGCCATCTCGGCTACCACGCCCAAATCGTGTGTGATAAGCATAATACTGCCGTTTATCTTTGCTTTAATTTCCTTCAACAGGTCGAGGATTTGTGCCTGAATTGTAACGTCAAGCGCAGTCGTAGGCTCGTCCGCAATTATAAGACGGGGATTGCAAAGAAGCGCCATTGCAATCATAACCCTTTGACGCATACCGCCCGAAAGCTCGTGCGGGAATTTCTTGTATATGCTTTCAGCGTCAGCCATTCCTACGAGTTGCAGCATTTCAAGACTACGTTCTTTTGCCTTTGCCTTGGATATACCTTCAATGTGCAAAAGCGCAACCTCGTCAAGCTGATTGCCTATGGTGAATACGGGATTTAACGAAGTCATCGGCTCTTGGAAAATCATAGCGATTTCACTGCCGCGGATAGCGCGCATTGCGTCAATAGGCATTTTTGCAATGTCTACAACGCGCTCTTCTCTCTCGTACAAATTACCGCCGAGTTCGTTCTTCCTGATTACGGGTTTGCCTTTCTTATCAAGAACGGGCTTCTCCGCCCCGTTTTCGTCTAATTCGGTTTCGTAGACGGGTATTTTGCGTCCCTTTTCGTCCCTTTTATACGAATTGGATTTAAATCTTATCGCGCCGTCAACTATTTGACCGGCAGGGCCTTGAACGAGCTGCATAGTGGAAAGCGAAGTTACAGACTTCCCGCAGCCGCTTTCGCCGACGACGCCGACGGTTGAACCTTCAGGAATGGAGAACGAAACGCCGTTAACCGCCTTTACTACTCCCGCATCGGTGAAGAAATACGTGCGCAAGTCTTCGATTTCGAGAATGTTAGAAGGGTCTTTCATTTCGGTTACGAACTCTTCTTCTCTTATTTTTCTTTTCTTGCGCTTTTCGTAGTACTTCGTCTGCTTTGCGTTCTCTTTGGCAATGCGGCGCGATTCAGCACCCGATATATAGTGCGATTTTTTAGTATTTGTTTCTTCGGACATTTTTTACCTCTTCATTTTAGGGTCAAACGCGTCCCTTAAACCGTCGCCGATAAAGTTGAATGCAAGTATGGCAAGCGTAATGCAAATGCCGGGGGGTATCCAGAAATTCGGATAGAAACTCAAACGGGTACTGTTTGCCGCAGCGTTTATCATCGAACCCCAAGTTGCCGTACCTATAGGCGCGCCTATTCCGAGGAAGCCCAAAGTTGCCTCGGTAAGAATTATACTGCCAAGACCGAGCGTCATCGAAACGATTAGCTGAGGCAATACGTTGGGAATAAGATGCTTGAATATCTTTCTTTTTACGGACAGACCCGAGCACTTTGCCGCAAGCATAAACTCCTGTTCCCTCAAAGAAAGGATTTGCCCGCGAACAAGCCGCGCCGTGCCCGCCCAACCGATTAGGGTCAAAATACCCATCATATAATATAGTCGCTCGATTGTCAGAATTCCGTTCGCGTCGAAGACGGAATAGAAAATCAGCATTATCGGTAGCGTCGGGATACAGTACAGAATATCCGTTATACGCATTATTAGGTTATCGACTTTTCCGCCGAAGTATCCCGCAAGTCCGCCTAAAACGACGCCCAAAAGGGTCTCTAAGATTATTACTACGAAACCGATTGTAAGCGAAATTCTTCCGCCGTACATAAGCCTCGTGAATATATCCCAGCCGTTTTCGTCAGTGCCAAGCCAGTGCTCGGCGGAAAGCTCCGCCTCTTTGTTCAGGGGGCTTTCGGTAACCGAAATATCCCAACAGCTTGACTGATTGCCGTTCTCGTCTACAAATTTTGTCTGACTGTAATTGACAATTGTAGTCGGTGTTTCGTCGGCTTGTTGCTCTCCCCAAGGAGAAAACAGCGGACCGAAAAAAGATAATAAAAACAATGCAACTATTACTACCAAACCGACAACCGAGAGCTTGGAGCGGAAAAATCTCTTTGCAACCGTTCTTGCGGGGGAAAGAACTTTTACTCTTTCACCCAACACTTCTCCGTGCAGCTCGTTGAATTTGGTTTCGTCGCTTGTTTCGGCTTTTAACTCTTCCGTATTTTCTACGGGCGTTTTATTTTCTTCCATTTCTCCCCCCTACTTTCCAAGTTTTACGCGAGGGTCTACTACTGCGTACATAATATCGGTTAGCAAAATTCCAATAATGGTAAGTACGGCTATGAACATATCGTATCCCATAATAAACGGAACGTCGCCGTTCATAGTCATAGTATAGGCAACGCTACCTATACCTTGAATTGCAAACACTTGCTCGACAATCATAGAACCGCCGAAAAGCGAGGGCAAAATTCCCGCAAGCGTAGTAACGAGCGGTATAAGCGTGTTTCTGAAAACGTGCTTATATACGACTTTTCTTTCGGAAAGTCCCTTTGCCCGTGCAGTACGGATATAATCGGCGTTCAGAACTTCCAAAGTGTTTGTTCTCGTGTACCTCATCATCGAACCGATTGAAAGTATCGTAAGAACCAAAATAGGCAGAACCAAGTGCCAGGAAGTATCCAAAAACTTACTGAACCCCTGAAGATTTGCCGTCGGGGTGTTCAACGAACCGATAGGAAACCAACCCAAATCAACCGCAAATATCTTTATGAGAATACTTGCGAAGAAGAACGACGGGAAAGATATTCCTATCATAGTCAAAACCGTAACGGTATAGTCAAGCTTTCCGTACTGGTTGCAAGCGCACTTTATTCCGAGAGGAATAGCAATAACAAGTTCCAATGCAAGGGAAATTAAGGCAATCGCAAACGATACGCCCATATTTTCGAAGATAACGTCCCCTACCTTACGACCGTTCGTAAGACAAGTACCGAAATCACCCGAAAAGAAAGCGCAAAGCCACTTCCACCAACCGCCTACGATTCCGCCGAACGAGTTGTCGCCCAAATTGTACGAATCGAGTATAGCTTGCAATTTTTCAGGGTCGGCAGCCTGCCCCTGTTGAAGACTCGAATAATATCTTTGTTCAATAATATTCATAGGCATAAGCCTTATGAGGATATAAAGAATTATAGATACCGCCAAGAGTATAAACAGGGCAAGCAGCAACCTTTTTACTACGTATTTAAACATTTTGTATAATTTGCTCCGAAATAACGATTAATTGTAATCAAGTTCCCAAATTTTGTAGAGAAGTCCCGCATTTGCGCTGGGGTTTTGGTTAAGCGAATCGACTTTTATTACTTTATTGTTGTAAACGCCCAAATCTTTTCTTTGATAAGTGGGAAGCTCTACAGCCAATTCCATAATATCGTTAAGCGCGTTAACGTAGTGTACAGTTCTTTCTTCTTTAAGCTCTGTGGACCTTGCAAGGTCGATTTCGTCGCTTATGCGCTGAATAAGCACGTTCTCTTCGTCGTAAATTGAAGAGTTGTTCAAAATGGTTTCATAACCCCAGTTCAGCGTACTCGAAGCCTTACTGTCCTTATGATAAATCTGATACAAGTCGGGGTCGATACCCGTAGACCAAGCTGCTGCCCAAACGGCAAGGTTACCCGTTGCAAGTGAAATGAGCGCCTGTTTGTCGGTTTTAACGGTAATATCGAAGCCTAACTCGTTAAGCCTGTTAGCCGCGTTCGTAAACATCGTCCAAGCGGGGTGATCGGTAGTATCGCCTGCAATCGTGAAGGTGAAAGTCAAGGTTTTTCCGTCTTTGGTATACTTGCCGCCTTCCAAATTCCAACCCGCAGACTCAACCAAGCTCGTAATTCTGTTCGCGTTGTCAGTCCACGTGATAGTAGTTCCGGCAGTCTTACCCATGCTTGAAACGTAAGCGGACGATAACGCACCCGTTCTGTCAAGGTCGTTTAAGAAGTTAGTCGTAGAAGTCGGCCTGTAAATATTTTTAGCGTAAGTTCCGTCGTAATATTTGAGGACGATATCGTTCTGAGGGTTCATTGCAATCATAATTGCCATACGAACTTCTCTGTCGGGAATAAATTTAGGGTTAATACCGACGTAACCGAAACCGTTCGCGTCATAGTCGCGCATATTGAGGTAATCGATACCCGTAAGCTGATTGATATTCGTAGTCGTACACTGAGGCGCGCCGTAATCGATAACTTGCTGCGTCAGCGAGTTTATCATTTGGTCGTCCGTGGTATAAACGTAGTTAAGATATTTTATCTTTGCGTTATTGATATCGCTGCCGAGAGTCGTAAAGTTTTCGTTGCGCTCATAGCGTACGATACTTCCGTCGTAGAACCTGTCGTTCTCTTTCATTTTATACGCGCCTGCGCCCACGGGAGCACCGCGCTTCGCGTCGTTACCGACAACGTTATTCATAAATTCTTCGTTTTGGAATTGCACGCCGAACCTGTTTGAAGCCTCGCTGTTCTTCCAGTTGGCTTTCGCATAATCAACGAGTTCGGAGCTCGAATAATAGTGCATAGGCGCAACGACGAATGCAAAGTTATAAATCGCCGCAGGGTCTACGCCGTTTATCGTTATTGAAAGCACGTCGTGCTGAACGCCGCCAAGGTCAACGCCCATTTCACCGTTGAACGAAGTAACCGTTTTCGTAGTTATACCGGAAATACTCTTTACTCTAAGTCCGTTGGTCAAATCGCCCGAGCTGTTGCTCAATTCATTGTTAATGAACTTACGCATTGCGTCGTTGCCGGCCGACCACTGCTGTAATATTTCAGTCAGCGAACCTTTACCGTATCCGTCGTAATAACCGTCGTATCCGGCTTTCGGAATGAAGTAATTATCAAACACGAGTCCAACGGCAGCTTCCTGCATCTTTGCAGCTCTTTCTGCGCCTGTAAGTCCGTTCAAAGCTGCTGTCATATATTCGATTATCGGCTTAGAACTGATATAGCCGATTGAACCGGGTTGCTCGTCGTCGAGCGTTGTATAATATTTGCCGTTTTCGTCGGTATATCTTTCTCTGTTATTGTTCGAGTTGTAGCGGTATTGATAGCCGACCATACCCTCGTTGAACATGAACAGCTCCCAGTCTTCGGTAAATCTGTACTCGGTATTGTTACTTAAAGTACCAACCATCGACGTCCAGTCGGAATTCAATTCCTCTAAGAAACATTCGCTTACCGTCTGAATATCGTCTTTTACTTCGTCGTAAGAAGTAGTTCCGTTTCTGTCATCGTAATCGAGTATCTTATTAAATCTTTCCTGAGCTGCGGCTCTTGCGTCAGCCTCGTAATCGAAGTCGTCGTCAACGCCTTCCTGTTGAGACCTGTAACTTGCAAGTCCTTTGATTTTGGTTGAATAAATGGTTGTTGAACCCGAATACAAGGGGTCAAGGTAAACGTAAAGGTTGAAAAGTGCGTCCAAAATAGACATCTCTTCACCCGTACTGTCCTTAACTCCGTTCTTTATTACGAACTCGTAAGTTGTATGGTCAACGTCGCCGCCCGTTACTTCCTGTCCCGCAGCGTTGTACATTGTTACGGAATAGTCGCGCGCAAAGGTTGCCTCGTCGTCGCCGCAAACGATAATTCCGTTAGCGTCGGCAGTCAGCATTGAAATCTGCGTCATACCTATTATTTCACCGTCATTGGCAGACGAGTAAAAGAACGGGTTAAAGTTTCCGTCAGGCATGCCTATAGCTATTGCTACGGGGCGATTTTCGGTATCGAAATGCTCGGCCTCGTCGTTACAGCCCGTCAAAGCAAAAAGCATAGTTGCGCAAGTTGCGCCTATTACTACGTTTCTTATGGCTTTTTTCATTATATATCCTCCGAATTGTTATTGTTTTTGTTTACCGTATATACGCTCACCGTTTCGCCGTTGCTGTCTGTAATCGTACACGTAGCCTGCGTTACGGTTATATCCGAATAAGTCGCGTCGTCTTTTCCGCCGAACAACCAATTGCTTTCGCTGATATCAACGAAGCAGTATTGAGATTCTTTCAAATTGAGGCTGCCGCTTATACTTACGTTTGTAAACGATGCGCCGTCATCTATCGCGTTTGCAATAAATTTGACGTCCGCGTCGATAATAGTCGTACCTCTGCTGCCGATTTCGAAGTTTGCGGTGAAGTTTTCAAAAGTTACGTTTTTGAACGCCGCCGTGCTTCTTATCGTTCCGAAAATAGACGCCCTGCCGTTTTGTCCGAGAGGCGAAGAACCGTTAACCACGAAATTCTTTATGGTATGTCCCTCTTCTCCGCCGTATATAACTCCCGAGAACGAACTCAGGTTATAAACCGCTCTTCCGTTACCGTCTATATCTTGTTTGATATAGTTTTTATCGGTGTTGTAAGATGCGAATAGATAACTTGCGGTTATTGCGTCGGATATAATATGCCAATCACCTTGAAGCACTTTTGCGTAAAGCACTACGTTATGATATTCGCCGTTCTCGTCGGGATCGGGATACTGTATAGGCCAACCCGTAAAGTCAGAGTATTTTTGCGTTGCTTCGTCGTACTGATAGAAACCGACGAAAGTATATCCGCTACCCAGATTGTTGCTTATTACGCTTGAAAAATCCTTCAAGCCTTCTACTTTGGGAATATTGACGCTTGCGTCCGCTATCTCGTTCCCGTCTTGGACGGTAACGCCTTTATATTCGACGCTGTTAAAAGTGCCGTTGCCCTCGTAATCCTCGCAGAGCAAGTTAACTTGAAGCTTTATATCCTCGTAGAAGTCGCCGCAAAGATAGATATGCTCTTCGTCAATGGGTTTGGAGAAGTCGAATGCTTCGTCCGTCATTTTCATTCTTTTGGTAACGTCGTAGCTGTCTCCGTCTTTATAGACGGTATTGTCCGCGTAAAGCGGGTTTCCGTCGCTATCGGTTGCAACCCTGTACCAACCCGTAAAGTTAAAGCCCGTTTTTATTATCAACGCCGAACTGCCGCTTACAAGACTGCTCGCACCGAGGTTCATAGGCATATCACCCATCGTATAGTACAGGTTCTTGATATAAGCGGTTGCGTTGGAAGAACTCTCAGAGCCTTCTTCCGAGCCCTCTTCCGCGCCGTCGGTATCTTCGGCGTCGCCAGTACCCGAGCCTGAACCCGAAGTAGAGCCGCTGTTGAAGTTACCGCCCGTACCGTTCAAAAAGTAAGTTATCTGCGCCGTTAAATTGTATTTGTCTCTCAGTTCGTCTACGGTGTACTTTACTTTGCAGCCTGCAAAGACGCAAACACACACCGTAGCAACTGAAAACAAAACGCAAATTAACACGATTTTTAACTTTTTCGTCATCTGTTACCTCTGTTTTTTCTGCGGCTTATAGTTGAGAAAACGAACATTAAACCAATTGCCGTGAAAGTGAAAATCATAGTGCCGCTTATTGAAGAAGTGCTTCCGCAACCGCCGCCGCAACCGCCTGCCTCCGCGTCGTTTCCGCCTGAGGTTACGTTGATACGGACGAACAGCGTTCTGCCCTCATAAGTCAGTTCAACTACGTTATTTAACTCGGTCAAAGGATCGTGCAAGTCGTACGTTACCTTGCTCATATCCGCGTTTTCGGTCGAATAATCGTCGTAGATAATTACAACTTGAAGTCCCGTAATATCAAACCTTTCACCCACTTTGTACTCCGACTTGAAGCTGCCGGTGTAGGTAAGTCTTGAAATCGTAACGGGTATATTGTACGCCGCTTTAACAGCACGCAACGCCGTTTCGATTTCGTTGAACTTTGTTATAAGCGAAGGGTCAACAAACGAAAGCTGATACTCGTCGCCTGAGAAAGTATTGTAGTATTCGTGCGCTTTCTTTACGTTATCCGCGAACTCTATTACGTCCGCCTTTGACATTTCGGGTTCTTTCCAACCTGAAATTTCACTTGCCGATGCAAAGCCCGTTACAAGCTCAATAAACGAGTTGGTAGCCTCACTCTTGGTTGCTTCGGTAAGAACACTCTCCCCAAAGTAATTAGAGAAGACGTAATTGTCGTAACCCGTGCCGTTTTCAGGACGGTAAATAGTAAGTTTTACGGGAGTTGCTCCGCTTGCCATATTTGCATAGAAGATAAAGTCGCCTTCGAAGTTAGCGTAATAATATCCTCTGTAAGTGGTGTCGCCGTCCATAATTACGTCGATAGCCGCCGAATAATCCGTTTCGAGTATCGGCGCGGTTGCACCCTTGAACTCGTATTCTGTTATTCCGCTTGCGTAGAACGCCGAAGCGCCCAACTTTTTAAGCCCGTAAGGCAATACGACTTTCTGAACTCCGCCCGTCAGTCCGCTGAACGCAGAACCGCCTACCTTTACCGTTTCGTCGGGTAAGGTATAAACCGCAACCCCGTCCGTTTTTTCAACGGTTTTAGCCGAAGGGAACGCAACGAGCGAGTATTTACCCGTATTTACAGTTTCACCGCCGACAAGGTTTTTAACGTTTTCAAAAAGCACGCCGTCTATTACGAAGAACGTATCGTTACCGCTTGCCACGTTAAATTCAGTAAGATTAGACGAATAAGCAAATGCGCCGTAGCCGATTTCTTTGAGGCTTGCGGGGATTTCAACCGTAGCTTCTCTTCCGCCTGCAAACGCAAACGCACCCACCGAAACCGCTTTGGGAATAGAAATCGAGGTGTAAGCGTTGTTGCCGTTCACCGAGAACGCTCCTTCTCCTATCGTTTCAGCCGAATTGAGTTCAAGTGAAGTAAGCGCGGAACAGTTTGCAAACGCATAATCGTTGACTGTTACGATATTGTTTAATCCCGTTACGCTTTCGAGCGCAGTACAGCCAGCAAATGCAAACTCGCCAATTTCCGTAGCGTTGTAAAGATTAATTCCGGTAAGCGAACCGCAGTTATAGAACGCATAATCGCCTATCTTAGTTACGGCGCTACCGAGCGTTACGGAGGTAAGACTTGCTCTGTCCCTTGCGTAATCAGCCGCGAACGTGTAGTTACCCGTTGTGTTGGAATTCACACCGAATACAACCCTTTCAAGGTTGGGCGTATTGAAGAAGGTGTAATCGCCGAGCGCGGTGAAGTCGTCTGTACTGACAAGCGACGGCAAGGTTACCGTATTCAACGCCGTACAACCGACGAACGTTCTGTCGCCGAGTTTAATAATATTGTCGTGAAGGGTTATCGATACAAGCTCTACGCAACCGCCGAAAACGCCGTTTCCGAAAGTTGCTTTGTTTGTAGGAGCAAAGTTAAAAGTATCAAGCAGCTTGTTACCCGCAAGAGCGTAATCGCCGACGGACGTTACCGTGTTAGGCAAGGTTACAGTAGTTAATTCTGTGTTGTAGAACGCATATGCGGGGATAGCCGTCAAATTTGCGTTAATCGTTACGGATTTTAACTTGCTGTTAGCAAACGCCCCTTCTCCTATTTCGGTTACGGTTGAGGGAATGGTTACGCTCGTTACGTTGCTGCCCGCAAAAGCGTACGGCGCAATTTTTGTAATTCCCGTCAAATCAGCGCTGCCCGTACCAAAGTAATAAAGCAAAGTAGTACCGCTTATTAACGCATTACTCCTTACAGTATAACCGCTTTGACCGTTAAATGTCAAGTTCGTACCGCCGAAAGCGTTAGCGCCTATCGTTTCAAGCCCGTTTGGAAGCTTGAAGTTTGCGTCGGTAAGCTTTGCGCAGTCAGCAAACGCTCTTTCACCTATAATCTTTACAGTGCAGCTTCCGAAATCTACGGAAGTAAGGTTTGCACAATTTTCGAACGCACCTGCGCCGATTATAACTTCAAGGTCGCCCGCATCTGTTGCGTCGAATTCAACACTCGTTAAGCCCGTGCAGTTTGCAAACGCGTTTACGCCAACGGTATTCGATTTGATTGTAATAGTATTCAGAGAGTTACAAGCCGAATAGTCGGTTTTCAAAATCTCCCATTCTCTTGAAGTGTAATTGTATTTTGCGTATTCGTATTCAAGATTCGAGAACATTCCCGCGCCTATCGCCGTGTATCTGCCGGTGATGACGTTGCTGAGATTTTCGCAACCGCTGAATACGTTTGCGCCCGCCGAGTGAAGCCCCGAAATATCTATTTTGGTCAAGGACTTACAGCCCATAAACGCTCTGTCGTACATCGTACCGATTGCCGTCGATTTAACGATGGTTGTAAGATTTTCGCAATCTTTAAACGCTTCCCTTGCAACGGAAATAACCTTTACGTTGCTGAGGTCTAATTTTTCAAGCGAGGTACAGCCCTCGAACGCGTTTCTGTCGATAAGCGTCATTCCCGATTTCGAAACGAAATCTTTTGCGGTGTAATCGACTTCTTCTTCGCTGATAAAGTAAACTTCTTTAAGATTAGTACAGCCTTTGAACGCATTCTTACCTATAGAAGTTACCGATTGAGGAATGATAACTTTGGTAATCTTCGTGTTATCCTTGAACGCATCTTCGCCGATAGACATAATATTTTTGCCTTCGGGAATAATTACTACGCCGTTTTCGTCTCCGTCGCCGTGATAACGCGTCAACGCCATGCTGCTTACGGTGAACGGGTCAGCCACGTTGAAAGTGAAGGTTACGGTGTATCTTATTCCTCCCGCTACGACGGTCGCTGATACTGTCGAAGAACCTTTTGCAACGGTGTGCACGAGTCCGTCATCGCTTACGGTAATCGAGCTGCCTCTGTACGACCAAGTTATGTCGACGTCATCCATTGGATAATACCAAGGATCAGGCACGACCTGAAGTTGAATATCCTCACCCGCATTTACCGTTATCGAACCGGAGTGTTTTGCTTTTACAAGCGAGTCGGTGCTCGACCTTATTACGTTAAAGCCGAATTCGGGACTTGAAACTTTGTCAACCGTATCGGTTACGGTTACCCAAACTCTGTCGCTGAAACCTTTACCGTTGCTTATCGTTACGGGTTGCGCAACGCCGTTTGTCGATTTCAATCCGACTACTTCACCGTTTTTAACCGCCATATAAGGGTTTTGGGTTGAAGTAGAGCCGCCGACTGACATAATAAAGTTGGAAATGTCTGCGCTTCCCTCGTATTCGAGAGTGAATTTATGCGCCTCGTTGATATTGATAGTTATATTTCTTTCGCTATCGGGAATTGTGAACTCGTCGGGAAGAACACTTCTGTTGACGGCGGTCGTGGCGTCAACCATAGACGAACCGCCGAAAGAACCGAGGTAATAACTTGCATGGTTTAAAGCGTAGTCGTCAATCTGAACGTATAAATTATCTTTATACTCGTCCCAGAAGTCTGTAACTTCGACAGTAACCGTAGTAACACCGTTTTTGTTGGGGTTAGTTACGGGTGTTATATAATCGGTTGCAAGGTTAAGAACCTGTTCACCGTTCACGTAATCCATATAGCAAAGCATTATTGATTGAGCGTAATGGTTATCGTAAACGTCCAAATCAAGGTAAATTCTCTGCTTTTCCCTGTTACCTTCTTTATAGCTGCTGTATCTTAACCGCGCATCCTGTAACACGGGAGATTCGTAGTCTACGTAGAAATCAAACGAGAAAGTATTTTCTTCCATAGGAACGGAATTTTCATTGAACAGGAACTCTACGTCGAACCTGTATTTTCCGTTGTTTAAAAGTCCTATATCGTCAGGAGCTATTTTGAGCTCAACGTATGCGGGACGGGCTGAACCGCTGTTAGCATACGCTTTACTAATTCTGTTTACCTGTCCTTCTGCTACCCTCTCGCCCGTAGTTTCGTCGTAAACGTAATATCTCACGTATCGCGCGTTTCTTAAAAGTCCGGCGTAAACGCACCTGATATTATAGGTGGTACGGTAGTTGCCAATACCGTCTTCGTTATCGTAAGGTCCGGCAACGTCGTATCGCGAAATGGCGTTGTACTCCATATTGGTGTACATAACCGGTTTTGTCGGGTCGGGGTCTGGCGTGTAAACGAAAGAACCAAGAGGAATTATATAATTTTCACCGTAATAAGACGCATAGGGTTGAGTTGCCCATACCGTCGCAGAGGGCTTTTCCTCTTCGTCCAAAGAAGTATTCTGAGTAAGCTTTGCAAGCTCGTAAGCGTCCATATCAAGCATAGGCGCTTGTTCCCAATCACCGTAGAAACCGAGGAAAGGCAACGTAAGGTCGCATTGTTTATCACCGTCCGCTATCAGCTTTACGAAGCCTTCAACATACATGCCGTTGACAAAGTTGGTTTCTATATATTTCATTTCATCGGCTGAAAGCGTCAATTTTACCGTAACGGTCTTGGTTTCGCCGACGCCGAGGGAAATTTTGCTTACGTTGTTGCCGTCTACGGTGAACACGGGCGCGTTGTCGTCAAGCATATGCGCTTTTTCTGCAACCGATATACCGTCGCTGGCAATCGTTTCTGTCATAAACAGAACTTCGGGAGTGAAATTGAGAACGTCGCTGCCGAAGTTTCTCACCTTGAAGCTGAAAGTGTACACACCCTTCTCGTCGCGCATACTGTCGTCGCCGATTTCCATCTTGGGTCTGCCGTCTTTTTCTTCGTAATAATATTTGCCGTCGCTCTCTTCGTCGGTGAAGATATAAGCGCCCGTACTTACGATATTGCCGAGATTTGCAAGTCCCGCGCCCTGCTTACGGGGCGAATACGCAAGCCCTTCCTCGTTAAACGCGGAGGTTGCGGTACTCATAATAAGCTGGTTGGTAAGCTGAGTAATCTGACTTGCCGACATTCCGTTTGCAAGGTCAAGCGACTTTACGTAATTTCTTACGAGAGCCGTAAGTCCCGCCATATTGGGCGAAGCCATCGAAGTGCCGCTCTGCTCAGCGTAGCCGCCGGGCACGGTTGAAGTAATTTCTCCGCCGTGAGCGGTAATTTCGGGTTTAATCTTCAAATCGGGCGTAGGACCCCACGACGAGAACGCACTCATAAAAGGTCCTGACGCTAGGCTTCTGCTGATGGTAATTTTGCCTATCGAGCCGTTAGTTCCGTTGCCCGCGTTTGCTTTAAGCTGTTTTCCTGCGTCCATGGTTATGGATACTGCGGGTATAAAATCTTCTTCCGAAACGTCGCCGAGAGACATCGAAATCGTTCCCGAAACGTTGTTGTAAACGATAACGCCTATCGCGCCGTTAAGGCTTGCAAGCTCTACCTTCTCCTGGAAAGTGTTGCCACCGCGCTGAATGAGCGCAATTCTGCCGCTTACAAGACTTCTGAGCCCCATATAGTCAACTGTCTGACCTGCGCCGACAACTACGTACTCGAACTCCTTCTGCTGTACGGGCTCTCCCGTCGTCGGATCGTTACCGAGCATTAAATCTACGAAGTCGTAAGATACGAAGTTGCCATCGCTCGAATTATCGAAATATATAGGTTGATTGTTCGAATCAAGCATATATTCGGACAACCGTCCGTTTACGCTTGCAACCGATAAAGCTGCGTAATAAGTCGAAGGCGAGCCGACGGTTGCCGAGTCGGGATTGGACGCAAGGTTAGTGCCGTATACAGAGCCGAAACCCGCCGAATAGTCGTTACTTGCCGCGCAAATAAGGCTTATGCCCGAATCCTGAATATCCGAGAAAATTTTGTTAAAAATCGTACCCTCTTCGTCTCCGTCGTCCGTCGAAGAGAAGCCTGCCGTCGAACCGAGGGACATATTGATTACGTCAACTCCGAGAACTACGCAGTCCTCAAGCGCGCCCATAATCGCCTCGCTTTCCGCACCGCCGAGCGAAGGGTCGTCAAGGTTATCGGTGAAAGTCTTGCAAATTACAAGCTGAGCGTCGGGCGCAACTCCAAGGAATTCATCAGTCCTGTGTTCGCGCGTGTCGCCTACTTTAATATCGTAACCGTTAACGTCGTGTCCGCCGATTATGCCCGCAACGTGCGTGCCGTGGTTGGAATACGAGGGATAAACGTCTGCATCTGTGTCTGCATAGTCGAACGCAAAAGGAACTTTTTGGTTAATATATACGTCGTCCGTTGTCAACGATCCGCCAAGCGCGGTTACCCTTTTGAACGCCGTGGTATTTTGCAGCTTTTCCGCAACGGCGTCCTTCTTTAAAGACGTATCCTTTTCGGGGGGCATCTGTTGGAACGCGGAGTGCGTATAGTCGAGACCGGTATCGATAACCGCAACGACCGTGCCTGCACCCGTACCCCAATCATACCCGCTGTAATCGTGAGAATCGTAAATACCCGTTTCGTACACGAACGAGTCGTTTACCACCACTCCGTCTTTCGTGTTCGCCTCGACAGTTTGAGGTGCAAGATAAGTTCTGCCTATTTCCACACCCACTACGCCGCTCATTTCCTTTATTTTGGAAACGTAAGAGGTGTCAACCTCTATCGCTACGGCGTTAGCTATTGCCGAGTACGAGCCTTTAAGCGTATAGGATATTTTTTTGGAATTAAGCCTGTTAAGGAAGTCCTTCTGCGTCTGGTCAAGAGTGCGCAACTGTCTGAAACCAACGGAGGATTCCGCGTATTCAGCAACAGTTTCGCCTGAGCTTTTTGCCTGTAAAAGACTTTTCCCCTCCAAAGAAACTATTACCGTTCTCGTTTCGTACGTTGCCGCGGGCGCGGACAGAACCGACGAGTTGAAATTCTTTTTTACCAAATCCGAAGTATCAAGCTCACTAGTAACGTCCGTGAACGAAAGACTTCCGTAAGACGAAGCGTCTACGGAGTTTCCGCCTTTGAAATCGGCAAGCAGCAAGCCCGCCGAAAGCGCCGTGCAAAGCGAAACGGATAATACGGCAATAGCCGATTTTTTGACTTTTTTTCTTAATAAACTCATTCTCGTTCCTCTGATACCCGATTATTCGGTAATTTCGTTAATTCTCTACAGTAACGGTTTTGTCGGTATGGTTTACAATTGCTGTAATTCTCTTACCGTCAACCGTAATCTCTAAGGTAGTTTCGTTTCCGTCAACGGCTGTCGTTGTGAAAGTTCCCGACTTATCGCCGACTTCGATAGTTCCGTCAAAGTAAATTTTATAAGAAGTGCCATCCTTATCCGTAGCCGTAAATATCGGCGAGTTAAGAATATCTACTTCGGTAAGCTGCAATCTGTCAAATCTCGTTCCGCCGTCTTTAAGGTAGACGTTTCCACCCGTCAATTCGTCGTCAAACACGAGGTTAACCGTGTAAGCTATGCTCAAATCGTTGTATACCCACATATAAACAGTGCCGAAAGCACGGGTGTAATAATAGGTAATATTCGCATTGAGGTCGTAAGCTACGCCGTACCTATACATACTATCGGCAGTACCGTCGAACGCTAAGACGTGCCGCGTTTCGGTATTTACCCAGTTGCCGAAAAACTCGTCTCTGACAGAAGCGTACAGATAGTCGCCCGATACCATATGAGGATAGGTTGAAACGGCAATGCTTCCGTCGTTTAACAAAAGCAGGTAAATCTGAACGTAAGTAGCCGACATTGACTCTTCCGGATAGTAATAGTAGCTGACGTAAATATAGTTGTATTCAGGGAAATACACGAAAGGAACGTTCGGCGTACCGTTGAAAGTACCCGTCGCTTCGTAGGTCAAATCGAAGTTGCCCATATAGAAGCTGTTTACAAGTCCGTTTATTGCCCAAGTCTTACTAGCAAAAGTAAAATACAAGTCAAGGCTTACTTCGTTTTGTCCGTTGAGGTTGAGAACGAATTTAGGCTGTTTAATACTTATCGAACCAACCTGCGTACCGCTGACCGAACCTTCGTACAAGCCTATAACTATATCCAAATTATCAATAGACCCGCTAAGAATTCTATAAGCGTATTCCGTCTTTTCGCCGCGCGTAGGAGTTACGGTAAGGATACCGCCTTTGGACAGATTACCGCCGCCGTTGAACTCGTAAATATTTCCGTTTCCGTCAACGAGCGGAGTGCTTGCCATTTCGTCCTTGCGGTAAAGGTTAGCACTGTCGCCGCCGTACTGAACGGTTACTGAACCGTCAAGGTTTATAATGAGCTGATACTCCGTTCCGCCGTAAGTGAACGAACCGCCTTCGCCGTTGCTTTCATAAGCAACTCTTTCGCCGTTAATTACAACGTAGCCGAGAGATAAGTCTCCCTCCGTCTTGTACAGTCCGAGTCCGTTGAAATCAAGTAAAGTGAAGTACTCGCCGCCCACTTCTTCTTCACCTACCCATTCGCCGAGATAATTGTCAAGAAGAATGAAAGTAAAGTCCGTGAACCCTGCGTTGCTCTCTTCGTACAGCATAGCCGTAACAGTTCTTGTTTCGGCGTCGTAAGTGAAATAACCGAATAACGCGTAACCGCTTAAAATCGTGTAAGTGTTGGGGTTTTGCGTTACGTTATCGAAGAAGCCGTCTTTTACGTATGAAAGGTTATCGTAAACCGTTCCGTCGATTATTGCAGAAGCGCTGCCTGCAAGCCCGTTACCGTATCCGTCGAGGATAAAATAATCATTGCTATCACTTGAATACCAGTTGCCGCACAGGCTGTTTTCAAGGCTGTAGTATCTGTTACCGATTAAAAGAAGTCCGCTTTCGTTGACGGTTGCGGTCGTCGTCAAATCACCCGTAAGGCTTGCAACGCCGTCGTTGTTAACGGTGTAACTTCCACTCTTCGTAACGCCCTGCCAACTGTAAGTCCAAGTATTGTTGCTGTTAAAAGTATATTTTTCGCTGACCGAGGAAGAATATTCCCACGTTCCTACGAAAACGTTTTTTGAGGTAGTTGCGCCCGAAACTTCGAACACCAAGGGATTATCGTCGGTAAAATACGTGCCGTCGTAAACGGAAAGTCTGCTTCCCTCTACTTTACCGACGAAGTTATAAGCCTCGTAATTGAGCCAAGGCTGCGCCACGTCGCCCACTACTACGTCATCAGAAAGTCTTGCAAACAGTGCATCGCGCAAAATGATTTTAGTGCCGTCATAAACGTACTGTCCGCTCGAAGTTCTTACGTCCTCGTATTGATAAGTCGCGTCCTCGTTTAAAGTAATCTTTACCGTTCTGTCGTTTTTAGCCGTAAATTCGTACGTGCCCTTAACCGCGGAATAGTTCGCAAAGCCTACGTAAAGAGAAATACTTCTCGTGGGAACGAAACCGTAAGGCACTTTCAAAGTGCAATCTTCGTCGAAGAAGAAGCCGTAAGACGCATAACCGGCAGTATCCGAAACGTAAAATTCTTTTATGTTTTCGTCAAAATAGGAGCTGAACGGGAAATATCCGTTCTCGTCGTTAACGGTGTAAGGATATTCCGTTGAAGCATTGCCGTCAACCGTGTTGCCGACGTAAACCAACTTAATGTCGAAAGCGTTTTCACCGCTCTCATAATTCGTCGTAGGATATTTGCCGTCAACGATTACCCAATCCGCACCGCTCCAATGCATCGTATTTCTAATGAAGTCCGCGTCGGTAGCTTTAACGTCGTCGCCTGCATAGCAGTTAACTACGGCTACGGAGTTTGAGAAATTCGTTGCGGGAGATGCGTAAGCGTAGAAATCTCCCTCGTCCGAAACTGCGTTATCGGCATAGGCTTCGGTTATACAGGTAGTGAAGCTGTCTGAAATAACGGTTTCCAAGCCAACGTAAGCGGCTATGCCGCCCGCATAAGCAAAGTAATCGTGTTCGTCAACCTCTGCGGGGAATTTAACGTTAGCCGATATATAGCCCGTAGAATAACAGTTTGCGATTGAAGAATAATCGTCAAGCGTTCCCACTACTCCGCCCGAACGCATTGCCCCGAAGATAGAACTCTGCGAATAGCTGTTTAAAATCATTGCGGTTGCTCTCTCGTGCGAGGAAATCGAGCTACCTACTATTCCGCCCGCCGACAAAACGTAACCGCTGCACGTAATTCTCACGCTTGCGTGAACGTTTTCAACTGAGCAATGATAATGCATGAGCATATTATCCGAAGCGTTGACGGTCAAGGACTGCTGAACGCCTACCGCGCCGCCCGCATACGAGAAATAACCTTGGCTGTATACGTTTATATCACCCTCAACGTTGCAGTTAATAATATTCGCACCTGCGGAAAAGGCTACGATGCCGCCTACGCAAAGATTAGTATCGTCCGCCGCGTTGGCGTTGATTGTAAAATCTTTGAGGTTGAGATTCGTTATCATTGCGGTATTCGTTGCAGTGCTTATCTGTACGCAACCGAAAAGACCGACGTAAGTCATACCGCGGGTTTCGATTTTGTAATTAGAAACGGTATGGTTATTACCGTCGAATACACCTGCGAAGAACGCCAAATCGTTCTGGAAATGACCTATAACGTCAAGCTGAGCACCGCCGCAATCTATATCGTTTTCAAGCTCATAGTAAGCCGTGCGGTAATTGCCGCTTGCGGAATTGACCATATCGGCAACGAAAAGCAAGTCTTTAACGCTCGAAACAAGGTAAGGCGAACTACTCGTTCCCGCACCTTCGAGAATGTCCTCCGTAACGGTCGCGCTTATAGTTACGTCGGAAGTTACGTGGACGGTATAGACGCCGCCGTTTGCAGCCAAAGTTTCACCGTTGGATTTAACTACCACGGTATCTTCGAGGAAGCCGTCTTCCACGACAACCGAGAAATAGACGTTCTCGTCTTTATTGATTTGCAACTGACGCTCTTCGAATTCTTCCCCGTCAATAGAATAAGCGACGTGTTCGGACAGCGCAAAGTTTACGGTAAACTTGTCTTCCTTGGGTTCGTCGTCTTTACAGCCGAAAGCAACACCGAGACATACGCAGGACACCGTCGCAAGCAATATCAACAAAAATTTCTTCAACTTCATAATTAACCTCAAAAATGCGCGCAAAAGAAAAGTGAACACCACTTTTCCCCTTTTTATATAGAAGCGAACATACGCAAAAATCTCATCACTTTTTAGGTTGCGCAAAAATTTCGCAAAATGATACATCGTAATTATACAATATAATAAAATAAAAACGCAACTGATTTTGGCGAATTTTTATAGATTTATTATAAAATAATTAATCGATATATAATCAAAACTTATACTCTAATTTAATAATAATGAATTAACCTAAATTATGCTTATAGTTTACGCGCTAATTTACAAATTTTTCAAATTTTTTAAAATGTAAATTTATACATTTATACAAAACTTGACCGTATTGGTTTTATAGAAATACCGAGCCGAAAAATCGGCTCGGTACTTCTTAGAGAGAATATGAAAAAAAGTTGAGTGTATGCGTCTTTAACGATTATGATTATAACGCCCGAATGTGTTGAGAATATGAAAATTTAATGATTTTTCCATTTTTCGAAAATAATTTCTGCAATTTTCAGTCCGTCCGCCGCCGAGCTGGTTATACCGCCCGAATAGCCGCTCCCTTCTCCGCACGGGTAAAAGCCCTTCAAATTCAGACTTTCGCAGTCAGCACCGCGCAAAATCCTGACGGGCGATGAAAAACGGCTCTCCACTCCCGTCAACAGAGCGTCGGGGTCGGCGAAGCCTTTCAGCCGTTTGTCCATATCGGGAATAGCCGCTTTCAAAGCGTCTGTTGCTATCTTAGGCAGAACGCCGTCAAGGGAAGTAAAAGAAGTTCCCGCCGCATAAGTGGGTTTTACTTCGCCGAACTCCGATGAAACTCTGCCCTTTGAAAAATCTTTATAAAGCTGTACGGGGGCTTTGAAATTGCCGCCGCCCGCAATAAAGGCGCGCCGTTCTATTTCGCGTTGAAATTCCATTCCGCCAAACAGTCCGCCGCCGAAGTCGGTACTCTTCATCTGCACCATTAATGCGGAATTAGAGTTAACGCCGTTACGGGCGTATAAACTCATACCGTTGGTTACCACCCCGCCCTCTTCGCTCGCCGCGGGAATAACCACGCCGCCCGGACACATACAAAAAGTGAAAACCGTTCTTTCGTGCGCATGGGAAACGAGTTTGTAATCGGCTGTCGGCAACATACGGAAACTTTTTCCGTACTGTGCAAAACCTATTTTATCGGACAGATGCTCGATACGCACACCGATTGCAAAGTCGCGCGCTTCCATAGCAACACCGCATTCGGCAAGCATTTTAAAGGTATCCCTTGCCGAATGCCCGAGTGCCGCGACGGCGCAATCTACGGGCATTTGAAACTCTTCGCCTGTATGTGAATTTTTGTGAAAAACGGTACAAATCCTGCCGTTTTTCTGCTCAAATCCTGTGAAAATTTGGTGAAACAGATACTGCCCGCCGTGCTCCTCGATATATTTTCTGATGTTTTTAAGCACGAAAAACAGCTTATCACTACCTATATGCGGCTTATTCAGATAGGTTATTTCTTCGGGCGCGCCGAATTTTTTAAATATTTCGAGTACGTCTTTGTTCAGCCCGTCGTGCGTCTGGGTGTTAAGCTTACCGTCCGAAAACGTGCCCGCGCCGCCCTCTCCGAACTGCACGTTCGAATTTGCGTTTAAAACCTTGCTTTGAAAGAAATTATTGATAGTTTTGCGCCGTTCCTCAACACATTCGCCGCGTTCTATAATGACGGGTCTGACACCGTGTTCAATAAGCCTTAAAGCGCAGAAAAGCCCCGCAGGACCTGAACCGATTACGGCGACTTGGGGAGGATTCGATAACTTCTCTGCCTCGCGTTTTTGTTCCTGTTCTTCGTCCGAAAAGGCTATGGAATACACCCAAAATATATCGTCCTTGTTGCGTGCATCAAGCGATTTTTTTAGTATTTTGAAGTATTTTACCCCTTTTTTAAGCCTTTTTTGCGCAATTTTTAAAAGCTTGTCCTCACTTTCGGAAATATGTAATTTTATATTGTCAAGCCTTGTAATCATATTCAAAATCTTTTTGATATGGCGTTTGCAACCGCCTTGCCGCTCGTGAAAGCCCATTGAAGGTTATAGCCGCCGCAATCGCCGTCAACGTCAAGAATCTCACCCGCAAAAAACAGGTTTTTAACAAGCTTACTTTCAAGTTCTTCGGTAACCTCGTTCATATTTATTCCGCCCTTTGTAACCTGCGCGTAATCGAAACCCAACGTACCCGTTACGGACAAGTTAAAGTTTTTTAGGGTGCGGGTAATGGTTTCTGCGTCGTCCGTCCCTGCACGCTTTATAACCGCTCTGCCTATCTGGTTATGCAAAGTACCCGAAAGAAGTTCGCTGTTGTCAAAGCCCGACTTTTTATGCGATTTTACGCTGTTTACAATCTCTTCAAAGGTGAAATCGGGTAAAAATTCAAGCGAAAGCGTTACGCCATGCCTGTCCGCAACGTAAGACGAAATCGCGAACACGGCGTTGCCCGAAACTCCGTAATCCGTAAAAATCACGTCCCCGCGCACCGTTTTAATAAGTTTATTGCCTAAATAAGCCGAAACCTTGCAATCGGCGCGTATTCCTTTCAGGGTCTTAATATGAACCGTTTCGGTCTTTAACTGCACCAGCGACGGATAAAGCGGCGTTAAAGTATGCCCAAAAGACGTTGCAAGCGCGTAGCTTGAACCGTCCGTTCTGAACTGCTTTTGCGCCTTGCCGCCCACGCAAATAACCAAATTTTTAGCCTTATAACATTCACCGCTGTGTGCGGAAACTTCGAAAAATCCGTTTGGTTTGCTTATTTTTTCAACTCTTTTATTTGTGAAAACCTCAATTAATGAGTCTGTAACGGTATTGATAAGGTCGTCTACGAGCGCAGAAGCCTGTTTACCCGCGGGGTAAATTCTACCCTTTTCGTCCGCAGCAAAAAGACAGTTGAAAAGCTTTGCTCCCCCAAAAGGGTCTTCGCACGCTATCTTATCGACAAGCGCAATGTTACCGCCGTGGTAATGCTCTGCGGTCATATCGAGGTTTGAAATATTGCCTTGCCCGTTGCCTGTTGCCGCAAGTTTTTTGCCGAGACGGTCGCCCGCGTCTATCAGACAGATTTTTAAATTTTTACCTTTACTTTTAAGGTGCGCGGCGCAGGCAAGCCCCGACGCGCCGCCGCCGATTATGATAACGTCGTAAGTCATTATACGACGATTTTACCAAATAGCGCGGTAAGTGTCAACCTTTAAATTCCGCAAGAAGGCTTTCAAGCTTTTCGAGATGGAGCACTTCGTCGGATAAAATTCTTGAAATTACCGCCTTTACCTGCTCGTCTTTTAAACAGCGCAGCATTTTGTTATAAGCCGCTATAGCGCGGCGTTCGCCGAGGATATCGTCCTCAAGCATATTTTTAAGCGAGCACGAATAAGCGACGTACTTTGTCGAATAAAAGTTAAACGAGCACGCGGGATACTGCGAGTATACGGGAGCAGCGCCGAGCGCAAGTACAGTCTCGCCCAACAGGTCGAGGTGGCGCATCTCGGCAATGGCTATGCCTTTCAGCGTATCCGCAATTTCACCGTATCCCTTTTTGCTGAAAAAGAAAGAATGGTAAATGTATTGAAGGACGGCGTTAAGTTCTCCGTCTGAACCCGCGTATGCGGGTGAAATAATTCTTAAACTGTACGCATCGCAGTTTATGCCGTCCGTCGTGGGATAAGGTTCTTTTACTTTTATAGGTTCAGGCATAATACAAACTATGAAAAATCGCCCGTATTTGGTGCAAAAAAAACGACCAAATCAAGGCGATTTTTATATTTAAGAATTGAGAACCTTTTTAAGGAAATATCCCGTGTAACTGCCTTTGACCTGCGCAACCTCCTCGGGTGTGCCCGTAGCGACTATGCTGCCCCCCTTGTCGCCGCCCTCAGGGCCTAAATCGACGATATAATCGGCACACTTTATTACGTCTAAATTGTGCTCTATAACTAGTACGGTATTGCCGCCGCTTCTCAGCCTCGTTATGATATTGACTAGCTTTTCCACGTCGAAGCTGTGCAAGCCCGTAGTGGGCTCGTCGAGGATATAAAACGTTTTGCCCGTGCTTCGTTTAGAAAGCTCGGTAGCAAGCTTTACGCGCTGCGCCTCGCCGCCCGAAAGCGTCGTTGCGCTTTGACCCAACTTGATATATCCGAGCCCCACGTCGCACAGTGTTGAAAGTTTGTTATAAATAGAAGTTACGGGCTTGAAAAATTCCGCACCCTCTTCCACCGTCATTTCGAGAACGTCGGCTATGCTCTTGCCCTTGTACTTGACGTCGAGAGTTTCCCTGTTATAGCGTTTGCCGCCGCAAACCTCGCAGGGCACGAAGATGTCGGGTAAAAAGTGCATTTCTATCTGAATTACGCCGTCGCCCTGACAGTGTTCGCATCTGCCGCCCGCAACGTTGAACGAAAATCTGCCGCTTTTATAGCCCTTTTCCTTTGCATCCGTCGTAGCGGCGAAAAGGTCGCGTATCATAGTAAACACGCCCGTATACGTTGCGGGGTTACTCCTTGGCGTTCTGCCTATCGGCTGTTGGTCTATTGCTATGATTTTATCAAAGTTTTCAAGTCCCTCGAAGCCTTCGGCATTGCCCGTTAGCTGACGCGCGCCGTTCAACTTGTTTGCAAGGTATGGATAAATAATTTCGTTTACAAGGCTTGATTTTCCGCTACCTGAAACTCCCGTTACCGCAGTGATAAGTCCGACGGGAATATTAACGGTGATATTTTTGAGGTTGTTTTGCTTACAGCCCTTGACTTTCAGCCACCTGTCCCCTACCGGCTGACGGACGGCGGGAACTTCTATTTTTCTTCTGCCTGCAAGGAAGTCGCCCGTTATTGATCGGGGTTCGTTCATAATCTCTTTGAGAGTGCCGCTTGCCACTACTTCTCCGCCGTGAACGCCCGCGTAAGGTCCTATATCTACGATATAGTCGGCTGCGCGCATAGTATCCTCGTCGTGCTCGACGACAATGAGAGTGTTACCGAGGTCGCGCAAGCCCAAAAGGGATTTCAAAAGCTTTTCGTTGTCGCGCTGGTGCAAGCCTATGCTCGGCTCGTCGAGAATGTACAGAACGCCCGTAAGCGCGCTACCTATCTGCGTTGCAAGGCGGATACGCTGACTTTCACCGCCTGAAAGCGTTGCCGCGCTACGGGACAGAGTTAAATACCCCAAGCCCACGTTGCTAAGGAAACTTAATCGGCTGTCTATCTCCTTAATTATGCTGTCGGCAATCATATGCTCGGTTTTCGAAAAGAACGAAAAGTCGGTAAAAGAAGTTAAATCGTCCACCGCCATATCGCACACTTCCATTATGTTCTTTCCGCCCACGGTTACAGCAAGCGCTTCTTTTTTAAGCCTCTTACCGTGGCAGGCGGGACAGTCGGAAGTGCGCATATAGCGCTCGATATCCCATTTCACGCCCTCAGAAGAGGTTTGGTTGTATCTGCGCTGTAAGTTGGTAACGAAACCTTCCCACGATTTTTCGTAGCTGCCAGAGAAGTGGTAAGCGTTGTATTGCATTTCAATTCTTTCGCCGCCGTTGCCGTACATTAACATATCGTAAACTTCTTTGGGAAGCTCGGATACGGGAACGTCAAGTGAAAAGCCGTACACTTTCGCAAGCGATGAAAGATACATTTGTGTTATGGTGGAACTGTCTAAATTCCAACCGCTGATTTTTATTGCGCCCTCCCTTAAAGTCTTGGACTTATCGGGACATATTAAGTCCGGGTCTACGAGCTGTCTGAAACCGAGCCCCGAACATTCGGGACATGCGCCCCACGGAGTGTTGAACGAGAAAAGACGGGGCTCTATTTCTTCAATCGAAATTCCGCAGTCGGGACAAGCGTATTTGGAAGAATAAAGCTCTTCCTTGCCGTCGCAATCTATGACGACAAGCCCGTCGGCAAGATGCAAGGCATTTTCAAGGCTGTCGGTGAGGCGTTTTAAAATATTTTCCTTTATAACGAGTCTGTCCACCACTACCGAAATATTGTGGCGGATATTCTTTTCAAGGTGAATTTCTTCCTGCAAGTCGTAAATAATTCCGTCGATTTTAACTCGCCCGTAGCCGCTTTTTTTGTAAGAGGCAAGTTCTTTTACGAACTCGCCCTTTTTGCCGCGAAAAACGGGAGCTTCAACCATTATTTTGCTGCCTTCGGGCATAAGCATTACCCTGTCCGCGATTTCATCAACCGACTGACGGCGTATTTCTCTGCCGCATTTGGGGCAGTGCGGTATACCGACGCGCGCAAACAAAAGACGGAAATAGTCGTAAATTTCCGTTACCGTGCCCACCGTGGAGCGGGGGTTGTGGGAAGTGGTTTTCTGGTCGATTGAAATTGCAGGTGAAAGCCCGTCGATAAGCTCTACGTCGGGCTTTTCCATTTGTCCGAGGAATTGACGGGCGTACGACGAAAGGCTTTCGATATACCGTCTTTGCCCCTCGGCAAAAATCGTATCGAATGCCAAAGTCGATTTACCGCTACCGGAAAGCCCCGTAAACACGGTTAAAGTGTTGCGGGGAATTCGAACGTCGATGTTTTTAAGGTTGTTTTCTTTTGCGCCTTTAACGAATATTTCTTCTTTCATGACTTTTTGATTTTAAATAACTTTTTCTTTAATTCCGATATGGTGTCGCGTATTTCTATGGCTTTTTCGAAATCAAGCTGAGACGACGCGACCTTCATTAACGCTTTTAATTTTTCTATTTCCTGCGGTATGTCCGACGGCTTAATATCGTCCGCAACCGATTTTTTGCCCGTTATGCCAATTGAGTTTTTAACTTCTTTTATGATGGTTTTGGGGACTATTCCGTGCGCTTTGTTGTATTCGGTTTGGATTTTTCTGCGGCGGTTTGTTTCGTCAATAGCGCGGCGCATACTGCCCGTAACGGTGTCGGCGTACATTATTACCCGACCCTCGGCGTTTCTCGCCGCTCTTCCTATGGTTTGAACGATTGAGGTTTCACTTCTCAAAAAGCCCTCTTTGTCGGCGTCGAGAATGGCAACAAGCTTTACTTCGGGTAAATCCAACCCCTCCCTCAACAGGTTTATGCCGCAAAGAATATCGAATTCACCGCTGCGAAGTCCGTTGATTATGTCAATGCGCTCCAACGCGTCTATGTCGCTGTGCATATAGCGGACTTTAAGTCCGTGTTCCTTTAAATAATCGGTCAGGCTCTCCGCCATTTTCTTGGTCATCGTAGTAACGAGTACGCGCCCGCCGCTTGCGATTACACCCTTTGCTTCGCCGAGCAAATCGTCTATTTGGGTCTTTGTGGGACGGATTTCCACTTCGGGGTCTACGAGCCCCGTGGGGCGGATAATCTGTTCTACGACGTTGCCTGCCTGCTCCATTTCGTACGGCGCAGGCGTTGCCGAAACGCATATCAACTGAGGAACTCGGGCGTCAAACTCGTCAAACGTCAACGGACGGTTGTCAAACGCAGATTTCAGGCGGAAACCGTAGCCGACCAAGTTCTCTTTGCGGGAGCGGTCGCCGTGATACATTGCGCGGATTTGCGGTATCGTCATATGACTTTCGTCGATAAAGACGAGGAATTTACCTGCGGGGAAATAGTCCAAAAGAGTGAACGAAGGCTCTCCCGGTGCACGACCGTCAAAGTAGCGGCTGTAATTTTCAACCCCGCTGCAATAACCTATTTCTCGCATCATTTCCAAATCGTAAGTAGTGCGCTGTTCAAGGCGTTGGGCTTCTAAAAGCTTGCCGTCATCACGGAACGCTTTAACCTCGTCCTGCATATCGCGCTCTATCATAGATAGAGCGGACTGCATTTTGTCGCCGCCGACGGCGTACTGACTTGCGGGGAAAATGAGAATGTGTTTAAGTTCGGAAATGATATTGCCTGTGAGCGCGTCTTCTTCGCAGATGCGTTCTATTTCGTCGCCGAAAAATTCAACTCGGATAGCAATTTCAGAGTTGCTCGCGGGGAAAATTTCAACGGTGTCGCCGCGAACTCGGAATGACGAACGCTGAAAATCAATATCTCTTCTCGCGTACTGTATCTCTACCAAACGGCGAATGAGTGCGTCGCGCTCCATTTCCATTTGGGGACGGAGCGAAATCGCAAGGCGGAAGTATTCTTCGGGTGCACCCAAGCCGTAAATGCAGCTTACCGAGGCAACGACTATCACGTCCTCCCTCTCGCCCAAAGAACTCGTTGCCGAGTTGCGGAGCTTGTCTATTTCGTCGTTTAAGCTCATATCCTTTTCGATATAGGTATCAGTCGAGGGTATGTAGCTTTCAGGTTGGTAATAGTCGTAATAGCTGACGAAGTATTCAACGCGATTGTTGGGGAAAAACTCCTTAAACTCGTTGCAAAGCTGCGCCGCAAGCGTCTTATTGTGCGCAATAACCAAGGTCGGGCGGTTGACGTTTTTAATGACGTTTGCCATTGTAAAGGTTTTACCGCTACCGGTAACCCCGACGAGAACTTGCGTTCTCACTCCGTCAAGCACTCCCTCCGTAAGGCTCTGTATAGCTTGTGGCTGATCGCCTGTCGGATTAAATTTCGAATGTAATTCAAACTTCATACCTATTAAAAATTATAACCTATTTTACGACTTTTTACAAGTATTTTAGCAGTGTTTTTCTCAAAAAAGCAAACTTTTGTTTATTCTCTTACAGCGTAACAGGAAAGCCCCCGCTTTTATCTGCGGGGGCTTTAAATTTAAGAATTCTTTTTCTTTACGACGTTTCCGCCTGTGAGCAAAATCATTTTAACGGCTTGTATAGAGAAGCTGTCGGCTATAACCGTAAGCTTTTTATCGAGCGTACCGCGTGCAAGAACTTTTATATAAGTTGCCTTGCGGTTTATCGCGGGAATACGCTTTTTCATTTCTTCAAGGGTTGCCGTTTCGCCGTTTTCGAAATATTTTCCGAGAGTGTCGATATTGATTATATCCGTCTTGGTTTTGTCGGAAATTTCCTCGTTTTCTTCAACGAGCGCAACTGCGACTTCGTCCTGCATAAGCTCGTCCACCTCACTTGCAAGAACGCAATCCCTCGGAAGGAAAACGTCGCCGCTTTGCGCGTCCTCTTCGGTAAGCTCTTTTATCAGTCCGCGGTCAACGAGGGGCTGAGTCTCTTCATAAGGGTATTTGCTTGCCCAATCGACTTGTTCGGGTTCGGGAAGTTTTTCTCGCCCGTTCATAACCGTTTCGATTAGTTCTTTGGAATACTTTATCCTTCGGTCGTTCTTCAAACGGTACAGACAGGGAGTTTTGTCGTACGTAGCAATTTCAGACATATCGTCAACGATATACTTACTGTCTAAGTATTCTTTGGGGTCAAGCGCAAGAAACAAGCTTAAACATTTGCCCCTCACGCACAGTTTTGCATAGGTTGTACGCCCCGAATAGAAGGTTTCGCCCTTCCAACTCATACGGGCTTTTACTCCCTTATATGACAGCAGTTCGTTCTTTATTTCGGAATAATAAGCCTTAACTTCGTCTGACGACTGAATGATTTTTGCCGTAAAACTCTTATTGTATTTTATGATTATGTAGCGAACGTGCCCGTCAATTCTTCTGACTTTTCTGACTTGCTCCTCTTCCTCAGTTTCCTCGTTTGCATCGTCGGTTTCTTCTACATTTTCTTCCGTTTCGGATACTACCGTTTCCTGCACGGTTGGAACTACTTCCTCTTCAAGTACTTCGTCTTGAGACTCTTCAACGGGTTGGGGTTCTTCAACG
>CAMWIW010000005.1 GCA_947174415.1 uncultured Clostridia bacterium
ACGCGGTTACAACCGCGTGCCGCTTTTATTTAGATTTATACAAAGAATTCAAAACTGTCCCCCCCGTTGGTTTCGGCGGATATATCGCTCCAGCTATAACCGTATCCAGTTCAGATTTGGGGAAGTGATTTTCTGTTTTGGTATCTGTTGGAAAATTCTCTTCAGGAACGGGCGGATACCCTTTCTCAGCCAATCGTTGATTGTATTGTGATTTAAAAATCTCAATATTACGCATATAAATATCCTGTGTCCACTCTTCTGAAAAAACGGAGTTGTTGTTGCAATAAATCTGTAATTGCCGTTTAACAGCTCCTATTTTATCCCGCTTTTCTTTATCACCGTATGCCGCCTCAAGAATATCTTCCGGTTCATAGGCTTTAATATAGTTGTTTGTATTTTTATCAAACCTTGCAGGAATTATATAAGCATTTCCGTGTTGGTCAAACACAACGAAATATCTTATTTCTTTGGGAGTATTTTCCATTCCGTATTCGTTAACCAAATCAGTTGGGTTGATAATCGTTCTGTAACGATGCATATACGCCCTCTTTATAACCTTTCCATTTAATTTCGACATTGTTTTATTCTCCACAATTTATAGCTAAAGATTATCAGATATGTTACACCTTGTCAATATGCCGCCGCGACAATCTGTCGCGGCGGCACTACGTTTGATTAGTGATTAGTAAATCTCTTGCAAAAGCTGTTAAGATACACGGTTAAGCGGAACGCTTATTAAGCCAGACTTATTTTATCCGATATGCTTCTTATTAGCAAGCCGAGCTTTACGCCCTCGTCGATACAGCCCGAAACGAACGAGGTCAGTTTATCCGACGAGCGGGGCACTTTAAGCTCTTTTAATACTGCGGGAATAAGCTCGTCCGCGTAAACGCTCACGCGGTTCAATAGTATTCCTTTCACCAAAGAAATTACGTCGTACGGGGTGTAATCCACGTCCGAAGAGCGGAGCGAAGTCCCCTCTTCTACTCTGTACCTGTCGAACGCGCCGAACTTATCGGCTTTGAAGTAATAAACGTTTCCAAGCATTTCGCTGCTTTCGAATGCACACTTGTCTATAAGTGCACGCAACTTACTTTCAAGTTTTACGCCATACTTCGAAATTCCGAATGCTGCAAGAGTGCGCTTCATTAAAAACTGAGTTGAAATCGGTTCTTCCGCCGCAACTACCGCTTTAACAACGCGCATAATTTCCGCGTCGTTTTCACCGCTTAAAATATAAGCGGGGTCTACTTCCTTTTGCTCGAATTTTGCGGTGCGGTAGGGTTTTTTGAAGTTTATAGCCGTGGGTCTGCCGTCGGCGGTAAGTCTGTCCAAAAGCTCTTTTATCTTCTTTATTTCGCGTTTAGGGTTATTGAAGAAGTTTATCGAGTAGAGCCTGTAAACGTTCCAATTGTTGCGCTTTAAGGTCTGAACCTGCATAACGGCGCGGTCCTTTACGGAGAACTGCTTCGTTCCGTCGCATAGAATTCCGAGAACGAAATTATGCTTGTTTTTGGGGTCGAGAACGCCGACGTCGATTTTGAAGTCAGACACACCCACGTCGCAGCGGCAGTCGTAGCCGTAGCCCGAAAGCTCTTCGGCAATAAATTTGCCTATGCCCTGTTTGTTTATTATTACGTCCTCACTCTTGACGGATATGCTCGTTCTGCCCTTTTCGGCAAATTCCAGAAACGCTTTAAGTCCCGCAACTCCGCGTGAAGTCGTGCGAGCCAAGTCAATCATAGAATATCTCATTGACGAGAAAACAAGCATTTCTTCCCTTGCGCGCGAAACGGCAACGTTAAGACGACGCCAGCCGCCGAATTGGTTCAGCGGTCCGAAGTTTAACGAAAGTCTGCCCATTCTGTCAGGTCCGTAACACACGGAAAACAAAATTACGTCCCTTTCGTCGCCTTGAACGTTTTCAAGGTTCTTTATAAACAGCGGTTCTTCACGCTCGTAAGCCGCCTCTTCGAGTCCGTGCTTTACGAGAGCTTTACTTAAAAGCTTTTCAACGTAGACTTGCTGAGGGGTCGAGAAAGTTACTATGCCCATACTTGAACGGCGCAGTCTTTCGTCTTTAAGCCGTCTTATCACTTCGTTTACCAAAGCCTCCGCCTCTTCGCGGTTGCACTTCGTGCCGCCGCGCTCGTAAACACCGTGTTCGATATAGTTGAGTTTTACGCGGCTATCCAACGCGTCAGGCGAGGGATAAGTGCAAAGCTTGCTCGAATAATAAGTTGCGTTGGAGAACGCGATTAAGCTTTCGTGCTTGGAACGGTAGTGCCAAATGAGATGCTTTTCGGGTATGCCGAGAGCAAGGCAGTCTTCGAGTACGCTTTCCAAATCCTCAGCCTCGGGGTGGTCGTCGTCCTGTCCCGTGCCCATAAAGAACGACGTGGGCGGCATCTGTTTAGGGTCGCCGACGATAATCGCGCTCTTCGCCCTTGCAAGCGAGGGTACAGCTTCACAGGTGGGAATTTGCGACGCTTCGTCGAATATAACGATATCGAAAAGCTCGGGGTCGGCAGGCAGATATTGCGAAACCGTGCCGGGGCTCATAAGCATACAGGGCGCGACGACTTTTAAAAGCTCCGGTATATCCGCAAATAAATTTCTCAAATTCAAAGTGCGGAGGCTGCCCTTGGTCTGGCGCTGGAAGGACATAACTTCCAACGCAAGCGGTCCTTCCGTTTCGGGTGCGGGAAGGCGGGAGATTAAATCCGCGCGGATTTTTTCACGCGTGAGTGCGGTGAATTCTTCCAAAAGCCGCGAATAGTTTGCCGCGCTTTCGTCTAAAACGTTTGCCGAAAACGCAGACAGGCACTCGTCCGCGGGTATGTTGGTTTGAATAAAGTTTCTGTAAACGTTTTTACGGAACGACGATAAAATCTGCTTGCCCGAAATTTTGCCGCTTTCCATTGCGGTCGTCATAAACGAAAGTCCGCTGTCCGAAAGTTTTTTTGCCGTAGCTTTGTACATACACCACGCAGGGAGCATATCGATATTGTCAATAAGCGAAGTGCACTTTGCGGTGTAAGTTTCGAAAATATCCGCGTCGGCGTAGTCTGACTTGTCGGCTCTTATAATTTTCATAAAGGCGTCCGCGCTCTTCATAAAGGCGGTTGCCGCAGATATAAGCCCCGAAACAAGCGGTTTCAAAATCCCGCTTGCCGCGGCGCAGCAAACGCTGTTGAAAACGTCTGCGTTATAGTCCATAAACGTCTGCGCGCAAAGACGGTGCAGTTCGTACAGCGGTGCAAGAAAATCTTCCCTCTTCTTCTCGTTAATTCCGCCGAAGCCGACGAAGTTTTGAGATAAAGAAGTACTCTTTAAAATTCTTTCTTTCGCCTTTTCGATTTCGAGCGCGCGTTTAATCCACTCCAACTCGTCCTTCTCTTTGACGGGCTGAGGCGTACAGCGGTTTATTCTTTTTATGACGTTTAAAAGAGTGCGGGAAGAACGGTAATTTTCTCCCCAATTGTCAAGCTCCTTTTCTATCTCGTCAGTGAACTTCGCAATATCGGGCAACACCTTAAAATGCTTGAACCAGTGTTTGCACTCGCTGTCGTACCGCAAGTTCGCGTTATAGAATTTGTACAGCTCTTCTTCGTCGCACTCGAAAAATTCTTTGAGCGTTCCGTCCTTTAATACGCCCGCAATCTGTAAAAGATTATCGAGCTTTGCACGGGTGAATTTGCTCGTCTTTTGCTTAAAGGTATCGAGGAAAAGACCAAGGTAATTTTTAAGGTGTTTTATCTCCGCCAAAAGCACTTCGGTGGCACATACTACGGCACGTTTCGTGTTTTCGTCGCACTCTGTGAGCTTCACTTCGGTGAACGGTGAACGGTACACTCCGCCGCATTCTTTTGCGGCTGCCTGAGCCGTGGTAAGCATATTTTCGTAGTCTTCGAGCTTCTGCTTGGTTAAGCTGTCGTAGAAAGTACTTTCTATATTCATAAGCTCGGGCGCGGACTTGTTTTGAAGGTAATAAACTATTCCCTCATACACGCTTAGCCCAAGCCTTCTTTTTTTGTGAAGAGCGTCCATAGGCGCGCGCAACGTGTCGCGGGTTTCCTTTATTCTTGCGCCTGCGTCGGTGAACTTATCGGCGTCCGTTTCTGACTTTAAAAGAAGGGTCGTTTCGATATTTCTGATTATCTCGGTCTTGTCGGTCGATTTACCTGAATGAAGTTCGAGGCAGAAATCGCCTATGCCTATATCGCAAAGACGTTTTTTAACGACTTGCAACGCTGCTTGCTTTTCAGCAACGAACAGTACGCGTTTGCCCTTGTCCAACGCGTTAGCGATAATATTTGTAATGGTTTGGCTCTTGCCCGTTCCGGGAGGCCCGTGCAGAACGAAAGTCGTGCCCTTTGCGGATTCGGCAACGGCGGCGTACTGCGCGCTATCACAGGGTAACGGAGTTAAAACGGCGCACGGGTCGGCGTCGTCTTCGGAAACGCCGACGAGCTTGTTTTCCGCAAGCTTGTTCACGTTCGTCATAAGGGACGCGATTAAGGGGTTCTTCGAAAGGCTTTTAATGTTGTTTTTTACGTCAGCCCACATAGCGTATCTTGCAAACGTGAACTGCGAAAGATAGACGTCCTCGTAGACCATCCACCCCTTCATATTAGCCGTTTTCGCTCGGAATACTGCGATTATTTCCTTGGGTGAAAGACCCTTGCCCTCAACCCCGCGCACGTCAATACCGAAGTTCTGTTTCAAAAACTCCAAAAGGGTAGTGTTTACCTCGTATCCCTCGCCCGCTTCGAGCGCAACGCCCTGCGTTTTCATTCTCTTTAAGGTTACGGGCAAAAGGGCAATGGGCGCGTATTTGTCGTCTCTGTCGCCCTCGTTCTTCCACTTTAAAAAACCGAGTGCAAGATACAGGGTCTTTGCGCCCGTCTCTTCTTCGGCGGCGCGGGACTTTCTTATCAGGGTAGTGGCAGTCTCCGTCAGCCCGTCGGGGGAAGCGACGCAACGCATCTTCCCGCCCCGCATTTCTATGTCGATAAGCTCCGACATATTTCTCACGGTATTGCTTTCGCCGAAATAGACGGCGTCGGGAATGGGCGTAGAGTTTGAAAGCAGGGTAAATTTGCCCTTTTGGTCGATTTTCTGACAAAACGATGCAAGGTCCGCACAAAGAAGGTGCAGACAGTCCCTATTGTAGCGGAAATTCAAAAGGTTGTTTTTTAACGATAAGTCCAAAAGACGGCGCTGCCAATTCGCATCTTTCGAAACGGTTTTGTCGTATTGGTACTTGTCCGCGTCGATAAACTCCGACGGCTTCGCGTCGAAAGAAAGCTGTCTGTCGGCTAAGAGTTCGTATCCGTGCGCCGTTTTTACCTTTAACGGCAAGGGGAAAAGCCCGCCTATCCTGCAACGCTTTATATCGAGGCAAAGCTCGAGCTCGTCTGAACGAAGCCGTTCACGTGCGTGTGCTTCACTCGTCGTGTAGCTCGCGTTCTTGTGGGCGTACAAATCTTCTATATCGAACAGAGTTAAGTTGTTTACGCCTTCGGTAACATACTTTTCGACAAGCTGCATATCGTCCTCGATAGGGGAAGAAAAACAGCTTTCATAGAGCCATACACCCGCACATATCCTCGATTTACCGAGCACTATTACGGGATTAAGCTTTGTCGCTTCGAAGCAACTTGCGGCAAAAATCGCAAGCTGCAACGGCGTTGCGGTTTTATTCTTCACGACGTCGGTAATATCGCCCACGCAAGTTAAACTTGTTAAATCGTCGTCCTCACCTCTGTCGATATTTAAGCGGCGGATTGCCGAAAAGACTGAGGCAACGGCGTTTCTGACGCCGTTTTTATCAGTGCCCGAATAGCCCGAAAATTCCGAAGAGTAACCCCACGTTTTAAGCTGCAAGCCCGCTTCGGCCAAAATCTTCTGACAGTCGGCAAGTTTAGGGCGAACGAAAGTCGAAAGAGTTTCCGCATTGCCCGTAAGCCCGCACCAACAGTCTATGGGTAGAGCCTGCACGTCGGCTTGAAGGGAGCAAACGAGAGCTTTGCCGCAGGTAAGTTCAACCTGAACCGTACAAATTTCCGCCTCTTCCAATTCTGCAAGGTATTTGGGGTTCAGAACGTTTTGGGGAATGACCTCCACACTGCTCTCGTGCGGAATTTCCTCAATGTGCATTTCAGTTGGAATGATGAGCGCGTTCGAGCCCGAAACTTTGACGCAAACGTCCGTTGCGTTTTCGGTGTCGCGGTTAAAAACCTTAAACGAAGTAAAAAGCGGCAGCCTGCAAAAATAATTTGCGTAGCTGACGGAATTTAAAAGTTCGCCTTCGATTTCGATAATATCTACGGGTGTTTTGGGTTTAGTAGCCATATATGCCTCACTTTCCGCATCTTTTCGTGGTAATTCGTCCGTTTTTTCATTATACCACCTTTGGTAAAAAGTGGCAAGCATCTTATAAAATTATTACCCTTTAATTTACGGTTAAACTGCTTTTTTCGGTTGCGCTAATCTTTTATTACGGCAAGTTCCTTCAATGCGCGGGTATAAGCAATGTATTTTTCGTTATCCGTCAGGCCTTCGTCCGCGACGGCAACCGCGGTAAATTCAAGTCCTTTACTCTCGTAAACCGTCATAATATTGATTTTAGTTTTCGAAATTCTGCCCGTATCTCTTACGCGGTTATAGCTCTTTCTCGTATACTTATCAATAGATTGCCCCCCACATATGACGGCTTTAAGCCCGTTTTTGGACGCAAGCCAAGCCGTAACGGAGCGAGCGGGAATTTCTTCGATTTCGTTTGCGTCAAAGCCAATCGAGTGCATCTCTATGCCGAGCTTTTCGGAAACGTAGTCAACTATTTGCGTAGTGTTTCGATAGTTGAGACTCAGATTGTATATTTTAAACCCGAGCTCCACCCAATCCTTTATACCTCTGAAACCCGTTACGTTTTGCTTTAAATCCCCGAAAACGTTGAAAACAGCGCGGTCGTTTACGGCTTTTAACACTTTATATTCGGCGAGAGAAATGTCCTGCGCCTCGTCAATGAAAACGAACGAATACTTTGGAGAAAGATTAAAACCGAGCTTAACGAGAATAAAGCACAGCGCGAACAAGTCGCATTTTGACAGAGGCTTTGCGGCTACGCCGTATTTCGTTTTGGCTTTTTTTGCCGTTTCCTTATAGAAAAATCTTAAAATATCAACCGTGTTTTCACACTTGCCTATTGCAACAAGATAGCTTTCGCTTCTTAATACGTCGGCGAAATCGTAAGTGGTTGAAAAGTCGTTTAAAATGCGTTCAACGGCACATATTGCGGTACTAATCTCTTTTTTTAGCTGTTCCCGCTTTAAAATTCCATCGGAGTAAGTGAGCTGCTCTCCCTCCGCCGTTTTGATTTTGTAGCGCATCAAATCCGCGATTTCTTTGTCTACGGCTGATTCAAGCTGATTTAAGTCTTCAAGCGCGGCAAGGCAGATTTTCTGAGAGTAGCGGCGCAAGAATTTTATTGACTTGTAGAACGACAAAAACTGTCTGTAAAAATAGGCGTAGCCCTTCATTCTCTCGTCAGAATTTACGAGATATAAAAATTCCTGCACGTCGAGAACGCAGTTAAACATATATCTGAACTGTTTCGTGTAGTACAGACCGCCGTCCTTCTTTTCCTTTATTTCGCCGAGAACGCAGCGGCGTATTCTTATCGACGCATTTTTTATTTTTTCGTACTCTTCAACCTGATCGCTGCAAGACGCGGCAACCTCTTCGGAAACCTCTTTGCAGTCGTCGGAGGCAAAAAGTCCGTAAACTCCGTCAAAGACTTTGGCGAGCTTTTTGTCCAAATCCGCTTCGAAAGCAGGCGAATAGATATATTTCAAATATTCTTCACTGACTTGCAAGTTCAGGTCTGCTTTACCTCTCATATCTGCGCCTACGCTCTTTAAAAGCTTTAAAAAGTATTCGTCGAGAGTGCTCGTTTTTACTTTTTCAAGCTCCAACACCGCCGAAAGCTCGTCAATAAACGCATTAAAGGAGTTTGACGGCGTTACAACCATTACGTCTGTAGGGCGTACGCTTTCGTTGTTGTACATTATATAGGAAAGGCGGTGCAAGAGTATCATTGTTTTGCCGCTGCCCGCTACGCCTTGCAGAACGAACTCGTCTTTTTCAGGTAAAGTAATTATTTCAAACTGCTTTTCCTGAATAGTCTGAATAATATCGGTTATTTCGTTCTTTTCTTTTCTGCCCCTTAAAATGTCTTTGAGGAACGGGTCGAAAATAAGTTCTTCGTCCCGCCCGCCTATCTCTTCTTTCGAAAGGTAGTCCGACAAGGAAAGATACTCGTTTTTAAAATCGATTACCTTTCCGTTGCCCGTCTTTATGGCGCGGCGTAAAATAAGCTTATAATTATAGTCGTTTATGGTAAAAGAGGTGCGGCTCTTCTGATAATATTTTTGTGCTAACGGCGCGCGCCAATCTACGATTTCAAGCTTTTCGCTGCCGTGCTTGCCGATATAATAGCTGTTATAGCCCTCCTTGTCATCCGTCAAATCCATACGGGCAAAGTAAGGCTCGTCAAAAAACGGCTTGTATTCATGCATCTTTGATTTTAGCTTAGTTATTTCGGCGTTAAGCTCCAAAACCTTTTGATAACATTCGGCGTTATAATCCTCACGCTTTAAAAGGCCTTCTTTTTCCTCACGGGCAGCGTTGAGCTTAGCTTTGAGTTTTGCAAGATACAAAACTCGCAGCATTGTCATAACCGCATGAACGTGTGCGCCCTCGTAGTTAAGCTGTTTTTCTGCGTCAAGCAAGTCTAAAAAATAATCTTTGGTGGGTTCTTTTTTAGGATTGATTAAATTTTTAATAGCTTGAAAATCAGTCATTAAAGCTAAGTATAACATAAGATTTCAAGGCTGTCAAATTCATAATAAAAAACAACGCCCGAACCGAAATCGGTTCGGGCGTTGCCGTTAATCCATTAAGATTTATCCTTTACGAAATCGCAGATTATATCCGCCGACTTATCCACGCCGACAGAACTGTCAACGCATAAGTTATAGTTCTTTGCGTCGCCCCAATCGAGCCCGCTTACGTTCTTATAATATGCAGCCCTTGCACCGTCAGAACGCTTCAAATTCTTTTTAGCGTCTTCTTCACTGTCGCCGTAAAATTCCGCAATTTTCTTTATGCGATACTCCTCGGGAGCGTGCACGAAAACTTTAACCACGTTTTTGTATTCTCTCAAAACGTAATCTGCCGCTCTGCCGACTATGACGCAGCTTCCGTTGTCCGCAATTTTCCTGATTATCTTATCCTGCGCGGTAATCGCCTGCTGAACGGGTTCGCAGCTTAAATACAAATCGTACAGGAAGTTAGAAGACTTGTTGAGGTCTGAAATGAACTCTTTGTCAAGCCCGCTTTCCTGAGCGGCAAGAGCTGTCATTTCTTTATAATAGAACGGAATATTAAGCCTCTCCGCAACGACTTTACCTATCTGTTTACCGAGCGAGCCGTGCTCTCTGCCGATAGTTATAATAACGCCGGGAACGGAAGGCTTTAATACTGCTTCCGTTGCCTCTTCCGCCTTTTCGGGATTGTCGTTTTTAAGCGATTTTAAGAATACTACCGTAAGAGCGGCGGCAACTATTATTGCTACGAGGTCGGCAGCAGGTGCAGCCCAAAGAATACCCTCTATACCGGGGTCAAATGCAAGAGGCAGCGTGCAGATAAGGGGAATGAAACAAACGATGTCCCTTACAAGCGATGCAATAATCGCAAACACGGGCTTACCAGAAGCCTGAAAGAAGATAGAAGTCATCTTAATCGTGCAAGTAAAAGTTACGAGCATAAGGAATATGCGGAACACTTTTACGCCGAATTCCCAATACTTTTCAGGGTCTACCTGCGTGGGGTCGGGGTCGCCGAATATGCCGACGACGGCGGACGGTGCGGCCTCAAACAAGATTGTGAAAATAAGTCCGACGGCAAGCGTACTCAATAAAATGTAAAGATACAGCTTTTTAACTCTGTCGAATTTTTTTGCGCCCATATTAAAACCGATAATCGGTTGACAACCGAGCACTATTCCAACCACGATATTTATAACGACCGTAAAGACTTTGCTTTCAACCGCTATTATGGAAATGGGAATATCTTCGCCGTAAGACGACATAGCGCCGTACTTTTTAAGCATAATGTTGCATACTAGCGAAATAATTACTATCGTCATCTGTGTTATGAACGACGACATACCGAGCTTTACAGGATTTGCAAATTCTTTGAAATCGGGTATAAAGCTCTTTAACTTCATTTTGAAAGTCTTGGTTTTTAAAATAAAATATAATAGACTTATTACGAACGAAACAGTTTGTCCTATTACGGTTGCCCATGCCGCGCCCGACATGCCCCACTTTAAGCCGATAATGAACGCTGCGTCAAGTACGATATTCGTTATTGCGCCCGAAAGCATCGAAGCCATCGACCAGCCGGGTGCACCGTCAGCACGGACAACCGCGTTCATCATATTCATTGCCATAAATACGGGGAAGAAGCCGAGAATTATGTTGAAATATTCGATAGCATAGCCGATACTTGCGTCAGACGCACCGAAAAGTAACAGTATTGGTCTTTGCAGGGGATAGAATATCGCCATTAAAATTACGCTTGCGGCGACGGTAAAAACGATACCCGTGCCTATAGCCTTATGCGCGTTTTGCGAATTTTTACGGCCTTGGCAAATATTGAGATACGCGCCGCAACCGTCGCCGAACCACCACGCGAACGCCTGTGCAATTATGAATATGGGGAATACTACGCCCGTAGCCGCATTGCCGAGTACGCTCAGTTCGCTGTTGCCGACGAAAATCTGGTCAACTATGTTGTAAAGCGCTGAAATAACGAGGGACAACACACAAGGCAGTGAGAATTTAAGCATAAGCTTAGGCAGCTTACCTTCACCCAAATATTTGTTGCTCTGCTCCTCTTGATTTTCCATTGTTGAACTTTCCATATAACCTCCTTTTTTACACAAAAAAAGACACAAGCAAAATAAACCTTTTTACCGTTCCGTAATCAGATTTACGCAGGGAAACCCTGCCACTTGTGTCGTCGTTTTTTTAATGAAATTGTAATTATTATTTTCTATTTACTTATTTTGTAACGTAAGAAATATTATACCAGTATCCTATCATTCCATTTCCGTCGTCGAATTGAAACAGCAGATGTTTTCCCGATTTAAATACCGAATACAGTGTAAACTCCCCGTTCGAATAAATATCATACCAGTTTTCGTTGGTTTCTCTCGTTTTAAGAGTAAACGTAAATTCCCTAACGCTTTCCTGATTTACATTAAAGCTTATCGTTTCCCCTGCAACAACGGGCGTAACCGAACCGTGAACGGTCATTGTATCATCGTTTATCTCAACCCAGAAATTATCGGGAATAATCCCGCCGCCGTTAATATTCTTATATAGTCCCTGCTCGTCTTTATCAAGCAGAGAATACATTGGGCCGCCGTTCTGTGCAACGCCGTTATCAAGATAATATCTGCCGTCTATTTCTGATTTACTGCAACCGCCTAAACTTATAGCAAGTACACACATAAAAAGCGCGCAAATTGTAGCTGTTAAAAACTTTTTCATAACAAGCCCTCAACAAAAATATTATACCGTTTTAAAACAAAAAAGTCAAATTGATTTGTAATTCGGCGTATTAAAAATCTCAGAGATTAAAGGCTTTTTAAGTTGTCGGATGCAAAAGCCTGTCAAACTTAAAAGCAATTAAGATACCACGATTAAACGGAACTTTTACTCCCACTCTATTGTTGCGGGGGGTTTGGAAGTTATGTCGTAAACTATGCGGTTAATATGCTTAACCTCGTTTACTATGCGCACGGACACCGTTTCCAAAACGTCGTAAGGAATACGCGAGAAGTCCGCCGTCATAAAGTCGGAAGTCGTTACGCCGCGAAGCGCAAGCGTATAGTCGTAAGTTCTGCCGTCGCCCATAACGCCTACGGAGCGCATATTAGTAAGCACCGCAAAATATTGGTTAATGTTTCTGTCAAGGTGTGCTTTGGCTATTTCTTCACGAAAGATTGCGTCGGCGTCTTGAAGAATTGCTATTTTTTCGGGCGTGATGTCGCCGATTATCCGTATTGCAAGCCCCGGACCGGGGAACGGTTGACGCCATACCAACTTCTCGTCCAACCCGAGGGCAATGCCAAGCGCACGCACTTCGTCCTTGAACAACATTCTCAAAGGTTCGATAATTTCCTTGAAATCAACGTAATCGGGAAGACCGCCCACGTTGTGATGAGACTTTATTACAGCCGCGTCGCCCGCACCCGACTCTATTACGTCGGGATAAATTGTGCCCTGAACGAGATAATCGACTGTACCTATCTTCTTTGCCTCGTCCTCGAACACGCGGATAAATTCCTCGCCTATTATCTTGCGCTTAGCTTCGGGTTCGGTTACACCTTTGAGCTTGCTTAAAAACCGTTCGCCCGCATTGACGCGCACGAAGTTTACACCGCTGTCTGCGAACGCTGCTTCCACCTCATCGCCCTCGTTCTTACGCATAAGACCGTGGTCAACGAATATACAAGTGAGCTGACTGCCTATGGCTTTTGCAAGCAGTTTGCACGCAACGGAACTGTCCACGCCGCCCGACAGGGCAAGCAAAGCTTTGCCGCTTCCGACTTTTTCGCGGATTTCGCGTATTGCAGTTTGCGCGTACTCTTCCATAGTCCAATCGCCTACGCAGCCGCAGACTTTATAAAGGAAGTTCCCAAGCATATCGAAGCCCTGTTCGGTATGGTTTACTTCGGGGTGGAATTGCGTGCCGTAAAACTTTTTCTGAGGGTTTTCAATCGCGCCGTAAGGACATTTATCGCTATGGCACACAGCGCGGAAGCCTTCGGGAAGGGTCGCAATGTGGTCGTTATGGCTCATCCAAACTACCGACTTTTTCTTCAAGCCCTTAAAAAGGAGTGATTTAGTATCGAAAGTGCAATCAGTTCTTCCGAACTCGGCAACAGCGGTTTCGTTTGCTTTTTCTATTTTACCGCCCAGCCCGTAAACCATAAACTGCGCGCCGTAGCATATACCGAGAATAGGCACGCCAAGCTCGAAAATTTCATTAGCCATTCTAGGCGAATCGTCAAGGTAAACGGAATTAGGCCCGCCCGTAAAGATTATCCCTTTGGGGTTCATTGCGCGTATTTCTTCAATCGGCGTCTTATACGATTTGACTTCACAGTAAATCTTATGCTCGCGCACTCTGCGTGCAATAAGCTGATTGTACTGTCCGCCGAAATCGATAACTAAAACTTTTTGGTGTGTCATAAAAACCTCTCTTGAAAATCAGTTAAGGCGTAAGCTTACTTACGCCTTATTTTTTATCCTTTGGGTGAATAGTTCGGAGCTTCTTTCGTGATAGAAATATCGTGAGGGTGGCTTTCCGCTAAGGACGCCGCCGTCATCTTTACGAATTTAGCGTTCTTTCTGAGTTCGTCGATAGTACCGCAACCCGTATAGCCCATGCCCGCGCGAAGTCCGCCTAAAAGCTGGAAGATAATTTCTGCAAGCTGTCCGCGGTAAGGCACGCGGCCCTCAACGCCCTCAGGTACAAACTTTTTAGCGTCGGATTGGAAATATCTGTCCTTGCTGCCCTTAGCCATTGCGGGAAGAGAACCCATTCCGCGATAGGACTTGAAGCTTCTGCCCTGATAAATTTCAAGCTCGCCGGGGGACTCTGCCGTTCCCGCGAACAGCGAACCTATCATTACCGCGCTACCGCCTGCCGCAAGCGCCTTCACTATGTCGCCCGAGTATTTTATACCGCCGTCAGCAATGACGCGTTTACCCATTTTATCGGCTTGCTCGGCGCAGTCCATAACTGCGGTAAGCTGAGGCATACCTATACCCGCAACGATACGGGTCGTGCAAATCGAACCCGGACCGATACCTACCTTAACTACGTCCGCACCCGCGCTCATAAGGTCGTGAGTTGCTTCCGCAGTTACTACGTTGCCCGCAACGAGGGGCAAATCGGGGAATGCTTTTTTAACTTTCTCAACAGCTTTTACGATACCGATAGAATGTCCGTGCGCGCTGTCTAAAACGACTAAGTCTACCTTGGATTTAACAAGTTCGGCAACCCTTTCGAGAACGTCGGCGGAAGCACCGATTGCCGCGCCCGCAAGAAGTCTGCCGTTCTTATCGCGCGCGCTGTTGGGATACTGAATGGACTTTTCAATATCTTTAATGGTAATAAGCCCCTTCAATCTACCTTGCTTGTCCACGATAGGAAGCTTTTCAATTCTGTGTTTGCCGAGGATTTTAGCCGCCTCGTCAAGAGAAGTGCCCTCGGGGGCGGTAACCAAACGGTCCTTGGTCATAACGTCGGCTATCGGCTGAGAAAAATTCGTTTCGAAGCGCAAGTCGCGGTTGGTTAAAATACCAACGAGCTTTCCGTTTTGGGTTATGGGAACGCCGCTTATTTTGTACTTCGCCATAAGCTCGCACGCAGCCGAAACAGGTTGGTCGGGCGAAAGGTGGAACGGGTCGGTTATAACGCCGTGCTCACTGCGCTTTACTTTATCGACCTGCGCAGCCTGTTCTTCGATCGACATATTCTTGTGAATAATGCCTATGCCACCCTCACGCGCCATTGCTATCGCAAGCTTGCTCTCGGTAACGGTATCCATAGCCGCACTCATAAGAGGGATATTGAGATTTATCCCTTTGCAAAGCGTTGTTTTTAAATCCACCGTGTGGGGTAAAACTTCCGATGCGGCGGGTATTAAAAGCACGTCGTCAAAAGTTAAAGCCTCTTTTACGATTTTGTTCATTACACTTGTCCTCCAACGTTTCTCAGTTCTTTAATTAAGGTTTCGTAATATTCGTTGCCCGCTTCTCCGTGATTTTCAATCTCGGCAAGGAGGCTGTTTGCCGTATCGGTATCCCCGTCGGATATAACCTGCAAGGAAAGAATTGCCAAAGCGTTGTTTATGGGGAAACCCTCCACGCCGTCCATTGCGGCAATTGCCGTTTTTAAGGCCTCTTCCTTGTTACCGCTTCTGTATTTTGCTGCGGCGACGCTGCCGTGAACGTACTGTTTATAGTCGATTGTAACGCCTTCAACCTTAGAGGGTTGACCGTTCATAAGATTGCACACTTCTTCAAACTTTTCGTCTGAAATAAGCTTGTCTCCGAATTTAACTATATCACTGTCGTTCTTAGCGTAAACGCTGTCTAAAAAGCAGCGGTTTAAATCGTTTACGTTGCCCGTGTAGGTATAACTGAGCGAAGCGTAACCCGTCGCTAACGAGTAATTGCCCGACTTTTCGCACAGCCCCGCCATTTCGGACGGAAAACCGAGGCTCGCAATCCCGAACGCAACCAGCACGACGAGAGCCACAACGAGCAAAGTTTTTAATGCAGTTTTAAAAATTACCTTAAACATTTTTCTTTCGCATAACCGCCCGTACGGTAATAATGAGCATTTTAAAAAATTATTTTATCTATTTTATCACAGTGAGATTAAAAATGCAACTGTTTGAAATTTAAAATTTATTCATACGAAGCCGCAAAAATTTATATACTTTAATATGAAGAAAACCGCTTTATTGCTTTGTATAATCCTTTCCGTAATTTGCGCCGTTTGCGCACTGCCCGCCTGTTCGCGGCAGGTAAATTATTTGGATTATATTTCGGAAAGCCGTTCGGACATTTTCCTATACAAGGATGACACGACCGAAATAAAAATCCAGTGCCTTAAAAGAGAGCAACCGTTCTCCGCAGACGGCTATAAGGGCGAAGTATGCGAACTGATAGAAATCTACGCAACACTTGACAAAAACCCGCAGGAGCTCGAAGTAAGCGTCGAAAATCTCGGCGGAGAAATGAACTATCAAGCCGTTACAAGACAATACTTTTTGAGCTTTACCGCGGCGGCGTTCGATAAAAGCGGCGTTGAAGTAACGCTGACTGCCGACGGAAACACTCAAACCTACACGGCGCTTTCGGTAAAATATAACGGCGTTATGAGCTGTGAAAAGGCGGTTTTGTGCGTAGCCGAATACGCAAGCGAGCTTTTTGAAGGGCTTACCTCGAACGGTCTTTTCGACGGAGAAATTTTCGTCCGCCTTTTATACGACGAGGGTTGCTATTATTACGTAGGCGTTTGCAACAAAGAAAAGCGCATAACCGCGTTTTTAATAGACGGCGAGCGCGGCAAGGTTATTGCAAAAAAGGAGCTGCAAAACTGAGCGGGCGGGGCATAATTGCCCCGCCCGTTTTAATTTACGTTCTTAAAAACTCGACTATTACGCCGTTCTGAATAAACAGGTATTCGTCCTTTATTCTCAGAAAATCCGCGTTAACTTCAATATATGTGCCTACCTTTTGAATTGCGGCGGCATATTCTTCAATGAAATTTTTGTTAAAAAGCAGCCCGTATTTCTTCAAATCGAGCCCACGCGAAGTGCGCAGTGCAAGCATAATAAATTCTTCTTCCTGCCCAGCCAAATCCACATCTTCCCTGTCTTTTACGGCGAAGTGGTTAGAAAGTATGCACTTGAAGTATTCGTCCAAATCAAACGTGTTAGTAAACCTTATGTTATTAATACACGACGAGGCGGCTACGCCGAAGCCTATATATTCTCCGCGCCGCCAATAATTAAGATTATGACGGCTTTCATAACCCTTTTTACAGAAGTTCGAGACCTCGTATCTTTCAAAGCCAAGCTCTTTTAGCTTTTTCACTCCCGCCGAATACATTTCGGCGACCTCGTCGCCGTCCGGCAACTCACCGTTTAGATAATCGGTATATACAGGCGTACCGTCTTCGGGGGAAAGCGCGTACATAGAAACGTGTTTAGCCCCAGAATATGCCGCAGTTTCGATAGTTTTTTCAACGTCTGCGACAGTCTGATTTTTAAGACCTATCATTACGTCTACGCTGAAATTCTTTCCCTTTAAAAGCTTGGCGCAAAGTAAAAATTCTTTTAAGTTATGTATTCTGCCAAGCTCTGCAAGCTGACTGTCCACTGCCGTTTGAAGCCCGACCGAAAAGCGGTTAATTCCGCACTTTAAGTAAGTTTCAATCTTTTTCGCACTTACAGTGCCGGGGTTCATTTCAATCGTGATTTCAGCGTTTGCGGACAAATTAAAGTTCTTTTTTGCCGCGGCAACGAGCATTGCAATATAATTTTCGTCTATTACCGACGGAGTTCCTCCGCCTATATAGAGAGTATCGAAGGCGTAACCTTTGAGCTCTTCCTTGCGCATAGCCATTTCGCGGTAAACGCACGCCATATAGCTTTCCGCAAAACAAAGTTTGTCGGGGAAAGAGGCAAAGTCGCAGTATCTGCACTTGGATTTACAAAACGGAATATGTACGTATATGCCAGACATCTAATTGCCCTCCCAACGGCATTTTTTAAGGTCTACGGTAAAGCCGTCGAATTGAACGCCTTCGGCTTCGAGCATAGCTTTTTGCACCTCTTTGCCGCCGAACGCAAACCCCTCGCTTAAACTGCCGTCGCCGAAAACAACTCTGTGGCAAGGAATAACGCCGGGTTCGGGATTGGAATGTAACGCCCAACCGACTTGCCTTGCCGAGCGAGGCGAGCCGACAGCCCTTGCGACGTCGCCGTAAGTTAACACCTTGCCCTCTGGTATTTGTTTTACAACCTCGTAAACGCTCTCAAAAAAACTTTTCATAGATTTTATTATAAAGAAGAACCGCAATTTTTGCAAGAAAAACTGCGGTTTGGCGGTTATATTTATATGAAACTACTTTCGGTAAACCGTCTTACCCCCGTTGTCGCTGTACCATATATTACCAACATAGTCTTTGTATACTTCTTGATTGCTACCTTCACCTACCAAATAAGGATATTGTGTTAATTCTAATTTCATTCCGCCGTCATTAATTACTATTTTTTTGTTTTCTGTCGGCGGGATATACGACCAATGCACCAACTTTGCAAAACACAATATTATTGCACCTATAAAAACGGCTAAACATATTATTGCAAATATAAATGCAGTAAAGAAAATTAACCAAGTCAACAATATAGTTGAAATAGTTATAAAAATGTTAACGTGTTTTTCTTTGAATTTAAGTATAACCTTTACCAACTTTAAAACAAGCGATAAAAGCAACATAAATAATCTTAAAATACCGTAAAACAGCCCTTTCTGTTTTTGCTTTGTATTTAAATCTTTTATGTAATCGGGATTAATTCTGATCAATGTCAACGCATAGCAAACCATTATGCCCAATGCACCGAACGCCATGCTTAAAGGAATAAACCAAGCGTCGCTGCCTTCATAATAATCTTTTAATATAAAATCAATTTCAAAAGTATAAATAATTACATAAAATACAGCCGATAACGCTAACAATAACAATGTTGTAATAACGGCTATAACTATTCTTACTTTTTTGCTTATTTCAAAAGGCGAAATCGTTGCAAAATAATATCCGATAGACGGCGTTAAAGCTATCCACATCATACCTATCGTAACAGCATACGCTCTTGCGGATATATCTTCGCAGATGCCTAACCCGCTTATAACAGACTGCAAGGACTGAACCGCAACAAACAATATCCCAAAACACAACAGTAGCACATAAGAAATTATAAGTACTATCATTGTTGCTTTTTTAATTTTTAGTGTTTGTGAGGAAGGATTTGCCGGTACAGGCGACGCTTCATAATAAATGTTATTGCCGCTGCCGTTAGACAAATTTTGTTGTTCTTGAAGCGCATAAATATGATTTAAATTATTAAACTTATGATTGTAATAACTACTATTACTTGCATAAAAATCTGAAATAACCGTTTTACAATTTTTTTCGTTTTCTTCATAGCGCAGAAGTAATTCGTGCCCGATTTTTTCAAAACTAAAAATATAATCTGATATTTCGTCGTTTGCTTCCCCCACTTTTTGCCCTCTGAGTACGCAATAAGTTATTCCTTTGTAAGGCTTATACCATAATTTTTCAAAATTATACTCTATCCCGTTTTCGTCTGTAAGTATAAACAGTTCCTTAGTATTTTTATCTAAAACAATACTGAGTAAGCTGCGCCCTTGTTTATCTCTGAAAATTTTCATCCTTATCCTCTATTTTTATTTTGACATTTACTGAATGTCATTTTGTTTAGTTTAACATAATATAATTTGTTTTGTCAAGCACAGAATGTCAAAATGCGGGTTAGTATGTTTAAAAATAAAGCCAAAAACGGAAAAAATAATATATGTGGGCAAAAAGTTTACGATTTAAGGAAAAGCTATACCCCGAAAATGTCCCAAAGAATACTTGCCGAGAAGCTTCAATTATACGGTATAGACATTGATAAAAATGCGGTTCAAAGAATAGAAAGCGGGCAGCGGTTTGTTACTGATATAGAGTTGTCTGCGCTTTGCAAAATTTTCAATGTTTCATATAACGACCTATTAGATTAAAATCCCCCCGCCGAAAAACTTGTTTTCGGCGGGGGGATTTTTAAACTGTTTTTTGTCAGTCTTTATTAGTTTTAAGAATTTGCATGAACACTTCGGACGGCACTTCGACGTTACCGATCTGGCGCATACGCTTTTTGCCCTCTTTCTGTTTTTCCAACAGCTTTTTCTTTCGGGTAATATCGCCGCCGTAACACTTCGCGAGAACGTCCTTTCTTACTGCTTTAACCGTTTCCCTTGCGATAATTTTTCCGCCTATTGCGGCTTGAACGGGCACTTCGAATAACTGACGGGGAATAGCCTCTTTCAGATTTTCACAAAGCGTTCTGCCGCGCGAATAGGCGCTGTCCTCGTGCACTATCATAGAGAGCGCGTCGCACACTTCGCCGTTCAACATAATATCGAGCTTGACGAGCTTGCTTCTTTCGTACCCGATAAGCTCGTAATCGAAGCTTGCATAGCCGCGCGTTCTCGACTTGATAGCGTCGAAGAAATCGAAGATAATTTCGTTAAGCGGCAAATGATATTCAAGGCGCACGCGACTCTTATCGAGATAGGTCATCTGCAAAAAAGTACCCCTCTTCTCTCGGCACAAATCCATTATCTGCCCCAAATAATCGGGCGGAGAATAAATGTCCGCCTTGACGATGGGCTCTTCCATATGCTCTATTTCGGATAGCGGCGGCAGGTGCGAGGGATTATCAACGAAGATTTCTTCGCCGTCGGTCTTTAATACCTTATAACTTACCGACGGGGCGGTCGTAATAATCTCCAAACCGAATTCGCGTTCTATGCGCTCCTGAATTATCTCCATATGCAGAAGTCCCAAAAAGCCGCATCTGAAACCGAAGCCAAGCGCGACCGAGCTGTCGGGTTCAAAGATTAACGAAGCGTCGTTAAGCTGCAATTTTAATATTGCGTCCTTCAAATCATTGAACTTGCTGCCGTCCAAGGGATAAATGCCGCAAAAGACCACGCTTTGCACCTTTTTGTAGCCGGGCAAAGGCTCTTTCGCGGGGGCGTCCGCATTAATTAAAGTATCGCCCACGGCGACGTCCTGAATGGATTTTATCGAAGCGGCAACGTAGCCTACTTCACCCGCAAAAAGCCCGTTCTTGGGGGATAGTCCGGGGGCAAACACACCCGTCTCTACGACTTCGTAAATTTTATCCGAGCGGAAAGTTTTAATTTTATCGCCCGCTTTAACAGAGCCGTCCTTGACGCGGACGAACAGAATTACGCCTTTATAGTTGTCATAATAGCTGTCGAAAATAAGCGCCTTCAACGGTGCGCCGTCGTCGCAATCGGGTGCGGGAAAAGTCTTGACTATTGCCTCTAAAACGTCGTCGATATTCAGCCCCTCTTTGGCTGAAATCAAGGGCGCGTCAGACGCGTCAAGCCCTATAACTTCCTCAATCTCTTTTTTTACCTCATCGGGCTGAGCCGACGGAAGGTCGATTTTGTTTATGACAGGCAGAATTTCAAGGTCGTTTTCAAGCGCAAGATAAACGTTGGCAAGCGTCTGAGCCTCAACGCCCTGCGACGCGTCAACGATTAAAATCGCCCCCTCGCACGCAGCAAGAGAACGCGAAACCTCATAAGTGAAGTCAACGTGTCCCGGAGTGTCAATTAAATTAAATTCGTACTCGACGCCGTCTTTTGCCTTATAAAACATTCTTACGGGCGTAAGCTTAATGGTTATTCCGCGCTCGCGTTCAATATCCATTGAGTCGAGAAGCTGCTCCTCCATATCCCTTTCGGAAACCTGACCCGTGCGCTCCATAAGCCTGTCCGCCAACGTGGACTTGCCGTGGTCGATGTGCGCTATTATACAAAAGTTGCGTATATTCTGCTTTTTGCCCATAGATTAATTATATTAAATTTCACCGCAATAATCAAGAAAAAACGGATAAAATATTCAAGGCTGTCAACCCATAATCGTTTCGACGGCAAGCATCAAGCCAAGCTTGAACCCCTCTTTATATATTTGCAATATCCTATCCGCTTCCTGCTTGCCTTGATAATTGTATAATTCGTTATACTGCTCTTTCTGTTTATCGTCCAGACTTTCAAAGAACTCATCACTTACAGCAGAAGATTGTTCCGCAATTTTTTTCCACTCTTTTGTTACGGGTAAATTCAGACTGTCTGTTTCACCGAAAAAAATCTTTTCTATTGCTGATTTCATTGTTTACCTCCCTGTAAAATTATTGTATTATAAACAAGTTAATAAGTCAAGCAAAGTTATAAACTTTTTTATATACTAAACATATGAATATCGGAGAAGCTCTAAAATACCAGCGCGAGGTCTACGGCATATCCCAAAACGCCTTATCCAAAGCAACGGGAATTTCACAACCGAAAATAAGTTATTATGAAAGCAATAAACATCTACCACTCATAGATGACTGCATTACGCTTGCTAATTTTTACGGAATTTCTCTTGACGAACTTATCGGGCGGGATTTTGTAAACGAACATAGACAGTAATTTAAAACGCCCCGACGGCTGCGCCGTCGGGGCGTTTATTTTGACTTGTTATTACACTACAACGGCAAGCCTGTCCAAAAGGTAATCGTTTGAAAGTATCGTTCCTCCGCCTATAACCGAAGCAAGCTGCGGCTCTTCCGGAGTTTTAACGGCAATGTTAAGTTTTTCTTCGATATACTCGGCAAGTCCGTCCATTTTCAACGCCCCGCCCGAAAGATATATTCCGCCGTGCATTACTCCGGAAGCAACCTCTGCGGGCAGCTTTGACAAAACAAGCGCGACGTATTCCAGAATTTTATCGATATAAGTTGTAATTACGCCGTAAATCTGTTCGGAATTGACTGCAATAGACGCGGGCGCACCCGAAGTTATTTCTCTGCCCTCGATTACGTTCATTTTGTTATCGTCCTGCAACAGACTGCCTACGGAAATTTTTAACCGCTCGGCGGTAAGCGCGCCTATTTTAAGATTGTAATTTTCAGCAAGCTCGTCTATAAGATGCACGTCGATATTAGCGCCGCCGAGATTGACGGTCAATCCGTAAATTATTCCGTCCTGCGACAGCGCGGCAATATTAGTAATCGAATGACCTATATCAAGAACGAACATCGGCGTGCTTTCACTGATGGAAACATTGTGTCCAAGCACGGCGGCAAACGGCGTAAGCGTGAAATAAACCGCCGCAAGCCCGCAATCCTCGGCAATACGCATATATTTTTTCTTCAATTCCTCTTTCGCGCCGCAAGGAAGAATAAAGACAGCCTCTATTTTTTTAGCTTTTTTGCGGGTAATTTCTATCTTTTCAAGAAAGTATTCCAAAAGCAGCGACGCAAGATTTTCGTTAACTATATCCCCTTCGAAAACGGGGTTAACTATATGCGTATTCACTGCCGCCCTGCCCGACAAAGCGCGCGCCTTGTCGCCGCACGCTTTGACGGTAATTACCTTTTCACCGCTTTCGAACCCTTCTTCAACGGCAATACAGGTGGCTTCTTTAAGAACCACCCCGCATCCCGTCATATAAATTTTCGTAAAGCCCGAACCCATATCAATGGATATTCTTTTCATTAGTCTACGCGTACTCCGTCAAGTAATTTTTTCGTTAAGTTTACCGGCAAGCCCACTACGTTTGTGTAGCTGCCGAAATATTCCTGCACTATCCCGCCGTCCTGAATACCGTAACTTCCCGCTTTGTCCAAGGGTGAGCCGCCGTCAACGTACTGCCGGATAAATTCGTCTGATAAAACGTTGAATTTAACCTCCGTCTTATCGTAGTCGATTAATTTCTTAAAGGCGTTCCGAACACATACGCCCGTTATCACGAAATGGGTCTTGCCCGAAAGCATTTTGAGTGTTTTAAACGCCTCTTCCCTGTCCTTCGGCTTGCCCAACACGGTTTTATCGAATACTACCACGGTATCGCAACCTATTACCGTTTTGTAAGGGTTTTGAGCAAAAACCTCGTCGCATTTGCGTTCAGCAAGGGCGCAAGCCATTTGCTCGGGGAATAACGAGATATTTACTTTTTCGTCGGCTTCAGCCGGAACAACTTCGAACTTTTGCAAAATCTGTGATAAAAGTTCTTTTCTCCTCGGTGAAGCGCTTGCAAGAATATAATCCATAGAAAACTCTGTTATTTAAAGCATATGTGGGGGTGTATCGAGATTTAAACGATAAGCGCGCCCTCAATTATTTTATTGAGGGCGCGCTTATTTAATTACAGTATTTCCAAATTCTTATGGAATGACTTTCTGAACTCGTTAGCAGCCGCCATTGCGTTCTTTATTTCAAGCGTAGCGTCGCCCTCGACTTCCGTCTTCATAATAACCGAGTCGCCCAAAATATCGCAGTTTATACTTTTAATAGTGCCCGAATCCGCTCTGTCAAGGCTTTCTGCTATGCGGAGCATAACGCCGAGCTTCTTAACGACTTCCAAATCGTCGTCGGAAATTATATCGCGGTATCTTGCCCAATCGTAGGGATTTATATCCTCTTTCTTGTGGCAACAAGCCGTGAACGCCGCAAGCACTATATCCCTGTGCGTTACGCCGTAAAGCGTAGCGTTTAAAATCATATACCAACTGTGGCGTTGGTGGTTGTAATATTTAATACGCATACCGCAGTCGTGCAGCATAGCCGCAACCTTCAAAATTTTGAGGTACTGACGGGGGAACTTATGCAGGACGCGAAGCTGCTTGAAAAGCTGTATACTTAAATTAACGACGTGTTCAACGTGCTTTTCCTCGCAGTCGTAGTATTTTACGAGCGTGGTAAGTGAATAGTTCAAAACGTCTGCAATGGGCTTTTCAACAGTCATAGGAAGGGCTTGGTTAAACATAATTCCTTCCCTAAGCCCCGCACCCGAGAAGGTGAAGTTGTCCACTCCAATATACTTCACGAACGAATTGATAACGGCAAGAGCCGCGGGAAGAATGTCAGCCCTCTCGGCGGAAAGACCCTTTATTTTCTTCTTCTTGTCCAAATCAAGGACCTTTATCATATCGTAAACGGGCGTAAAGTCCTCAACCTGCATCTTGTAGTTATGCACTGTATCAAGCGGATACTTATGCACCATTTTGGTTATTTTGAAAAGGTTTCTGAAAGAGCCGCCCACGCCTATCATCTGAACGTCGGGGTCAAGCTCTTTAAGCCATTCAACCTGCTTTAACTGTTCGGTAAAAAACTCTTCGATTTTTGCCGCCTGCTCTTCGGGTTTCAGTCCGTCGCCCGAAAAAAGCCCCGTAAGAGTTACCGCACCGAAAGGCAACGTCGCGTAGTTTAACATATTCCTGCGGTTATAATATACGATTTTCGTTGAACCGCCGCCTATTTCAAGCACTATACCCTTCGGAATATCCATCGTGTTAATAACGCCGCGGTAGACCAAAACCGCCTCTTCCTCGGCGGAAAGAACGCGGATTTTTATCCCGCAGGTAGCCTGGATTTCGTCAAGAAAGCTGCGCTGATTTTTAGCGCGGCGAACAGCCTCGGTTGCCACTGCAATAATACGTGTAACACCGCTCGAATCGCAGAGCTTTTTAAACATTTTTAAGGTTTTAATGGTTTCGGCAACGCGGGCGGGCTTTAAGAAGCCGTCCCTTTCCATATCCTGACCAAGGCGAACGCTTTCTTTCAGTTCGTCGACTACCATAAAATAACCTTCCGCAAAGAGGTTGACTATAACGAGTCTTGCAGAATTCGAGCCTAAATCAATGATGCCTATTTTTTCCATAAAAACACCTCGGGAGGTAAATTTTCGCCTTGTCCGAAATAAAATTATTTCGCCTAGAGATTATACCATATTATTTGAAGTTTGTACATATTTAGTAAAAATTTTTGTGCATTATGCACAATATTTTTGGCTTATGTCTGCTGAAAAAATCTAAATTTGTAATTCTTTGACTTTTTTATGCAGTACAGGGCAAACGAAGTCGGGAGCGATTTCGTTAAGCGGTGCAAGCACGAACGAGCGTTTAAAGTACTCTCTATGCGGAATTTGCAAATCGTCCTCTTCAATGATTTTGTGCCCGAAAAAGATAATATCTATATCGAGCGTTCTATCCCCCCAACGAAGAGTGCGCACACGCCCGCATTCGTTTTCTATACGGTGGATTTCTTCAAGCAGCATATGGGGTGTAAGATAAGTTTCTATTTCGACTGCGCAATTTAAAAAGCCGTTTTGCGCAACTCCGCCGTAGGGCTCTGTTTCGATATAGGACGAAACCTTTTTAACCTTTATTCCGCGTGTTTGGGACAGAAGCTCTTGCGCTTTATCGAGATAACTTTTTCTGTCTCCCATCGAAGAACCGAGGGAAAGAAAAACCCGCTCTTTTTCGGCGGTAACGGTTACTCCAACAGTATCGAATTTGCGTTTTATCGGTGCGTTTGGTTTATAAACTGTAAGGCGTACTTTTTTTAAATTAAGCGCGTCTAAAAGTGCGTAGACCCCCGAATATGCCACAGTTTCAATTAAATTATAAGTCTTTTCCGTTGCCGTTTTCACTAAAATTTCGCAAGCTTTGGAATAGTTTACCGTAGCGTTTAAATCGTCGGATTTAGCAGCGGTATAAAAGTCCGTATAAAGATCCGCGTCGAAAATAAAGGGTTGTGGGTTTACCTTTTCTTCGGCGTGAACGCCATGACAGGTTTTTACTTCAAGCCCGCGTATTAATATTATGTCGTTGCCTTCGTTCATCAGCCGCCGTATACCTCTTTTATCGCTTCTGCGTTCTCTTTAACGTCGTGAACCCGCACGAAAAGTACTTTCTTCTTGGCTGCAAGCCGAGTACTTTCAAGCGTCTGCGGCAATCTGTCCTCTACGTTGCCGCCGAACATAGACTTTCTGCTCGTACCCAACAGTAAAGGATAGCCCAAGGAGTAAAGCCTGTCGTAGCCGTTTAAAAGCTCGAAATTCTGCTCTTTGGATTTAGCAAAACCTATTCCGCCGTCTAAAACTATCCTGTCCTTTTCTATGCCGCTATCTATTGCCAAATCAACGCTTTTTTGAAGAAAATCTTCAATTGACCCCCATATATCCCCTAATAAAGGCGTTTTTGCGTTATGCATTATGCAGACGGACGCGCCGAATTCCGAAACGGTTTGCGCCATATTCTTATCGTGGGTAAGCCCCCAAACATCGTTAATCATATCAGCGCCCATCGATAGCGCGGCACGCGCACTTTTCTCAAAATAGGTATCGACGGACACGGGGATACCGAAATTCTCTTTGACGAGAGCTAACGGACGCTCGAAGCGCGAAATCTCTTCGTCCGCACTGACTTCCGTGTAGTTGGGACGGGTTGACTGAGCCCCCAAATCTATTATGGCAGCCCCGTCTTTTACCGCTTGTTCAACCTTAAAAAGAAGTTTGTCCGCGGAAGTCCTGCTACCCGCCCAAAAGCTGTCGGGGGTCAGGTTTATTATTGCCATAACGAAAGTATAATTTTCAAAATTCGAGTTGCCTATTTTCATGTTTATTTTATAAGCGCAAGCACTTCCTTTCTTTTATCCTCTGAAAATTCGCCCAAAGCGCAGTAGGTCGCGGTCTTACTGCCCGCCTTTTTGACGCCGCGGCAAGTCATGCAAGTGTGCTCGGCCTCGCACGCAACGAAAACCCCCTTAGGCTTCAATACGCGCATTATTTCTTCGGCAATCTGTCTTGTCAACCGCTCCTGAATTTGCAGCCTGCGGGCAAACACCTCAACGGTGCGTGCAAGCTTGGAAAGCCCCACAACTTTGCCGTCTGGAATATACGCTATTGCGATTTTACCGAAAAACGGCATAAGGTGATGTTCGCAAAGCGACGAAAAATAAATATCGCTCTCCACTACCATATCTCCGCAATCGGAATTAAACGTTCGGGATAAATGTTCTTCCGCCGTCTGTCCTTCGCCCGACAGAAGCTCCGCGTAAGCGTCTGCAACACGGCGCGGCGTATCTTGAAGTCCTTCTCTTTTTCTGTCCTCGCCGAGGGCGTCAAGCAAATTCTCAACCGCCCTTATAACCTTTTCTCTATCCATTGCTTTGCCTCCCTTAAAAGCGTAAACGAACCGCAAACCGTTATTACATTACCCTGCATTATATTGAGTGCGGCGGGAATATTTTCGCAAACACCCGCATATATGCCAGAGTTTTCGCACTCTTTCTTTAATTTTGCCATATCTATATTCCTCGGACTGTCGCACGGAACTATAGTAACCGAACCCGCAAAAGTCTTTATAATTTCAAGATTTTTGCGAATATTCTTATCCGCAAGACTGCCGTAAACGACGTCCGCAGTACCGAATTGACTCTTTACTAATTCGGCAAGCGGCGCGAAAGCCGCAGGATTATGTGCACCGTCAAGAATATAGACTTTGCCGTCTTTTGCCCTTAAAACTTCGCATCTTCCGCCAAGTTTTGCGCGATTGACCCCCATATATATGGAAGTTTCGTCGATATTAAGAAGATTTCCAACCTCAACGGCAAGCCCCGAATTATATTTTTGGGCCTCTCCGAATAATGGCAGATTTTCGTATTTTCCCGCAATGTTTGCGCCGAGATTTTTAAAAAACTCCAAAACGGCGGGTTGATTGCAGCCGCTAACTACGGCGGAGCAACCATTGATTATCCCCGCTTTGTGCCCGCAAATCTCCTTTAAAGTTTCACCGAGGATAGCTGTATGCTCCAAGCCTATTGACGTAATCACCGCAACTTCCTTTTTTGAAATTGCGTTAGTTGCGTCATATTTGCCACCCAATCCGCACTCCACCACGGCGTATTCGCACCCCGCAAGCGCAAATGCGTATAACGCGCCTGCCGTTTCGACTTCGAATTGCGTTGCCCCGTCAGCAAAAGAAAGAGCGCGTCCGAACGCCACTTCGTAGTCCTCTTCTCCTATCGGTTGCCCGTCAATGCGGAACTGCTCGAAGTAGTCGAACACTGCGGGAGAAGTAAAAGTACCTACTCTTTTGCCCGCAGCGATAAGGATTTGGGTTATATATTCGGCAACCGAGCCCTTACCGTTCGTACCTGCAATATGTATAATTTTAAGTTTTTTATCGGGGCTGCCAAGCTTATCTAAAAGAGCGCGCGTACGCTCAACGCCGAATTCCATACCCCTTTTACTTAGAGCCTGCACTGCGCAAAGCACTTTGTTTTCAGTCAAAAAACACCTCTTTTATTTCTCACGAATTATAGCACATATGGGCAAATAAAGCAAGAATATTGTAAATTATTTTGAGAATACTAATTTTATGGCACTGATATTTATTCGCACGGCAATTATATTCGTAACACTGCTTTTGGTTATGCGCCTTATGGGCAAAAGCCAAATCGGCGAAATGCAGCCCTTTGAGTTTGTAATAAGCCTTGTAATAGCCGAGCTTGCCTGCATACCTATGGCGGACACGTCTATTCCTATTTTGTACGGAATTATCGCCATTCTGACCATTTTCATACTTCACGAAATCGTATGGCTCTTCGAGCTTTGGTTTAAGCCTATAAAGAGCGTAGTAAGCGGCAAACCCTCGGTTATAATAAACAAGAACGGTATTGACGAATATCAGTTAAAGAAAAACAACCTTGACGTAGGCGATTTAATCGAGAGTATGCGCGTTGCAGGATATTTCAACCTTGACGACGTATATTACGGGCTTTTTGAGGCGAACGGTTCTTTCTCCGCGCTTGCAAAAGAGGAAACCGCCTCTCCTGCTCTTTCGCTGCTGCTAATTGACAGAGGTAAACCCGATAAACAAAACCTTACACGCTGCGGCTTCGATACGGACAGATTGAACTATCTTTTAAAAGAGCAAAATGCAAGACTGAAAGACGTTGTCGTATTGACGGTAAACGCCGAGGGACGGGCATACTTCCAAAAAAGCGGAGAAAAATACAAAATACTGCAACTTGAGGTGAAAGGAGAATGGTAAAAGCTATATGTTACACCGTTGCGGCAATATTAATCTGTATAGGACTGTTTATCTTTGCGGAGTGGTACTTAAATAAGCAATTCGAAGAGTTTTCCGCCGCGCTTGACAGCCTTTATGAGAAGATTGAGGACGAAACGGCAACCCGTGAGGACGGTTACGCCGTTAAGGCGCTTTGGACGGATAAAAAATCCAAATTGCAGGTCTTTGTGCCGCACAACGATATTTCGTATATCGACTATTGGCTTAGCGAAGCCTGCGGGCTTTTATATAACGAACAATACGATTTGGCTCTCGGGAAAGTCGAGGTTCTGAAAGAAATAGCCAAAAACCTGCCCGACGCGTACAGAATTAAATTAGAAAACGTATTTTAAAATAAAACGCCCCGCCGTGAAAACACGCGGGGCTTTTACGTTTGATTTGCGGTTTGCAAGTTACAGTAAACACATTCAAGATACTTGATTAAACGGAACGTTTACGGAACGTTTATTCGTATTCGTCGTAACTGCGGCGGTTGGGCTTCGGCGGCGGGCACGGCGGGGGACAGTTATTAGGCGGGCAGGGCGGAGGGCACGGCTGTTTAGGCGGACAGGGCGGCGGACAATCGGGTTTGTCGTCCTTGTCGCCGTACTTTACGAGCACTGCGTCCTTGCCTATTTTTATGACGTTTTTTATGGGAATAAAAACTTCCTGCTTAGAGAATTTAAAGCCCTTACAACCCGTTACGGTAAAGCCCAAAACGTTGTTTTCGGGAAAAGTGAAGCTCAAATCGCAGACTTTACCCATATTCTTGCCGTCGTTTAAATTAATTACGTCCTTTTGTTTTAAAAAGGAAAAGTTAACTTCCATAATATAAAAATATGCGCGAAGGCTATTTAAATTGCCTTCGCGCATAAAATATTTGCAAATTTGGAGTTTAATAGACAGATTTTAAAACCGACGCAACCGCTTCCGCTTCTTCGCTCGGCCGTAAAAACTCGAACAGTCTGTCAAGCCTCAACGCTCCGCTTGCAAGGTATGCGCTGAAATTGTCCGCAGATTCGCCGCCGACCCAGCCGATAACGAACAATACGCAGAAGAACAGCACGAGTAAAATAGCAAGAAGGAATACCGAGCCCATAATTCTGTTCATAATCTTTATGACTTTATTTTCGCTCTGGGAAATGCTTTTTATTATTCTGACTATGATAAGCCTTAAAATCCAGACTATTACAAACATAATGACGTAATAGAGGATATTCTGAATATTCAGCTTTCCTATGAACTGACAGAACCAATTTTCGTTAGCCAAAATAGCGTCGGAAATTTTATTCAAAAGCGGCTCGCAAGGCCCGTAGAACGCAGTTCCGACAAGAAGACAGACAACTATAGAAATTATTATTCCGAATATACCGGTTGTAAAAAACTTGAATATTCCACCGAAACCGAACAGCGCGCCGAGAAAAAGCCCGCCCAAAATTATTCCGAGAAATATCCAATCTATAACGATCATACTATCACCTACGAATTAATTATAGCTTATTTTATTAAAAAAGTAAACAAGAAATAACATCAAAGAAAATAAATAAGACCGCCGTGCGGTAAATCGCAAGGCGGTCTATTTTATTTAGTAGATTTAACTATCCAAAGTAAGAGTAACAGCTACATCAATGTATTTTATAGTAATACTAGTAATTTTGCCGTTCTCAACCGTGATATAGCTTCCGGAGTTTGCACTTGATGCAGTAATCGCGTATTGCGTCATAAAGCCTGCATCTTTCGTGTTTGAGAAGGTTAACTTCATATTTCCGTCGCCGTCTAACTCACCGATAGTAAAATTAGCAGTCATATACATTGAGCCACCGTCAGCCGGTTTCGAACCTCTGCCAACCATACAAACACCGTTTTCATTAAATATAATAAAGTTGCTTGTTCCGTTACTTGCCGTTCCTGTCCAAGTAGTGTTCTTAAGAATTTCTTCGGGTGAAAATTCTTCGTCTTCAACTTTTTTAGAAAGCAGGTAGCTGTTGTCCTCAAATCCGTCGTTATGGACAATCACGAGAGTGTAAACATCGTTAAAGCTCAATTCGTAGCCATGTGCTACGCCGCTTACGCTTGTCAGTGATATTACTTCGCCTACGCACGAATAAGTAAGCGTTTCACTGCCCATATTGTCATCTATCACAACAGTTCCGCTCGTTGCGCCGTCGCTATCGGGAGTAAACGTAACGGTTATGCCGCTTGCCGCGTTCTCATAGCCTCCGTTAAGAGTTTCAGCCATATCAGGCAAATCTTTTACGGTTACGGTTATGGTCGCTGTTGTACTACTGCTCTTTACAGAAGTAAGAACTATAGTATACGAGCCCGCTGTATCAGTTGTAAAGAACGTACCGTCTTTTCCATCAACCATTTCGCCGTCAGTCAAAGAATAATGTGCGCCCGATGGACTCGAAGTTACTTTTGCGGTATAGCCCGCTTCCTCTGTTTTGGGATTATTAACGGTCGTCGTAAAGCCGAACTGTTTACCTACGTAAACGGTTGCCGCCGTAAACATACTTCCCTGATAGCTGTCCGTCGCCTCGGAATAAGTATAAATGTACGGGTTCAACACGGAAGGCGCAACAGTATCTGCGTGCAGTGTTAACGTGAAGACTGAACGGTTAGTTCTGAGCTTAACGACTACATCTCCTGCAACAGTGGACTTTAACGTGATTATTTTTTTAGCTTGGTCATAATAAAAGTTTACTTTAGTATCCCAAATCTGACATACTTGCTCTTCACCGTTTTCGTCAACGTAATAAGCGGAAATCGGGTCAAGACTGGCAATTGCGGTTGAAGGCAGAATTTCCTTGACTGTAAATTCGCTGATCGCTTGATTTGGCGTAACCTTTATAGTTGCGCCGTCTTCGATCTCTACGCCGTTAATTGCGTACTTAACTTCCGAAATGTAAATTTTATCCTTCGAATAAGGATTTTCAGGCTCTACATCGTCGGGCGTCTTCATTGTCTGGCTCATAACCACCCTACCCCAATAAGGGTTAGCCGACGCCGTAGGCGTGTAGCCGGTTTCTTCATCACCGGTGTAATCGGACTTGATATAAGAATGAGACTGTACGTTTACCCAATCGATTACGTTCGACGCATTAAGCGTGAAATCAACCGAAATCACCTGAAGATAGAAATCGAAATTTACGTCGATTAAACTGAAACCGAAGCTGAAAACGAGTTCTTTACCGTCTTTTTCGCCCACGTTTTCAAAGAAGTCGAACGTTCCGCTGGTCTGACTCCAATCGTAGAAAGAGTTTACCAAATCTTCGACACCGTAGTAGTTGTTGTTATGGGTTGCGTACGTGAGGTAGAACGCCGGTCCTATAAGGTTTTTAGCGGTTGCATTATAGTCAATCGTTATTCCCATAGAGTCGTTATCAACTGCAAAGACGCCTTTATCCTCCCCGTCGTCTTTCTGGTAATAGCGCTCCTGTTTCATTGCGCCGTCGTTGACGTATACGTAACCGTCGCCGTAGGTATAACTAAAATCGCTTGAGGTAGGCTTGTTAATTCTTCCGCCGCCCAAGATACCTTCACCGCTTCTTACAAGCGCGTGCTTGGAATCAGCCGTACCGTAAGCAACAGCCTCTGCAACCGTATATTCGCTCTGCGATTTCGGCGTAACCACAAAGACTATATCGCCCAAATCGTGAGCATAAGTATAAATCAATTCGCCGTTATCGCCGTCTTTTACGGAATAAGCGTTCTCGTTGCTGAGCGCAGGCAAAATTACCCTTACGGAATGTTCGTTGTCAGCATCGTTTCTGCATTCTTTAACTGCAAGACCCGCCGTCGTGTCGTCAGGAGCGTTGATAGTCCAATCTTTCCAATCGTGTCCGGTAGCGGGAATATCGCGCGTGGTGGTGTCGTTATCCTCGGGGCATACGCCTTTCTGCGTACCGTTTTCTTCACAGGTCGGGGGCGTAATTACGTCTCCCCACACGTATTCGTGCGTGTGCTGATCGCCCGAGCCTGTTCCGCCGCCACCGTTACCGCTGTCGCATGCAGCTAAGGACATAGCCGAAACCGTGCCCATCACGATAGAAGCAACCACTAACATCAGTTTCTTCTTTTTCATTTTTATATCTCCTAAAAATTAAATACTATTTAAAATATCCGCAGGCAAACAGCCACTGTCCGTTTTCGGTAGATGCATAGCCTGAAAGTTCAGCCCAACCGTTGCCGTCGAGGAAGTACGCCTGAGATTTTGCAAGCGCTAACAAGAATTCTCTCATTTCTTCCGTTACGGGATAATAGTATGAGCCGTAAGTGTAATTGAGGTAATAACTGTTTAAAAACTTAGTATAGTCCTTACCGTTTAATTTCTTCGGTAATCTGTCGTCGAGAATGCCCCGTCCCGATTCCGTTGTGGCTACGGGGAAATCCTTGCCTAAGCATACGCAGATAACCGCGCCGTAAGTGTTTGTATCAGCGTCGTAGAAGTGGTAGTAACCGTCGTCGGCAAGCTTGATATTCTTCTCCGAAAGCATTTCGCCTTGCTTTGCAATGAACGTGAAGGACGAACCGTATTGCAGCATAATGTTCTGTGCCGCAAGCTTCTTCGCGCTCACCTCGTCGGCGGATTCGCTGAACTTCTTGTACGTTGCCAAAAACGCGTCTATTTTTTCCTGATCGCCCGTTCTTTGCACTTCTGCAAGCTTAGCGGAGTAATCGGCGTCCGACAAAATGGGCATAAATTCTTCGGGAATAACTTCTTCGTAATTCTGGCTGGGGTTGTAAGGACTTTCGTATTTCAGGTAAAAGTCAACCACTACGGGGTAGCTTTTGCTCGTTGTCGCAGAAACCGAGAACGGCACTGTACTGCGCACGGAACTTTGCTCCATAAGAATTTCGTGTTTGAAATTCTTCGTATAAGAGCCGTTGTATTCACCGCCGCCTTCCACCGAGCCAATCTGATTCATAAACGCAGTGTTGCTGCCGTACAACGCCAAACTCGGGTTAACCTCGTTCGCCGTTACATCCACCCACGATTCAATGGAATAAACTCCGTTCGAGCTGGGAACGAAAGAGAAAAATACTTTATCCGTCGCGCTCTTTATTGTTGCTCTGTAAGCAGTGTTTAACGTCTTTATACCTATTGTGTCGCGGTAATAGTCAGTGCCCTGATTTGTCGTAACCGCTAATTTTTCAAGTACTATGTTTACGTCCTTAGCCGCGTTTGACGCCGAATAAATGTTGGGGTTGTAGGTGTAACCCGCGGGAAGCCCCACGAGATTTACTTTGTAGTTACCGTCCAGATCACTTACCGAAGCTACGCCGTCCTCGAATTTTGCGGTTACGGGTATGCCCGTAACTTCGCCTATCGTGTTTACCTTAGTCCACTGCGCCTCGACGCTGTCCGTGAGCTGAGGATAAAACTTTAAACCGTTATAAATTAAAGTAACGGTAAATTTGTCTTCCTCTTCTTCGGGCTCGTCAGGCTCGTCGGGAACTTCGGGCTCATCGGGAACTTCGGGTTCGACGGGCTCGACGGGTTCAGTCGGCACGACGGGCGTTTCGGGCGGCGCAGTCGGTTCGGTGTCTGCAGACGGCAGCGAATTATCCGCGCAAGCCGTCGCGAAAAACGCCGTACAAACCGCCAATAAAATTGTTGCTATTTTTTTCTTCATAACGAACTCTTTACTTTATCTTTTTGAAAAGGCTTACTATATCTTCCCATTTCAGCTTGCGAATCGCAATATCGATTACGAACAACGCGGCGCAGGCAATCAAAAGAGGAACTGCAAGGCTTTGGCTGTACGATTCTACGTTGCGGTCGTCGTTGACTATTTTGAGTTTACCGTCAAGGCTGACCGTTCCGTTACCGCCGACCGCTTTTTGCAAGCCTGCGGGATCGAAAGACGCGAACGCATCGTACTCGGGAGTGAACGAAACGTTGTAAGAATACGTTGCCTCGTATTCGTTGTCGCCGTAAGAATATTTAACGGAAATTCCGTATTTACCGACTGCCGCAGCGTCAAACTCGTATGAGAAGTTTGCTCCCTCTACGCGAAGTTTGCCGTTTACTGTTTTACCGTCCGGCTTGGTTATGCTTATCGTCGCGGAAGAATCCGCGCGCAACGATACGGGAGTGAGCTCAACCCTTACGGAAGTTCCGCTCGGAGTTACTTTAAAGAGGAACGGGTAATCTGTCTTTTCGTTCGGAACGTTCGTTGACATCACGTTACCGAAGAACTGCGCGTAAATCTCGGGGAAGCGGGGTTCGAATAACCTTACCCAATCTCCCGTTATGCCGCTCGTGAAAGAGGAAACTTTGCCGTTACCGTAATTCCAAGTAGAATACAGAGGAGCTGTAACTTTAAGACCGTTTGTTTTGGTATAGGTTACGCTTAATATTTCACTTGCACCCGACTGCGTGGCGCTGTTGACAAACGTCGAAATACCCAAGGTTGAAGGAAATTCTACGTTTTCAAGCACTTCGCTCGTGCGCCTGTTTACGGTTACCGCGGAATTCTGGGAAATTACCGTCTGCGAAATACCGCCCGCTATGTCTCCGAACAAAACGTCTTTCAACTTTTCGTCGGTATCACCGAGATAATACTTGCCGTACCGTCCGTCGGGTAAACTTTTAAGCAGGGTTTCGGCTGCGTTAATTTCTTCATAGTTTGCAGAACCGGGCGAGGTTGCCGCTCTGCCTATGTCTATAACCGAAGTATAAATGCCGTTTTTGAACATTTGCTCCACGACTTCTTTGGGTTTTAAGGCCGTGTCGTCGGGGTTATCCGAACCGTTCAGATAATCGAGCCCGTCGGAGATAAGCATTACCTGCTTGGAATCGTAGCCCGTATAGCTGTCAAGAAGCTTATACGCCTCGTTTAAGCCGAAGCCTATGAGCGTGCCGTTCTGCAAATCGACGTTTTCAAGGTCGTCGATTATATCCTGAGTACTTATACCCAAAACAGGTCCTTTACGGTAAGTAAGGTTGCCGTTAAAGCCGAGCACGCAAACAGAATCGTTGTCGCCTATTTGCTTTAACAGATTTATCGCCGCCGTTTTAGCCCTTACGAATTTGTCAAGGGAATTCATACTCAGCGAAGTGTCGATCAAAATTCCGTACAGCTTACGGTCCTGACTGTTGTTGCCGAAGTTGACGGGCAAAACGCTGCTGAGCTTTTCCAAAGCCGCGTTCTCGTCCTCGTCGTCGCGCAGAGTCTGAACTCCTAAGTCGCCTATCGTAACGAGGCTTTTGCCGCAAAGGTTTACGGCAGCTTCGAGACTTTCTACAAAGAGCGAATAATTGTTAAGGCTCGTAACGTCCACGTTGGAAAGAATTATTTCGTCGTAATGGCACAGCTCTTCAACCGTACACGGGACGGTTGCATTCGACCCCACACCGACAGTATAAGTAGTCATTTGCGTGCTGCCGTCGTAGAGCTTTTTCGCCGCCGCAATATCCGCGCTTGACGAGCTTATCATAAGTACTCTCACGATTTCAGATACGCTCTGCGTGAACGAATACGAGTTGTTAAGCTTAGAAGTATCGCCTTTCGCGTCCACGCGTATTACGTAATCGAACGTCCCGTCTGTCGAAGTATCCAAATCGAAGCTTACAGTATTAAAGCCTATATCCAGATATTCGTTGCTTTTCGTTTCTACAACTTCCCCGTCCTTTAATAAGGTTACGTCAGCCGTCGTAATAAAGCTGCTGCGGATAGTTGCCGTTACTTTTTCTTCTCTGTTTTGGTATGCCGAGCGGGTAAATTCCGCTTCCGAAATCTGCACTTCGTTCGCGTTTGCGTCGATGTTGTCGTCAAGATAAATTGCGTCTACCTTTATATCTTTATCCGCAAGCGCGTCAACGGCGCGTTTTACCGCGTTGGCGTCGCTCGTATCAGTCTGTTTTCCGTCGGTTATTAAAACTATGCGCTTAATTACGCCTTCGCCGAACTGTCTGCCCGCGAATTCGAGCGCTCCCGCTATATTCGTTTCGGTGTTGTCGGCAACCGACGTTTTTACGCTTTTGATTTTTTCGCCGAGTTTGGTAAGAACTTCGCAGTTCCTTCCGAAAGTTATTATGCCAAGCTTCGAATTCTGCGGCAGGTTTTTGTTCAATTCACCGATATAGCTGTCAACCGTATCGAGGTTTCTGTCCGCCGAATAAGAAATATCGGCAACGACGTAGACGTCGGTTTCGGTAACGACAGTAAGAACGGACATTCCCGCAGTCGCAAAAGTTATCAACGCCGCCATCAGCAAATGAATTACGAGTGAAGCTATATTGTGTTTGTTTACGTTTCCTCTTCTTACGGCTATTGCAAACGGCACTGTTATCAGTGCGACCAAAGGTATTGCAATAAACAGCAGATATACGTTAACGAAGTTGATACTGCTCATAACAATACACCACCCAGTCCGCCATCGCAATAACGGCAATTAAAATAAACAGATATAAAATATCGTCGTAAGTTCCGTCCCTGTACCCGTCTTTGGCTTCGCCCGTCAATTCGAACGACTGTGCAGTAACGGAAGTCGCCCTCTCCTCTTCGGGTAAAGCCGAGAATACTGAATATTCTTCGCTGTTGCCCGTTACGTCCTTTACAACGATTTTATATACGCCGACTTCGGTAATAGTGTAAGACGCCACCGAAGCGTCGGTATCGAGCGATTTGATATTGCCCGAAGGGCTTGTAACGGTAATACTGTCGCAGCCTGCAAGCACGTTTATATCCAAAATATCGCCGCATATAAAGCTCGTTTCGTCCAATACGGAGGGGAACGAATAGTTAATAAGGTTTCTTATAAGCGTAAGGAAGTCTCCCGTCAGTACGCCTACCGTAGCGTTCATATCGAACGCAAACACCGTTTCGCGGTTGCCGTAAGCGTTCGTACCCGTAAACAGAACGGGGTTTTTCTGATGCGTCAGAATAATATCGAAATCACGGGTGATACCGCACTTAACGTAAGTTTCAACGTAGATTTCGTCGGGATTGCCCCTGTCTATCTCCTTAAACAAAGGATTTATCGACGACGAAGTATCCGTCGTCCATTCGAGCCTTGCGTTAGTGCCCGAGGGCATTTTGCCCTGATAAGTGAAGTTCGTTGCGGGAGCGTTTGCCGTAGGGTTAATGAACCATGTTGCACCGTGGCTTGGAAGCTCCGCGGGAGTGTATCCGTCGTAGACGTATAATTCGTAGTTGTCGTAATTTTCAAGGGAATATTCTTCCGACCCTACTATCGTATAGTTCAGTTTAACGGTATTAATCGCGTCGAACATTTTCGTTAAAAAGAACGCAGGCTCGCTGCCGTTTTCGTGCGGGTCGCTCACTATGAGAACTCTGTGTTCGTTTACGGCGTTTACGCTGTACACGATAACGCTGCTGTCCATTGCAAGCCCGTCGTCGTTGAGAATGGAAACTTTTAATTCCTTATATTCGGATGCGTCGGCTACGGGTTGGAAGGCGAACGAGGTCTTTTCCCCTGCCTTTACCTGTACCGTCGCGGTCGCCGCCAAAGCTTCCGACCCGTCTATATACAGTCCCAAGCTTAATTCGGCGTTGCCCGAGTAGGAAATAACGTCGGCAGAAACGGTAAGTTTTTTACCCGAGGTAGCCGTTTTAACGTCTGAAACCGCGAAGTTTTGCTCGTTCTTCGCAACGTTTATAATTTCAACGTTTTCAACATGCTCGTAATCCACGTCGGTTACGTAATAGATTTTAACAGAAGGAGTTTCCGTAAAATATTCCTGTGCAATCTTCAAAGCCGCCGTATCGGAAACGTTGCCGTAAGCGGGCTCTATCTCGTCAAGATACTTAAAAGCCTGCTCCTTGTCGCTGGTCGTGCCGACGAGTTCGGGCGAATCGCTGTCAGCGTATAAAATAGTGTAAGTACTGCCTTTAAGCGTTCCGTTGATTATTTTTCTGATTTCTTCTTTGCCGCTTTCAAGGCGCGTTTTGTCGTTATAAGTAATATTCATACTGCCCGAGCCGTCAAGGATAAAGCAAAAATCGTTTGCGGAATTTTTGACGGTGAATACGGGGTGGGCAATCGCAAGCGCAACTGCAATAACGATAATTATCTGCAAAATCAGGCTGACTATGCCCGCTATCATACTGATGGGCGTTCTTCTCTTCAAGAACTTGTTACTCAGCGTCCATAGATAAGTAGAAGAAATAACCTGCTCGGTATATCTGTTTTTGATTATGTAGATTATTATAAGTACGGGTATCCCAAGCAAAGCAAGGAAGCCCAAAGGGTATAAAAAGCTCATTTAAGAACCCCCTCGCCCACGAGTTTATCGAAGAAAACTTTATATAGCGACTCGTTTGCGGGAACAAGCATATAATCCGCCTCACGGGAATGGCAAAAATCCCTTACCCTGCCCGTGGAGTATTCGACTGCGGCTTTGTACGCCGCAAGTATATCTTTGTTTATGTTTTTTCTGTAATACTTCGAGGTTGCCTCGGAATCGAAGAAATGCATCTTGCCGCGCGCGGTAGGGTTAAGCTCTTCGGCAGAAAGTATCTGCACGCAGAGTATATCCCTCTTCTTGCCCGCAAGGTAGTCTATTGCGTCCTCGAAATTGTTATCTGTCAAAAAGTCGGAAATGATTATTGACAGTCCGTCGCCGTAGCCGACGGTTGAAGGAAGAATTGCGTCGCTTATACGGCAGTCGCCGTCGAAAACTATTCCGTTGAACTTATCTATTGCCGCAAAATAAGCGTCTTTCCCTAGAAGCCCCGTAAAAAGCTCTTCTATCTTGTCGCCGTGAATTACGTAAACGGAAACTTTGTCCATTTCGTTTATGGAAAGGTAGGTAAGAGCGGCTGCCGTTCTTATCGCCTGAATATCCTTTCCGCCCTTTCCGTAGCCCATAGAACGGCTTGCGTCGATATAAATTCTGGTATGCAACTGACGCTCGTCAAGATAAAGCTTTAAGTAAAGCTTTTCAAAGCGCGCGTAAGCGTTCCAGTCGATTTTGGTTATATCGTCTCCGGCTATGTAGTCGCGATAGTCGGCAAATTCGCAGGAAGAACCGAAAGTTTTACTTTGGTGGTTTCCGCCGAATAAGCCCGCGACGTTATTTTTTACGATTGTCTGCAAAGTTTCCAACTGTTGCAGAAATTCTTCGTTGATTGCAGGTCCGTTCATTTTTTAATTCAGATTGATTTTTTCGTTTTTAAAGGGTGATTTACTGCCCTACTTCTGTTGAAGAGATAGTTACGTTTACTTCTTCGTTTTTCTTGTCTTTGACTTTCTTTTCCTTAACAGGCTTTTCTTTCTTTTCTTTAATTTTCTTTTCCTTCTTCTTTTTCTCGCCGTCGTCGGGCACGTCAGCAATCACGGGCTCGTCTGCCACGGGAGGCACGACGTTATCGGTATCTACCTTTACCGCCGTCTTGTCTTTGGAATTGTCGCCAAGCAATTTCGATATTACGTCGTCAACGGATAGTTTATCGTTTACGGCGTTATAATTTATCTTAATCCTGTGCCTTAAAACGGGATAAGCAAGCGCTTTGATGTCGTCGTAGGAAACGTTGTATTTTCCGTTCATAAGCGCGCGCACCTTTGCGGCTGTAATAATTGCCTGTGCCGCACGGGGGGACGCGCCGTACTTTATGTATTTTTTAGCCACCGAAGAAGACGTGTCGAGCTCAGGGTGCGTATTGGAAACAAGCTTAACCGCATAATCCAACACGTCGTCGATTACGGGGACGGATTTGGAAAGCTCACGCATTTCGAGTATGGTCTTGCCGTCGATAACCGCGGTTGCCGTTTCGTCGAGGGTAATTTGCGTCATGTTTACTATGCCCGCAAGCTCCTTTACAGTGGGGAATTTGACCACGAGTTTGAACATAAACCTATCCATCTGTGCTTCGGGCAGGGGGTAAGTACCGTCTTGCTCTATGGGGTTCTGCGTTGCAAGAACGAAGAACGGCTCGTCGATTTTATAGGTCTGTTTTGCAACCGTAACTTTATGCTCCTGCATGACTTCGAGCATCGCCGACTGCGTTTTCGGCGTAGCACGGTTGATTTCGTCCGCAAGCACGAGGTTAGCGAATATAGGTCCGCGTTGGAACACGGTGCTCATCTTGCCGCTTGCGTCTTTTTCTATTACGTTCGTACCCGTAACGTCCGACGGCATCAGGTCGGGCGTGAACTGAATACGCGAGAAAGGCAGACTTAAAACTCTGCCGAGCGACCGCACGAGGCGGGTTTTGCCTACACCGGGGACGCCCTCCAAAAGCACGTTGCCGCCCGCAATTATTGCGATAATTACGTTATCGACAATGTCTTCCTGTCCTACGACGTCTTTGGCAAGTTCGCTCTTGATTTTGCTGATAGCAAGGCTGAACGCCTTAACTTTCTCGTTGGGTTGGTTTTTTACGTCTGTCTTGTTTTCCATATTTTTTCCTTCCTGATTATTTTAGCCGTTGCTTTTACTTTCCGTCAGCGAGCTGAAGTAGTCTTCAAAAAATTTTATTAACTCGGGTGATAAATTCCCGCCGTTCATTTTGTTGCTTAAAAGGTTCTGATAGAAGTCCAACAGTTCGAGATACGAAACGTATTCGCCCGTAAACGGATTGAATATCTTATCGTCGCTGCCGAAGTCTATTTCCTGATCGCCGCCCGAGCCCGTGTGGTCTCCGTCGTCGTCATTATCTCCCCCTTCGCCGCCGGGGTCGTTCTCCGAGGGAACGTTGCTTCCCGCAGGGATAGTCAGAGAGTCGTCAAGTTCGGGCAAGCCCGAATGTAAATCGGTAAATATATCCGCAAGCCTGTTTCTTACGAAATCCTGCGTCATTCTGTTGAACGCCTGAGCGTGTAACGCCTCTGCACTTGCCGTAACCAACGCGTCGGACAGAGCGTCGAAAGTGTTCTGCATATAGTCGTCGGTATAGCTGTCCACGTTTTCGGCAATTTCTTTAAGCTTATCGCCGAAATCTTTCAAGGCCGTATAGAAACCGTCTTCCGCGTATTTCTGCGATGCCGCAAGCGTCCTGTCAAAGCAGTTAACAGTGTCGTTCAGCTCGCCCGCGAGCGAAGCCGTGGTACTGTTTTTCAATACGTTGAGCTTTGCGCGGAGAGCGTCTACTTCTTTCTTTATGACGCTTCCGACAGCCTCCTCCGTCAATACCGACAGATTTTCGACCTGAGCGTAAGCGGATATTCTGACGTTGCGCGACTGATAGGTTGTTACGCTGTCGTTAAACGCCTTTGCAAGCAGCGCCGTTCTCGGATATTTTACTAGCTCGGGACAAACCGTTTTGTAAGAGTTTGCATCTATTACAGCGTCGTCTATCTTGTAAACGGTTTCGGCAAACGCCGCCTTTGCTCCGTAAACGGTTACGTCGTCCAACGCCGTTCTGAAATCGCCGAGCGCGTTACCGAGTTCTTTTTTGAGCGATGCGCCCACGCTTGAATTTTCAACGTCGGTTATCAGCGTATCCAAAGCCATAAGCTGAGTTTCCGTTGCCGTGTATTTATCGTTGCCGGGGTCGAACACCGAGCCTGCATCAGCGGGCAAAACCGCCGCCGTACCAAACACCGCGCAGGCAAGAATTAGCGAAACGACGGGGGCAATAAACCGTATGTAAGTACTTTTCAGCACGGGCAAACCTGCAATCCTTGCCGAGGTATCAGCCCTTTGCATTTCAACGATTTCGCCTTCCTTGCCGGCAAACTCGAGCATCGTCTGAACTCTCTCTTGCAGGGAGTAGTCCTCGTCAATTCTTTTTGCGAGTTTCTTATCGGAGCTGCGAAGAGCCAAGAAAGCGCCGCACCCAGCAACCGCCGCGGTTGCAAAGCCGATTAAGAAGTAATACCCGCTATCTATTGCCGTAACGCAAAGCTTCATACATATCATGACGATGCCCGCGGCAGCAAGCCCTGCGGCAACGCCGACGATTACGCTTTTGATTATGGCGATTATTAAATTTTTGGTTTTCAGCTTTTTAAAATTTTCGCTCATAATTTTTATTCTCTTTCCCGTTTACGGATTTCTTTTAAACGGGCACTGCCGTGTATTCTTAACACACGGCGAAGGGACGTCCCTTCGTGTAGTTTCCGCCTCAGCTTCCCGATACAATGCATATTTATGTATTTTTATACATTTATAAATTGAATATTTATACATTTATAAACGGCTTATTCGCTTTGTTTTAATCATTCTACCATATTTATATATAAAAACACAACTAAAAATAGTTACATTTTTCTTATAATTATTAAAATTTTCATTTATATTTTTACAAATTTGCAAAGAATTAACAAATATATGCATTTTCTTTACAGTTTACGTAATAAAAACGCGGAGCTGCGTACGAATACACAGCTCCGCCTATTTAACGGTTTACGATATGCAAGCCTTAATTTGTTTTAACGCGGTTTTTTCAAGGCGCGACACCTGCGCCTGCGATATGCCTACTTCCCTTGAAATTTCGGTTTGCGTCTTACCCTCGAAGTATCTGAGGAAAAGTATTTTCTTCTCCCTTCCCTCCAAATGATTTATCGCCTCGTAAAGGGCGGCTTTTTCCGTCCAGACCTCGTCGTTGTTCTTCTCGTCGAAGATTTGGTCCATTAATAAAAGCGTATCACCCGCCTTATTGAAAACGGGTTCGTACAAAGACACGGGGTCTGAAATTGCGTCCAACGCGTACGCCACTTCCGAAACGGCAATATTCATTTCCGACGCAATCTTGTCGTAAGTTACGTCCTCGTCGTCCACTTCGAGTTTTTCACGGACCTTTAATATTTGGTAAGCGGTATCTCTTATGGAACGGGACACCCGCAAGCTGTTGCCGTCGCGCAAGTATCTTTTGATTTCCCCTAAAATCATAGGCACGGCGTAGGTAGAAAATTTTACGCCTACCGACAAATCGAAGTTATCTATGGCTTTTATTAGCCCCACGCAGCCCGCCTGAAACACGTCGTCGGCGTTAGCCTTTTTCGCCCAGAACCGCCTTACCAAGGACAGCACGAGGCGCATATTGCCAACAATGAATTTTTCGCGGGCGGTTTCGTCCCCCGCCTTCAATTTTATCATAAGTTCTTCCTGCTCTTTTGCGGACAGAACGGGCAGACCCGAAGTATCCACGCCGCAGATAACGACTTTTTGCAACATAAAACTTTCCTCCTTTTTATGTAAAGAAAGTTGCAAAAGCCGTTAAGCCTTAAATTGCGGTCAATTAATCTGCCGCGATATGTCCTTTTTAAGTTTTGAAATTATTTTCTTTTCAAGTCTAGATATGTAGCTTTGGGAAATCCCGAGCTTATCCGCAACATCCTTTTGCGTCATACCCTCGCCGCCGTCCAACCCGAAACGCATTTTCATAATGCGCTGTTCGCGCGCGGAAAGCTTATCCAAAGAAGCCTTTAAAAGCTCCTTTTCGACACCGCCCTCCACGTCCGAATAAACGGCGTCGGCGTCCGTGCCCATAACGTCGGACAGAAGAAGCTCGTTGCCCTCCCAATCGGTGTTCAAAGGTTCGTCGAAGCTCACCTCTTGTCTCAGCTTTGCCATTCTCCTGAGATACATCAATATTTCGTTTTCGATACAGCGCGAAGCGTAAGTTGCAAGCTTGATGTTCTTGTCCGATTTGAAGGAATTTATAGCCTTAATAAGCCCTATCGTGCCGACTGACACAAGGTCGTCGCCGTCCGCGCCCGTCCCCTCGAACTTTTTGGCTATGTACACAACGAGGCGCAGGTTATGCTCCACGAGCTCGGCTTTGGCCCTTTCGTCGCCGTTTTCCAACAGACTTATTCTGTCGCTCTCTTCCTCTTGCGATAAAGGCAAAGGCAACGCCTCAGTTCCGCAGATATAGTCGAGCGTGTTCCTGCCGAAAAGCGAAATTAAAAGTTGCTTGATTTTTTCAAACATATATATCCTCCAAAAGGTCGGGGTGAAGAACCGCCGTATTGATACGCTGCGGGCTTATACCTATCTTTACCCCGTTTAAATTGTTTTTCTTTTCGCCGAAGTCAATCTCTATTTTATCCGCCGTGAAGATTTTGATTATTTTACTCCCCGCAACAGTATGTATTTTTACGCCGTCTTTTATGCGGCTTCCGTCCACTATTTTTTCGGCAATCTCTTCGGGAATAATGCTTACGGGCGCGCCGCGGCAGTAAACCTTGTTTCCGCTGTCGAAAAATCCTTTTACCTCAACGCTTTCACCGCCAAGAAACAGCCGTACCGTTACGGTATCTTTACGGCTCTTTTTGAGCCTTGCGGCAAGTTTTTTCGCACCTATTATAATAAGTAATGCGCCAAGCATGGGTATGCCTATGGGAATTTTGGAAAGAATGAACCCCTCTCCCGCGGCAAAGTCAAGCCCCGTAAGCGCGAACGCACCTATCAGCGCACCGCCTAAAAACGCAGTAAAAATAAGGAATGCGAATGAAAATTTGAGATAGCTTTTAATACCTTTGAACTTACCCGCAACAAGACAAATCAAAAATCCCGAAAGGACTTTTACGACCGCCGACCACACCGCGCCCAATTTAAAAAGAGGAAACACGACGGCGAACGCCGCACCCAAGATTGCGGCAATAATTATCCGCCAAAATGGCGACGGGTTCTTCACGGCGGCCTTAGCCGCATACAGGAGCGTGAAGTCCATACAGAAGTTTTCAAGAACGGCAAGTTCGATATAGACCTGCATTGTAAAAGGAATTATAGCGCTTTCAGATAGTCGAAAATAAACAAAAACCGTCGCAACTTGTCGAATAATGTCAACTGAAAAACGGGCTAAAATTAAAAGCCCACCGTCTTCTTAATAGAAAACAGCGAGCTATATTTGAAACTACAAATTAAAATTTATCTTTATAACTAACAGGCGATGTTTTTATAACGTCAAATCATGCCCCCACTGCCTGCATAAACGTTTCCGCCTCTCCGTGAACGTTGGCGTTTTTTGTCGCTTCGATATAATACCACACATACTCGAGACCATGAATAATGATTGGGAGTCTTTTGCCGAATTTACTTTGTACAAAGTCCTCTTGTTGCAAGCACTTTGCCACTTTGGATACAAGTGTCAATAGCTCATATTGCCCTACCGGACCTTTACCTATGTAACGCATGTATTTGTCATAACAATTTTCATCTTCCTCGCCTATGTTTGTAATGCCGTTTTCTTTATACCAATCAAACAGCATATCGGTCAATTCGTTAGGCTTGTCAGGGTCGATAATCATAGTTTCGTCTTGACGCCAAAAAGCGTAGTTCCAACGTTCCTCGTCAAATTGACCTGCGCCACTGCAATCGTCCTCGGTGTTATAACTAATAGCAAATAACGACACGTTGCTATAACCATTGTATTTGAACGCTTCGTTGGAATACACAAAAAAAGATATTGCATAAATGCCGTCTTCGCGCCAAGTGTCCATAACCGATTTAATTTTAAGGTAAAGTTTTGCTTCAAATTTCGTCATATTGTCAATCCCTCCAAATTCCTGTTTTTATTACAACGTTATCCCGTTTAAAATTTCTTCTACCTCTTCGCAACTTTGGCATTTAAACAGCCTTGCCCGCAGCTCTGCGGCATTCGGCATGCCTTTTAAATAGAAGCCAATCATCTTGCGCATATACACTAAGGCGAACTTTTCGCCGTATAAATCGCGTGTTTTTTGCAATTGCCCCCGTACTATGCCCTTTTTATCGATATTTTCAAGGCCCGTAATCTCCGCAAAAATCCACGGTCTGTACATAGCCCCACGCGCAACCATTACGCCGTCCGCACCCGTCCTTTCATACAGTTCTTCTGCGTCTTTTTTACAAAAAATACCGCCGTTTGCTATTACGGGGATATTTACGGCGCTTTTTGCCGCCGCAATTTCGGCAAAATTCACCTCTCCCGCGTAAATTTTATCGCGCGTTCTGCCGTGTACGGTTATCATATCCGCGCCCGCGTCCTCGCACAATTTCGCGAATTGCCCCCCACATATACTCGAATTATCAAGCCCTATGCGGAATTTTACCGAAATACTTTTACCGCTTTTCTTGCATTCTTCAATAATTTTTGCGGCAAGCGGAAAATCGTTTAAAAGCGCGCTCCCCTCGCCGTTTTTATAAATTTTAGGCACAGGACAGCCCATATTTATATCGATTAAATCGAACGGCGCAAGCGCCTCGCTTTCGCACGCTTTGCGCATATAATACGGGTCATTTCCGAATATCTGACAAGCCTTGATACCACCGTAATTTTCCGAAACGGACAAAAGCTCTTTCGTCTTTTCACTGCCGAAGCAAAGCCCCTTTGCGCTCACCATTTCGGTAAATGTAAGCCCAGCGCCAAGCTCAAAGCACATATCGCGGAAGGGCGAATTAGTGTACCCTGCAAGCGGCGCAAGAAAGACGTTATTTTCAGTATGTAATTCCCCGATTTTAATCTTTTTTAACTGCATCTTTCGCCAAAGCCCAATAATAGTCCCAACGCGAGGGGTCTAATTCTTCTATTTTTTCGCCGTTTTCCGTCGCTATTTTTTCAAACTTCACAAACCTTTCAGTAAACTTTTCAACCGCCGCGTGAAGCGCAAGCTCGCAATCCACGCCCGCAAGGCGGCACGTGTTTACAGCGGAATAAAGCACGTCTCCCGCCTCGTCAAAAATTTCGTCCTTATCCCCGTTTATGCAGGCGGCAAGAAGCTCGCCCACCTCTTCTTCGAGCTTTTCGGAAGCCGACACGGGTGAAAGAAAGTCCATTCCGCACTTTGCGGAACGCTTGCCCACCTTTTGCGCGCGCATGCACGCAGGCATATTTTTAGGCACGGCAAGCACGGTATCCGAATACGTCGTCTGCCCCTTTTCTTCGCGCTTATTCTTGTCCCAAACGCCCAAAGCCTCGCTTTCGGAGGCAGCCTTGTCCCCGCCGAAAATGTGCGAATGTCGGAATATAAGTTTTTTTACGAGCCTCGTCAAAGCGTCGCCGCTCGTATACTCGCCCTTTTCCTCCTCCATTACTGCGTGAAAAGCCGCCTGCAAAAGAACGTCGCCCGTTTCCTCTTCCATACCGTCGGCGTCGCCGCGCTCGATTGCATCAACAAGCTCGTACGCCTCTTCGATCATATTGCCCTTAATGCTTTCCGAGGTCTGCGCTCTGTCCCAAGGACAACCGCCGGGGGCACGAAGAAGCTTTATCATTTGCTCTAAGTCGGCAAAGTCGTACCGTTCTTTTTTGAGAAATTCCCCCTCTTGCACGGCAACGGCGCAAGTGCCGTCGTAAGATTTCTGTCTATCTATTTCGTAAATTTTAATCTTTTTAACGCTTTCCCCGCGCAGAAAATAGCAAGTGCTTTCTTCTCCGAAGATATATGAAAGCTTCTCTTTCACGCAGCCCGCGACGTATTCGCAGTCTATATCGTAGACCGCTGACGCACGGCAGCTCTTCAAATTTTCGACCGCATACGCCGAAACGCAAGTAACCTCACCGACCGAAAGCCGTGAGGTATTATAGGCGTGCGAAGCTTTGGAAACGCTCTCTAAAACCTCGCAATCCTTATGCTTATTCAAAATAATTTTGCACGCTTCGTCCTCACAAACCGCTCCGTCCACGCAATAACAGACGTCGCTCGTCTTAGCCGCGTCCAAAACGGCGGCGGCTAAATTTCTGTTGAGTGTGTCGAAGTTTCGACTTCGTTTGAAGATTTCGTCGAGCGTGTGGACCTCGTACCCAGCCAGACTGCCAAAACTTTCCGTGTCAGCCGTTCGCACAAGAATTTCGGTTGCATTGTCAAGAGCCTCCTTTGCTCTCAGCGTTATATCGCCTTTGCGTATACCCAAGCCTATCAGAGTTACTTTCATTTTTATTTCCTTTTTTGCCGCTTTTTACTCTTATAATATACCAGAAATTCATCAAAGTGGCAAGGAAATTCGCGCAGTTTGCCGCCCAAGCCGCGCCAACGATAGACATTGAAGTTAAACCGATCAGAGCCGCCGTAAGCCCAACCCTTATTATTGCGGTAGTCCATTGTGTAACGGTACTTTTTACGGGACTTCCAAGAGCCGTAAGGCACGCCGAAGAAGTCTGCACCAAAGACTGCGTTACGGACGATACGGCAAGTATTTTTATGAGGTTAATTAAAAGGGCTTTTTCCTCTCCCTCCAAAGAGCCGAATATGAGGCTTGTTGCAAGCGGAGCTAACAAATAGAGCCCCACCGCCGCGGGCAAAGATACGGCAAAGGTAATCAAAATCGATTTGTAAGCCTTCTTCTTCGCGCCCGCAATATCACCGCTTTCGGCAAGGGGTGAAATTTGCGGAATACTCGAAGCCGCCAAACCGTAGCACACCGACACGGGCAGGTTGATAATGGTTATCGCACAGCCCGAAAATATACCGTAAAGGGCAGTGGCGTTTTCAGTCATACCCCTAAGAAGGCGAACCGCAACTATACTTTCCAAAAGCTGGGATACGGGCAGCGCGATTGCCGTCAAAGTCAAAGGCACTGTAAAGCGCAGAATATTTTTAACGGGCACTGATGGAAGAGCATAAAGGGGTTTCTTGCCGCGGCCTTTAAAGTACCATATGGCGGCAATTCCCGTTGACATAATTTCACTTATAGTAACGGCAAGCAAGGTAGATGCAACCGCAAGGGGCAGATTATCCCTGAAAAGATACGAAAGAGCTACCCCGAACGCAACCTTAATTACCTGTTCTAAAATTTCAGTCGTTGCAGTGGGCAGCATATTCCCGCGCCCCTGAAAGTATCCGCGCACTACCGATAAAAGGGATACGAAGAAAACCGAAGGGCACAACAGCTTACAGCAAAGAGAAATCGAAGGCTCACCCTGAATAGCTGCAAGCGGTTCGGACAGAATGAACATTATCAACGTGCCGATAAGTCCCACTGCGCTGTACAGTCTGAACGCCTGTCTTTCAGCGCCGAAGCCCTTGCCCGACGATATAAGGCGGGAAATGCCCGTGGGTATACCCGACGCAGAAACGGTTAAAAGTATGCAGTAAAGAGGATACACCATTTGGTATATCCCCATTCCCTCGCCGCCTAAAATGCCGGTGAGAGGTATGCGGTATATCGCTCCCAGAATTTTGGAAACGAACCCGCCGATAGATATTATTGCCGCCCCCGCAAGAAACGACTGCCCGCCTCCGCGTTTTTTCTGATTTTCAGTCATTTACTCGAACTGACCTGCTAAAATGTTTGCCGAAAGCTGCGCCAACTTGCAAGCAGCAGGCTCGATTTTTGCGCCGCGCTCGCAGGAAACCAAAGCAACCGCACCGAGGCAGTCGCCGTTGCAAACTATGGGGACTATTACTTGCGCGGTAACTTCGCTTTGCTGATTTGCGCATATGGGCACTACGTCTCCGCCGTCCGCCGAGCTTGCAATATAGCTCTTCCTCTCGCGCATAATCTTTTCCATATTATTAGAAAGGTTCTTGCCGTCAAACTCGCGCTGACCGCGTCCCGAAGCGTGCAAAACGCCGTCCGTATCGCAGATTACCGCGATATGACCGGATAAATCGGATAAGGATTTTGCCGTACCTTCGGAAAACTTTTCCAAAGAGGCTATGGGCGAATACTTTTTCAGCATAAGCTCGTCCCTGTCTGTAAATATTTCCAACGGGTCGCCCGACTTTAAGCGTAGCGTGCTGCGTATTTCCTTGGGGATAACAACTCTGCCCAACTCGTCTATTCTTCTTACAATTCCTGTAGCTTTCATAAAACTCCTATTTAAGGCAAAAACTGCCGTAACAAGAGTATGTGAAAGACTTGAAAATATATACAAAGTCCGCCGAGCGGGAACGCTCGGCGGACTTTAATCGATAAAAATTTTCAAATACAACGCAACTGCCGCTTAGCAGTTTGCTTTCAAACTGTTTTTTTGTTTTTTGAACGTGTCCGTAGCCTCGTCAATTAAGGTCTTGTTGGCGGGCTTGGGTTCATAATAACCGCGGGTATTCATCTGTGTAAAAACGAGAAATTGGTTTTCGGCAACGCCCAAAAGATTAGTGGAAAAGTTCTTTCTTACAGCCTTTGTACTGCCCTCGTAAAGTGCGGTAGCGTAAAGCGCCATAAGCTGTTTTTCGCTCTCTAATATATCCTGTAAAGAATCCCTCTCGTTAAGAGTTACGTCGCTTTTCGTAAGTTTCATATTCAGCCTCCTATAATTTTTAAAAGCGCGTTGTAGCGCAATTCGTGGTCGTCGGCTATTTTTGTCATACAGTCGGCAAGCTCCACGTCCGTAAGGGTCTTTGAATAAGCCCTTGCCTTTTTGCAAACAAGTCCCTCCGCGGTGAGCGCGTCGGAGATTAATTGAAGTTCCTTAGCAGTAAGTTCTTGCATATAAAAATACCTCCGCATAAGTTTTTGCCATTGTAACCGAATTTTAAACGGAAACGCCGCGGCAACTTGCCGCGGCGTTAAATTAATTTTAGGGTTTTATCAGTTTATAATACGGGTCGGAAGAAAAATCTCTTTCCTTGGTGTATTCCCCGCCCAAAGCCTCGATTGCAAACTTCAATTCCTGATATTCCACGAATGAAATTCCCTCTTCGTCAATCTTATCTAAAAGATATTTGAGAGCGCGCTCGTCGCCGTAGGCTGCGAGATAGCTTGCGTGCATAGGCACTTCGTCGGGATCGGTGCGGAACTCCTTTACAAGAATATCGAACACGCCGTCGTCCTTTCTCGTGATGCGGGACATAATTTCAAGCATATACTCCCGCTCGACGCCGCTTTTATAATTCTCTTTGACGGCGTCCAAAACCAAGTCGGCATTCTCTTTGATAAAATCGACGCAGCGGTTTTTCATATCTTCGTCGTCGCTTTCAACGAGCATCTTCAAATACTTATCCGTAACCGCAGGGTCTGCGCCCAACAGATTCATTGCATACTCCACCTCGTCAGCCGTTCCGTCGAGAAGGGGCAATAGTTCGTCCGTCAACTTTTTTTCCTCAATCGCAGAGCAGAGAAATTCGGAAACGGGAACGCCGTTTTTAAGGTGTAGCTTTAAGCACTTTATAAGCTCCCCTCCCGACATTTCTCCGTAATATTCACGCGGGGTCTTGCCGAGCGATTTTATCGGCGTATCGCCGAACTTCCTGTACAGCTCGGGAATTATATCTTCCCACTCCTCTTCCTTGTATTTGGACGAATTCTTTGCTATATACTCCGAAAGCTTTTCGTCGAACATTCCGTCAAAATCGTATAACTTCATAGTCTGCGCCTATCCGTTTAAATGAATTTTTTGATTTCTTCCTCACTGACTTCGAAGAAAGAATAAATTTTATCTCCCTCGATACCCGCGGTATTAACGCCCGAAAGATAGTAAATCACGGCTGTAATAACCTCGGCGTTTTTTACCTCGTCAAGCCTGCCCTCTTCCGCAAGCCTGCGGTACAGATTTTCCGCAACCTCGGCAAAGACAGCACCGTTTTCGTCTTCGAGCACGGAAAAGTGCGCAACGAGCCTTGCATACGCCTGAACGAAGTATTTTCTTTTAAGCCGTCCCAAATCGAGCGAAGAGAAAGTAATCCTTTTATAGACGTGGCAAATAACCACGCCGAAGCAGTTAAATTCGTTTCTCTCCGCAATGGACGTAAGGACGTCAAGTTTCAGTCTGTCGTCCACGAACGCGTCGAGAAGAATATTGCTGACGAGTTCGTCAAGCCCCGCTTTAACGGCAACCTGCGCAGCAAGAAGCTGCAATTCGCTTCCGCCGTAGCCCTCGATTTCGTCAAAGCACCACTTTACGCAGTCGGTGAGGTCAACTTCTTCGGAAAGCCTTTTCGCCGCTGCGGACGAAAGTCGCAAATATGCCGCCAACACTTTTAAAGACGATTCGCGCACCTCGTTCGGCAGGCGGTAAAAATAGCTGAGTTCGGTTATTTCTCCGCTGTCCTTCATTGCCCGCGCCTGACGGTAATAATAGCGCGCCGTTACCGCCTCGGGATAAATCGTGCAAAGGTCGTCGAATGCTTTGAAACACTCCTCGTACTTGCCCGAGTTAAATGCGGCGACCGCTTTGAAATACATAATGTTTAAATCGTATTCGAGTTCGCCCGTAAGCTTTTTAAACAGACTGTACGCCTCTTCGTGCAGTTTGTTTTCGCAGCATACGGTGGCGATTTTGTAGATACTTTCAGAATCGGTAAGCTCCAAATTTATGAGCTTACGCGCTAAATTCAACGCCTCTTCCTGCTTGCCCGCCTCCGTCTTAACCGCGGCAAGCGTGGTAAGCGCCTGAACGTCTTCGGGATACTTTTCAAGAACTTTAAGACATTCCTGTTCCGCCTCTTCCGTTCTGTCCGAAATGATTTTGCACATTGCAACGTAGTTACGGGCAGAAAGATATTTGGGGTTTCCCTCTCCTACCTTATCGAATTCTTCGATTGCAGCATCGTATTCACCCGCTTTCATATGCGCAATTCCGCTGTTGATATATTCCGTGCAATCCTCTAACGCAGGCGGATAAGAAAATTTCAACGGGTTGTCGTCAGAGCTTACGAACTCGCGCAAAATCTCCTCTCGCATTTCCCCGTCTATATCCTCGCTTTCGGATAGTAATTTGTTGTAATAATAAGCGGCGTAGTGTTCGTTCCCGAGGTTCATATAGCTGACAGCCAATCCCTCGTAGCAATCGGATAAATCGGCAAATTCCGCCTCGTCAACGTACTTGAACCAACCGTTGACGCACTTTTCGTATAGCCCCATATCGTCGAAAATCTCAGCGTAAAGCATAAGCGAATCGTCGTCGTTTCCGTTCGTTTCCGCATTCTTGTTGAGCATTTTCAACGCGCCTATATAGTTGTGATTATCGACCAAATCCGCCGCAAGCGAAATAAGCCTGTCGCCGCCCAAGTCGATTTTCGTAACCTTAGTCATAAAAATTTCCTCACAAATATTTCACGCTATTCTGCGCGCGAAACATTTCGTGAATTTTAGGGGCTTCTCGCCCCTCGTGCCGCAATTTCTCAGGGCACACACGTATATAATTGCGGCACTTCACCCTCGGTGAGCCGCAGGTATGCGCAAATTAGGTGCGCTAACCAAAAAGCGCGGTTTGTGGTTGCGCCGTCTATTATTTAAACAGTTTATCCACGTCTTCCGCCGTAAACTTGTAATTCGTATTACAATAGTGGCAGTGAACGCTGACACGACCCTCTTCTTCAACTATTTTAAGAAGCTCATTCCTGCCGAGGGGCAAAATAACCCCCTCTATTTTTTTGCGCGAACAATTGCACTTATATTCGGGAAAAGAGAGATAAACCCCGCTTTTTTCTGTTTCTTCCGAAAAATACTTTTCCATTATCCCGTCCGCGCCGAGCCTTTCGATAACTTCCGCAGCATCGATAAAGTTCTGCATAGCGTTTTCGGCTTTATCCATATTCTCTTCCGAAGTACCGGGCAAAAGCTGCATAACCACGCCGCCCGCTGCGATACACTTGCCGTCTTTAATCTTTACACCGAAGGAAACCGCCGTTTCGACTTGTTCGCTTTGGTGGAAATACTGCATTAAATTTTCAGAAACGTCCTCCGATTTCAACTCGCACGTGCCGTTGAACGGTCTGAACAGCCCGTCCTCTTTTATAACGGTCATAAAGCCGCCTTTAAGCCCGTTCTCCGCGCCGTAAACAAACCCGCGGATATGCCCGTCCTTATCGCCCGAAACACTCGCGGTTGCACTGCCGTCGCAAGACTTGACGGTTATCGAAACCGCGCCTTTTTCAGACTTTAAACAGCCCGCCATATATGCGCATGCCGTTAAAAGTCCGCCCAGAAGTTTTGCCGATGCTTCGTCAAGATTATGAATTTTTATCGCATCGTTTACGAGAGCCGTCGTATCCAAAACGGACAGCGAAACCTGCAAATCGTAAACCAACGCCTTGTAAAGCTTATTCATAGTTTCCTGCAAATGAAATTAATTCTTTTATCCTTTTTCCCGCCGAGATGTCCTTCCGTTTCAACCGCAAAGCCGACTTCTTCGAGCGCGGATATAACCGAGCTTTCGGAATATATATACTGCGTTTGCCTCTCGTCCGCGCGGGTATACTTCCCGTCCGCGCCGCGTGTGAACACGGTTATATCCATATCCACTCTGTCGCCGCGCAAGGTGTTAAACCAAAGACAGGTTATCTCTTCCCCGTCGTCTGCGAAAAGATTGTTGCCTACGTCTGAGCGGAGCTTTTGCTCCGAGCTTATATCGAAAATAAACAGCCCGCCCTTTTTAAGGCTTTTGAATACCTTTGAAAACGACGTGGAAAGTTTGTCCTGCGGGATATAGTTAACGCAGTCGTTGACTGCGACTATGAAATCGGGCTTGAAGTTTAATTTTAGTTTGGTAATATCGCCGTATAAAAATTCAGCCCTTACGCCCTCGCGCCGCGAAAGCTCGACCGCGGCAGAGAGCATTTCTTCCGAAATATCCATTCCGGTAACGGAGTAACCCGCACGGTTTAAAGCGCGCGTGAAGTAACCGTTGCCGCAACCCATATCTAAGCCTGTGCGCCCAGCATCAAGGCTTTTAAGCTTTTTAATTAAATACTGCGACCATTCCTCATAGCCGCAGTCGTCGTTTAAGATTTCAAATGCGCCGCCCAAAGCGGAATAAGGTTTGCCCGTACTCATACCGTATCCCCGCGATTATTTCAAAAGGTTGGCTACGCTTATCTTTTTCTTCTTTTTGCCCTTTTTACCCGTTTCTTCGGTCAACGCCTTTTCGCGCTCGGCAAACAGCCTGTTATACTCAACGTAAACGGTGTCGTTCTTGTGCTCTTCCTCGTAAGCCGACACGTCTGCGCCAAGTTTTTCTCTGTTTGCGGCAACCGCGGAAATATCCTTACGGGTAAACGTTTTGCCCAAGCCCGCAACCGCGGCATCGCCCGATATTGGCAATATGGGGTGAGAAATAAGCTCGCTTTTGCCCGCTGCAAGAAGCTCGCGTGCGTGCTGCTTTTCGTCCTCTACAACCTCTTCCTGCGTTCTTGCCGCTTTCTTTTCTTCCTCGGCAGCCTTCAACGTGGGGTTGATATAAGCGTCGAACACCGACTGCGTAAACGCCGTCCAACAAAGAATAATAAACGAAAAACCTATGAAGATAAACACCACGTAGGAAACAATCCTCACCACGCCGCCTATCATATAGAGCCAAACGGGTATGAGCGAGAAGCCCGCAATAAACACCGTTTTAATTATCGAACCTACGCAAAGCACGAAGGAATTTTTGAATAATTGATTAATCTTTACTTTATAGGTTGTCCCAACCGCATAAATCCACGAGAAATAGAGCGCAATAAGAACGGTTGCAATTATAATGAACACGAAAGCCGTGATTTCGCCCGCCGCTCCGCTTCCGAGCGCAAGAACGTAATTCATTCTGTCGCCGACGAGGAAGGTCGAATAAAGGAACAGCATAAATACGGTTACGGGAAAAACGGTGCTTAAATAGTTTAGTTTAATCCCGTGGAAGAACCCTTTAATGGAAAATTCGCCGTGAGTATTTAAAAGCTTTCTTATGGAGTAACCCGCGCCGGCAATACCCACCGCCGCGATAAATCCCGAAACAACGAGAGCCGCGTAAAAGAGAATATCCGCCGAAAGCGTAAGCCTTTCCGCAAGCCCCGTAACGTCTGAATAATAGGGAAATAGAATACTCGAATTGAAAGGATAAACGTTACCGAGCATCTGAATATACGCAGAGCGGAAAAACACGATAGCAATTGCGGGAGCGAACGTTATCAGAACGAATATGTTTATTAAAATCAACTTTAAAAAGTTGGACTTAAAAACGTACCAAGTATCGCTCCATCTGCCTTGCGGAACGCTTTTTCTTGTATAGTCGTCGGCAATTTCGTTGCCTTCAAGATTGTTTACTTCAAAAGCCATAATAAACCCGAAAAATTTTTACTCTGATTTATGATAACACACCCTTGAAAAATTATCAACCTTTTTAGCCCCAAATGCAAAAAATCCCCGCGCCTCAAAAGCGCGGGGATTTGCTTTGCATATTAAATCATATTCAATAAAATCATAAATCCGTTAACGGCAATTCCGACCGCAACCGCCAGAACGTACATAACCAGAACCAAAAGAATATTCCGTTTAAGCTTTTTTGTGTTTTTGAAAAGCACCACAAGTCCGAGCCCCGCGTTCGAGCACAGTCCTCCGACGAGGCTGCCGAAAAGTATCGCGCCGTTGGTGTAAGCGCCCGTAAGTATTACGCTTGAAGCGCAGTTCGGAATAAGTCCGATAAGTCCCGTTATCAGGGGTTGAACGTACGCTCCCCCCTCCATAGCGTTTGCGGAAATTTTATCCACCCCGCCCGCTATATCTATGATATAGCCGAATACGAGATTGACAATAAGAAGATAAGCCGCGATTTTCAGAGAATGTAACAGCGGCGAAACGAGATAGGTTTTAAAGTCCGAGTTTTCACCAAGCATTCCGCCGTCATGCTCCGAGCAGCAAAAATGCGCCTGAACGTCGTGCCCCGCGCCCACTTTTGCGAGTTTTTCTTTGGGCAGAATTGCGTTTGCGAGATAGCCTACGCCTATCGATGCAAGCAGCTTTATGAGAACGAGGGGCATAACCGCGTGAGCGGCGCTCAAATCCGAAATCAAAATGATTAACGCCTCGTCCGAGGTAGCGATAAATACCGCAAGAATAGTACCCGTGCGGATAAAGCCCCTGTCGTAGAGCTTAGCCGCCATAACGGAAAAACCGCACTGCGGAATAAGCCCCGTTGCCGAGCCTATAAGCGGAGCAAACCCGCCCTGTAAAATTTTTTGGCTTTGGGTAAGCTTAGTTCTGTGTTCCAGAATTTCCATTAAAACGTAGATTAAAAACAGAAACGGAAACAGCTTTAAAGTGTCCCAAAACGCGTCGAGAATAATTTCCATATATGATTTCACCGCCGCCCGCGCGCAAAGTGCGCGGCGGCAAAAAATGTGATTTTTACCGCCGCCGTCAATTATTTATTAACGTTTAATTAAATTTTTAATACTTACTTCTTCTTATTCTTCTTATTCGGCTTTAAGCTTTCGTGAATTCTTACCTCTTCGTCAAAAGCAAGAGGCACGTAATTCGCGTCCTCGAAGCCCGTTTCGGTATATCCCGCGTCCCTCTTTAACAGGGTAAGACAGCTTGCCGCGTCAAAGATATAAAGCCTTGTAAGGTCAACCTTTACACCCGTCTTTTTGCCCTTTTCCGCGCCGTTTTTCGCCAAAGCGTTTAAGCAAATTTCGTTAGTTACGTCTACTTCGGCGTACTTATCTTCGCCGTCCTCGCCCGTTACCTTGTCCACCGTTCCCGTTAAATTGCCGTCCTCGCAGAGCTCTGCGTCCTCGGGGCGGATACCCAAAGTAACGTATTTGCCCGAAGCGGCGTATTCGGCAATACTTTCGAAACGGCTGACGATGTTTTCGGGCAGTTCCAATTTATATTCTCCGAATACGGCAAAGTACTTGCCGTCCTCTTCTGAGATTTTAACCTTCTTGATAAAGTTAATCGTAGGCGAGCCGATATAAAACGCCACGTAAGTGTTAGCGGGATAGTCGTAAAGGTTCGCGGGCGTATCTATTTGTTGAACGAACCCGTCCTTTAATACGACTAACCTCGTACCTATCGTGAGCGCTTCGGAAAGGTTCTTTGTCGCATAGACGAAAGTCCCTTCGAGCCTTGCCTGCAAATTGATTATAACGTTCAGCATATCGGCTTTAAGCTTATCGTCCAAGCCCGATAAAGGCTCGTCGAAAAGGTACAGCTTGGGCTCTCTTACTATTGCCCTTGCTATTGCAACGCGCTGCTTTGACGCAGCATTGAGAACCTTGGGCTTGCGGTAGAGAATATCGTTCAGCCCGAGGATATTCGCAACGACCTTGACCCTTTCCCTTACCAGCGCCTCGGGAGCTTTTCTGAGCCTTAATCCGAAAGCCATATTGTCAAAGACGTTTAACGAGGGATAAAGCGTACTACTTTGGAAAACCATAGCTATATCTCTGTTTTTAGGCTCTACGTCAACCATATCCTTGTCGTCGATAAAGACTGAGCCGGAGGTTGCGTCTTCAAGCCCCGCAACCACGCGAAGTAGCGACGACTTACCGCAGCCGTCCGCGCCGACTAATACGAGGAACTCCTTGTCCTTAGCTTCTAAATTGATATCGTATAAAGCGGTTTCTCCCGAAGGGTAAACTTTATTAACACCGCTTAATTTTAAACTTGCCATATCTTTTCTCCGAATTTATATACCATATATTACCATACCCGCCCAAAAAAATCAACTCGGCAAAAGAATTTGTTTGAAATAAAAAGTAATTAAGATACGTGATTAAACGGAACGTTTACGGTGCGTATTCTAAAAACTTGAACTTTTAAAAATTAAACGCTATAATGAAATTATGAACAGACCCGACTTTGACAAGCTTATGCAATCGCAGGCAGAACGAAACGGCGGCAAGCGGCTTCTATTGCACTGTTGCTGCGCGCCTTGCTCTTCGGCTTGCCTTGAAAGGTTGAAAGACGATTTTAAAATTACCATTTTGTTTTACAACCCCAATATCGAGGATGAGGAATACGAACGCAGAAAGAGTGAGCTTTTGCGCCTTATTAATGAAACGGGTTGGGCGGACTTTATAGACTGCGACCACGACGAAGACGAGTTTTACAGCGCCGTCGAGGGACTTGAAACCGAGCGCGAAGGTTCTTCACGCTGTTTGAAGTGTTTCGAACTGCGCCTTAAAAAGACCAAGGAAATTGCGGATACGAACGGATACGACTTTTTCACGACCACTCTTACGGTAAGCCCTTTGAAAAACGCGCAAGCTATTAACGAAATAGGCGAGCGGCTCGGCGGCGAAAAGTGGCTCTATTCCGACTTCAAAAAGCGAAACGGATATTTAAGAAGTATTGAGCTTTCCAAAAAACATGGGCTTTACAGGCAAAATTATTGCGGTTGCAGGTTTTCAAAACGCGAAACCGAATTAAAATAACTTGTAATCGACTTTGCAAAATGATATAATAATTAACGGCGGCGGCACAAAGAAAATTTGTGAGGAGATTTTTATGGATATTAATAGGTACAGTCCTTCCTACGGCTTAAAGCACAAGCATATGACGCGGCTTTCCGAATACGCCACGGAAGAAATTTTCGAAATCCTTTACGCAACCAAAGCAATGAAATCTAAGTTCATCGCCCACGAGGACACGCGTATTCTGCAAGGAATTACCGTCGCGCTCCTCTTCGGCGATACTTCACTAAGAACGCGCTCCGCGCTCGAAATAGGCGTTCGCCAACTCGGCGGTGTATGCGTTAATTTGCCCTACTCCGAAAACGATATGAAGGCGGGCGAAAACATTAAAGACATCGTAAACGTAATTTCCCGCTACGGCGTGGGCGCGCTCGTAACGCGCGACATTAAGCAGACAGAGCTTGACGAGTTCTGCGCAGTTTCGGAAATTTCGATAATAAACTCCCAGAACGACCACGGTATACCCATGCAGGCTTTGTGCGACCTCTATACCATTTGGGAAAAGCATAAAAAACTCGAAGGATTGAAAATAGCCTACGTCGGCAAGGGCACGAGCAACGCCGCCTCGCTTATTACGGGCGCTATAAAGTGCGGCATGGAAGTTGCCGTTGCAACACCCGAAAAATACGGCATAAGAAAATCCGCCCTTGACAAGGCAATGCAATACGGAAATATTACAGTAACGGAGAACCCTATCGAAGCGGTGAAGAACGCCGACGTAGTTTACACGGATAACTACAGCTACCACACCTCGAGCTCGGAAAAAGAGCGAGAATTACTATTGCCATATCAGGTCAACAATTCGCTTATGTCCGTAGCCGCGCACAACGCGCAGTTTATGCACTCACTGCCCGCCAACCGCGGAATAGAGGTTACCGCAGAAATCATAGACGGCAAGAACAGCCTCGTTTTGGAGCAAGGCGAAAACAAGCTGCACACTATCAAAGCCGTGCTTGCGCTTTTGATTAATTAAAACCGTAAAAACAGCCCGACGGCAAGTTCGTGCCGTCGGGCTTATTTTATTTCCACAACTACTATTTCGGGCCGGTTGAAAAGTCTTAACGGACATTCGGAGTTACCAAGCCCGCGGGAAATTATCATCTTGGTTTTTCCGCGTTCGTGCACGCCCTCGGTAAGTTTTGGGAATTTGCCTTGACCGGGCGCATAAAGCCCTTGTCGGGTAAACGGTATCCGCCACTGTCCGCCGTGCGCGTGTCCGCAGAAAACGAAGTCGTATCCAGCCGCCGCGTATCTGTCTATGAACTGCGGCATATGCGCAAGCAAGATTTTAACGCCGTCCCCTTTCGGCGTAATTTTATGGATAACGTCGTTTTTCAGTGCTGTACAATTGAGCCCAACCACCGTTAAACCGCATATAGTATGGGGTGAATTGTCTAAAACGACAGCTCCCGCCTCTTTTAAATCCTTTCTGAAAAAGCGGTAACCTTTATTTCGCATTTCGTGGTTGCCCGAAACGTACAGAACGGGCGCAACCCCGCAAAGGGAAGAAACCAATTCCAACGCGACGGCTTTGCCTTTCGACTTGTAATTATGGATAATATCACCCGTAATTACAATAAAATCGGGCTTTTCCTTGACGATTTTGGCGATTAATCGGGCATTTTTACGCCCGAACGATTTGCCGTGCAAGTCGGAAAGGTGAACAATTTTCACTCTGCGCTCCGTCCCTGCGTCAAAAGAGTGCCGCGTTATCTTTAACAGGCTGTTATTGCACCAAATGAACAGTAAAATCAGGGATACACCCCCTAATATGCCCAAACTAAGCCATAACCACAGCATAATTTAAACCCTTACGATTATCCTGAAAATGCGCTTGCCCATGTCCTTAAAACGCCTTTCGTGCTCCGTTTCGACGTCCTCTTCCTCTGAACAAAGGTAATTTTCGCATACGGAAAGCACTTCAAAGCCCGCTTCTTTATAGCTTTCGAGCGAAAATCTGTAAAAATCTTCGTCGTCCGTCTTCTGTATTATAAGCCCGCCCTTTTTCAATAGACCCCCATATATGCTTAAAAAACGCGGGTGCGTGAGCCTCTGCTTCTTGTATCCTTCCTTGGGAAGAGGGTTTGAAAAGTTAAGGTATATTCTTTCAACCGAGCCTTGGGGAAAATATTTGGATAAAACTTCCGCGGCGCAGTTTAAATAATAAATATTCTTTATTTTGTCGGTTTTCGTCCTTTCTAACGCCTCGATAAGCACGTTTGAAATCTTCTCGCAGGCAACGAAATTCTTATCGGGCAGCTTTTTTGCCATTTCGCAGACGAACTTACCCTTGCCGCAACCTATTTCCAAAAAAAAGGGATTATCGTTGCCGAAAATTTCGTTAAACGGCATATATTCGGGGGTTAAAGCCGCACGCTTCATATTTTTATCGCTTAAATCCGCAACCTTTACGATATCGCCGCACGTAGCTATTCTTTCTTCGAGGCGGCTTTTTTTATGCATTCTCATAACGCTATTTTATCATATAACCGAGCTTAATGCAACCGTGTGAAAAGGTAACGGAAAAATTTAAACTTTATTTTCCGTCCCTTCGTTTAAGTCGCGTAGAACGGCTTATAAATAACCGTCGGGTGAAAAAATAATTTTTAAAGGCGAATGAATTCAAGCGTCGGGCGTCGCCTCTTTGGAGGAGAATTTGACGATTATAAAAATTATAGATACTTTCACCTTTTACGGCTTGGACGTGGTGCTTCTTGCCGTGCTCACGGCGATATGCGTACAGATCTTTAAAATTACTTTTTTAAAGAAAATACAAAAAAAGCTTTTGACGTTTCTGCCTTTCACCGTGGGCGCAATATTCTACGCAGTTTACGCCGCGCTCGTTAATTGGAGTTTGAGTTACCTTCTCACCGATTACGTCTCCGTGCTCGAACACGGCGTTTCGGTGGGTTCGGTCGCAACCCTATTATACGTTTTATACGAACAATTCGTGCGGGATAAAACTACTTCCTCCGCCACCGAAGGGGTGATTTCAACCCTAATCGAGGGCTTTGTGCCGACGGATAAAATCGAAAGCGTCGCAAAAGAGATTGCCGAGGCAATCGAGCGCGACGTTACGGGCAACGGAGCTTTAAAGGCGGCGGAGATTTTATCGGATAACTCGGAAGAAGAGATTTCCCCGCGCGATTTGGAGCTTTTGTCAAAGCTTATAATAGAAACTCTCGCGCATATAAACACCAAACCGTAAAAGTTAAGTCGGGGCAATGCCCCGACTTGATTTTTTAGTTAGCGCTTTCCACCGTTATATTGTAATTAACTTTCATTCTCGTCAAAATATCGTCTTTGAAAGCGTCGTAATATTTGTTTTCGTATTTATATAACAGCTCTTTAACGCCCAAAATATCGCAATCCTCGTCCTGACAGATTTTTATTAAATCCGAAAAACGCTCTAAAAGCGCCTCTTCCGCTCCCTTTAAAACGGGCTCGGGCACGACGTCGTCGTAGATAATGGTCTTTGGGTCAAGCTGCTTTCTCGCGCCGTTTATTCTCGCTTTTGCATTAAAACTCAAAGTAAGCTCGGGGATACCTCCGTTCACTTTCAGCTTCACGCCGCAATCAACGCTTTTCATTCCCAACGTGTAGTGAACTTCCTCCGCGTCGCACGGCAGCACGGCAAGCCGAATATCGTTTTGCAGCGCGGCGAGCGCAAAAGACTGTCTTTCGTCTAAAATGCCTTTGAATTGCCCGTTAGAATAGATAGCCGTCTTTCGTGCGGTAAACTCCATAGGCTGCTCCTGCGCGGACGCGCCTCCGCTCTGCGGACTGCCTTCTCCGTCTCCCGAGCCGCCCTGCTCGCCGCCCGAGCCGCCCGAACTGCCTCCGGAAGAACCGCCCTGCTCGCCGCCTGAGCCTTGGTTGCCGCCCTCTCCGCCTATATTTTCACCTTCTCCGCCACTTTCGGAAGTGCCTTGCTTGTTCGCCTCGACATAGGGCAAATAGCAAGCCGCACTCTTCGAATACTGCATAACGGCAATGTCTCTCAGACTCGTAGGCGCAGCGTTTGCCGACTTTTCGATTTCGTCGGACAGAACTTTTCTTATAGCCTCGCTCGTCATATCGTTAACTTCCGATTTCAGCGCAAGCATATCCGAAGCATTCCCCTCGCAGTCGGCTACGAGGGCGGTAAGCTCGGAAAAGTCTTTTCTGTAAAAGCACGCAAGCAGGCTGAACAATTCTCTTTCCCTACAGCTTTCACCCAACAAAATCAGTTTGCAGAATTGAAGCTTCGGGTAAAAACCCGTCTTTGCGTTTATCTCGTTTAAGGCGTCTGCAATGGTAATTCCGCTGCCCTGAACCTGTGTGTATTTGATATTTTCGCCGCTTTGCGAAGGCTGAGGTACTGCCAACTCGCCTGTTACCTGTACTTCTTCGCCGTCGAAATCTACGCCAACGGCGGTAATTATTGCGGTTTTGTGAATATCTACAAGCCCGAAATCGTTAGTAAAAAACAGTCCCAAAAGGGCAAGAATTAAAAGCCAATAGATAAATACCGAAGCTCGGCTGAAATTCCATTTTGCTTTCATCGCGTCCTCCTTTTAAGCGTCCACGCAAGGCACGGAACGATAACGGTAAAGATAAGGAAATAAATCCACAACCACTGATTGTAAAGATTGTAAATACTGTTGTAGAAACCGTCGCACGAGATAATCACGGCAGCAAGCGCAACGTTCACCAAGAGGGAAATTATCACCCTGTTTTCCCAACCCGAACACTCCGAAATCGCATAAACGGCAAGCTGTACGTTCAAAACGAGCGCAAACAGCATCACCGTTTCGAGAACGTAAAGCATAATAAGGTCAACTCTGCCTATAGTGTCTATTGCCGAAAAATAGAGCGAAGTCCTTGAAATTGCGAACGTTCTCGACGGTGCAAGTCCGCCGTAAATTCCGTAAAAAGTTGCAAGGAACAACAGCACTATTGCCGCCCCGGCCGCGTAAGACAGAGTGATTTTAGCCGCATCGCCCTTTTTATATTTGAAGCGACCCATAAACATAAGCAACCAGCACGGCTCGACAAAACGGAATACCGTTCCAGCCGCGGCAGTAAAGACGTCTTTTGCGGGCGTCTTCAAAACGGGCAAAAGATTATCCCATTCGACCTCTCCGCACGACATTATAAATATAACCGCCATAGTTATTACGAATATGGGCAGACACAAATCGGCGCATCTTCCGATATTCTCAAACCGTTTACTGCCCGCGTAAATCGCAAAAATAAAGAACGGCATAAATACGAGCAACGAGGGCACGGTATCGTAAAAGATAGTGTGCACGTAAAGCTCCTGCTCGAATATCGGCAACAGCGCGGCAAACAGAAACAGCACTGCAAAAAATCCGAAAATTATGCGTGCGCAAACGTTGCCGACAGTACCTTTTAAAAGCTCGAAAAACGTCTTGTCCGTGCGCGAGCACAAAAACGCTACGCTCCACACGATTATCCCCTCGATTAAAAAGTCGATAATCGCAGGGAAAAGCAAATCTCTTCCGCAGAAGTAGCTAAGCGCCGTAGGGTAGGAAAGAAGCTTTCCCACCGCCGTATAGGCAAGCATGATAAAACAAATTTGTCTAACGCTGATTTTCGTTTTCATTCTTTTTCAGCCTCACCTTTTCTTTAACTTTAAACGACTTGGGACGGGTATCGAGCGTGTACATATTCGCCTTTACGAAGCTGTCGTACAAGTCGCTTCTGACAAGCGGCGCAAACGGCGTTACGAGCGGCACTCCGTAAGATTGCTCGGATACGAGATAACATATAAGAAACGCGGATAAAAGCACCATTCCGAAAGGTCCTGCACTGCCCGCAATTATCAGGTACAGCCACCGCAAGGTGGTTGTCGTTTCTATATTGTTGGGAACGGTGTAAAGGCAAATTGCCGAAAAAGCAATTATGATTATCGCGGGGGTGGAAATAATTCCCGCCTTAACCGCCGTATCGCCAAGAACCAACGCGCCGACGACAGATAGCGCAAGTCCTACGTATTTGGGCATTCGAATGGAAGCTTCGTTTAAAACTTCCAGAACGAACAGTGTAAGAAACATTTCGATACTCGGTGAAAGAGGCAACCCCGATACCGAGCTTGAAATTTTCAATAGAAGCTGAAATGGTATTATCTGTATCTTAAAGAGCTGCGCGGAAATATACAGCGCAGGCATAAACAGTCCCAAGAGTATAGCAAGAACGCGTAAAATCCTTAACGTGGTCGAGCGGTAAGAGTTGATATAATAGTCCTCTACCGTCTGAAAATCTTCCACCACCATATATGGTACGGTAAGACAAATGGGCGAACCGTCAACGACTATGCCCACCCTGCCTTCGCAAATTTTCGCGCAGAAAACGTCGGGTTTTTCCGCCGTACCGCAACGCTTAAAAAGCGAGCGCGGCTTTCTCGTCATAAACTGCGAAACGTATGAGGAATCGGGAACTATGTCGATTTTGTTAGACGTTATTTCCTTTTCCACCTTCTCGGGCAAGCCTTCGGGGCACACCCCCTCGATATAGACTATTGAAACCGCCGTATCCGACTTATCTCCGACGAAAATGGTTTTAACCTGCAATTGCTCGGTTTTTATACGCTTTCTTATAAGTCCTAAATTTATTTTAATATCTTCTATAAAGCCTTCGCGCGGACCGTGAACGGTAACCTGCGTAGGCGGCTCGGCAACGGCGCGCATAGGCGGGCTTTTAACGCCCGCTATAATAAAGTCCTTTTCTCCGTCGATAAAAATTACAGCGTTGCCGTTCAAAATTTCTTTAATTGCGTCCTTTTTCTTGTTGCCCTCTTTTAGCTCGGGCGAGGCAAGAAGCAATTTGACGGCTTCGAAATCCGCGTCCTTTTCGGCAACGCGCAACGGTTTTACCACAAGCTCGCCTATTTGCGTCTTGTCTACTATGCCGTCTGCAAAAATCGCGGCAAACCTTTTACCGTTATCCGACTTGAACTCGAAAACGAGAATATCCTCGCTCGTCAAAACGTCCTTGACGGATTTTATATTCTTTTCCAACGTAACCATATTCTTATAATTTGTAAATCCGCAAAAAAAATACCGCCGCCCATACTCCACGCCTATTTTAAAAGTTTTTAAAAAATTTATCGAAAAATACTTGACAACGCATACTATGCAATGTATAGTATTAGACAAAACGGGGTATTCGTATGGAAGTACAACTGAAAAAAGGAATATTAGACGTATGCGTACTCTACGCCATAAGCAAAGGGGAAAGCTACGGATACAAAATAATAAGCGACTTAGAGGGCATAATAGAGATATCCGAAAGCACTCTCTACCCTATCTTAAAGCGGCTTGAGGCGGGCGGTTTCGTTACGACGCGCACGGCGGAGTACAGCGGCAGACTTAGGCGGTATTACAAAATAACGAATTTAGGGCTTAAAAAGCTTGTTAGCGGCAGAGAAGATTTTCTTGAAATCAACACTATTTACAGAAAGATTTTCGGAGGAAGAATATGAAATATAACGAATGGCGCGACGAATTGAAAAGCAACCTTTTGTGCGTATCCGAAAGCGAAAGACGGCGCGTTTTGGACTACTACGCCGAGGCGTATGCCGACAGACGGGACGCGGGATATACGGAGCGTGAGATTATAGACGACTTCGGCGCGCCCTACGATGCGGCGCAAAGAATACTTGCCGAAAGCAGCGATTACTTTGAACCGCCCGCCCCGCGCGAGCCTTCACGCGAGGAGAAAAAGCGCGAGCGCCGCGAGGAAAAACGATACGAAGAGCGCGTAAGACGGGAAGAAAAACGGCAGGAAGATTATTACTGTCCTCCTCCGCAGCCCGCTCCCGCTAAAACGCGCGAAGATTATACTTGGGTTTTCGTGTTGCTTTGCATAGTCTTTGCAATACCCATATTTTTCGTGGTTATGGGTATGGTTGTAGTTACGGTATGCTTCTGCGTAGCGCCGTTTGCAGTGCTGATTTCGGGCGTTGTATTTATCGGCGCGGGCGTAGGCGCACTGTTCACCGACGCAACAATCGGCGTAACCACGATAGGCACCGGTCTGGTCGTTTTCGGCGTTAGCTTTATATTGATGCCCCTCTTCTTCCAACTTGTGAAGTGGATGTGGAAACTGTTCGGAATGTTCTTTGCTTGGCTTAAAAGACTTTTCAGCGGAAAGGAGAAAAAATAAATGAAAGGATTTGTTAAAATGATAATTGCAGGCGCGATAATTATAGGCATAGGCATTGCGGTACTCTTAATTGCGTTGGGGCTTAACGGTTGGTCTTTTGCACCTGACTTCGAAATGCAGGAATTTACTTCAACCGAAGTAAACACCTCCGTTTCAGTAAATCTCAGCACGGGCAGGCTGAAAATAGAATATACCGACGAAGAGTATATTCAGATTTCCTACCCCACGGCAAAGGGCTACGAAACCACGGTAAACGAAAACGACGGCAAGCTTACCTTAGAGAGCAACAGGCACAAGTGGTATATCTTCACCTGGGGCGTTACCATTCCCGAAACTGTCGTTAAAATCCCGAGAGATAAAATAAACGAATTTTTAGTTACAATGAACGCGGGCACTGTTGATATGTGCGACTGTGAGTTCGAAACCGTAAAAATCAAGGTGAACGCGGGCACTTGCAACGTCGGGAACGTTACGGGCTTTGAACTGATGGATATAGACGTAAACGCTGGCACTGTTAACGTTTCCAAAGCAAGCGGAAACAAAATTATATGCGACGTAAGCGCAGGCGCGGCTAATTTAAAGCAAATAGACTGCGGCACAACCGAAGTTAAAGTAAGCGCGGGTACGGCAAACCTCTCCTTCCTCGGCGAGAAATCGGACTACACCGCTACCGTCAACGTATCCGCGGGAAGCTGCAACGGCTTGTCAACGCAGTCGGGCGGCGAAAAAACGATTAACGTAAAAGTCAGCGCGGGAAGCTGCAACGCAAGTTTCGTCGGTTGACAATAAAAACCAGAAATGATAAAATACAGCCGTAACAAACGGCTGTATTTTTTTACGAGGCACTTATGAAATTCGATTACGATGCAACTTATTTTAATCCCGAGCAAGTTCTCGATTGCGGGCAGACGTTCCGATTTGCTCCTTTTAAGGACGGATATTTCGCAGTGTCTGCGGACAAAGCTTGCTATATCCGCACGGACGGCGTAAAGACGGTTGTCGAAAGCGAAGATAGCGACTATTTTTATAACTATTTCGATTTGGAACGCGATTATTCCGAAATTATCGCACGGGCAAAATCTCACGGCGTGCCGCTTCTTACGCGCAGCGCGGAAGAGCTTAAAGGCTTGCGCCTTTTAAACCAGAACCGCGAGGAGATGCTGTATTCGTTCATAATTTCCCAGAACAACAATATCCCGCGGATTAAAGGCATAATTTCGCGTATTTGCGAGGGCTTAGGCGAAAAGCGGGAATTCCTCGGTCAGGAATATTACACCTTCCCCACCACACCCAAACTTGCGGAAGCGGGCAGGGAATTTTTCAAAAGCGCAGGCTGCGGCTACCGAGATATATTTTTGCAGGAAACTTCCGCACGCATTTTGAAAGAGGGAATTGCCCACCTTCTCCCTCTCCCCGCCGCAGAGCTTAAAAAACAGCTTTTGACGTATAAGGGCGTGGGCGCGAAGGTTGCCGACTGCGTTGCGCTTTTCGGGTTCGGCAAGCGCGACAGCTTCCCCGTGGACGTTTGGATAGAGAAAATTTACAGGGAAGATTTCGGCGGCACTTTAACCGACCGCAACAAAATAAACGAGTATTTTTGCAATCTTTTCGGCGAGGACGCGGGATATATTCAGCAATACTTATTTTACGGGAAAAGGACTTTTAAGTAAAAAACTTACCGTATTTATTTTCATAATAATGTTAAAAATAATTGTATGCCCGACTATTTTTCGCATATAATTATCGCCGAAAAAATCCTTGAACGGCTTGACGGCGAATATAAAAAACAAATAACTTCGAATAACCTTTACTTACTCGGTGCGCAAGGGGGGGACGTTTTCTTTGCGTACAGCTTTAAATTTTCAAAAACGAATTTGGGGCGCGCGTTGCACCTTTTAAGCGCGGAAGAAGTCTTTTCCTGTCTTTCACACGGCAACCCGTCGTATGCGGCGGGCTACGCTACGCACTATGCGCTTGACTGCACTTTGCACCCCGCCGTCTATGCTTACGAGGCGGCTCACTCTTCCCCGTTCGCACATCAGAAAATGGAGAGCGATTTAGGGCTGTTTATAAGCAAGTTCTACGGCGTGCGTCGAAGAATATTACCCCGCGAAAGCGTGCTTTCCTGCACGAGCGCGGTTTACGACAGTATAAAATTAATCGAACCCGCCGTAACCGTTACGGGCGTTGAACGCTGCTTAAAGCGGCACTTCAACTATACCAGATACCTGTTCAAGACTAAGAAACAGGCATACAAGTGCAACTGCGATTATTCCTCGCTTGCGGGCGGTATCGAGGACGCGATAGATTTGGGCGTCAAAGCCGTTCAGTGCGTACTCGATAAGAATATCGATGCGGCAGTTTTCGAAAAAGCGTTTTTGCAACACTGAGAGTATCGCTAAGCCGCCCGCGCCTTTTGGCGCGGGCGGCTTTTTATTAATCCAGTATCTTGTCGTAAATACTTCTTGTCAGCAGTTTTTCGTACAACTCGTCCTCGGTGATTTCATCGAGGAATTTGTCGTTATAGAGCTGCAAAACCAGATAGCGGCTGCTGTCAACGAAGCGCAACGCGTCCTTGAAGGTTGCGTTTTCGTCCAATATGACGTACCGTATCTCCCTCCCCTTTTTCTTCTTTTTTACTGCGAAGTTTATCTTTTCCGCGGGCGGACTTTTTGAAAGTGCGGAACAGAACAAAAAACCCGCCATAGTTAAAAGCGTTATGTTTTTTATCGCGAAAAAGTAAAGAAAAATAAGCGCGATAACTACGAAAATATTGACGATACGTAGCGCTAGGTTAAGTATTTTGTCGCGCTTTAAAAAACCGCTTAAAACGCATTTTGCTATTCTGCCGCCGTCCAAAGGATACGCGGGCAGTAAATTCAGAACGAGCATGCCCGCGCTTGCGTAAAAGATAAGGTCGGTATAGGCGTAGGTTTCGGGGAAAAACCACCACAGCCCCGCCACGGCTGCGCACAGCAAGAGGTTTACGAGAGGTCCTGAAACGGCAAGTTTGATTTCGTCTGACGGAGAAATCCCTTCTATATCGCACACAGCCGCCGCGCCGAACGGCATTAGGCTTATTTTTTTACATTCGAACCCGAGGCGCGCCGCGCAAAATATATGACCGCACTCGTGCAGGAGTGCGGTCAATGCGCATATAATGAATATCGGCAAACCGCCGAACAGCGCGGACAGAAGTCCCACCGCCAGAAACATCGGGTGAATAGTTATTTTCACGAGTTCCAGACGGGCACTACACCCGAGAGAGTATAGCAGTTTAACAGAGTGCCGTTATCGTACATCGAAACGCGCACTTCGTTCTCGCCGTCCGAGTAAGCAAACGGGATATTGCCCTGAACGGTTGTTCCCTCGGCTGAATACACGTCCGAAAGTCCCGTAATGACGCTTGTAAAGGTCGAGGTGTGTGCAATTTCAACGGTGTAAGTGGTATCCTCGTTTTTGGTTACGGAAGCCACTTTACCCGTGCAAACGGGATAAACGCTGCCCTTTGCCGTAAAGGAAAGAACTCCGCTTTCGGAAACGTTAACTACCGCATCGGAAGTTTCACTGACAACCGATGATAAAGTAATTTCGTTATAAGTAGGCTCTGCCTCGGTCTTTTTATTGCCCGTAAGCGTGCCTAAAAAGGTATTAATAGCGCTCGTAGGCATAAATATATTTGTAAGGAAAATGGCAGCCGCAAGTACGCACACGGCGATAAGCTCGGTTAAAATTATTTTACTGCCCTTGTCCTTGCCGAAAAATTTACTCTTTTTTTCGGGCTTTACGGGCTCGGTTAAGTCCTCCGTATAGGTATATGCGCCGACGCGTTCGTTAACGCTGTCCACGACGAGGTCCTTTAACTCGTCCGACGCGGGAGCAACCTCGTGTTGCTCTTTGGGTGCAAAGAAGGGTCTGTGTTTGAAGATGCTCTTCTTTTTAACTACGTTAACGGTGCTTACGGGTATTTCAAGCATCTCGGCATAGTCTAATTCTTCGTTCATACTTTCCTCCGAAAACTTTTATCTACCTTAACTTATGCCGGACTTGTACAAGTTAGAACAAATTTTATCGTTCGTCTTTATTTCCGTTGCCAAAAACTTAACGAAGCTCACTTCAAACCGCAGTTGATTTTTTTAACAAATCCAAAACGGTCCTTTTGGCTGTGGTTTTTTCGACCGAATTGTCGTGCATAATCGAGCCGAATACCCCGAACAGCACGTACGCATATTTACTTGTTTTGTCGATATTGAGATTTTTTCTTACAAATTCCGATCTGTCTGTCAGCAGAACGTCGGTATCGCCGTAGAACGTACAACGAATACCCTTTTTCAAAATATAGTTGTAAAGCGGGTTATCGACAATATACCGCGCAATAACGTTATTCCCGCTGTCTGCAATAAGCGCAACAGTGAAGATTTCGGTTGAAACAACCGAGCTGTAAAAGGTAATATGAATTTCGTTCAAAGGCACTACTTGCTTGCCCGCATACGCGTCTTCATTAGCCACAAAGCCGTGTTCCGTAATTACGTTCTTTTGCAAAAGAACTTTTTCTGCCTCTTCAAGAGGCGTATCCGAAAACTTCGCGTTCAGCTCAGCTTCGCGCTCGCAGACAAGCCGTTTCGTGCGGTTATACGAGGCAACGCCCACCGAAATACCGATAACGAAAAGCCCGACTAAAAACACGAGTACCGCAAAAACCGTATAATCCTCGTAATCCGAAAATGCTATTCCCGCTACCGCGCCGCAGCCTATTATAGTCCAAATTATTATAGGCAACGAAACTTTGAGACTGTGTCCCCGATAATAAGCGGGACAGTAATTTTTGTTAAATTCTTTCTTTTCTTTTAAAGTCATAATAAACCTCACTTAAAACTCATTAATAACTGCCGTCGGACAAATAAGAGCAATAAAAAAACCCGTAAAAACATTTTAAATGCTTTTACGAGTCTCATTTTTTAAAACTACCCGAGCGGTTTCCCGCTGTTCTGACGGTTTGTTACGCCTTTACCGCTTTGCCGCGGCAAATCCGCAAATTACTCCCTCTGTCTTTTGACAATTATATTCTAACATACAATTTTTCAGAAGTCAAGAAAATTAGATAAAAATTTATCGATTAACTTACAAAACTTCGCCAAGTCTGTCAGCAAGGCAGGCGAACTGTACGGGGGAAAGCGTTTCCCCCCTTGCCTTTAAATCTATTCCGCAGCCCGAAATTACGCTTTGCGCAATCTCGCGTGAAAGCTTAAACGTGTTAACGAGGTTGTTTTCAAGCGTCTTTCTGCGTGAAGCGAACGCTGCGTGAACGACCTTTTTATATAGCCCTTCGTCCTTGACGGGTATACGCCCGTCCTCGACGGTGAGCTTTACCACCGCGCTGTCCACGTTGGGGCGAGGCGTAAACATAGTTCTCGGCACTCGCTTTACGATTTCCGCCCTTGCCCTTAATGCTATTACCGCGGTAATCGCGCCGTACTCGGGCGTATTTTCCTTGGCGCAAAACCTTTGCGCAACCTCTTCCTGAACCATTACGGTCAGGCTCTTGCAATTCTTCCCCTCTTCCAAAAGCTTACATATAAGCGGCGTAGTTACGTAGTACGGCAAATTGGCGACCACAGAATATTCGCCGATTTCCCCTTCGAGTTCAGGCAGATTAACTTTCAGAAAATCTTTAAACACAACTTCGGCGTTATCCACGCCCGCAAGCGTGCGTTCGAGTACGGGCTTCAACGCGGTATCCACTTCGAAGGCTATAACCTTTTTAGCATTCTCCGCAATAGCCCGTGTAAGCGTTCCCGCACCGCAGCCTATTTCCAAAACGGTATCGCCCGCGCACACGCCCGCCTGCGCGACGATAGAAATAAGCAGGTTTTTATCGGTGATAAAGTTCTGTCCGAACTTCTTTTTAAAACTGAACCCGCACTCCGTCAGCACGGTTTTTAAATCTGTTTCCATAATTTAGCCAACCCGAAAAAGTATAAAGTTATTATACCAACACAAACTGATTTTGTAAACGGTTTTACCACCTTTACGACACCTATGATGAAGAAGCCCTTGCGCGGAAAAGCGCAAGGGCTTTGACGTTAATCTATCAAACTCAATTCAGTTTCTTAAACAAAGTATGCGCATTTGCCCATACTTTATCGGCGCAAACCTCTTCGTCCACACCTTGAAGCTGAGCAAACCCGCGCAAAATTTCGGGTATGCTTTCGGGCGTGTTCGGAAATTGCCCCGCACGCGACGCGGGCGGCATATAAGGGCTGTCCGTTTCGGTTAAAAGCCTTGAAAGCCCCAAAGTCGCAATGCATCTTCTCGCCTTTTTGCTGCCCGAGTACGTACTCGTTCCTCCGAATGAGAAATACGCACCCGCCTTTTCGAGCTCGGTGGCAAGCTCCACAGAGTGCGAATAACAGTGCAGTAAAAGCCCGTTCTTCAAAAGTCCCGCGTTAGTCTTCAAAATTTCGCACATATCCTCCGCGCTGTTGCGGGAATGAATTTCCACAGGCAAGCCCAACCCGTCCGCAAGCTGCAACTGTTTTATAAACACCTCTTGCTGCAACGGTTTGTTTGTATCGGGGTAGTGATAGTCAAGCCCGATTTCGCCTATCGCAACGCACTTTTCGTGTCGCGCGAGTTCGGTTATTTTTTCAAGGTCGCTTTCCTTATATTCTTTAAGTTCGGTCGGGTGAAAGCCCGCGGTAAAATAGCAGCCCTCGTACCTTTCGGCAATTTCTCTGACGGCAAAGCTCGTGGGCAAATCAACCCCGCAGGTTATAACCTTTTCCACACCGCAGCATTTCAATTTTGAAAACAGCTCGTCCAAGTCGTCGAAGTGCCTGCCGTCCAAGTGGCAGTGAACGTCAATATACCTCACGCAAGAACGCTCCCGTCGGGCACGTCCTTTTCGGGCGAAACGATAGATAGCGTTCCGTCGGGCGCTTCTGCGCAGACAATCATACCCTCGCTTAAAAGTCCTTTCATTTCACGCGGCGGCAGATTGCATACGACGATAACGCGCTTTCCGACCATTTCTTCCGCGGTGTAGTGTTTGGCAATGCCCGACAGAACGGAAATTCTCCTGTTGCCGAGACTTACCGTTTCGTGCAAAAGCTTGCTCTTTTTGACCGCCTCGCACTCAACGACCGTACCGACGCGCATCTCTATCTTTGCGAAATCGTCAATTGAAATTTCTTGCTTTTTGTTCTCGTCCACGGGTGCAGCCTCCATTTTCTGCTTTTCTTCTATTTTGGAAATAGCGGGTTTTATATCCTCAAAGTTCTGACGTTCGAAAAGCGTTGCGGGAGTAGGCGTAACGTTATATTCGGAAACGCAGTCGTTCGCCCCCGCCTTGCGCTCTGCCGCGCCTATTTCGGCTAAAATCTTTTTTGCGGTTTCTGGCATAAATGGCTTTAAGATATTCGCGCCTATATCCAAAGATACCAAAAGGTTATACATAACCTCGGAAAGTCTGTCGGCTTTTTCTTCGTCCTTTGCAAGAAGCCATGGCGCGGTTTCGTCAATGTATTTGTTTGCGCGGCGGAAAAGCGTCCACAGGCAGTCCAAAGCGTCCGCAACTTTATACTCGTTCATCTTTGCGGCAACTTTGTCAAAAGTACCGCGTATAACTTTTTCAAAGTCCTTGTCAACGTCTTCGGTTGCACCCGTCTTTTTCGCTACGCCGTTAAAGTACTTGTTCGTCATAGAAACGGTGCGCTTTAAAAGGTTGCCCAATACGTTTGCAAGGTCGGAATTAATCCGCTCGCACATAAGCTCCCAAGTGATAATCCCGTCGTCGGCGTAGGGCATTTCGTGAAGCACGAAATACCTAACTGCGTCCACCCCGAAAATATCAGCCATATCGTCGGCGTACATAACGTTGCCCTTCGATTTCGACATCTTGTCCCCGCCCTGTAAAAGCCACGGGTGTCCTAAAATGGATTTAGGCAATTCTTCGCCCAGCGCCATTAAAAATACAGGCCAATAGATGGTATGGAAGCGCACGATATCCTTGCCGATAATATGCACGTCCGCGGGCCAAAGCTTTTTGAATTTATCCGACGAACCGTCGGGGTTATAACCGACGCCCGTGATATAGTTAGTGAGCGCGTCCAACCAGACGTAGACGACGTGGCGGCTGTCGAACTCAACGGGAACGCCCCATTTAAAGGTCGAGCGCGAAACGCAAAGGTCCTGTATCTTAGTTTTTAAAGTGCCGTTTTCACACGCCGCCAAAAGCTCTTTATCGCTCTTGCCTATAAACTCGTCGGCTAAAAGGAAGTTATTCATCATCTCGTTTTTGCGCGAAACGGGCTGAATAAATTCGGGGTGTGTAACGATATGCTTGACAAGCCTGTCCGCATACTTGCCCATTTTGAAGAAGTACGCCTCTTCCTTGGCGGGCTTAACCTCTCTGCCGCAGTCGGGGCACTTGCCGTCAACAAGCTGACTTTCCGTCCAAAAGCTTTCGCAAGGGGTGCAATACAATCCCTCGTACGCGCCTTTATATATATCGCCTTGCTTGTAGAGCTTGGTAAATATCTTTCTAACCGCCTCTTCGTGATAATCGTCCGTAGTGCGGATAAACTTATCGTAAGAAACGTTCATAAAGTCCCATATTCTTTTAATTTCAGCCGCCACTTCGTCCACGAAATGTTTGCAGGTTACGCCCTTTGCCGCGGCTTTCTGCTCCACTTTAAGCCCGTGCTCGTCCGTGCCCGTCATAAAGAATACGTCGCATCCCTGCATGCGCTTGAAACGAGCAATTGCGTCAGAGAAAATCGCCTCGTACGTGTTACCTATATGGGGCTTGCCCGAAGTGTAGGTTATTGCGGTTGTCAAATAGAACTTTTCTTTCATTATTTCACCTTTTCTTTACTGAGAATTCTAACATAAAAAGCCCTCAAAGTAAATAAAAATAATCTATGAACGCAATTTTTACGGCGGTTTTTTTGCTGTCCGTTATAGTTATGACGGCAATTGCGCCGGACAAGCTCTTATCCACCCTTTTGGGCGGAGGAGAAAAAGCGGCGGCAACCGCGCTTACGCTGTTTTGTATTTACGCGGTATGGATGGGGCTAAGTCGCCTTGCGGAAAAAAGCGGATTTTCGCGGGTGGCGGCAAGAGGCTTAAAGCCCCTTTCCCGTCGGCTATTCAAAACGGACAACGACGCCGCGCTTGAAAACATTGCAATGAACCTGTCTTGCAATCTTCTCGGAATTGGCGGCGCGGCAACCCCCTACGCCGTTAAAGCAATAGGCGAGCTCGAAAAGGACAACAACGACTTTGCGCAAAAGCTATTGTTCGTTATAAACGCCACTTCCGTTCAGCTAATCCCGTCAACCGTCATTGCCCTTCGAACCTCGGCGGGAAGCGGCGCGGCATTTGATATATTTTTGCCGTCGCTGATATGCACCTTTATATCTACTGCCGTAGCGGTGTTGATATTCGTCGGCGCGCGCAAACTTAACCGCAAAAAGAGGGCGGGCAAATAATGGTTTTTATTATCCCCGCGGTATTTATTGCGGTTTTCGGCTTTGCAATATATAAAAAGGTAAAAATCTACGACGAATTTTCGAAGGGCGTTGGCGAGGCGTTGCAGTTCACGCTTTCGCTTATCCCGTGCCTTGCGGCAATCTTTATGATGTGCGAAGTATTCGAAGCTTCGGGGCTTTCGGACGCGCTGACAAATCTTCTATCCCCCGTATTCGGCTTTCTTGGGATACCGCCCGAGCTTACAAAGCTCGTGCTTATAAAGCCCTTTTCGGGAAGCGGCTCTATTGCATACCTGAACGAAATTATCTCGTCCTACGGCGCGGACAGCTATATTACGCGATGCGCGTGCGTGTGCTTCGGTTCGTCCGAGACGGTGTTTTACATATCGGCGGTATACTTTGCAAAGACGAAATCCAAAAAGCTTATAGTGCCCATTGCCGCCGTACTTATAGGAACTTTTATTTCAACCGTCGCAGCTTGCCTGCTATGCAGAATAATGTAAAAACACAGCGGTGCAAAACAGCCGCTGTGTTTTTTTAATTTATCTTAAAAATCAGAAACGACGCAAACCGGAGTTTGCGCCGCCTCTATATGATAAGGGGGAAAATGATGAGCAAATTCATATAAACTTATCGTTTACAATTCAATTATATACTAAATTTTAAAAATATAAAACGTTATGAAAAAATTTTTTTAAGAATTTTATATTTAAATTTACAAAACAATTTTTGTTATATTCTAACAAAAAACAGATTTATCGACTTTTTTATCGGTTATTTCTTATTTTGTCAACCGCAAATTTAAGGCAATTTAACGTTTCGTCCGCTTCCGCCTTAGTATTGTGTTTTCCGAATGAGAACCTTACGGAAGATTTTGCGTGTTTTAATCCGCACCCCATTGACGTCAGAGTTTCCGACGGCGATGCCGCGCCCGCCGCACAGGCCGCGCCCGTAGAAACGCAAATTCCCTTCAAATCCAAAAGGAAGAGAATATTCTCTCCGTCGCAGCCCTCGAACGAAATATTCGCAATGGACGGCAACGTCTTCTCGGGCGCTCCGTTAAGGTGAGTGCCGTCGATTTCCTTCAACACGCGGGCAACGAAGCCGTCGCGCAAATCCTTAACGTAAGCGTTAACTTCGTTGCGCGAAGCGCAAGCCCTTTCGTATGCGACCGCCGTACCGACTATTCCCGCGGTGTTGACCGTACCGCCGCGAAAACCTCTCTCCTGCATGCCGCCTGAAATAAGGCGGAACACCTTGCTTCCCTTCTTTAAAATGAGCGCACCCGCGCCCTTAGGTCCGTAAAATTTATGCGAGGAAAAGCCTATACCGTCCGCATAGTTTACGGGCAGAGGCATATACGCCGCAGACTGAACGCAATCGGCGTAGAAAAACACGCCCTTTTCACGGCAGATTTTGCCTATCTCTTCAACGGGCTGTATAACCCCCGTTTCGTTGTTAGCCGCCATAACCGCGCAGAATATAGTATCTTCACGCATAGCCTTTAAGACGTTTTCCGCACGGACCGCCCCGTCCTTTTCGGGTTCGACGAACGTAATGTCAAAGCCCAACTTTTTCATATCCAAAGCGCTCTCGGAAAGGGACGCGTGCTCGATTGAGGACAGCACTAAATGCCCTTTGCGGTGTGTAGCGCATACGCCCTTTAACGCGGTGTTGCCCGCCTCCGTTCCGCCCGATATGAAGTACACCTCGTCAGCGGCACAGCCCGCAAGCGAGGCGATTTTGTCGCGAGCGGCTGAAACTGCGTTTGCGCAAGCCCTGCCCGCCGAATGTTGGGACTGTGCGTTGCCGAAATTTTCTTTTAAATACGGCATCATGGCCGTTAAAACTTCTTCGTCAAGCTGCGTTGACGCAGCGTTGTCAAGATATATCATTTTTTACAAAAATCTCCGAAATGCTTTCTATAAGGTTCAACTCCGCCCGCTCTTCTTCGAGCTTGCGCCCGAGCTTTGTTGCCGAGTTTTTTTCGTTGAGTTTCAGATTGTTAGCGTTTTTCCAAAGGCTCTTAGCCGTAAAAACGGTTGCAAGGAAGAACGCGCCCGCAAGAGATACGAACGTTATGAAAAGCGGAATATTAGCGCCGTCTTTGACTGCGGTGAGGTGCGTGCCGAAATAGATTGCAAGCGCGGCGAAAACTATGAGGGGCAACGCCGTTGCGGCAAAGAAAATAGCCGAAACGTTGCGTTTTTTTCTGAAAATCACCCGTCTTTCGCTCTTCTTTTCCTCGTTTTCTTCGGCAAGCGCCTCAACTTCTTTTTTCAACTCTTCCGCCTTAACTTTCAAAGCGGGAATTGCAAAGCCGAGCTTTTCCACCGTTTCTTTCACTGTAAAGTTTTTTACGCCGTTTACAGCCTCTTCACCCTCTTCGGTTTTGGAAAAATCGGTAAAGTCGCGCGTTACCGTCCTAAGTTTCAGAGCGTAAATTTCTCCGTCGTCGCCGAGGTCTTCTGCCCCGTCCAAAACGTAACCCGCGTCGTCGTACTTCTTTTCTTCGAGAAGCGCGGTAGCGTGAGCGGCAATTTCATTCAGTTTTTCCCGTCTTTTAGCCTCTTCCTCCTCGCGCATTTTTTCGCGGGCGGCAAGCTGCTCGGGGGTCATTATCGCCGCTTCCTCGTCGTCGGAATCAAGCTCGGGCACTTCGAAACCCAACTCCTCGGCTTCCTCTTCCTCGGGCGTATCGTCTATAACCAATTCGTCCTCGCCGTCGGCGTTTTTGATAATTTTGTATTTCCTGTCCTTGTCGTCGTCAATAAGCCTTTCTTCAGCCATCTCAACTCTCCTTATTATTCGGTAAGTAACTTTTCAATTGAATACATCTGAACCTGCCCCTGTAACGGCTTTTGGCGTAGGCGCAAAGCTCCGCGCTGTCGAAAAGCGCGTAAACGCCGCTGCCCGAGCCCGTCATATTCACGCCCAAAGGGGCAAACTCTTCAAGTTCTTTAAAAGCGGTTTCAACTCCGTCGTTAAGCTTAGCGGCGGGCGCGTAAAGCGCATTGAAAAGACCGCGCCCCAACCCCGCCGTGTCGCCGCTTAAAAGCGCGTTGACAGCCGGTTGACTTTCTCCGCCGGACTTTGGCAATTCGTCGTAAAGACGGTAACACGCTGCCGTCGATACGCCGCCCGCGGGCAACAGCAACAAAAAGTTAAGGCGGCAATCCGTTTTAATCCGTTCAACTCTTTCGCCTCTTCCCGTAAGGCGGGCGAAGCCGCCCGTCAGAAGATAGCCCGTGTCGCTGCCGAGTTCGTCGGCAAGCTCCTTCAAGTCCCGTTCTCCGCCCTTGCCGTAAAGCATAGCCATTCCTTTAAGCACGCCCGAAATATCGGCGGAAGAGCCGCCCATACCCGCGCCTACGGGAATGTTTTTGAAAATTTTTATATCCGCACCCGAAGTGCCGAAAGCGTTAATATAAGCCTCTGCGGCTTTAACGGCGTTGTTGTCTTCGTATGCAAGGGACTCAGTGCCCTGTCCATGCATTTCTACCGTAACGAGCTTATCCTTGCGCTTTTTCAGCTTGATAAGGTCGTAAAGGTCAACGGTGCAGACGAGACTGTCAAGATTATGGTATCCGCCCGCCGCGCCCGTTATTGCAAGGGTTAAATTAAGTTTTGCATACGCCTTTACACGAACGCCCATAGATATATTATATCAGATAGCCGCCCGCGCGTAAAAAGCGCGGGCGGCTTATAACTTAACTAAAAAGATTT
>CAMWIW010000006.1 GCA_947174415.1 uncultured Clostridia bacterium
GTTCATTCGGCGGCGGCGTGTATGCACTCAGCGGCACGTTTGAAATGAGCGGCGGCGCTATAAGTGACAACACGACAACGACAAACGGCGGCGGCGGCGTGTATGTTATCGGCGGCATGTTTGAAATGAGCGGCGGAGAGATAAGCGGCAACACTGCAACAACTTATGGCGGCGGCGTGTATGTACTCAGCAACGGCACATTTGAAATGAGCGACGGCACAATAAGTGACAACACGGCAACTTATGGCGGCGGCGTGCATGTTGTCGACAGAGGCACATTTGAAATGAGCGGCGGAGAGATAAGCGGCAACACTGCAACGACAAACGACGGCGGCGGCGTGTATGTAAGCCTCGGCACGTTTAAAATGAGCGGCGGAGAGATAAGCGGCAACACTGCAACGACAAACGGCGGCGGCGTGTATGTTGTCGGCGTCTCAAGCAGCACATTTATATTAAGCGGCGGGGGTAGGATTTGCGATAACATCAGTAATAACGTTTATCTTGACGGAGCAGTAATCAAGATTACGGGTGTGCTGATTGGCGCTAAAATAGGAGTCACATCAAGTGCAACGGTATTTACAAGCGGATTCGGTACTTTTAATAATTATACGCCGGCATTATACTTCTTTGCGGATAACGGAAAAGATATAGTATATTCGGGTACGGAGGCGGCGTTCGGCTCGGGCAGCGCACCCACGAGAACGCTTACCTGGAAGTATGCTACTTCTTCATCTTCCAGTGCTACTTATAATACAATTCCCGAAACGGGGTTGACATATACCGGTACAACCTATTACGTAAAAGCTTATGAAGGCAGTACCGTCGTCGGCATAGGACAACACGTTTACAATGATATGAGCGGCAATACGCTGAGCAAGATAAAAAATGCGGGCACTTACTCGTTTACTGCCACTTCTTTGGGGTTCACGAACCCCTCGTACGTGCTGAAAATATCGCCCGTAGAACTGAGCGTTACCTGGGAAGATACGGATTTATATTACAGCGGGAATATGCAATATCCCAAAACGACGTTAAGCGGGGTTTTGGGGAATGACAACGTAACTCTCAATCTGAATACCGCAAACGCGGGCACAAACGCGGGGAATTATTCTGTTACGATTGCGGGGTTGAACGGTGTTTCGGTAAACAACTACAAGCTTGCAAGCGGTACGGTATTGACGAAAACTTACACCATACATAAGGCGCAGCTTGTAAAGCCCGTGGCGAGCGGAAATCTTACTTATAACGGCGAAGAGCAGACCTATTCGGTGGGCGGATACAACAGCCTTTTAATGTCGTTGGGTGGCACATATGCCGCAACTAACGCGGGTAAGTACACTGCAACGATTGAGATTAAAGATACGAAAAACTACGAGTGGGCGGACGGCACTAATACAACGCTTAACTTCGAGTGGACGATTAACAAGCTGTACGTTACGGTTACGGGCGGCATTAAGGCGGACGACAAGTATTACGACGGCACGACTGCGGCGACGATTTCCGCAACGGACGATTTGGAAATACTCGGAGTGCTTGCAAAGGATTTGGCAAGCCTTGGCGTTGCGATAGACCCCGACGCGGAGCAGCCCGCAGAGTTCGACAGCGCGGACGCGGGTTGGCATACCGTAATAATTAACGGATTTATACTTACGGGCGACGCGGCGAAAAACTACGAGCTTACTTCGGACAGTTGGGTATCGTTCGCGCAGATTAAGCCCGCCGAGCTTAAAATAAGCGGATATACCGTAAAAGACAAAACCTACGACGCGACTTGCGCGGCGGAATTCTTAAAGCCGCTTATCGTAGACGGCGTGGGGTTCGATATAAGCGCGGTTAACGGCGCAATTAACAAGACCGACGCAACCGCGGAATGGGAAAAACTTATTAAAAGCGTAATAATCAGCGGCACTTTTGCAAGCGCGAACGCGGGCGAAAAAGTTGCCGTAAGCGGTATTAAGTTTACTTATCCCGTAGCGGATAGCGCGCTTTGGAGCAACTACGTCATACTCGTTGACGAGAGCACGGAAGAAGTATACGGTAAAATCGTTGCAAGGCAGGTCGTAGTCGAAATCAACGACACTACGGCAACTTACGGGCAGAGCGCAAACCTCACTTATTCCTACGGCACGGCTAAGGCGGACGGAACGGAGGTTGACGGCATTTTGCCTCAGGACGACCTTAAAATCAAGCTCGAACGCGAAAGCGGCGACGGCGTGGGCAAGTATAAAATAAGCGGCGCGGCAACTAACGAAGCGCTTTCGGGCAACTATGAAATTTTATGGGTGCGCGTGCAGGAAGACGGAGTAAAAGCCGACCTTGACGAAGAGGACGGCTCAACGAAGCCCGTATACGAAATCGTGCCCGCAAGCCTTGTTGTGAAAGTGAACGATATGAGCGTGGTTTACGGCAGCGGGGTTACGTTAAAGGCGAGCGATTTATCGTTCAGAGGGTTCGTTAACGGCGACGGCGTTGCCGACCTCAACGGCGAGCTTGCGCTCGATAAGGACGCGGAGCATTACAGCGGCGCGGGACTGAAAATTTACGACTTTGCGGAATACGACGGAGAGAAGTTCAAGTATCCCGACGTAGGAAACGACTATTCGGTGCTTGCGTGCGGATATTCTTCGGATAATTACGAAATCACTTACGAGGCGGGCAATCTTACGGTTACGCCCAAGAAAATCACCGTCGTAATCGACGAAAAGAAGGCAACCTTCGGCGCGTTGGAAAGCGACTTGCCCGAGCTTTCGTGGGAACTCGATGCGGGGAGCGCGCTCCTTGACGGGCACGAAAAGTCCGAGCTTGGAATTACCCTTTCGAGAGAGGAAGGCGACAAGGCGTACGGTTACGAGCAGGTCGGAAGATACCTGATTTCGGGCGCAACCGAAAACGGGAACTACGAGATTAATTTCAGGAAGAATTATTACGAAATTACTCCTTTCGAAATAGACTTGAAGTGGTACGAAACTGCGGACGACCTCGAAACGGCGGGCACGCAATTCGCGTACGAATACAACGGTAAAGAGCAGACGCCCGTCGCGGCGTTTGCGGGGCTTGCTGATACTGAAACGGGCATTGCCTTGACTTGCACGAGTATTGACGAAGCGCCGTTTATTACCGTGAACGGAAGCGGCGTTAACGCGGGAAGTTACAAAGCGCAGGCGTTTATTACCGATACCGTAAACTTCACTTTTGCAAGCGGAGCTGTGAATGAAATAGAGTTCACGGTTACGCCCAAAACCGTAGAGGTGAAGTGGTATGCGAACGAGGGGGATACGGATTCTATAATCCTCGGCAATAACGCCGACGGAAGTCTGGCGGCGTACGTTTATCAGCTTAACAGGGTTTATAAGCCTTACGCGACCGCCGATTTCTTCGAGGACGGAGTAAGTATCTTCGTTGCGGGCGGTCAGACGGGTATTTCGGGCGCGACGCCGCATACGGCAACGGCGTATATAGTGGGCAGCAGCAACTACGCGATAAAAGAGGGCACGGGGACGTGTAACTTTATAATAATTAAGTCTGCGCCTGACGACTTGTTGTGGTATTACGACGGCAAGACGTGTACGAGCGGTAATCTCGAAGTAGAGTATAACGGCGAGGCGCACGCACCCGTTGCGGTGGCTGCGGGCTGTACGTTCTACTACGAAATCAAGGACGAGAACGGCAACATCAAAGGCGCGGCAATTTCCGCGGGCGAATACACCGTTATCGCAATACCCAAGAACGAAAACGTACAGCTTACGGCTGAACAGAAAGAGTTCAGGTTCGTTATTAAGCCTATGGCTGTGGACGTTAATTGGTCGGCGGGCGAGTTCGAGTATAACGGCAAGGTGCAGAAGCCCGAGGCAAGCTTTACGGACGCGAACGGAAACACCGTTACGTTAAGCGTCGTGCTTGGCGGAACGGCTGACGGATACGGCGTTACGGTAGGCACGTATGCGGCGCAGACTAAACTTGCGGACGGGGTTAAAAACTACGTCTTGAACGGCGCGGACGAAAACGGAGTTATAGAGTACGAATTCGAAATAACCGCAAAATCCATTACGGTTACGTGGGATTTCGGGGACGGTGAATTTACTTACAACGGCGAGGCGTACAACGACGGCGTTGTAAAGCCCGAGTTGGATAATCCCGTGGACGGCGAAGAGCCCGAGCTTGCGTTTGTTATCACAAAGGACGGCGTGGAGGTTGACGAAATTAAGGACGCGGGTGTTTACACTCTCAGCACGAGGCTTGCAAGCGGTGTAGGCGTAAATAAAAACTACGCTATCGTAAACGGCGACTTCGAATTCGTGATAACAAAAGCAGATTTGAAGATAACGGCAAGCAGTCAGACGGTTAAAACGGGTACTCCCGCAGCGGCGTTTACGGCGGAGTTCGACGGGTTCGTGGGCGACGATACCGCTATTTCGGTGGGTGCGGCGAGCGAAGAAATTTTAAACGACGACGGCACGGGAAGCGGCGTGTTCAAGGTAAGCTTCCTTACAAGCGGTTACAGCGTTTCGGGCGCGTACACGCAGGAGGGCTTCGATATCGTTCTTACCGACGACCTTACCGAGCTTAAAGAAATACTTAAAAACTATAACTTCGAAGAATTGTTCGTAAAGGGACATATTACCCTTACCGTTAATTACGGCGATATACGCGTTACCGCCAATCTCGAATACGACGGCGAAGAGCACCGCGTTCAGGCGTGGTATTTCAACGGCAATGACGGAGACGACCCCGCGGACGACGATTACTGGCAACCGCTCGGAGTGGAGTTCTATACGGACAGCACTTATTCAACTCTTCTTACCGACGAAAACGGAGCGCCCGTTACGGCTGTTAAAGAGGTAGGTAAATACTATATCCGCCTCGAAGGCTTGCCCGAGGGTATAGACGCGGAAGTTAAGCGCGTATTCGAAATCGCGGTGCGCACGGTTGTCGTGCATATAAAGGACTTGAATCCGACTTACGGTTCGCTTACGGCGGATAACCTCGAAAGTATTCTCGAAAACAGTTGGGAGTGGGACGGCGATCCGTTAAGAAGACCTGCCGCAGGCGACGACCTCGGCATAACTTTGAACCTTTACAAACAGCTCGTGTTGGTTTCGGAAGCCGATTTTGACGCGGCGGGTTACCTCTGCATTTGGGCTAACGGCGACTACTTTATCAAGGGCTCGTGGAACTCCGAAGAATTCGGGGATATGTATCAGGTTATATTTGACGGCAGCATGACCGACGACGGCGTAAACGGTTGGGGTGTGTGCCGCGTTGAAAAGGCAACGATTATTTTCAGCGCGGAAACGGACGAAGACGGTTACAGTCAGCGCATAGAGGATTTAACCATAGCCGCAGCCGTAGACAAGAAGAACTCGGCAGGTGAGTACGTTTACATAACCTTACAGGGCAATGAGAACGCTCTCGTAACCGTTTCATACGGACAAAAGTACAGCCTCGATTTGGGCGATAAGGATTTAATTCCCGAACCCGAAGAGGAGCAGAGTTGGAGTACGGTAAGGCCCACTTTCGAGCTTACGGCGGCGGAAATCGCGGCGGGGCTTGAAAAGGCGGATAGGCACTACGTCATAAACTTCAAAATCGAAGCGGCAAATCACGAAATTTATTACGGACAGTGGCGCGTGGAAGTGCTCGGGAGCACCGTATGCGTAAAGATTGTATTTACCGACAAGCAGCTTGAAACCGTCTACGGCGGTACGTTCGGCAACGGAAGCGCCGTTCCCGAGGGTAGAGAGCTTGCCGCTTACCTCTACGCAAACGGCTATATCGATACGAGCCTTACCACCGTATCGGCGGCGGATTGGGCTAAGCTTTCGGCGAAAGTCGTTGCGGAAACGGGTATTGCAACCCTCGGCGTAGGCGAGTACGACGTGGTTTTCGAGGGCGCGGAAAATATCGTGGACGGCAAGTACGTTTTAACCTACAAAAAGCAGCTTTCGGACGTGGACGCGACTAATGCGGGAAGATACGTAGTTTCCCCTCAAACGCTCGAAGTGGATTGGGGCGAGACGGAACTTACCTACAACGGCGAAAAACAGCTCATTCTGCCCGTAATAAAGGGTTGGAGCTGCAACGAAGATTACGCGGTTGACGGCGTTTACTCGTTCACGAACGATAAAACGGGCGAAACCTTACAGATTAAAGTAACCCTTTCAGGCGACTTCATAAAGGTGGGCGGACACGGCTTCGAGCTTGAAATTCTCGAAAACGACAACTACACTTTCAGGTCGGGCGAAACGGTAAAGACGACTAAGGGCGTTCTTTCCATAACGGGTGAAATAGGCGGCGGTAAAACAGTCGTAAACGAGGGTATGCCCGCATGGCTCGTTTGGTTGCTCGTTGCGGTAGCCGTGCTTGCGATAATCGTTATTGCAGTGCTAATAGCAAAGAGAAGAAAACACGATATCGGCGACGACGACGGCTTCTACGAGGACGCTGATATGGAAAGCTAAACGATACGCTTGTATCAAGCGTAACCGCCCCGAGCGAATAACGCTCGGGGCGGCTTAAATTATGTTGGAAACGCTTCTGCGGCAAGGGCTATACCTATTTTGAAACCTTCTTTAAAGTGTTGGCAATACATTGCCGATTTCAGCTTGTTTTCAAGTTCTTCATAATCGTCGTATTGCCGTTTTTGGTTGTCGTTCAGACAATTTAAAAATTCGTTGTAAAGCTTCATAACCTCGTCATAAAGCTTTTTACATTCGTCTGATAGCGGAATTGCGTTACAGCACTCTTTCCAATAATATAAATTTTCTATATGTGTTTTCATTTCGTTGACCTCCGTGTTATAATATAATTATATATCTGTACCACAGATAAGTCAACAATTTTAATCTGTTTTATGACAAAATATCTGTATGAAAGATTTTAATATGCAAAAAGTCGGAGAACAAATCAAGAAACTGAGAACGGAACTCGGCTTGTCGCAAAAAGAGTTGGCAGAAAAAATAGGGGTTGCGCAGAATACCGTTGCTCAATATGAAAAGGGTACTTCAAAAATAAGTATTGAAGTATTGTTTTACCTTGCTTTGGCGCTCGATACGACTTGCGACGATATACTGTGTCTGGAAGATTAACAACTGTTGACAAAATTGCTTTGTAAAGCTATAATATAGCTTGAAAAATAAAAAGGAGTTAATTTTATGGATTTAAAATATAAACGCAAAAACGTCTACGAAGACGCAGACGGAAAAAAACTTGAAGAAATTTACGACTTTGCGGAAGGGTATAAGTCATTTTTAGATAATTCCAAGACCGAGCGCGACGCGTCGGTTACGGCTCAGAAGCTTGCGGAAGAGAACGGGTTTAAGCCTTTTTCTTTCTCCGAAAAGCTGAAAGCGGGAGATAAACGCTACTTCATTAACAGACACAAAAACGTGTTTTTAATTAAAGTAGGTACTGAAAACGTAGAAAAGGACGGCGTAAGAATTATGGTTGCGCACGTAGACTCGCCCCGTCTTGACTTAAAGCCCAATCCTATGTACGAGGACGCGGGGCTGTGCTACTTCAAAACGCACTACTACGGCGGGATAAAGAAGTACCAGTGGACGGCAATTCCCCTTGCGCTGCACGGCGTTGCTGTTCTCCGCGGCGGCAAGCGCGTTGAAATTTGCGTTGGCGAAGACGATAAAGACCCCGTTTTCTATATTACCGATATTCTGCCTCACCTCGGCGCAGAGCAGGCGGCAAAACCTCTTTCCAAGGCAATTGACGGCGAAAGCCTTAACGCGGTTATAGGCGGACTTCCCGCAGTTGGCGACGAAGAGGAAGACAAGAAGGAAGCGGTAAAAACCGCCGTGTTAAATCTTCTGAATAAAAAATACGGTTTGACCGAAGTTGACTTACAGTGTTCCGAGCTTTGTTTCGTTCCTGCGGGCAAGGCGCGCGACGTCGGTTTCGACGGTGCGCTTATAGCGGCTTACGGACACGACGACAAGGTTTGCGCATACCCCGAAATGAAAGCGATTTTCGATTGCGAAACCACTCACACGGTTGTTGCCGTGTTTGCCGACAAGGAAGAGATAGGCAGCGTGGGCAATACGGGTATGCAATCCAAAGTTATTTGCGACGTTATCGAAACCATCGCAAATTCCTTTAAAGCCAACCCCATTGAAGTCAGATACAATTCAAAATGCATTTCCGCGGACGTAACGGCGGGCTACGACCCCGCTTACGCTTCGGCATTCGAAAAACGCAACACAACCTTTATTAACTGCGGCGCAGCCGTTTCCAAATATACGGGTGCGCGCGGTAAGTCGTCTACAAACGACGCGTCCGCAGAGTTTATGGGTTGGATACGCGATATTTTCGAGGATAACGGCGTGTATTGGCAGACGGGCGAGCTCGGTGCGGTAGACGTCGGCGGCGGCGGTACTGTTGCGCAGTTTATCTCCAACCTCGGCATTGACACGGTAGACGTCGGCGTTCCCGTGCTTTCGATGCACGCCCCTTACGAGCTGATTTCCAAGGCTGATATTTACGCCTTGTATCAAGCTTGCTTGGCATTTTGCAAATAAATAAATAATTAAGCGGCGCGGTTCGTTTGAACCGCGCCGCTTTTTAAGTTTGATTTGAGTGTTTTAAGTTTTTCCGTCAGGTAGTTAAGATACTCGGTCAAGCGGAACGCTTGTTAAAATTTATCGCTCTTTCTCGGGACAAAGCTGTAAACGTTCTTCAAAACCTTTCTGACGAACGGTTTGTATTTATTTGCGCCCGACTCGAATAGTACGTAAACCCTGCCGTCAAGCGTACACATTCCCTCGGACATCGAAGGGATTGAGTAGTCGTTTAAAAGTGAAGAAGTATCCAGATAGTAAAGGTTCAGAGAGGTGCTTGTGTCGTAGTACGGCGCGCCGCTTGCAGTGGTTACGCCGTCGTACTTAAAGCCCGCTTTATCTACGTTAAGGTATCTGTCGTAACTGTTGTTGCTTGAGGTACTCCAATCGAATTTGTGGTAATAAATATGCGAATTTTTAAGTCCGTAACTTTGGGATAAAACTATGCCGTTTGCCGTTCTTGCAAATCCTTGAATTTCATTTGGTAAAGAGAAAATCTTCTGAATTTTCGGCGCTGCAACGCCGTTTCCGTCATCAGTGCCCGAAACGGGAGCAAGTCCGCAAGTTCGGGTTGCCGAAATCGATACGTTGTATTCGTACGCAAACGCTCTGTTCGTTTCGTCGTTCTTGGTCGTAACGTGGTGTTTTTCGTTCGTTTCGTAATTGCCTGAGCGGTAGAACTCGCCAACGTAGAGCCTGTCGCTCGAAGAGGGGCTGCCCGACGCTTCTCCGTCGGCGTCGTAGTAGTACAAAAACGAGGCGTTGCAGTTTGCGTTGAAATAGCTCTTAAACTGAATAGAACCGTGTTCCTCGGCAAGCTTGATTATATCGAGCGTAATATTGTCGGTTGACGAAAGCTTGTCCTTTGTCGCGAAGAAAACTTTGTCGTCAGAGCTTACCCAAAGGTAGTAGCCGTTAACTGCAATTCCGCCGCAGTGTCCCGTATAGTCGCTGCCGTCGGGGTTCTTCAGCGTAACGTAACCAACTTCACCCGTATCGTTTCCCACTACGTAAATTCGCGAGGGCTGGTTTTTGAGGTAAGCCGAAATAAAAAAGTAATCCTGCTTTTTCGTTACGGTCTTTTCTTCGCCGTCCTCGTCGGTAACGGTTTCGGTATAGTTAGCCTTGTACGTGGCTATGCCTTGCGGGCAAGCTCCGTCTTTAAGTCCGGGAATTACGATTTCCGAACGGAAGTCGTTAAAGCCTTCGAACGTCGCTCCGCCGTCGTATCTGTCTCCCCAGAACCAAATCATAAAAAAGATTATGAGGGCAAGAAGCAGTGAGAATATTACCGTAAAAGTTACAAATAATTTTTTATGTTTCATTAAAAACCTTTTATGGTGCGCGGCGCGTTTTGTCCGCGCGTATAATAATAGTTTACCTCATTTTAACAATAATTGACGGAAAAAGCAAATATCTTCGTAATATTTTGTCAAATTGTCAGTAAAATAGCACGGGGAGAGTGTCAGAATACTTAACCGGAGTAAATATTTTGCTGTTCGTCAATGATTGACATCTTCGACAAATTGTGATAAAATGCTGATTAGAGTGTGCCTGAGCACCTTTACTCGGAGAAGATATGAGCGTTTTAATATGCGATTCAAACAGCGAGCTTTGGTATACTAAGGCAGAAGAGCTCGGATTGGATTATATAGCAATGCCCTATTGCTACGGTGATAAGGAGTACTGTTACGACCTCGGTAAAAATACCGACTTCAAAAAGTTTTTTACGGCGGTAAGAAGCGGCGTCGTTCCCAAAACGATGGCGTTAAACCCCGAAAATTATAAAGAAATTCTGACCCCCTATTTTGCTAAGGGAGAGGACGTTTTGTACGTCAGCTTTTCCCACGCAATGAGCGGCACGTTCTCACAGCTTAATTCTGCGTTGGACGAGCTTAAAAAAGAATTCCCAGAAAGAAAGTGTACCGTTTTCAACACGAATTCCGTTTGCCTCGGCACGGGTATTCAGGTTGAAAAGGCCGCCGAATTGAAAAAAAACGGCGCGTCCGACGGGGAAATTTTAGATTTTTTAAAAGATTTTACAAACAAAGTTGCAATGTACTTCGTAGTGGACGATTTAATGCATTTAAAACGCGGCGGCAGGCTTTCAGGCGCGGCAGCCGTCGCAGGCACTATCTTGTCCTTAAAACCCGTTCTTACGACAAACGCGAAAGGCGGGCTCGGCGTCTATGAAAAAATAATGGGACGGAAGAAAGCCGTAAGGGCTCTTGCCGATAAAGTCATAAACGAAATCACCGACCCCGACTACGGCGTTTACGTCGTGGACGCGGACTGTGAAGAAACGGGGGACGAGCTTGCCGGTTTAATTAAAAATGCGCGCCCCGATATAAACGTTAAGCGTCAGGCGATAGGACCTGTTATAGGCTCTCACTGCGGACCGGGAACGTTCGGCGTTATCTTCGTTGCAGACAAGCGTCCCATTCCTTTGGAGAATATGAATGATTGAAGTTAAACAAATATCTTTGGACTCTAAGAGAGACAAGAAAAAGTTTTTTAAATTTATTATAGATTTATATAAGGGCAATCCCTATATTTGCCCTAACCTCTATACCGACGAGTTTGCGGAGTTCGACCCCGCGAAGAACGACGCGTTCCGTTTTGCAGACTGTAAGATGTATCTGGCGTACAAGGACGGAAAACTCGCGGGCAGAATTGCGGGCATCTGGCACAGAGGCGCGAACGAAAAATTCGGCTATAAGCAGTTGAGATTTACGCGTTTTGACGTAATCGACGATTTCGAGGTAACGAGAGCCCTCTTTAACGAACTTTATAAGTGGGCGAAAGAGCTCGGAATGGAAGAGATAATAGGACCTATGAGCTTCTCCGATTTGAACGAAGAGGGTATGCTTATAGACGGTTTCGATAAGGACAGCACCTATATCGAGATTTACAACCACCCGTACTACGTCGAGCATATGCAAAAGCTCGGTGCTTACAAAGTGGTTGATTGGAACTGTTTAAGAATGAAAGTACCCGAAGGCGACGAGCGTATCGCAAGGCTTGCGAAAGCCGTGCAGGAAAAGAACGGGTATGAAGTTCTCGACGTAAAATACTATTTGAAGCACGACAAGAAAAAGCTGTCTGAATACATTATGCAGTGCCTTGACGTTCTTGACGAGGCTTACGCGCCCCTTTACGGTGTTTCGCCCATAAACGAAAAGCAAAAGCGCCGCGAGATGGCGACCATTTATCAGATTTTAATCCCTGAGCTTGCAGCAGTTATCTTAAAGGACGACAAGGTTATAGCTTACGGCTTTATGATGCCGTCTATAAACGAAGTTCTGCGCAAGGGCAAGGGCAGCGTATTCCCCCGCGGAATTATTCCCTATATAAAGGCAATGACGCACGTCGAAGTTGCCGATATGATGAGTATAGGTATAACCAAAGAGCATAATAACAACGGTGCGGTAGCAATGATTTTGCATCATTGCTTGGTTGGATTGAACAAGCTCGGAGTAAAGTATCTTGAAACAGGACCTATGCTTGAAAACAACAAGCATATATTAAATCTTTGGAAAAGATACAATCCCGAACTTGCAAAACGCCGTCGTTGCTGGGGGTTAAAGGTTGACCCCGAAAAGTCGGACGTAGTCGAGGCTAACGCACCCGACGGTGAAAAAAATGATTGAAGTTAAAGAAATTTCTTTAAACGACGCTAAGGGAAAGAAGAAATTCTTTAAATTCGTTGTTGACCTTTATAAGGGCAATCCTTACGCTTGCCCCAACCTTTACGCCGATGAATTCGCGGAGTTCGACCCTCAGGTCAACGACGCGTTCCGTTTTGCAGACTGCAAGATGTATCTGGCGTACAAGGACGGAAAACTCGCGGGCAGAATTGCGGGTATCTGGCACAGAGGCGCGAACGAAAAATTCGGCTATAAGCAGTTGAGATTTACGCGTTTTGACGTAATCGACGATTTCGAGGTAACGAGAGCCCTCTTTAACGAACTTTATAAGTGGGCGAAAGAGCTCGGAATGGAAGAGATAATAGGACCTATGAGCTTCTCCGATTTGAACGAAGAGGGTATGCTTATAGACGGTTTCGACAGGGACAGTTCTTACATAGAGATTTATAACCACCCGTACTACGTCGAGCATATGGAAAAGCTCGGAGCATATAAGGTGGTTGATTGGAATTGTTACCGCGTTAAAGTTCCCGAAAAGCACGACGAAAGGTTGCAGCGTTTAAGCGACAAAATCGCAGAACGCAACGGCTATGAGGTTTTGGACGTCGCGTATTATTTAAAACACGATAAAAATAAGCTTTCCGAATATATTATGCAAGCGTTGGACGTTCTCGACGAGGCGTTCGAGGACTTGTACGGAGTTTCGCCTTTGAGCGAAAAGCAGAAGAAGAGACAGATGGAAACCATATATACCGTGCTGAAACCCGAGTTTGCGGGCGTCGTATTAAAGGACGGCAAGGTTATAGCTTACGGCTTGGTTATTCCGTCTATGAAAGAAGTTTTGAACAAGTGCCGCGGCAAGATATTCCCCCGCGGGATTATTCCTTATATAAAGGCAATGAAGCACAGTGAAGTTGCCGATACGTTAAGTATAGGCGTTGCCAAAGCCCACGCAAATCAGGGTGCGGTGGCTATAATTATGAACCACTGCCTTAAAGGACTTATCAAAAATGGCGTAAAGTTCCTTGAAACAGGACCGGAACTCGAATCCAACGACAACGTGCAGAACCTTTGGAAAAATTACGAAAGGGAGATTGCAAAACGCCGCCGTTGCTGGGGTTTAAAAGTTGAATAAAATATTTAACCGCCGCGGGCTTAAAAGCCCGCGGCGGTTCGATTTATTTAAAATATTGCCTTTAAAATCAGACCGAATATAAAGGTAGCAAACGCGCCTATAAATGCGAGAAAAATTTTATAAGTTATATCGCGCTGTCTTTGTTTTGCCGTACGCTTGTAAGCAAAACCGCTTTCCTTTAAGCTTATAACGTACATCTTTTCGCCCTTTCTTTCGCTTGGGATTAAATCGAAGTATCCGTCGCATTTCAAGGCGTTCAGAATATCGTCAAGCTTATCCTGATTTATCTTGTGTTTAGCGGGAAGAACGGACAGTATGTCAATAGGGGATACGAGGCAGCCGTCAGTGCCGTCGCAAAGGCTGTAAACCGCGGACATTACCTCGTTTTCGTATCTCGTCAACATCTATAAAAGTCGGAATATAAGCGAAATTATAAGACTTCCCAGAGCCCCGCCCAAGAAAGCCAAAAAGAAGATTGCCCCCCGAATATGTTGAGGTTTCGGCACTTTTTCTACTGAAACAACCTCTTCGGTTACGGGTTCTTGTACAGGGACTGATTTTTTTAAAGGAGCAATGCAGTATAGATTACCGCTTGAATATTTCAGGTCGATAAACCCGTCGTCTTTCAGACTTTTCAATACGCCGTTCAGGGCGGCTTCGCTTTTAGCTTCGCCGTCAGGGAAAGCGTCAAACAATTCGTCCTCTGAAAATACGACGAACTTGCCGAAAGCCGCAAGCGAACTTATTTTATCGAATACCGCAATGCTTATACTGTCCATCACAAAAATTATGCGGTTTTTTGCGCTTTTTTATACTATCGCAGAATAAATCAGCCCGCCTGCGAAAAGCAGTAAACTCAAAGCGAGAAGAACGTACGCCGCAATAAATACGAATTTAAGTGCAGGCAGGTTATTCTTCTTTTTTTGCGTAATAGAGAAAGAGAGGGCGCAAAGCTCTAAAATAATGCTCGCTATAAGGGCGTAAATGCCCAAAAACGAAAAGCTCAGTCCAAACGCCACAGCCGAAAGTACGCAAGCGACGATTGCAACGTAAAAATACGCTTTGGTGGTACTTTGGACTTCTTCTTGAACTTCCTTTTTATTTTTCATAGTTCCTGCCTCAATTCTTCGTGCGCGTCGGGGTTGACGAGTACGGTTTTATAATCGGTATAAATAACAAACCCTGCGTTGGATTTCGGCGGTTTTTTTACAAAACACCGTTTGGTGTAATCTACGGGTATTTTGTTGCCAAAGCGCCCTTCGGAAAAGTACGCGCAAATCTCCGCCGCCGCTTTAAGCACTTCGTTGGGTACGGGCTTGCCGCCCGTTTTTATCGCAACGTGGGAGGAGTGGTATCCCTGCGTATGCAGCCATAAGTCTTCGCCCGAAATATCCTTTAAAAGTCGGTCGTTCTGAACGTTGCTGCGCCCTGCCAAAATCTTAATTCCCCCCAACATATATGCCCGATACGGCGTTGTTTTGACGATTTTCTTCTTGCCCGTATCTCTGTCGGGAATAAGCGAAAGTGCTTTAAGCTCTTCTTCGGTTTCCACAAGGTCGAAAATGTTTTCGGCAAGACGGATATGCGAAGATATGCTGTTTAAATAATCGAGCTTTTCCACGGTTTCCAGTTTCTGCTCGGTTACGCTTACCGCAGTACGCTTCAATTTAGCATACTTTTTATAGTATTTTTGAGCATTTTCGGCGGGAGTAAGGGATTTGTCGAGTGCGATTTTAATCTTGCCGCAATTCTCGTCGTAATAATTTACCGCTTCGAACCCGTCCATTCCGCGGGACAGCGCGTAAATGTTTGCGGTGATAAGCTCGCCTTTGAGTTTTACCGTTTCCATATCACGGCATTCAAGAAGCTTTTGCTCCATAACGGCAAGTCTTTTTTCAAGCTTTTTAACCGCAGAGTATAGGGCGGAGGATAATTTCCGTACCTTTTCCTCGAAGTCGTTTTTTGCGTTAATTAAGGCATAGTAGGCGGTCTGCGCCTCTAAAACCGTATTATACGCCCGCTTTTCGTCGGAGCAAGAACGGACTTTAAAGTCGTTGGGCTGTCCGCCCGAAAAAGTAACGCAAGGCGCAATATTTTCGTCGTTTAAATAGTCAAAAACGTTGTTTGCATTAAGATTTTCGCCGTAAGTAGATACGATTTCAAGCGCGGTAGCGTACGAAACACCCTTGATTTTGTCTGAAATTATCTTTACTTTATCGCCTGCCGTGCCGTCAAAAATATGCGTTATTTGCGCCATATTACGGGGGGAATACTTTTCCTGAGGTTCGGGAAGGGTATATTTTACGCCCGTAAAGAGGACGCGTTTGGTGTTTTCGCCGATAGCCGTAGTTTTAAGAGCGCCGACGATAATACCTTTTTGCACGAGCACCGCGTTGGAGTATTTACCCATAAGCTCGATATACAAAGTCATTTTCGTACGCTCGAATTCCGAGGTGCAGTCTAAATCGATAAAAACTATTCTCTCGTCCTCTATTTGCCCGACTTTGGTTATTTCGGCATTCTGCAAATGTTTTCTTAAAAGCATGCAAAAGCCCGTTGCGGTTTTGGGGGCGGGAACTTCCGCGTCGGTGAGGTTAATTCTGCAACCCTTTGCGGAAAGACAAATTTCAAGTTTAACCGAGCCGTTTCGGGTGTATATAATAAAAGTGAGAAGTTCTTTGCCCGTTTGGGTTATTTTGGAAATCTTCCCGCCGACAAGCGCGCGGTTCAATTCTTTTGCTATGAAGTTGACGGTGAACGCGTCCTGCGGCATAAAGACCTCCTTATCCGTTTGAATAATTATAGCCGAATAAAACCGAGGTGTCAATTAAGGCTTTGCGGTTAGCGCGACAAATTTATAAAATTGTCCGTTAAATTGCTTTTCAAAATTATAAATAAGTGCTAAAATGTAATTTGCATTAATTCAAAAAACTACATATTTTAGGAGTAAAAAATGAAATACACACAGTCAGTCGGAGAAAAAAGCACGGTCAAACTTTCCATTACTTTCACCGAAGAAGAATGGAAGAACGCAATCTCAAAGGCGTATTTAAAGACGCGCGGTAAATATACCGTTCCCGGTTTCAGAAAGGGCAAAGCTCCCCAACCCGTTCTCGAAAACTATTACGGCAAGGGACTGTTTTTCGAAGAAGCGTTAAATCTTCTTTATTCCGAGCACTATTACGCTATACTCGAAAAAGAGAAAGCTAATTTCACTGCGGTAGGCGAACCCGAGGTCTCGGTTGAAGATATGACGGACGGCAAGGGAGTAACCCTCGGCGCAGTCGTTCCCGTTAAGCCCGAAGTAAAGATTGACGCTTATACCGGTTTAAAAATCAAAAAGTATGAGTATAATGTAAACGACGCCGACGTTGACGCGGAAGTTAAAAAGCTTTTGGAGCGCGATGCAAACGAAGTCGAGGTAACCGGCCGCGCGTCCAAAAACGGCGATAAGGTAAATATCGATTTCTCAGGCTCTGTAGACGGCGAAAAGTTTGCAGGCGGCACTGCGGAAGATTACGACTTGGTTCTCGGCAGCGGCAGCTTTATTCCCGGCTTCGAAGAGCAGGTTGAGGGAATGAAAATAGGCGAAAGTAAGGATATAACCGTTCGTTTCCCCGACGACTATCAGTCGGATAATTTAAAGGGCAAGGACGCTGTATTTGCAATTAAGCTCAATAAAATTTCCGAAAAGCAGTTGCCTGAGCTTACCGACGAGTACGTTCAGTCTCACGCCGGCGCTGAAAGCGTTGAAGAGTATAAGAACAAGACGCGTGAAAAGCTTTTGAAGCAGGCTGAAAACCGTTCCCGCGACGAAACCGAAAACAGCATAGTTGAAGAAATTTCAAAGCATGCAACGGCCGAAATTCCCGACGCTATGGTAGAAAGCGAAATCGACAGAATGGTTCAGGATTTCTCCTATCGCCTTATGTATCAGGGAATAAAGCTTGAAGATTATCTTAAATACCTCGGTCAGAGTATGAAAGATTTCCGTGCACAGTTCGTATCTCAGGCTCAGCCCCGCGTTCTTCAACAGCTCGTTATAGAAAAGATTATCAAGAACGAAAAGATTACGGCTACCGAAAAGGAAGTTGACGCTAAAATCGCCGAACAGGCTAAATCGGTTGAAAAGACTGCCGAAGAATACAAAAAGACGATTGACCCCCGTCAACTCGATTATATCAGGAACGATATAGTAATAACCAAAATGTTTGACTATTTAAAGGCAAACAACGAATTGTACACCGACGGTAAGACTGAAAAGCCCGCGGCAAAGAAACCCGCGGCAAAATCCGCCGCTAAGCCCGCAACGGAAAAGACCGCTGCGACGAAGACGACCGCCGCTAAATCTACCGCGGCAAAGTCAACGGCAACCAAGACGGCGGCTAAAAAGCCTGCTGCAAAGAAGGACTGATAAAGGAGTATTTTATGGAAAAGGGCGCGTTAGTTCCTTATATTGTTGAACAGACTTCCCGCGGGGAGCGTTCATACGACATTTACAGCCGTCTTTTAGAAGACAGAATTATCTTTTTAAGCGGCGAGATTGACGACGCGGTGGCAAACACCGTTGTGGCTCAGCTTATTTATCTTGAAGCAAAAGACCCTTCTAAGGATATTTCGCTTTATATAAACAGCCCCGGCGGCTCGGTGTCTGCGGGACTTGCGATTTACGATACCATGAATTACGTAAAGTGCGACGTTTCCACTATCTGCATAGGTATGGCGGCGTCAATGGGTGCGTTCCTTTTATCGAGCGGGCAGAAGGGCAAGAGATACGCTCTTCCCAACAGTGAAATTATGATCCATCAGCCCCTCGGCGGTGCGCAAGGTCAGGCAAGCGATATAAAAATCGCAGCGGAGCACATATTAAAGACGAGACACAAGTTAAATTCTATTCTCGCCCAGAATTCGGGCAAGCCGCTTGAACAGATTGAAAGGGACACCGACAGGGATAATTATCTGTCTGCTCAGGAAGCTATGGAATACGGTTTGATTGATAAAGTTTTCTATAAAAGATAAGAAAGTGATTAAGAGGTAATTTTTTCTTGAAAGAGCAAAAACATTGTTCATTCTGCGGAAAAACTGAAGATTTGGTAAAAAGACTGATAAGGGGCAACGACGGCGCGCACATCTGCGACGAATGCGTCCTTATCTGCGGCGATATGATTAAGGAAGCCGACGCACCCGAAGAGGCGCAAGTTCCCTTAAAGACGCCTGCCGAAATAAAGGAAGAACTCGATAAATATATCGTCGGTCAGCACGAGGCTAAAAAAGTGCTTTCGGTTGCAGTTTACAACCACTATAAGCGCATTAACAACCTCGTTAAAGACGCCGACGACAGGGACGTAGAAATCGAGAAGTCCAACATTCTTTTGTTAGGACCTACGGGTTGCGGCAAAACTTTGCTTGCAAGAACGCTTGCAAAGATTTTAAACGTGCCCTTTGCTTCGTCTGACGCGACCACCTTGACCGAGGCGGGCTACGTTGGCGAGGACGTCGAAAATATTTTGTTGAAGCTTATTCAGAACGCCGACTACGACATTCAGAAAGCTCAGCGCGGAATTATCTATATCGACGAAATCGACAAGATTGCAAGAAAGGGTGAAAACGTATCAATTACCCGCGACGTGTCCGGCGAGGGCGTGCAACAGGCTCTTTTGAAAATTATCGAAAGCACTGTTGCGAGCGTTCCCCCTCAGGGCGGAAGAAAGCACCCCCAGCAGGAGTGCCTCAGAATCGATACGACGAATATCCTGTTTATTTGCGGCGGCGCGTTCGTCGGGCTTGACAAAATCGTGCAGAAGAGGAAGGACAATACCTCGCTTGGTTTCGGCGGTACGGTGAAAAATACCGAGGACAACGTTTACGAAATGCTTGCGGACGTTAAGCCTCAGGATTTGACGAAGTTCGGACTTATTCCCGAATTCGTGGGACGTATTCCCATTGTCGTAAGTCTGCACCCCTTGAACGAGGACGCTCTCGTCAATATCTTAACCCAACCGAAAAACGCGATTATCAAGCAGTATCAGAAGCTTATCGCAATGGACGGAGTAAAGCTTACGGTCGAGGACGGCGCGGTCAGGGAGATTGCAAACACGGCTATCCGCTTAAAGACGGGCGCGCGCGGACTGCGCACCATAATCGAAAGCTTTATGACTTCGGTTATGTATAAGCTTCCTTCGGAAAAAAATATCAAGGAAGTAATAGTTACGCGTGAGTGCGTTACTGACAAAGCCGAGCCTAAAATCGTCTATTCGGCGTAGAATTGTAATTTAAAATTTTCGGCGCGGGCAAAATTTAATTTTGCCCGCGCACTCAATATAAGAGGTTTGTTATGTCAAGGCAAAGAACGGAAATTCTGCCCGTAGTGCCTCTGCGGGGCAGAGTGGTTTTCCCTAATACAACTATAAGCTTCGACGTGGGCAGAATAGTTTCTCTCACGGCGGTTAAAAGCGCGGCGGAAGGTAATTCGCGCTTATTCGTCTGCACGCAGAAAAACGCCGAGCTTACGGAAGTTTCTGTGGACGACTTATATACCGTGGGTACGGTCGTGCAGCTTAAACAGGTTACCCGCCTTCCCGCAAACAACATAAGAATAACAGTGAACGGACTGTACCGTGCGGCGGTGCGCGTTCTTGATATGAAAGACGGCGCGTTTACCGCAGAGGTTGACGAGTTGAAGCCCGTTCACGGCGAAGAAGCCTTGGAGGAGGCTTATTTCCGCACGGCAAAGAGCGTAATGCGCGATATATCCATGAACGACTCTAAAATTTCCAAGGATACGATTGCCGCTCTCGATAAGTGCGGAGACCCCGACGAATTCGTAAATATCGCAGCAAACAGTCTGAACGTAAAATACGAAACCAAGCAACAGATTTTGGAGTGCGAACGCGTTGTGGACAGACTGCGTACCGTGGACAAAATCCTCAACGACGAGCTTGAAATCGCCCGTTTGGAGCGCAAGATAAACTCAATGGTTCGGCAGAACATCGAAAAGAACCAAAAGGAATATTATCTAAGGGAACAGCTCAAAGCAATTCATACCGAGCTCGGCGACGACGAGGAAGAAAAGGAAGAGCTCGAAAGGCGAATAAAAGAAAAGGGCATGCCCGAAGAAGTCGAAAAAAAGGCGTTAAAAGAGATTTCGAGAATGGACAAGATGCAGACGTCTTCTCCCGAATATAACGTTTTGAGAATGTACCTCGATTGGCTTTTGGATTTGCCGTGGTCCGAGAAAACTACGGATACGGAAGCATTGCAGGACGCAGTCAAAATTTTAAACGACGACCATTACGGTCTTGAAAAAATCAAGGAAAGAATAACCGAATATCTTGCCGTACTCAAACTGACCGACGGACTGAACGCACCCATTTTGTGTCTTGTAGGCCCTCCCGGCGTGGGTAAAACTTCGATTGCTACTTCGATTGCCCGTGCGCTCGGCAGAAAATTCGTAAGAATGAGCTTGGGCGGAGTAAAGGACGAGTCCGAAATCCGCGGGCACAGAAAGACCTATATCGGCGCTATGCCCGGCAGAATTATAAACGGCATAAAACAGGCGGGTTCTGTCAATCCCGTGTTTCTTTTGGACGAGATAGACAAGCTCTCTTCGGATATGCGCGGCGACCCCGCAAGCGCTCTTTTGGAGGTTTTAGATCCCGCTCAGAACGCGACGTTCCGCGACAGATACCTCGAAGTGCCCTTCGATTTAAGCAAAGTGCTTTTCATTACCACGGCGAACGGGCTTGAAGGAATTCCCCGTCCCCTTTTGGACAGAATGGAGGTTATCGAGCTTTCGGGTTATACGCAAGAAGAAAAGTGCGAGATAGCAAAGCGCTATTTAATACCCAAAAAGAGCGCGGCGAACGGGCTTAAAGAGGGGCAGATTACCTTTGACGACGATGCGTTGAACGCGATTATCTCGGGCTATACCATGGAAGCGGGAGTGAGAAATCTCGAACGCAAAATCGACGCAGTTTGCAGAAAAGTTGCCGTAGGATTTGCCGACGGTAAAGAAGAAGAGGTTAGTGTTAATTCGGGCAACCTCGAAACCTTCCTCGGCGCAAGGCGCTACGAAAAAGATAAGAGCTTAGGGAAAGACGAAGTCGGCGCGGCTACGGGACTTGCTTGGACGGCGGTAGGCGGAACTACGCTTACTATAGAAGTATCCGCAATGCAGGGGAAGGGTGATATTCTTCTCACGGGCAAGCTTGGCGACGTTATGAAGGAGAGCGCGAGAGCGGCAATAAGCTATATCCGCTCGAACAGCGCGAGCTACGGTTTGGAGAGTAAAATTTTCGAAACCACGGACATTCACGTGCACGTGCCCGAAGGCGCAACACCCAAGGACGGACCGAGCGCAGGAATAACTATGGCAACGGCTATACTTTCGGCGTTCACCAAAAAACCCGTTAAAAAGTCGGTTGCAATGACGGGTGAAATCACCTTGCGCGGCAAGGTATTGCCCATAGGCGGCTTAAAGGAAAAGGCGCTTGCCGCATACCGCATAGGCGTAAAGGATATAATTATCCCCGCTGACAACAAAAAAGATTTGGAAGAAATACCCGAAAATATCCGCGAAAAGCTGAACTTTATCCCCGTATCGGACGTGGATACCGTATTCAAAACAGCCATAAAAGGCATTTAAACGAAACGGCGCAAGCATAGACGCAAAGGAAAGAAAAATGGAAAAACTACTTGCCAAATTGCCGAACGCCGAATTTATAACGAGCGCGGCGAATAAGTCGCAGTTTATTAAAAGCGATAAGCCCATAATTGCCGTGTGCGGCAAGTCGAACGTGGGCAAGTCGAGCTTTATAAATATGCTTGCTAACCGAAAAAAGCTTGCCAAGGTTTCAAAAGAGCCGGGGCGGACGCGGCTTGTTAACTATTTCGACTTTGGAAAATTTATTTTGGCGGATTTGCCCGGCTACGGTTTTGCGAGGGTATCGAAGGCAGAAAAACTTAAATGGGCGCGTCTTTTGGACGATTTTTTTGCCGACAAAGATAGCATCGCGCACGTTTTTGCGCTTGCCGATATCCGCCATGACCCCACCTCGGACGATAAGCAAATGGTGGAGTATCTGTATTATTACTTAGTGCCTTTTACCGTCATTGCGACAAAGGCAGACAAGCTATCAAAGGCGCAGCAGTCAAAAAGCGTAACTAATATAGCCGCAATTTACAAATGCGGCAAGGACGACGTAATCGCAACTTCCGCAGAGACGCGGCAAGGGCTTGACCGCGTTATCGAAAAAATAGAAACCATTTTACAACTCGGAGAAGAAGATGCTTGAGGAGTTTTTAAAGACGCCTGCGGGACACGCCGTTTTCGGTATAGTTATCGCGGTCGCGGCAATAGTGATAATAGAACTGAATTACAGACTGTTTTTCAAGTACGTTCTCGACTTCGTATTTGCGTTAATCGCAACCGTAATCTGTTCACCCGTATTGCTCGTAGGCGCGATAATTTCGCATAAACGCGCGGGTTACGCGTTGGAAGAAACACCGTATCTCGGAGCAAAAGGCAAAATTATTTATATAAAATCGTTTGCGGGAATAAATAAGGGCATAAAAAATTTACCCCGTCTTTTGGATATTCTCGGCGGCAAATTAAGCTTTGTCGGCGTATCTCTTTTAAGTCTTTCGGACGGTGCGCTTTTGGACGACGCTCAGCTTGAAAGGTTTATGACCCGTCCTGCAATCGTCAACCACCTCGTTTTGCACGGCGACGAAAATACGACTTACGAAGAAGCTTTCGCGCTTGACGCCCGTTACTGCAAAAAAAGAGAACTTTTTACGGATATTTTCATTATCGTAAAAAGAATTGTTCTGGCTATACGCGGGGACGGTAAAAGCTTTTTGGGCGAAACTGCGGGGCAAAGCTACGGCGAAGTTCTTTTGAAGAGGGGAACTATCACCGAAAACGACCTTACGAACGCCCGCAAGAACGCCGAAGAGGCGCTTAAAAAAGAAGAGCAGCGAAGCGAATTCAAAAACCGTAAATACAACTGACGAATAATCGCGCGATTATCACTCATACTGTCTTTAAGGAGAGTTAAAATGGTAATTGCAAATATTATTTCTTATATTCTCGTTTTGCTTGGCGCTGTCAATTGGGGACTTTACGGAATATTCGATTTCAATCTTGTAAGCTGGATATTTCAAGGACCTCGCTCGGTCGGCTCGATTATAGTTTACGTAATAATCACGCTTGCCGCGCTTTGGCTTATAATTTCGCCCATAATTTCGGGCAACGGCCTGCGTCTTAAAATGAGAGACAGGGAAGAAAGAGAAGAAGCGGTTGAATCCGGTAACGCAAATTAAAACAAGATAATTGCCGAAGGCGCGCACCTAAAAGGTGCGCGCCTTCGGGTTTTTCTTATCAACTTATTGCAAAACAGGTTAGTTTGTGATATAATAAAATATCATTTATGAACGGTATTACTGAAAAACTAAGCGTAAGACGGAAAGCTGCGCTGGTTTCGGGCAAAACCTTTTGGCGCACGCACGGCTATAAAGAAGACGGCGTCGAAAGTATATATTTTTCTGACGGACCGTCGGGACTGAGAACGCAAGGCGGCAAGGACGACTGTATGGGGCTGAACGCTTCGCAGCCGTCAACGTGCTATCCCGCGCACTCCGCACTTGCGTGTTCGTTTAACGCAAAGCTTGTAAATAAAGTCGGCGCGGCAATAGGCGCGGAGGCTGCTGCGCGCGGCGTGGACGTTCTTTTAGCCCCCGCAATAAATATTAAAAGAAATCCCCTAAACGGCAGAAACTTCGAGTATTTCTCCGAAGACCCGTATTTAAGCGGTGTAATGGGAAGGGAGTATATCTCGGGCGTTCAGTCTAACGGCGTCGGCGCGTGCGTAAAGCACTTTGCCGCCAACAATAAAGAGTACGGACGCACGGTATACGATTCAGCCGTAGATATGCGTACCCTCCGTGAAATTTATCTCACGCCCTTCGAAATTGCGGTAAAGGGAGCAAATCCCGTTGCCGTTATGACTGCGTACAACCGTCTCAACGGAATATACTGCAACGAAAACGGTTGGCTTTTGAATACAGTCCTCCGTGAAGAGTGGGGACACTGCGGCATAGTCGTTTCGGATTGGGGCGGTACTTTTTCCCGCATAGCCGCAATTAAAGCGGGCGCGGATTTGGAAATGCCGTGCTGCAAATTTTCCGCCGACGAAATCTTAAACGCGATAGATAACGGCGAGCTTAAAGAAGAGGAACTCAACGCTTGCGCCGAAAGAATAATCAGCCTTGCCGAAAGACTGCACGGAAATAACAGAACGGCGGGTTGCGACCTTGAAGGAAACGCGGCGTTTGCCGAAGAATGTGCCGAAGAATGTGCAGTTTTATTAAAAAACGACGGAGCTCTGCCCGTAAACCGTAACGAAAAGTTCGTACTTATAGGCGATTTCGCAAAGTCGCCCGCGTATCAGGGCGGCGGTTCTTCACGCGTTAACCCAACCCGCGTAGCAACCCTTTTCGACTGTATGCGCGGTGAAGAAAATTTTATCGGATTTGAACGCGGTTACGACTTAAACGGCAAGAAGAGTAACAGGCTTATAAAACGGGCTTTAAAGCTTGCGGCGAGTGCCGATACGGTAATTTGCGCCGTTGGGCTTGCTGCGGGCGACGCCGAGGGCGTTGACAGAGAAAATATCCGTCTGCCCGAAAATCAGATTGAACTTTTAACCGCGTTAAAGAGTGCAGGCAAGCGCGTCGTTGCAATTTTGTCCTGCGGCGGCGCTGTCGAAACGGATTGGGACGACGGCGTAAATGCTCTGCTTTTTGCGGGGCTAAACGGTCAAGGCGGTGCAATTGCCGTTAAAAAAATTTTGACGGGTGAGGTAAACCCGTCGGGCAAGCTTGCCGAAAGCTTCCCCGTAAAAGTAGAAGACGTGCCGAGTACGCAGTATTTGGGCGACGCGTATCGCGCGGAATATAAAGAGGGCATGCGTGTCGGCTATCGCGGTTTAAAGAATGTAAAATACCCGTTCGGGTTCGGGCTTTCCTATACAGGGTTCGAGTACTCCGATTTATCCGTCGGCGACGGCGCTTCGTTCACCGTAAAGAATACGGGCGGACGGGACGGCGCGGAAGCGGTGCAGCTCTATATAAGTTTTCCTGAGAGCGCCAACGCCCCGTTTATTCAGCTTAAAGGCTTTACAAAAGTGTTCCTGCGCGCGGGCGAAAGCGCAAGAGCAGAAATACCGTTCGACGAATATTCCTTCCGCTCGTTCGATATAAAGAGCAACAAATGGGTAACCGTAAAAGGTACGTATAAAATATTTATCGGCTCGTCGTCCGACGATTTGCGTCTTGTCGGCGAAAAGGAAATTTCGGGCGCGGACGGCGTTCCCGCAGAGGAATGTTGGTCGGTTACCGCGAAAGAATACGAAATCCCCCGCAATAAAAAAGGTCGCGTCATTGCAAGCTTTGAAACGCCTTTCAGCGAGCTTACCAACGCCAAGGGCGCGCTGTCGAGGCTTGCCGTCAAAGTCGCGCTTGCGGTAACGAAACGCAGTCCCACGGCGGGCGGAACGGTAAAGTTCGTAACTTTAAGGACGGCTGCGCAATTCGCCAAATTCGACGGAGTGCGGGCGGAAGGGCTTATAGATATTTTCGGCGGAAGATACTTTAAAGGCTTAAAAAAAATAATCCGCGGAGAGAAAAAGAAAAAATGAGCAAATGGGTAACGGTATGGGGCAACGCGACTTCCGTCGCGGAGCGCCGCCCTGAAAATTACGCAAAAAACATAACGCTGAGATACCCCGTAAAATGCGCTTTCGGCGGCAACTGTTTACGGCTTCACTTCTCCAACTTCTGCGGCACTGAACCCGTAACGCTGACGCGTGTATCGGTTGCGCCCGCTGTTTCGGACAGAGAAATCAATTTAAAGGACGCCGCGGTTATCACTTTCGGCGGCAGAGAAAGCGTTACGATAGGCGCAGGGGAAGAGGTGTTCTCGGACGAAATTTCCTTTCGGGTAAAACCCCTCGGCAGCATTTCCGTAAGTATTTATCTCGAAAACTTCACGCTGATGCGCTCAGCCGTAGTCATAAAAGGTCCTCTGTCGCGCGGTTTTTTCTCTTTGGGCGACTGCACTTTATCGTCCGTTCTGCCGTTGGAGCAAACGCGCACCACCGACGTTTTCTACTTTTTAACGGGCATTGACCTGTTAACCGACGACGACAAGCGCGCCGTGATTTGCTACGGCGACTCGATAACGGCTCAAAGCTGGGCGGACTATTTCGCTTTAGAGTGTATGAACGACCCCTATAACACTACCTCCGTAATAAGACGTGCGGCAAGCGGCACGCGCATTTTAAGGGAATACAAGTGCATAACTTACGAAAGCTACGGACTTTGCGGCAAGCACCGTTTCGAGCGTGAAATATCCACCGTCAGCGGCGCGGACAGCGTTATTATTCAACAGGGAATAAACGATATTATTCACCCCGTAGGCACGGAAATAAACCCTTTCCGCCCAATGTCCGACCTGCCTGATTTAAACGCGCTCGAAGAGGGTTATAATTACTATATAGACGTTGCTAAAAAGCACGGTCTTGAAATCTACGCGGGCACGCTTTTACCCATTTACGGTTGGAGAACTTACGCGCCCTTCCGCGAGGAGCTAAGAGGCGGCTTCAACGAATGGCTGCGCTCTCTGAACGGCATCGCGGGCTGCATCGACTTTGACAAAGCGCTAAGCAGCGGACTTGCGTTTGCCGACGGAATGGACAGCGGCGACCACCTTCACCCGAGCGAGCGGGCGTACGCGCTAATGGCAAAACTCGCGTTTAAGGCAACTAAAAAGGAAAATTAAGGAGAAAGATATGCAGGATTTATTTTACCCTTCCAAGGACGGAAAGAACACGATACACGCTTGTTTATGGAAGCCCGAGGGCGAACCGCGCGGCGTGGTTCAGATTATCCACGGAATGTGCGAGTACGCGGCAAGATACTCGCCCTTCGCCGAATTTCTGACTAAGCACGGCTTTATCGTCTGCGCCGACGACCATCTGGGCCACGGTCAGTCGGTAAAGACCAAAGAAGATTTAGGCTACTTCAACGACCAACGCGATTTCTCTATCGTCGTCGAGGATATTCACGAACTCAAACTCACCGTTGAAAAGGAAACGGGCGAACTTCCTTGGTTCGTGTTAGGCCACAGTATGGGCTCGTTCTTCTGCCGCAACTATATATCCGTTTACGGCAACGAGTTCAAAGGCGCTATAATTATGGGCAGCGGCTTCAAATCGAAAACTACCTTGAACACCGCGCTCTTTGCGGTTAAACTTAACGCCGCGTTCTGCGGCTGGCGCAACAGAAGCAAGACCATTAAAAACCTTGCCTTCGGCTCTTACAATAAAAAATTCAAACCCAACCGCACCGCAAACGATTGGTTATCCAAAAACCCCGAAAACGTCGATAACTACGAAAAAGACGAGCTTTGCGGTTTTGACTTCACCAACAACGGCTACTATATTTTATTCTCGGCAATTAAAGCGGCTTGCTCCAAAAAAGTCATTTCCGCCGTTCCCAAGTCCTTGCCCGTCTATTTCGTTGCGGGCGATTTAGACCCCGTCGGCGACTACGGCAAGGGCGTCGTCAAGGCTTGCAACAAGTTCCACAGGGCGGGCGTAAAGGAGGTTTCGATTACTCTTTACGACGACTGCCGCCACGAAATTTTAAACGACGACTGCAAAGAACAGGTTCAGGACGATATTTTGTACTTTATAACGGGCAAATTAAATGGTTGAAAGTTGGAATATAACTATACCCGCGCTCACTAAAAAGAAAGAGCGCAAAGCCTACGTTTATCTCCCCGTTGACTACGACGAGGACGAGCGTTATCCCGTAATGTATATGTTCGACGGGCATAACCTCTTTGACGACAGTGAGGCAACTTACGGCAAAAGCTGGGGTCTTGCCGACTACCTCGACTACACCCGCACGCAGATAATAATAGCGGCGGTGGAGTGCAATCAGGATGGTAACGGCAGGCTCGAAGAATACACGCCGATAAGCTTCAAGGACGAAGATTTCGGCTACGTAAAGTCAAAAGGCAAAAAATATATGGATTGGCTTGTAAAGAAATTCAAGCCGTACATAGACGCCAACTTCGCCACCCTTCCCGACAGGTCAAACACCGCGATAGGCGGAAGCTCGATGGGCGGGCTGATGACCCTTTACGCGCTTTCCAAATATAATAAATACTTTTCCCGCGGCGCGGCGCTTTCGCCGAGCCTTTGGGTTGCCGACGGCGAAATCCCCGACTTTTTAAAGGACGGCAAGCTCGGCAAGGACACGCTTTTATACACCGACTACGGCAGCGAAGAATTTGCAAACCACCCCAAGCAACGCAAAGTTTTTGCCGATACCTGTGCTTATCTTATAGAGCGCGGCGTGAACCTGACCGCGCGCGTCGTCAAAGGCGGCACGCACTGCGAAGCCTCGTGGGAGCAACAAATCCCGTTTTTTATGAACGCGTTGGGCTTTGACCCTGAAAATTGATAATATAAAAGGAAGAAAATACTATGAAAAACTTTATCTTCGTTTCACCGAACTTTCCCGCAAATTATTGGAAGTTCTGCCGCGAACTGAAAAACAACGGCTTCAACGTCTTGGGTATCGGCGACTGCCCGTACAACAATCTCTCGGTTGAGCTGAAAAACTCTCTCAACGAATACTACAAGGTCAACAGCCTTGAAAATTACGACGAGGTTTTCCGCGCCGTCGCGTTCTTCGCTTTCAAGTACGGCAAAATCGATTATCTTGAAAGCAATAACGAGTATTGGCTCGAACGCGACGCCCTGCTCCGTACCGAATTCAATATTAATACGGGCTTCAAATCCAAGGATATGAAGAAAGTCAAGTACAAGTCCCAAATGAAGAAGTCCTACAAAAAAGCGGGCATTAAGGTCGCAAGGCACTATCTTGTCAAAACTCTTGCGGGCTGTAAAAAGTTCATAAACGAAGTAGGCTACCCCGTAATAGTCAAACCCGATAACGGCGTGGGCGCAGAGGCAACCTATAAACTCAGAAACGAAAAAGAGCTTTTGGACTTTTTAGACAAAAAACCCCAAGGCTACATAATGGAAGAGTACCTGAACGCAATCGTCAACTCCTACGACGCAATAGTGGACGGAGAGGGTAACCCCGTTTTCGAAACGGGACTTGTCGAAATGGGCGACTTAATGGATATTGTCAACTCCAACGACAACAGTTGCTATTATTATCTTAACAACCCTTTGGACGACGTGCGCGACGCGGGCAGAAGAACTTTAAAGGCTTTCGGCGTAAAGAACAGGTTCGTTCACTTCGAGTTTTTCCGCCTTGCAAAGGACCAACCTATCGGCAAGAAGGGAGAGGTGGTAGCGTTAGAGGTAAATATGCGCCCCGCAGGCGGCTGTTCGCCCGATATGATGAACTACGCAAACAGTACCGACGTTTATAAAATTTGGGCGGACGTTATGGCTTACGGCAGTACTGCCGTTCAGCCGCAGGAAAAATTCTATTGCGCCTACGCGGGCAGAAGAAACGGCAAACCCTTCCTCTATTCCGAGCAAGACGTTGTGGACAAGTATAAGGGCAATATAAAACAGATTTGGCACGTTCCCGACGCTCTTTCGGGCTGTATGGGCAATCTTAGTTTTATTGCTAATTTCAAAACCAAAGAAGAAATGACGGCATTTTTCGACGACGTTGTAAAAGAAAGGTAATATATAATATTGAAAAGCCGCCCAAGCGTTCAGCTTGGGCGGCTTTTTTAAGGTTCGATTATGACGACTTGCAAGCCCTTATTACGGGCGTAATCTACGGTGTATTTCGTTCCGCCCTCTTCGCCGTTGAAAAGGGCAATTAAAAGCGAAGAATTATCTACCATATATCTGTTTCTTTCGTGCATACACGCCGCGCCGTTATATGCGTCGTATTTACAGCGTACGCTGTTAAGCTGCGCTAAAAGATTTTGATAACGCTCTTTGCAATCTTTCGGCCATTTTCTCTCCTGATTTTTGCAGGGGATAGCGCCTATTATGAAAATGTCGTATTTCTCTCTGAGTTCTATTAGCGTTTCCGCGCAAATAATATCGAACCCGAGCGCCATACCGCAGTAAAAGGTGTCGTAACCGTTCTGAATGGCTTTTTCTATTTCGCTCTTTAAAGTCGCTTTCATTGCAAGACAACGCTCGTCGTCCTCGTTAAACCCCCAAGGTAATTTCTGCGACCTGTGTCCCGTAAAGCAAACCGATTTCGATTTCATTCTTTCTAACAACCTTTCAAACCCTCCTTCGGGTGGATATTCAAACAATTCGTGAAATTTTTTGTGTATCATTTTTTCTAATTTATCTAATTCTTTTTTGTTTGTCAACAATTCTTTCATAAGTTCTTTTTTAATCTTCAAACTCATAAATTAATTAAGTAACAACTTGTTACGAAAAGCTATGTGAAAATAGCGTAACATTATGTTACGAAGAAGTCAAGGGCTTTGTTATGAAAATGTTGGGTTTAAAGGAAATAAGAAAGAATAAAAATCTAAATCAGCAAAAAGTTGCTTTGGATTTATCTATCAGTCGCGAAGCTATTTCTTTATATGAGAACGGTAAGCGAAATCCAAGTTTACAAATGCTTGTTAAATTTTCTAACTACTTTAATGTATCTATTGATTATCTAATTACGGGTAAAGAATTTATAAAAAAATAAATACACTTAATTAAACGAATAAAGTTTTGTACCATTCCCAAAAATCTTTAAGATAATTCCATATATTATCTCCTTGCACCGCATATAAACAACCAAATTCAATTGCAATTATTGCAATAAATATTAAAACGCAGATTAAAATATATTTCAATATCTTATTTTTCATTTTATTCCTCTTGCATAGGTTGATTGTAATTCCGTAAAACATTATAGCAAAAGTAATTTAATAAGTCAATTTCGTGGAATTCCACGAGGGGAATTTCACGATTTATTATGAGAACAAACGAAGCAATATTAAAGCGTATCGAGGAGATATGCAAAGAAAAAGGTAAGAATATCTGTAATACGTGCATAAACGGTGGCAAGTCGCCGTCGGCTCTTTATGATTTAATGAAGGGACGGACGAAATGTCCGAAAGTTACAACTATTAAAAGTTTTTGCGATGGAGCAGGCATTACTTTGTCGGAATTTTTCGATAGAGATTATTTTAACGATTTGCAGGACGACGATTAACGTTTACTTTAATTCCATATAATAAAAAAGCTCTCGAACAAAACGTTCGAGAGCTTTTTATATTCTCTGTTTTTTTATCGGTTAAAAATAAATTTTAAACTAATCCGTTCTAAATCGAATTTTGTAGCAATAAGTTATTATACACATAGATTTTGCGGAGGCGGATATGCTGGATTATAACGTTTACGAGGACATTGCCGCACGGAACGGCGGAGATATTTATATCGGAGTGGTAGGACCTGTAAGAACAGGTAAATCCACGCTAATAAAAAAGTTTATGACGGAACTCGTCATTCCCAACGTAGAGAACGGCAACGATAAAAACCTTATGGTGGACGAATTGCCGCAATCTGCGTCGGGTAAATCTATTATGACTACCGAGCCTAAATTCGTGCCTGCAAAGGCGGTTAAGGTCAAAATAGAGAACGCCGTTGCAAACGTGCGGTTTGCCGATTGCGTAGGCTTTATAACTAAGGGCGCGAACGGTTTCGAAGAGGACGGCAAACCCCGCCTTGTCAACACGCCTTGGAGCGATAAGCCGCTGCCTTTCGCCGAGGCTGCCGAGCTCGGCACGGATAAAGTTATATCCGAACATTCGACTATAGGCGTCCTCGTAACGACGGACGGCTCTATCGCCGACATTCCCCGCTCGGGCTATATTAACGCCGAAGAGCGCACGGTCGCGCGCTTGCAAGAGCTGGGCAAACCTTTCGTAATAGTCTTAAACTGCGTTGACCCCGATAAGGCGGCAGCAAAAAGACTTAGGGAAGAGCTGGAAAACAAATACGGCGTTTCCGTAATTGCGGCAAACTGCGAAAAGCTCGACGCTACGGGGCTTATGAACGTCTTAAAAGCCGTTTTATTCGAGTTCCCCGTTACGGGCTTTGACGTTGATATTCCCGATTGGATGCGTTTCCTGCCTCAGGAAAGCTCCGCCCTTTGCGAGCTTTTGGAAAGAATAAAAACGGCGGCTTCCGCAGTCAACAAAATGAAAGACTGCTCGGCGTTTGATACAATGCTGCAAGACTGCCGCTTCTGGAAGGGAGAGCCCGCAGTTGCTTTGAACCTTGCTGACGGCAAGGCGAAAGTTACCGCCTACGTTCAGGACGGAATTTTCTACGAAATGCTGTCCGAAATCGCGGGCGACGATATTACAGACGAGTATACGCTTATGCGTTACGTTCGCGGCACTTACGAGGCGAAACGCGGCTACGATAAAATCAAGGACGCGTTGGAGTGCGCAAAAATCAACGGCTACGGCATAGTTCACCCCGACGACGAGGATATGAGCCTCGAAGCTCCCAAGCTCATTCGTCAGGGCGGCAGCGTTGGCATAAAACTCCGCGCGACCGCGCCGAGCTATCACATAGTAAAAATAGACGTAACGGGAGAGGTAAGTCCCATTATGGGCAGCGCGGCGCAGAGTGAAAGCATAGTTCAGGGTATGATGAACGGCTTCGAAACTAACCCCGATTCTATGTGGGATACTAACGTATTCGGAAAGTCGTTGCGCGGTATGGTAAAGGAAGGGCTTGCGGGCAAAGTCGGCTCTATGCAGGATAATACCAAAAACAAAATGCGCAAGGCTATAACGCGAATTGTGAATGAGGGGCGCGGCGGCGTTATCTGCATAATACTGTAAAACGCATATAAGCGTCGCAATACGGTGTCAAGCGGCAAATCGCCTTAGTCGTTTACGCTAAGTAAACTCCTTGCGGTCGATTTGTCGCTTTCCTTGTCTTGCTTGCTTCTCTGCGTTTTAAGCTCCCGCAATTTAGGTTTCCTTGTGCGCCTTGCAACTTGTCAGTACTTTTTCATTAACTTTCTCCTTATATTCACATCTTTTTAACTTATATCATATATTATGGTAGCAACAGACGTTAATCGCGCTTTAAGGGCGCGGGGGACGGGTTTGCGGAAAATATGACGGCGGAGCAAATTTTGCTCCGCCGTCAACAATTATAATAAGTTCACAAAAACAAGCAGCTATTCTGCGCTGCATATTTTTCGTGATTTTGGTAGGCTCTGCCTCCCTTTACGCGATTATTAAGGGCACACAAATATATAATCGCGTAAATTCACACCGCCGAGGTGGCATAGCCACAAATTGGGTGCGCGGGCGCAAAACGCGGTTTTGCTTGCGCCGTTTATTATTTTATGTCCGCGTTATTGTTCGTCCGATTTAAAGGGGGAGGGGACTATCATTTTCCCGTCCGCACTGAATAACGCCGCGTCTTCTTTCAGTCCCGCAATGTACGCGTAATACTGTTCTTCCGTCAGCTTTGCTATTTTGTTTTTCTTTTTACCCATAAAAAAGCCTCCGCCTTTTTTTATTATTATCGGCAGAGGACTTTAATTTTATACGCGCGCTTTCTACTTTTCTCTTCCTATTAAAAAGTCAACCGTACAGCCCAAAGCGTCGGCTATCTTCACTACGCTTTTTATCGAGGGTACGGTCTTGCCCTGCACCCAATATCGCATTACCGATTCGGCTATGCCTGTCATCTGCCTGAGCTTGTAGCGCGTAACTCGGAAGTATTTCAAAACCTCTTCAAGCCGCTTGCCGAAGGGCGGGCAACGCTTAAAGCTGTCCGCGCGGTTGTACTTATCTAACCCTAAAAGGTAGTCGCAGGTTACGTTGAAATAATCCGCAAGTCTCATCGTCATTTCAAGAGTGGGAGAGGCAATGCCGCTTACGTAGCGGCTGAGCGTAGACTCTCCGCAACCTATTTCCTGACTTACCTCGGTAAGGTTTGCAAGGTTATCTATTATCAGTTCGTTCAAAGTATCGGGAAAATTTTCAAGCCCCATTTTTCTTCACCCCGTAAAAATAACAGCTAAATCTGTATATAATACAAGTTTAGCTGATACTTGGCGTTTTTGTCAAATGGAAAATTCAGCCAAAACGGAAAAAATTCGCTTAAAAGATTGAAAAAGTGGTCAAAATGGCTGAATTTTGTGCCTAAAACGGGTAAATATGCGGAATTTCTGACAAAACACACGGTAAAAGAGGGGGTGAGCGAATGGCTTTCAGGCGGGGGAAGAATTCGCGTTAACCCCCATATATGCCTTAAATAACGCAAAAAAAAGTTAAAATAAATGAAAAATGTGCCGTTATTAATTTTACTTTTTGCAAAATATAGTGTAAACTAATTATAAGATTACCCTAAGTCGGTAGTTTTATAAACTAAAATTTAACTCAAACGAGGTAGAAATATGGCAGATAACAAGAACGTGCAGACGCCTAAGAAAGCCGACCTAATACTGCAACGGCAACGTGATTTATCCGCTAAGCAAGAGGAAACTCTTTCCCAGTCCAAAATTTCCAACACCAGACTTAACACGGTATTGGAACAGCTCACCGAAGCGAGGAACGAAGTCAATTACGTTATTGCGCAGGGGCAACAGCTTCAAAGCAATATCCAGACCGACTTCGAGGCGTTGAAGCAAGAGTTTAAATTTATCGCTATGCAAAGCGAAAGCATCTTCACCGCGCTTTCGGATAAGGTTCAGGAACTCAACAACCTTCTCTCGGGCAGAGCGATGGACGAAACCGCAGTTGCCCGCGACGCGGATATCGATTACGATTATCTCGCCGAAAAGGTTGCGGAGAAAATGCCCGTTTCAAGCGGTGCGGAGGGCGTGCGCGTTTATTCGGCAGGTTCGCAGGATATCGACTACGACTTGCTCGTGGATAAACTCATAGCCCGTTTGCCCGTTCAGGACGTTGCGCCTGTTGGCGGTATCGATTACGAGGAGCTTGCCGCAAGGCTTGCAAGCCGTATGCCCGCTCAGGAAATCGCGGCGGCGTCGGCTTTGCCCGTCAACGTTTCGGTTGCCGACCGCGCTATCGATTACGAATATCTTGCGGACAAAATCGTTTCCCGCTTACCCGCACAGGAAGTCGTTTCACCCGACTACATTGCGTCTAAGGTGGCGGAGCAAATCGTTTCCGCTCCCGCACAGGATATATCGGCAGACTACATTGCAACTAAGGTTGCCGAACAAATCGTTCTTCCCGAAATCACCGCGGAAGTTGACAGCGATACGATTGCTGAACTCGTTGCCGACAAGCTCGGCACTATGCCCGCAGGCGATATAGATTACGATTATCTTGCAGCGAAAGTTGCACAGCAAATCGAACTTCCCGAAACTCAGAACTATACGGCTGCTACGTATGCGGAAAATCCCGCTCATTACGAAATTAACGAGGACGAACTTGCCGACGCTATCGCGTTGAAAGTGGGTTCGCTCAAACCCGAAGATTTCGAAATCCTCGTAGACGACGAGGGCTGCGCTTCCATTTCGAGAGAGATTATCGAAAGGCTTGACTACGACGCCTTGGCTACGGCTGTTGCCGAAAAGCTCCGCGAAGCTCAGGTTGAGGAAGAGGAAGAAGAAACCGATTACGAAGAAATGGCTGCACGCATTAGTGAGAAAATCACCGTTGCGGGCGTCAATGAAGAGGCTATTGCAGACAAGGCTGCCGCTGCCCTTTCCAACTATCTGCCCGAGTTCGATACGGACGAAATCGCAGACAAGGTTGCAGAGCAGGTTATAAGCGCGTTGCCTACGGTTACCGTTGACAACGAAGAAATCACCAACGCGGTTGCAACGAGAATTATCGAAGCTCAGCAAGACAACGATTACGAAATCGTCATTGACGAGGAAGGCGTTGACAGAATGTCCGAGAGCGTAAGCGAAAAGGTATATCAGACCAACGACGAACGCTTCACGGCAATCGACAACGAAATCGCGGAAATTAAGGAAATTCTTCAAAACCTTACCGTAGTTCAGAACGTGGTGGTTGCACCCGTAGAAGAAACGGTCGAGGAGTACGAGGAAGAGGTTGAAGCCGAACCCGTCGAAGAAGAAATCGTCGAGGAAGAGCCCGTAGAGGAAATACTCGTCGAAGAAGAACCCGAAGAAGTAGTAACGGTAACGGAAGTTATCGAAGAAGTTGAAGAGCCCGTAGAGGAAGAACCCGAAGCGGTCGAAGAAGTTATCGAACAAACCGAAGAAATCAGCGAACCCGAACCACTTGTAGCCCCCACGGAGGAAACCGTGGATGAACAGGTCGAGTCCGTTCCTGAGGTCGTCGAGGCCACCCCCCCAGCGAAGGTAGTCGTCGTCGCAAGCTCTTCGGAAAACGAAGACGATGACGACGAAGGCGATGGCGAAGAGGACGAGAACGGCGTTGACTTCCTGAACATGATGCGCTACAACCGTAGCTTCATTGCAAGAATTATTCAAAGCTCGGACGAAACCAAGACCTATTACGGTAAAGTAAGAAACGCGCTTTTGAGCTACCGCAAGGTTAACTCTAACATTGCGTGGGGCGCTGAGCGTTTCCACAAGGGAAGAGAAACGATTGCCCGTTTCAAAATCCGCGGTAAGACGCTCGTTCTCTATATGGCGATTGACCCGAAGGAAATCGAGTATTCCGTTTATCATCAGAAGGACGTATCCAACAACAAATCGTTGAAGGGCACGCCTACAATGATTAAGATTAAGAGCCCCCGCGGCGTGAAGAAAGCCGTAAGACTCGTTGACCTTATGCTCGAAAAGCGCAACGGAATAAAGAGAAACGTTCCTGAGCGTGATTACGCTGCAATGTATCCTTACGAAACTATTGAGGAGCTTATCGAAGACGGTCTCGTCAAGGACGTAAACAAAGATTAATATAAGTTTTGGCGGGGGTTGAGTTATTTTTCAACCCCTCCTTTTTTTGAGTAATAGATTAGTCGCAAGAAGTAAATAATTAAATGAATTAAAATATCGGAGTAATATATTTGGAAAACGAAAAAGTAAAACCTTCAACAAGGTTACAGCGTCGCCGCCCCAACAGAAACAACGGCGGCGAAACGGCGGCTAAGCCCGCAAAAAAGACCGACAAAAGACAAAACGCCAATTATCCCGCGGGAGTAAACGGCAACGAACGGAACGGACAACCCAAACAACGGGACGCAAAGAATAAAATCAAGCAGCCCAAAAAGAACGGGCAGAACAAAGGTGATTTTAACGGCAAGCGCGGCGGTAAGCCCGTCAAAATTATATTTTTGGGCGGCGTTGGCGAAATAGGCAAAAACATGACCGCCTTGGAGTGCGGCGACGATATAATCATAATCGACGCGGGCGCGATTTTTCCCACCGAGGAAACGCCCGGTTTCGACCTCGTCGTACCCGATATAACCTATCTCTTGGAAAACGCAAAAAAGGTGCGCGGGCTTATTTTAACGCACGGACACGAGGATCACATAGGCGGCGTGCCCTATCTTTTAAAGGAACTGAAAGTTCCCGTTATAGGCACTAAGCTTACCCTTGCCCTCGTTGATAACAAGCTGCGCGAACACCGTTTAAACGACGTAAAGGAAATAACCGTTACGCCCAATCAGACCATACAGCTCGGCTGTTTCAAAGTGCGTACCATAAACGTAAACCATTCGATAGCGGGTTCTTTGGCGTTTGCAATTACCACGCCGCAGGGCGTAATATTCCACAGCGGGGACTATAAAATCGACCTTACACCCGTTGCGGGCGACCCCATTGACTTAAAGACGATAAGCGAGATAGGCTCGGCAGGCGTACTCCTCTATATGGGCGAAAGCACCAACATCGAGCGCGCGGGCTACACTATGAGCGAAACCGTAGTCGGCAGCACTCTCGACAGGCTTTTTTCAGAGAACTTAAAAAGAAGAATTATAATAGCAACTTTCGCTTCCAACGTTCACAGACTTCAACAGATTATCGACCTTGCCGTAAAATACGGGCGTAAAGTCGCGCTTTCGGGAAGAAGTATGCTTAACGTAGTCGAGGCGGCTGAAAAGATAGGCGAGATAACCGTTCCCAACGACGTTTTGATAGACGTTTCCAAAATCAAGAATATGCTTGACAGTGAAATCGTAGTCGTATCCACGGGCAGTCAGGGCGAGCCGATGAGCGCGTTGACGCGTATGGCTAACGGGGATAACCAATTCGTAACAGTCGGCGCAAACGACACGGTTATAATTTCCGCGTCGCCAATCCCAGGCAACGAAAAACTGGTTTACCGCGTTATTAACAACCTCTATAAGTTAGGCGCTAACGTGGTTTACGAAAGTCTTGAAAACGTTCACGTTTCGGGACACGCCTGCCGTGAAGAGCACAAGATAATGCACAACCTGTTAAAGCCCAAATACTTTATCCCCGTTCACGGCGAGTACAGGCATCTGAAAAAACACGCCCAGCTTGCCGAAGAGCTTGGTGTGCCCGAAAGCAGAGTTTTCGTTCCCGATATCGGGGATTTAATAGAGCTTACTTCAAAGGGAATGAAGAGAGCGGGCAGAATTCATTCGGGTTCGCGCCTTATCGACGGCGAGGGCATCGAGGACGAAAAGCAAAGCACGGTAATCGAGGACAGGCGTCAGCTTTCGGAAGAGGGCTTGTTTATCGTGTCCGTTGCGGTCAGCGGCGGCGAGGTCGTCGGTGAACCCGCAATAAATTCGCGCGGGTTCGTGTTCGATTTCCACCGCGACTACGACAAGGAAATCCGCGAGGTAATAAACCGCGCTATTGAGGGCGTCAACATTTCAAGAAGCGGCGTGGACGAACTGAAAAAGGCAATTAAGCGTTCCTTGCGCAATTATCTTTTAAAGAAAACCAAGCAGTCGCCGATGGTCGTACCCGTCGTTGTAGAATTATGACAGATTTTCACTACGCACACAAGAATACGCAGGAGGGAGAGCGGGTTACAAAAACCGCACCCTTCAACAAGCCGCAGATATCGGAAGAAATTCTTTCTCTGCGGCAAAACGCGTTTATGGCGGAAATACCCGTTTCGGACGACGAAACGCTGAATTTTTTAACGACCTTGGTTAGCGCGTTGAAACCCGAACGAATTCTCGAACTCGGCACGGCAGTCGGCGCGTCAGGCGCAGCTATGCTCGAAGCGTGCTCGGTTGCGCACTTAACCACGGTTGAACGCGACGAAGATTTTTATAAAGCCGCAGTCGGAAATTTTAATATGCTTAACCTTTCAAAAAGGGTTACGGCAATTTCGGGCGACGCGGGCGAAGTTATAAACGGCTTGCCCGAAAACAGCTTTGACTTTATTTTTCTCGACTGCGCAAAGGTGCAGTATATTAAATATCTGCCTCGCCTTAAAAAACTGTTGAAAAAAGGCGGCGTTTTGCTTGCCGACGATATTTTGTTGTTTGGCTATATCACGGGCGAGGCGGAAGTGCCCAAAAAGCGTAAAATGCTCGTAGAGCATATCAAAGAATATATCTCCGCCGTAACGAACGACGGGGAACTTTACACGACCGTTCTCGATATAGGCAACGGCGTTGCAATGAGCGTAAAAAAATGAAAGCAGAACTTTTAGCCCCTGCGGGCAACTTTTCAAAACTAAAAACCGCGCTTTATTTCGGCGCGGACGCAGCTTATATCGGCGGCAAGGACTTTTCGCTCCGTTCGTTTGCCGATAACTTCACGCGCGAAGAAATGGCGGAGGCAGTGCGTCTCGCCCATGCTATGGGCAAGAAAATTTACGTAACCGCAAATATCTTTGCAAAGAACGCCGATATGACGCTTATGGAAGATTATTTTGCTTTTTTGCAGAGCGCGCAGGTAGACGCGGCTATAATTTCGGACAGCGGCGTTTTTTATGCGGCTAAAAAGTCCGCGCCCAAACTTCAAATACATATTTCCACGCAGGCAAACCTTACTAACAAGTATGCGGTCAAATTCTGGCGTGAACAGGGCGCAACCCGTGCCGTGCTTGCCCGCGAGCTCTCGCTTGACGAGATAAAAGAGATAAAGGACTTCGTACCCGATATGGAATTAGAAGCGTTCGTTCACGGCGCAATGTGCATTTCCTACTCGGGCAGATGCCTTTTATCGAATTATCTTGCGGGCCGCGAAAGCAACCGCGGGGAGTGCGTTCAGGCGTGCCGTTGGAATTATCAGATAAGAAAGTCGGACGAAAAATCCGACAGCGGTTGGCTCGATACCGAGGAGGACGGGCGGGGTACTTATATACTCAACTCAAAGGATCTGAATATGTCCGCGCACCTCGAAAAGCTTGAAAAGGCGGGCGTCTGCTCGTTTAAAATAGAGGGCAGAATGAAGTCCGAGTATTACCTTGCAACGGTGATTAACGCATACCGCCGTTGTATGGACGGCGGCTTTAACGAAACGGTCGAGCGCGAGCTGTTAACCGCCGCGCACCGCGACTATACCACTGCTTACACCCTCGGCGACAACGGTAAAACGGTCAACTATACCGACAGTCAGACGAAGGGCGACTGCGAATATATCGCAAACGTTATTTCGGGCGGCAGCGGTTTCGCGGAAGTCGAAATGCGCGGAAGATTTAAAGTCGGGGATAGGCTTGAAGTTTTGAGCCCGACGGATAATTTCGGAAAGTCGTTTACTGTTGAAAAAGCTCTTTTGGACGGCGAGGAAGCTGAGGACTGCAAGCTCGTCCAAAAAATTTACAGAATAAGCTGTCCGTTTGAATTAAAGCAAGGCGATATTTTAAGGCGCAGAAAAATATGAACTACAAGGTTAAAAATATTTACGGCAAAACCAACTCGAATAAAGTAACCGTCAGTGTACCGGGGTCTAAAAGCATTACCGCTCGGGCAATGCTGCTTGCCGCGCTTGCCGAGGGAACTAGCACTCTTTTCAACGCGCAGTTTTCGGACGATTGCCAAACCTTTTTAAATTGTTTAAAGGATTTGGGCATACCGGTAGAAGTACACGGCACAACCGTAAAAATCACGGGCTGCGGCGGTAAGCTTAAAATAAACGCGGGTAAAATAAACGTCGGCAGCGCGGGAACGGCGGCAAGATTTCTGCCCGCTTTTCTGGCGTTTCAAAAGGGCAAATTTACCCTTGACTGTTCGGACCAAATGAAGTCCCGTCCCATAGAGCCGCTTATAAATACTTTAAAGAGCTTGGGTGCTAAGTTCACTTTTTTGCAGGAGGAAAACCGTTACCCTTTCGTAATCGAGGGTACTTCAAGTCCCGCAAACGAAGTTTCGGTTGATATTACTAAAAGCAGTCAGTTTCTTTCCGCACTTTTAATTTCGGCGGCGTGTGCGGGTAAACCTGTAAAAATCAAGGCGGACGGCACTCACGGGCTCGATTACGTCAATATGACGCTCGATATGATGTGGTCGTTCGGGCTAACGGTCAACGAGGACGGCGGTTACACCGTCTATGGCAAGTATTCTGCGAAAAAATACGATATAGAGCCCGATATTTCCGCGGCGTGTTATTTTTACGCTGCAAATAAAATTCTCAGAACTAACGTATCGGTTAACGGCGTTATGCCGCACTGTATGCAGGGGGACATAAAGTTTTTAAAACTTTTGGAAAAGTTCGACGGCGGTAAAATCGATATGCGCGAGTTTTCCGACCAAGCTTTAACGCTTGCCGCTATTGCGCCTTATTTTAACCGTCCTACCGAAATTTGCGGCGTTGCGCATATCCGCAGGCAAGAATGCGACAGAATTGCCGCTATCGTAACCAATCTAACGGCAATGGGCGTTAAATGCGAAGAGCGGGAAGACGGCGTAATTATTTATCCCGCCGAGCCCAAGCCCGCAGTAATTAAGACTTTCGGCGACCACCGCGTGGCGATGGCGTTTTCGTTGACCGGATTGCGTGCAGACGGGATAGAGATAGAAAACGCCGAAGTTTGCTCCAAAACCTTTAAAAACTATTTCAATGTTCTGGACGAAGTCTGCGCTTCACTCACAAAATAATTTACATAATGGAAAGGATTGTAATTCATTCGGACTTAAATAATTTTTATGCCTCGGTAGAAAGAAAGCTACACCCCGAGCTTATAGGTAAGCCCGTTGCGGTCTGCGGCAGCAAGGAAGAGCGGCGGGGTATAGTTCTTGCAAAGAGCGAGGAGGCAAAAAGGCGGGGCGTAAAGACGGGCGATACCATTTGGCAAGCCGAGAGAAAGTGTCCCGATATTATCGTCATGCCGCCGAATTTTGACGAATATATGAATTATTCCCGCGCTGTCAAGGCAATTTACGCACGGTACACCGACTTAATCGAAAGCTACGGCATTGACGAGTGCTGGCTCGATTTGACACACTCGACCCTCGTGTTTCCGCCTTACGAAAATAAGTTTACAACAGTCAACGGTGAAAAATATTATACAGACGAATATCTTCGGTTTTTGGGCGACACAATCCGCGGCACGGTAAAAAAAGAGCTTGGCTTAACCGTTTCTTGCGGGGTTTCGTTCAACAAGGCGTTTGCAAAGCTCGGCTCGGATTTGAAAAAGCCCGACGGCACTTCGGTTATTTCTAAATTAAATTATAAGTCGGTTATAAACCCTTTGCCCGTCGAAGATTTGCTTTTCGTCGGCAAAGCTACCAAGGAAAAGCTACGCGGTATGGGGCTTACCACCATAGGCAGACTTGCCGAAGCGGACGATAAATTTATACAAAAAGTTTTCGGCAAGTTCGGTGTAACCATTTTAAAATTCGCCCGCGGCGAAGATGAGGACGAGGTAAAGCATATGGACGATAAGCGAGAGTATAAGTCCATAGGCAATTCCTGTACCTACCGCGAGGATATTACCGACTTGAAGCGGGTTGAACGGCTTCTATTCGTTCTGTCCGAAAGCGTTGCCGCGCGCCTGCGCGAGTCGGGACAGGGCACGGCGGATACCGTGCATCTGTGGGTGCGGTTCGATGATTTATCCGACTTTTCGGTGCAGAAAAAAGTGCGCCACACCGTCCTTTGCAGTGAAATAGCGAAGCACGCGTTCGAGCTGTTCAAAGCCAACGTAACGCCGCCGTTTAAGGTGCGTTCGATGGGTGTAACCGTTTCGGGCTTCGATAACGGCGTATCGCAGATGACCATAGACGAAAGCTCGGGCAACTATAAAAAGCTCGAAGCGGTAGAGCGTTGCGTTGACCGTATAAGGAAGAAACACGGTTACGACAAGGTTCAGCGCGGCATAATCGCCGAAGAGCCCGACGAAATGAAAAACGATATAAAAAACTCTCACTTAATAAAACCCGCCAACTTCGAGGACAGGGGAGAGGAATAACTATAAGCACGGCTTTAACAAGGCATAATAATTTGTACTTATAAAGCCGACCTATTTAATTTGACAATCAAACCCTTTAAATTATATAATTTAGCAGTAAAGATTTTATACAAGGAGCAAAATATATGAGGCTTCCCGAAATGTTCGGCGAAAACGTGTTTAACGACTCGGTGCAGAAAGAAACCTTGCCCAGCGAAGTTTACAAGGCTTTGAGAGAAACTATCGAAGCGGGCAAACAGCTTGACGTGTCTATCGCGGGTGCGGTTGCGTCGGCTATGAAGAAATGGGCGGTGTCAAAAGGCGCAACCCATTATACGCATTGGTTTCAGCCCCTCACGGGTTTAACCGCCGAAAAACACGACAGCTTCATCGAACCTGAGGGCGACAAGGTTATTATGCGCCTTACGGGCAAAAGCCTTATTATAGGCGAGTCAGACGCGTCCAGCTTCCCTTCGGGCGGCTCGCGCGCAACGTATATGGCTCGCGGCTATACCGCGTGGGACCCTACCTCGCCCGCATTCGTAAAAGAGGGCACGCTGTACATACCTACCGTATTCGTGTCCTACACGGGTGAAACTCTCGATAAAAAATCGCCCCTTTTGCGCTCTATGAACGCAATCGACAAGCAGGGCAAAAGACTTTTAAAGTGCTTCGGAATTACCTGTAAAAAGGTATCTTGCGAAACAGGACCTGAGCAGGAGTATTTCCTCATTTCCGAAGAAGAGTACTTCAAAAGAAAAGATTTAATTCTTACGGGAAGAACGCTCTTCGGCGCGCCCGTAACGAGGGGACAGGAACTTGAAGACCACTACTTCGGCGTATTAAAGCCTGAAATCGCGGCGTATATGCGCGACTTGGACGAAGAGCTTTGGAGCTACGGCATACTTTCCAAAACCAAGCATAACGAAGTCGCTCCCGCGCAGCACGAAATGGCGCCCGTCTATTCAAAAACGAACGTCGCGGTTGATACGAATATGCTCACTATGGAGCTTATGAAGAAAGTCGCGCACAAGCACGGGTTAGTGTGCCTTTTGCACGAAAAACCCTTCAAAGGCATCAACGGAAGCGGCAAGCATAACAATTGGTCGGTTTCAACCGATACGGGCTTAAACCTATTAAAGCCCGGCGATAATCCCGAAAGCAACACCCTGTTCAAGCTCGCTTTAACAGCGGTTATTAAGGCGGTTGACGATTATCAGGGCGTACTTCGCGCCTCGGTTGCGTCTGCGGGCAACGACCACAGACTCGGTGCGGACGAAGCGCCTCCCGCAATTATATCAGTGTATTTGGGCGACCAGCTCGGCGCGCTCGTTGACAGTATCGTAAAAGGCGAGAACTACGTTGCAAGCAAGAAGTCGGAAGGCTCTATCGGCGTTCCCGAAAGTCCCATTTTCCCCAAAGACGCAACGGACAGAAACAGGACCTCGCCCTTTGCGTTCACGGGCAACAAATTCGAGTTCCGTATGCTCGGCTCGCAAGCTAACGTAGCAGATGCGAACATAGGACTTAACACAATCGTTGCCGACGCGTTCGAGCAGTTCGCAAACGAGCTCGAAGGCAAGAAGGACGTTGAAAAAGCGGCGGAGGCAATCATTAAGCGAGAGCTTAAAGCTCACTACCGCATAATTTTCAATCACGACGGTTACGGTCCTGAGTGGGAAGGCGAGGCTGCAAAGCGCGGGCTATTGAACAGCAAAAACACCGCGGACGCTACCACGGTCCTGTATGAAGATAAGAACGTAGACGTGTTCGTCCGCCAAGGCGTTTATACCAAGGCGGAGGCAAAGGCAAGAGCGGATATACGGCTTGAAAACTACACCAAGATTATAAACATAGAAGCCCTTACCATGGTTGAAATGGCAAAGCGCGATATTATTCCTGCCGTATCGGACTTCATAGCCGAACTCTGTCAGAACGTTGCGGCAAAACAAGCCGTATGCGATAAAATTCCTTTTGAGACTGAGAAGAATATAATTGCCCGTCTTTCGGAGCTTAACGATAAGACGAGCGCGGCGGTTGCGAAGCTTGAAAGCGACCTGAAAGCCGTTGACAAGAGCAAGGTAATCGAGGCTTCCCAAGCAATGGCGCATACGGTAATTCCCGATATGGAAGAGATAAGAAAGACCGTTGACGAAATGGAAACGCTGACTTCATCCGACTATTGGCCGTATCCTACGTACTTCGATTTGTTATATAGCGTAAAATAAAGCATAAAAAGTCCCCTATCGAGGGGGCTTTTTTAATGACAATTTTTCAAGTGCATGTTATAATGCTATACAATGAAGAAGTATTCGCGATTGGTATGGGATAACGCCCTGAATATGATTATAATGTCCGTGCTTACGGGACTCTTTGCGGGCGTTGTCGTTACCTTTTATAATATTTTAATGTCGCTTGGCGAGGAAAAGGCAGAGGGGCTGTATTCGCTGTTTCTTGAAAACCCTGCGTTTATCCCGCTGTTATTCGTCGGGCTTGCGGCGGGCGCACTCGTTATAGGCACGCTCGTTAAATTCGTCCCTATGATACGCGGAAGCGGAATTCCGCAGATAGAGGGAGCGGCGCGCGGAGTGGTGCGCTTTAAATGGTATATTACCCTCACCTCGATGTTTGCGGCGTCTTTGGCTTGCGTATTTATGGGCTATCCCGCGGGTGCGGAAGGCCCTTCGTTGGAGATAGGCGGCTGCTGCGGCTCGGCTACTGGTACGCTTTTAAAGCGCAACCAAATGGTCAAAAGGTTGCAGATTGCAAGCGGCGCGTCGGCGGGTCTTGCAGTTGCGTTCAACGCGCCCATAACGGGCGTGGTGTTTGCCTTAGAGGAAGCTTTCCGCTCGTTCTCGCCGCAGGTGTTTATCTGCGCGGCAATAAGCGTAGTTACCGCCGTAGTTACGCGTAACGCTATCCGACCCGCCTTGGATTACGGCGTAGGCTTTGCATTCGAGGGGTTTAGATTTTCTGAAGAAATTAGTTTTGACTTCTTCTTATGGGTTGCGCTTGCCGCGCTCGTAGTCTCGCTCGCAGGCGTCGGGTTCTATTACCTCGTATTCGCAACCAAACGCCTTTTCAGAAAAATAACCTTTTTAAAGGGAGTGGGCAAGTATATAATCCCCTTCGTGCTTGCGGGCGCGTTCGGACTTATTACCCTTTATTCCCTCGGCGGCGGACACAGCTTTATCGACGCGCTCTCCTCAAACGGAGAGGGAGAAATAAGCGTGTTCGGCATAGGGCTTATAGCAAGCCTTGTAATTATCGTTGTTATCCGCTTTATCACTGCGGTTATGACAATGGGCTGCGGCGTGCCGTGCGGCGTGTTTATTCCTATGCTTGCAATCGGCGCGGGGCTTGGCGCAATTCTGTCCGAGCTTTTCAAAATGGGAGGAATGGACGCAGTTTATTCCGACTATCTTATAATTATCTGTATGGCAGCGTTCTTTACCTGCATAGTCAAAGCGCCTATTACGGGTATCGTTATGGTATTCGAGCTTACGGGACAGTTCGTAAACTTCTTGCCCGCGCTTTTGGGCATTGCGATAGGCTATCTTATAGGAATGGTATTCAAGACGGAAGCCATTTACGAAAAGAACTTGGAGCAGTACATCGCGGACGAAAAACTGTACGATAAGGTGGAGAAAGTTCGTCTCGAACTCAAAGTTATGGAGAACTCTAAGGCGGACGGCGCGGCTGTCAGAAAAATCGTGTGGCCTACGAACGGGCTTGTCGTCGGCGTGGTGAAAGAGGACGGCTCAACTACGGTTGCAGACGGCGAAACCGTGCTTCACGCAGGCGAGGAAATAATTTTCGAGTGCGAAACGGACGACGAAAAAGAACTTCTCGAATATATGTATTCCATAGTCGGAAAACAAGACAAAGGCTAATTTTGCCAAATGGCAACCGTTGACAATACGGCGATTAAATTATATAATTGATTAAGGCGCGCCGCGTAAAATAAAATTAGGAGGTGGACCGTGAATAAAGTTGACGAAAGATGCGGAAAGAACAAACACGCAAAATTTCATTACGCTTCGAATCGTATTTTTACGGAATTGAAAGTAATAAAAGTTCTTCTCTATATTCTTGCGATAGTTCCCGTCGTTCTTTCGTTTATTCCGCAGGTTAAATCCACCCATAGCCTTATTTGTTCCATAATTTCCTTTGCGCTGTCTATTGTAACGGAGTGCGTAACTTCGTTTTTAACCAAGCACAAGGACGCGGGCATACACTCTCTGCAACTTTACGAAACGGGCGTAACGGGTTCGCCTTTTTCAAAAATAGAATATGACAGGGAAATGACCAACGATTTGAACGAGCTTGCCATAAGAAAGGGCTTGGCAAAAGCTCAGAACGTTGAAGAAAAATATAAAATCTCCGTTCCCGACGACATTATCGACGATTACAGTTATCTGTATATCTGCCGTATAAGCGCGGCAACCAACAAGTATCTTTTAAGCAGAATTTTCTACATATATTTCTTCTTCTTAATGGGTATAGTCGCGCTGTTCGTGGGAATGATTTTCCTTAAAACCGAAACGACCGAGTATCTTGCGCTTATCATTGCGTTTTATCCGCTTGTAAGTCCCATAATAAAGGACTGTAACAGTGCAAAGGAATGTATGCGCAACTGCACCAAAACCTGTGCGGACATAGATAACTTTTTCGCGGACGGCGACGTTTCGACCGAGCGGCTTGCAAGAATGCACTATTACGTCCAACAGCTCGAATACGAAATGTACAGAAACCGCCCCGTCGTTTTCAACTTCTTTAAGAGAATGTTCCGTAAAGGCGTTGAAGTGTTGCAGACGGGCGTAACCGACAGATTTCGCGCCGCAATCGTCGAACTGAAACAAAAAGCGCTGATCCAAAGGGGAGTAATAGCTCAGCCCAGAGGCAAGTCGCTCATTGTTCAGCAAGAAATCGATTTGGAAACCTTGACTAAGCTCGAAAGAAAGAAAAAACTGCAAAAGGCTCAAAAGCAGCTTGCCGTAACCGACGCGGGCGGAAAAGTAGCCAAGCCTGTGCAAAAACCCGCTCAACAGTCAGCGAAAAAGCCCGTCGCAAGCACCTCCAAAACTCCGAAGGTAAAGACGGCTAAAAAAACGGCTAAATCCAACACTAAAAAGAAATAGTTATTGCGCGGGCGTAAATCCGCGCTTTTTTATTGACTAAACGCGCCGCTTGCTTTATAATGTATAGAGTAATAAATCTACACAGGTGATAATATGCTAACGAGTATCTGCGGAATTAACTGGGGCGACGAAGGCAAGGGAAGAATGGTAGACCTTCTTTCCGAAAAGTTCGATATCGTCTGCCGCTATCAAGGCGGAAACAATGCGGGCCATACCGTCATTAACGAAAAGGGAAAATTTATTTTGAACCTTCTGCCCTCGGGTATTTTAAGAGATAACGTCGTAAACGTTCTCGGCTGCGGAATGGTAATCGATATAAGACACCTCTGCGGCGAAATCGAAAGGCTCAGAGAGGGCGGCATAACAATCACCCCCGAAAATCTGAAAATCAGCGATAAAGCCATAATAACGATGCCCTACAACGTTTTGCAGGACGTAATGGAAGAGGACAGGCTCACGAAAGCTACGGGCAAGCCTTACGGCTCGACCCGCCGCGGCATTGCACCCGTATATGCCGATAAATATATGAAGAAGGCGTTCAGAATGGGCGAGCTTTTAAACACCGCGCTTCTGTACAAGCGGCTTCCCGATATCGTCGAGTGGAAGAATATGACCGTTAAAGCTTACGGTTACAATCCCGTTACCGTGGACGAAATGATCGATTATTTCGAAACTTACGGCAAGCCCCTTGCAAAGTACGTCTGCGATACGGGTCTGTATCTTAACGAAGCAAACAAGCAGGGTAAGAATATTATGTTCGAAGCTCAGCTCGGCGCGCTGCGCGATATCGACTTCGGCATAGTTCCCTATACCTCGTCATCGTCAACGATTGCGGCGTACGCACCTATCGGCGCGGGCGTTCCCAACCTTAAACTGAATAATTCCATAGGTATAATGAAAGCCTATTCGAGCTGTGTGGGCGCAGGACCTTTCACTTGCGAATATTTCGGCGAAAAAGCGGAAAAGCTGCGCGAGCTCGGCGGCGAATACGGCGCGGCTACGGGCAGACCGAGAAGGGTAGGACCTTTCGACGTTGTTGCTTCCCGCTACGGTATACGCTGTCAGGGCGCGGACGAAATAGCTCTTACAAAGCTTGACGTTCTCGACGGCTATAAAGAGATTGAAATTTGCACGCACTATCTTTTGGACGGCAAGGTCATAGACGAATTCCCGTTCACCGACGTATTAGACGAGTGCAAGCCCGTCTTTGAAAAGGTCAAAGGTTGGAACTGCAACATTACGAAGTGCAGGAAGAAAGAGGATTTGCCCAAAGAAGCAATAGAGTATATCCACCTTTTGGAAAAGCTGTGCGAATGTAAAATAAAGTACGTTTCGGTCGGCGCAGAGCGCGAAGCGTGCATAGAAATGTATTGATTTAAATAAAAATCCGCCCGCGGAATTAAATTCCGCGGGCGGTTATTTTTATGAGTATGCGGGGTGCTCTGAGGCTGTGCCTACCAAGGTTACGAATTCTTGCTTTAACAAATCTCCGCTTATATATGCAGACAAGCCGTCAAGCCTGTTTAAAACGCTTTCAAACGACGCGTTGCCCTTGTAGGCGGACTGCCTTAATATAAGCCCGAACTCGGCAACACAGGCTATGAATTTGAAATCCTCGTTTTCGGAGGCGGAAGCAACGAGATAAACATCGCTTTTCGCGCTGTCGTTTATCTCTTCCGAGGTGCGCACATCCTTATATCGGATTTCAATCTCCGCAAGCTTTGCGTCTGCGCCCACTTCGTCGGGCATATCGAAGTCGGCAAGCTTTATCTCGTACAGAGCGGCAACGCAGAGATTGCTGCCAATCTCGCCCGCGTCAGCGTTCTCGTTATCGAAATCTGCGCCCGAGATAATCTTCGTATCGTAGCCTATAAGTCTGTACTTTTCCACCGCGTCCGTAAACGTTACGCCCGCTTTCGCGTCCTTTGCCACAGTCTTTAAAGTGCCGCTCAATTCTTTCGTAAAGACCTTATCGGCTTCGGTTTGGTTGTCAAGGTAGGCGTAGTTTCCGTTCCCGCACGTCGCAAGCGTTTCTAAAATGCTGTCGCGCGTGTTGCCCATTCCCACGCCCAAAACGGAGAGGTAAATTCCGCTTTTGGCTTTTTCCTGTATGAACTCTTTAAGTTCGTCTTGAGAGGTCATTCCCACGTTAAAGTCGCCGTCGGAAATTAATATTATACGGTTATTGCCGCCCGCGATAAAACGGCTTTCCGCCAAGCGGTATGCTCTTTCAAGTCCGTCGCCGCCGCTCGTCGCGCCGCTTGCAACAAGCTTGTTTACGGCGTTCTTGATTGCCGTCTTGTTGTCAGCCGTACATTCCTTGCCCTCTAAAACGGTTTTAACGCCGCTGGCGTAAGTAACCAAAGACACCGCGTCGTTTGCGCCCAAGCCGTCAACTAATTTGCATATTCCGTGTTTTGCAAGCCCTATTCTGTCCTCACCTGCCATAGAGCCTGACACGTCGATAAGGAAAACGTAGTTGCAGTTTTCGCCGTCAAGGTCGTATTCTGCGGTTTTAACGCCCGCAAGCATTAACATATTTTCTTCGTTCCACGGGCAGGGCGCAAGATAGGAGGAAACCTCTACGGCCTTTTCCGTCGGTGCGGTAAAGTCGTAATCGAAGTAGTTTATCATTTCTTCTATACGCACGCTGTCGGGCGCAACCGTCCGACCGTCTGTTATCTGACGCCTTACAAGCGAATAGGTCGCAGTGTTTCTGTCAAGCGAGAAGTAGGAGGACGGCTCGGCTTCAACCGTCTTGAAACCGTTTTCCGTTACCGAGTTGTAGTCGTAGTTTCCCGCCTCGAAATCGGACGGTGAAGTCGTTCCGCCCCAACCGTCGCCGCTAATCCAACCGCCGCCTGCGCTGCACGCACAAAAGCCTACGCACGCCGCGCCTATTAAAGATATTGAAATCAAAGCTAATTTCTTTTTCATTTTCCACCCCGTCCGCGTTTTCTGTAATTACAACGAATTGAAAGCGCGGTGTGTCCCGCTAATTTGCAAATCAGTTTTGCAAAAGCAGTTCAAGGCATTTAATATAAGAGTTCTCGTCCGAGGACTGAACGTTGAAGTAAAATTTTATTCCGCCCTTTTCGACTAAAAGCTTATTTACCGGCTCGCCGTTTTTGGCAATCTCTTTGGTAAGGCGGTAAGAAAGTCCGCGGTAATTCCCTGCCGCGCCGTCCGCGTAAGCGGTAAGCGGTTCGAAAGTGTTTTCGGTAAATTCAACGATAATTTCGGCGTCGTATCTTACACCCGCAATAAGCGTAACTTGCGCATAAGCGAATGCCGTCTCACCGTCGGCAAAGTGAGATGTAACGGCAGTTCTCACGTCGGCGTTACCCGCGTACGCAAGCGTTTCGATAAATTTTAAAGACCCGTCAACCGAAGAGAGAGTGTAAGCGTCGGCGTCTATATATTCGACTTCGGAAACGCCGTAAATTTTTGCTGTCTGCCCGTCGCCGGCTGCGCCGCTTTGGTCGAATGCGGAAAAATCCGCCCTTGCGATAAGAACGGCGGCAACGGCAAAGACTAGCACGAATGAAGCCGCAATCGAGGCAATTTTTGCAAACCTCGGCCACTTGCTTTCGCGCCGTTGAACCGACTTTTTAGCGTCGGCAACTATATTATTGGGGAGCGCGGGGATTTCAACCCCCTCAAAGTATCCCTCGAATTTTTCTTCAAGCCGTTTGTCTTTCATTTATTTTCCGAATTTACAACGATTTTAATCTTCTTTCCGTCCCGCGGAGAGGAGAATTTTTAAATTATCCTCGGCTTTTCTGATAAGCCTGTCTGCCGCAGATTTACTTATATTCATTTCAGCGGCAACGTCCCGCACCGTTAAATCGATAAAGTATTTGAAATATATTGCCTGTCTTTCGTCTGGTGCAAGCCGCTTTATAGCCTGTTCAATCATAATCGCGTCGTCCCGTCTGTCGGGCGAATAGTCGGAAGAGGCAAGAGAGAAGAACTCTTCCGTAGAGGCGGCGGGGTGCGCCTTTTTCTTGCGTATCATGTCAAGGGCGGTGTTTCGTACTATTTTAAGCACCCACCCGAACGGGTTTTCGTCTTGCTTGTATTTATGCGCAAAGCGCGCTATTTTTATAAGACTGTCGTGAACGACGTCCTCTGCACAGTCGCGCCCGACCAAGCTTATTGCAACGGCGAACATTTTCTTGCCTGCAAAAAGGTAAACGCCGTCAAGATAATCGGTTTCTCCTTTGGCAACGCCCGCTAAAAGCTTATTCAGTTGTTCGCTTTGCTTATCGGGCACGCCGTATCTCCTTAATCCGTTTTACTTTATTTTGAGGCTAAATAAGCGTTTTGTCAACTTTAATTTCGATTTTTGTTGCACCCGTGTGCAAATGAGAGTATAATTAATCTATGAAATTTTATAAAATGCACGGCATAGGCAACGACTATATTTATTTCGACTGTATGAAAGAAGAGCTTCCCGACCCCGAAAAAGTTGCGGTTAGGCTTTCAGACAGACATTTCGGCATAGGCGGGGACGGAATAATACTTCTCTGTCCCTCTGAAATTGCCGATTGCCGAATGAGAATGTTCAACGCCGACGGCTCTGAGGGCAAGATGTGCGGCAACGGCGTGCGCTGCGTAGGCAAGCTTGCGCACGATTTGGGGTATTCGAAAGGCAATATTTGCCGCGTTGAAACCCTGTCGGGTGTGAAAACACTTGAATTTACCTTGGATAAAGAGGGGAAAGTCGCAACCGCCAAAGTGGATATGGGCGCGGCTATTCTCGAAGGCGAAAAAATTCCTTCGACCTTTAAGGGCGCAAGCGTGGTAAACAGTCCTTTGACTGTGGACGGAGAAGAGTATAAAGTTACCCTCGTATCCATGGGCAACCCGCACTGCGTCGTATTTAAAGACCCTGACGGACTTAACCTTGAAGAAATCGGCAAAAAATTTGAATTTAATTCCGCCTTTCCCGAAAGAATAAACACCGAGTTTGTAAAAGTTATCAATAAAAACGAGCTTAAAATGCGCGTATGGGAGAGAGGCAGCGGCGAAACGCTTGCCTGCGGTACGGGCGCTTGCGCGTCGGCTGTTGCCGCTGTTTTAAACGGATATTGCAAAAAAGGCGAGGAAATAACCGTTCGGCTTTTGGGCGGAGATTTGAAAATTACCTATACTGACGAAACCGTATATATGACGGGCGGCGCGACTCTCGTCTTTACGGGCGAAATCGAAATTTGAACTTAATAATTTAAAGCGCCGCGCTTTCAGCGCGGCGCTTATTTAGTTTGATTGCTGTTCCCTGTCTATAAGCTGTAACGCTTCTTTTATCGTATCTGCACGGTAAGTTTCCAACAGATAAATAATCATATCAAGTTTGTCCCAATCACGGTAATTTAAAATATCGCCGTAAGTGTTTTCTAACGTCATTTTAACGTCCAATCTCATACCGTTATTGTCAAACAAAGGAATCTCTTCGTCTTTTGTCTTTCCGCGTATGTACGCCATTAGCATATAAATTAACGCAAAAGTTCCTATTGTGCCTGCGTATATTGACAATACCGCATAAAACGCAAACCCGTTATAATACTCTTTTTTGAGTGTATATAAACCGTCTGATACAGGCTTATCTTCCATAAGCCAATCGTAAAAAGCGAATAAAAATCTGTTTTCCCGCCAGTCGTCGCCGAATACCCCGTTTTCGATACAAAAATATATCGTAACATAAGTAAACGTCGCAATGCACAGGACGATGCTTGCGACGTATAAAAAAATTATTATCCCGCGCTTTATCTTTCTTGCTTTTTCGCTCTCGGGCTTTTTAGCTTTTTTTGACTTTTTCTTTTCTTCTTCGGCTTCGTTTTGTTCAGTAGCCGCTATTGCAAGCTCGTCGCGCAAATCGTATAGTCTTGACAAAATTATATGTTTTCTGAAACTAAACGCCATAAATCTTCCTCTTAGTTTGTTATATAATATAATATAAGATTTTAAATTATTTTATATCAAAAGTCAATAGGAAATAATATTTGCGATATACTTTTAAAAGAGGAGCAAAAATATGAAGCCTTTAAAACAGCAAATAAGCATAACTATTGATTCTGATTTGTTAGAGAAATTAAAAGTGGAGGCGGAGAAAGACGACCGTTCGCTTTCGCAATTCATTAATCTCATTTTAAAAAATTATATAAACGAAAACTGTGCGGATTGAGTGGGTTTTTTGTCCGTATATTATTTAGCGTATAAAATAAGTAAATTTTTGGCGGTATAATCTTGCAATTATGCCGCCTTTATGTTACAATTAAAAAAGATTTTGCAAACGATTAAGCGGCTGCGCCGCAGGAGAGTTTTTTCTATGACAAAGTATATTTTCGTTACAGGCGGAGTAGTTTCGGGTTTGGGCAAAGGCATAACCGCCGCGTCGCTCGGCAGACTTTTGAAATGCAGAGGGTACAAGGTGGCTTCGCAGAAGCTCGACCCCTATATTAACATCGACCCCGGCACTATGAGCCCTTATCAGCACGGTGAAGTTTTCGTTACCGACGACGGTGCGGAAACCGATCTCGATTTGGGACATTACGAAAGGTTCATAGACGAAAATCTGAATAAATACTCCAACCTTACCACCGGTAAGGTATATTGGAACGTTCTCAACAAAGAGCGTAACGGCGAATATTTGGGACAGACCGTACAGGTAATTCCCCACGTAACCAACGAAATCAAAACGTTTATCTATAACGTCGGTAAGACTACGTCCGCCGACGTAGTTATAACCGAAATCGGCGGCACTATCGGCGACATCGAAAGTCAGCCGTTTATCGAGGCTATCCGTCAGGTGGCAAGGGAAGTGGGCAGGGATAACTGCTGCTTTATACACGTAACCCTCGTTCCCTATATCTCGGGTTCGGAAGAGTTCAAATCCAAGCCTACGCAGCACTCCGTTAAAGAGCTTCAGGGTATGGGCATCAACCCCGACATAATCATAACCCGCGTAGACAGCCCCATGCCCGAAGACGTCAAGGCTAAAATTGCAATGTTCTGCAACGTAGAACCCGAATGTTGCATACAAAATATGACGCTGCCCGTTCTCTACGAATGTCCCATAATGTTAGAAGAAAGTCATTTTTCGGAAATTGTCTGCAAAAGACTTAAACTCGACCCTCGCGTAATAGATTTAACCGAATGGAACAAGATGTTGCAGCGCATCGCAGCCCGCGACAAAAAGGTCAAAATTGCCCTTTGCGGTAAGTACGTTCAGCTCCACGACGCGTACTTGTCGGTTGCGGAGGCTTTGGCGCACGCAGGCTATGAAAATGCGGCGAAAGTCGAAATCGAGTGGGTTGACACCGAAGAGATTGAAAAGGGCAACCTTAAAAAGATATTCGGCGGTGTGGACGGCATATTAGTTCCCGGCGGTTTCGGCAACCGCGGCGTAGAGGGAAAAATTCTTGCCGCAAAATACGCGCGTGAGAATAATATTCCCTATCTCGGCATATGTCTTGGTATGCAGACTGCGGTTATAGAGTACGCAAGAAACGTTCTTGGCTATAAGGACGCCAACTCCTCCGAGTTCAATCCTCAGTCAGCGCACTGCGTAATCGACCTTATGCCCGACCAGCACGGCGTCAAAATGGGCGGCACAATGCGGCTCGGCGCGTATCCTTGCAAGGTTTTGGGCGAAATAATGAAGACTGCTTACGGACAGGAAGAGGTGTCCGAACGCCACCGCCACAGATACGAATTCAACAACGACTTCCGCGAGGAAATAGAAAAGGCGGGTATGGTTATTGCGGGCACTTCACCCGACGGAAAGCTCGTTGAAGCGGTTGAAATTCCCGCAAACGATTTCTATATCGGCGTTCAGTTCCACCCCGAATTCAAATCCCGTCCCCAGAGCGCTCACCCCGTGTTCAGAGAGTTTGTTAAACACGCGGTCATTTACAGAAACAAAAAATAAAGGTAATTATGAATTTTAACAATCACTTCAATTCCGTTGCCGACAGCTATCTTTTTGCCGAAATCGCGTCAAGAGTTGCGGCTTATTCCAAAGCTAACCCCGACAAAAAAATTATAAAGCTCGGCATAGGCGACGTAACCTTGCCGCTTGTTCCCGAAGTCATAAAGGCTTTGCACGGCGCGGTTGACGATATGGCAAAGCAGGAAACCTTTAAAGGCTACGGTCCTTACGAAGGCTACGACTTTTTAAGGGAGAATATCAAAAGCTATTACGGAGCAACGGGCGTTGCGCTCGATTTAGACGAAATTTTCGTATCCGACGGTGCAAAATCCGACTTGGGCAATATCCTCGATATTTTCTCCGAGGATAACACGGTACTTGTGCCCGACCCCGTTTATCCCGTCTACGTTGATACCAACCTTATGGCGGGCAGAAAAATTATTTTTGCAGACGCGACGGAAGAAAACGGTTTTCTTCCTATGCCCGACTATTCGGTTAACGCGGATATAATTTATATCTGTTCGCCCAACAATCCCACGGGTGCGGCTTATACTAAGGCGCAGCTTAAAGAGTGGGTGGACTACGCAAACAAGAAAAATGCGGTAATTTTATACGACGCGGCTTACGAGTGTTTCGTTTCGGATAGTTCGCTTGTCCGCTCTATCTTTCAGGTAGAGGGTGCAAAGACGTGCGCTATCGAGTTCTGCTCGTTCTCTAAAATCGCGGGCTTTACGGGCACGCGTTGCGGCTATACGGTTATTCCCAAAGCGCTTGAAAAGGACGGCTTTAACGCAAACAAGGCTTGGCTTCGCCGTCAGTCCACTAAGTTCAACGGCGTGCCTTATATAGTCCAAAAGGGCGCGGCTGCGGTGTTCACTGCGCAGGGTATGAAGGAAATTAAGCAAAACCTTTCGTACTACATGGACAACGCAAAGGTCATTGCCGACTGCATGGACGACCTCGGCATTTGGTACACGGGCGGCAAAAACTCGCCCTATATCTGGCTTAAATGCCCGAACGGTATGGGAAGTTGGGAATTTTTCGATTTCCTTTTAAACGGTGCGCAAGTCGTGGGAACTCCCGGTGCGGGCTTCGGTAAATGCGGAGAAGGTTACTTCCGCCTGACGGCTTTCGGCAGCAAGGAAGGGACTAAGGAAGCGGTAGAACGCATTAAGCGTTTATTTAAATAATTAAAAATTTTAAAATCATTTTACGCACGGTGAAAAAATGGAAAATCTTATTGAACGCGGTGCAGGCATACTTTGCCACATTTCGTCCCTTCCCGGCAAGTACGGAATAGGAACGGTAGGTAAAGAGGCTTACGAATTCGCCGACTTTTTAAAGCGCTCGCACGTCAAATATTGGCAGATTTTGCCCCTTGCTCAGACGGGGTACGGCGACAGCCCGTATTCTTCGGTGTGCTGCAATTCGGGCAATCCGTATTTTATCGACCTCGAAGCCCTCAAAGACGAGGGACTTTTGGACGAAGAGGAGCTTGCAAGCTGTGAAATGCCTGCGGGCGATATAGATTACGGCGCGCTATATAATTCGAGATACGATATTTTGAGGCTTGCATACGCCCGTTTCGATATTCAGAACGAGGACTTCGTTAACTTCGTCGAACAGGGCGAATTCGACGATTACGCCGTGTTTATGTCCTTGAAGTCAAGGTATTCGGGTTCATTTCAGGATTTTCCCGACAGCTATAAATACGCTGAAAATTTAGCCATTAAAGAGTTCAGGGAAACGGCATATAAAAGTGATTACTGCTTTTGGATATTCTTGCAGTATGTTTTTAAAAAGCAGTGGACTAAGCTTAAAAATTACGTAAATTCTCTCGGTATTAAAATTATAGGCGACTTGCCTCTGTACGTTGCGTACGATTCGTCCGACGTATGGGCACGCCCTGAACTTTTCCGTCTTGACGAAGACCTGAACCCCACCGAAGTTGCGGGCGTGCCGCCCGATTACTTCTCGCCCACGGGTCAGCTTTGGGGCAATCCCGTCTATAATTGGGACTTGATGGAAAGCGAAAATTACGATTGGTGGATAGAGCGCATAAGAAAGACGCGCGAGATGGTGGATATAATCCGCATAGACCATTTCAGAGGCTTTGACAGGTACTATTCTATTCCCGCAGGCGCAGAAACCGCCGAAGTGGGCGAGTGGAAGCAAGGACCGGGCTTAAAACTGTTTTTGCAGATAAGAAAGAAGTTGGGCACTGTCCCCGTAATTGCGGAAGATTTGGGAATAATCGATTACGGCGTAGAAAAACTGCGTCAGAGAACGGGTTATCCGAGTATGAAGATAATGCTGTTTGCATTCGACGGTAAGCCCACAAATCCTTATCTTCCTAAGAATATTCAGGAAAACGCGGTCGTTTATTCGGGTACGCACGACAACGCTACCGTTTTGGGGCTTTTAAAGCGAATGACCGATTCACAGTTCCTCGTGTTCAAGTCAAGGCTTCGCGCCGCCCTTAAAGACGAGGGTGTGGTTTTCCCCTTTAAAACGAGGAAAGAGGCGGCACGCGCACTGTGCGTCTGCGTGCTTGCAACAAAAGCCAACCTTGCAGTTCTGCCCGTACAGGATTTGCTTGGCTTGGGCGAAGAGGCGCGTATGAACGTTCCGTCTACCGCAACGGGAAATTGGAAGTTCCGCCTTACCGAAACGCCTTCACGCTATCACGCGGCAATACTTAGAAAAATTATAAAAGAATATAACAGATAGTTCAATAGATATAAAGAGCAAGGAAAAATTATTACAGCTTTCCTTGCTTTTTTTACGAGATTTTGCTATATTGTGTCTACGATAAACAGTAATTTAGTAGAGGAAATAAAAAGTGCTTACACATAATGGAACAAATACGATAACGACAGAAAGGTTAATTCTTAGAAGATTTGAATACGCTGATAATGATGCAATGCTGAAAAATTGGGTTGCTGATGAGAGAATACAATCATTATATTCCGAGCCTGTTTATTCTACAAAAGAAGCTGTAAAAGAATTACTTGATAAGTATATTGGCTCATACGAGAGAAACGATTATTACCGCTGGGCAATTATTGAGAAAAAGTCAGGCGAATGTATTGGACAAATAGCCTATTTTCTTGTAGATAATAAAAACAATTTTGCTGAAATTGAATATTGCATTGGCTCTGCTTTTCAGTGTAAGGGCTATGCAACGGAAGCAACAAAAGCGATTATTGCATATGGATTTAATAAAATCAATTTACATAAAGTTCAGATTTGTACAAAAACAATTAACGCACCTTCAAAGCGAGTTATAGAAAAATGTGGTTTAACATATGAAGGAACTTTGCGTGATTACTTTTATATGAACGGGGAATATGTTGGCAGACTTTATTTCTCTATCTTAAAAAGTGAATATGAACATTAAGCAAAGTTCAATTTATCGTTCTAAACTTGAAAAAATATAGCGCACTTACTTCGTAAATGAAGTAGTGCGCTATTTGTTTGTCTACGAAACAGACACCGTTTGCGGAAAGCTTTAAGCGTTATCGAAAATTCTCGTACATAGCACCGTCATATCGTCGGTTACCGTGTGGTTGGTTTTATCAAGCGCGCCCGCAAGGATTTTGTCGGCTAAGTTCTGCGGATTTAACGGTTTCATTTCCTGCAAAAACTCGTACAAATCTGTTGCGGAGGGAAAGGCTGACGTAATGCCGTCGCTCATAAACACAACCATATCACCGTCCCTTAAAAGCTCCGTGCATACCGTGGGGCGCAAATTTTCCAGAATTCCGAGGGGCAGAGAGTTACTCTCCAAAATTTTAATTTCACCTTCGCGTAGAATTATTCCTGCGGGCGAGCCGATTTTTACAAAGTCCGCTCTGCCCGTATCGAGGTTTACTGCGGCTATGTCGATGCAGGTAAACCGTTCGTCGCGATTGAACGAAAGAAGTTTATTAATCGTCTTTAAAATTGTATCCGCGGGCATCTCGGCGCGGTAAAACGCTTCGATAAGCGATATTGCCGATTCGGAAACTTTTCTTGCGTATTCGCCGCTGCCCATTCCGTCGGATAGCGCCATTAAAAAGGCGTGCTCGTTTATACGGATTACGGAATGCGTATCGCCCGAAACCTTTTCGCCGCTCTTCACGGCGCACGCCACGCCGAAAGCCGCGTCAAGCCGAGGGGGAGCTGTGAATATAAGGCAGCTCTTTTCCTCGTCGTAGGTTACTTTGTCCTTTAAAAGATACTTTCTTTTTAAGGTTTTCGAAATTACTTCGGTCATTGCATTCAAGTTAGTTTTGCCGAGCACGACGGCGCAAAGTTCGGTTGCGTCTTCGCCGTCAATAAACACTTCGGGGCAGGAGATACCGTGAGAGGAAAGCGCCTTTTGCACGCTGTCCGCCGCGCCCGAATAGCTCTGTGTTTTGCTTAAATCGACTGCGCAGCTTTTCATAACCTCGGAAACGCCCTTGGCCTGTTCGGCAAGCATTTTGCGCCCCGAACGGGCGTTTTCGGTTTCGGTCATATATCTTCGGTACTCGGTCAACAGCATATTCAGCGCGTTTAAAACGTCGGTGGGGCGGGCGCAATTCAAAGTCATGTCTGATGGCAAGTCTATCAAATTGACTTTACCCTTTACGCACCCCGAGTCTATAAGCCTTTTGAAACCGTTGTAAACGTTAGTCCGCTCGCACCGTTGCAGCCTTTCGCAATTTTTGCAACATTTTTCTTTCAGCTCGGTAAACATTCGCTCGCGCGCCGCGCCGTCGTTAACGTTCTCGTCAAGGGCTATAAAGGCGCACTCGATTTCGCGGAATACCTCTGAAATTCTGTAAAGCTTTTCGCCTGTGCGTCTGCGGCTTCTTATTACGACGGTTTCTGGCAGGACGTCTTTTACAAGCAGACGCATTTTAAGCCCTGCAAGCTTTTCGTCCCTGAAAAGGGAGGGCAGAAAGCAAGCTAAAAAAAGCAAGAGCGCGTATAAAACGATTAACGGAATTGGGCAATTGAAGCAGCCCGCAACGTACATATAATAAGCCGAAGCCGCGGCGGTTACCGCACCTGAGGCAAATCTTCCCGCGCCGCTGAAAATAAGCGCGGCAGTGGTGATTATAAGATAAACGGTCAGGGGCAATAAACTTAACGCTGCAACTGCGGGCGGAATGGCTACGCAAAGTCCCGCAATCAGTGCTGCGGGCGAGCGGGCGAGCCGCACCGAAAAGACGGTTATCATCGCAGAAAAACAGATATAAAACGGCTGTCCCAACAGGTTATAAAGTCCAACTCCGCAGACTGAGTAAACAACGGCAAGGCAAACGAGCTCGTCCTCTCTCAGGCGGCAGCGTTGCAATCTGAACAAAAGGGCGTACACGCTTTTCAGACAAAAATAGGTAAAGACTATTACTACGGCTGCGGCGATTCCGCGCAGAGCGTAGCCGTTTGTTATGTACTCATCCGTACCCAACCACGGAGCAAATGCGACGTAGGGAGCAAGAGCTATTATCAGGTATGCAACCGCCTCGAAGCGTATTTTTCTGCCCGTTCTGCGGTATAGAAAAGTTATAGCGCCCAAGAAAAGTCCTGCAAAAAGGCTTGTCAGACTGACCGACAAATTTAAACATACTATCGAAGACAGTACGAAAAGTGCAGGAGTACTTATCACGCTTGCACCGCACAATAGGGCGGCAAAAGTTAAGCCGAGCGAGAAGGGCACGCCCCTTACGGCAGAGTTCAGGAATATAAAAGCCGCCAGATACGCAGCGTATAAAAGTATCGTTTTTAGGTTGATTTTTAACGGCATAGCCTTATTATATAATTGAGGCAGTTGCAAAATTTGTCTTATAATAATTTAATTTGCCATATATACGATAAAATTTTTTTATGTGCGGGACAAAGCAAAAAACCGTTTCGTTGTAATTACGACACTTGCATAAATAAATTTTAGTGTTATAATATAGGCGAGGCGGAATATGAATAAAAAAAGTTTGTTTTTGAAACTTACAATTATCGTTTTGGTAATATCGAGTGCGTTTATACTTTCTTCGTGCTTTACGGCTACACTAAGTATTGCTTCCTGTCAGAAAAACTGTCAGGAATCATGCCGTAATAATTCGGATAATTACGATGGCAACGAATACGGAATTTATTATACTCTTTCCGACGACGGGCAAAGCTACTTCGTTTCGGAAGTGGGTTATAAGGAAACTTCGGTGATAATCCCCGAAACTTACGAGGGTAAGCCCGTAACGGGAATAAGAAGGGGCGCGTTCACGCACATTGAGTTTGGTGTAGGCTGTGCAGGACCTCGCTATTTCGGTAATAATTTTACAAGCCTGACTTTGCCGAAAACCCTGAAAACGGTTGAGGACGGCGTATTCGGTTACGGCATTTCCGAGTACGGTTATTACAACGATTGCGGCAGATGCGATGCAATCTATTTCGAGGGTACGCTCGAAGATTGGTTCTCGATAAAATTCGGTAGCTCGCCGTTTTCAAATGAAACTGAGCTATATATAGGCGGCAAGAAAGTAACCGACGTGGAAATACCCGAAAGCATTACAAGTATAGGCGAAAACGTTTTTGCATGTTACGGCTGGCTTAAAAGCGTTACCTTCCACGAAAAAGTTGCGCTGATAAACGAATATGCATTTTACGGCTGCGACAAATTGGAAGAATTGATTTTCCCATGCGCGGATTTAACGGTAGAACGTGCGGCATTTAAAAATTGCTCGGGTATAGAAACGATTACTTTTACGGGTGAAAAGCTTGTTTTGGGTTACGAAGCGTTTGCTTATTGCGCCCGTCTTAAAGAAGTGAATTGGAACACTGTCAGCATTACGACTATACCGCAGTTCGCTTTCTGCGAATGTTCGGGCCTTGAAACTTTCGTAATCCCCTCTTCGGTTGAGGTAATAAGGGACGGCGCGTTTGCGGGTTGTTACAACCTTGTTGAGATATATAATCTCTCTAAACTGAACGTCGTTGCGGGTGCAAGCACTCACGGCGGGGTGGCATATTTTGCGGGTGCGGTTCATACTTCCGAGGAAGAGAAAAGCAGTATCCTGACCGTCGGCGACTATAAATTTACGGTTAGCGAGACTGAAAACGTTCTGTTTAAATACACGGGCGAAGGCGGTGCGCTCAATCTGCCCGTCCTCGAAAGCGGAGAAGAGTACCGAATAAACAATTCCGTTTTTCGGTATGACGACAGGATTTTGTCCGTTAACGTTCCCGACTGCGTAACGGCAATAGGCGAAAACGCGTTTTTCGAATGTACAAACCTTAAAATAGTTTCTGGCTGCAAAGGTCTTTTAACGGTTGGCAACAAGGCGTTTGCGGGCTGTATAAATCTTGAAAGCGTCGAACTTGTCAAGGTTGAAGAAATAGGAAACTTCGCGTTCAGCGGTTGCGCCGCTTTAAATGCCGTAGCTTTGCCGCAAAGCGTAAATAAAATCGGAACGGCAGCCTTTGACGGAACGGCGAATTTAACTTACGCAGGTACTTTGGAGGAATGGCTTGAAGTCGAACTCAGTAAAGACGCTTCCAAGGCGGTCAAAATAACTTGCTCCGACGGCGAAATCTGGGAAGGCGAAATTTAACAGTAGCGAGGGTAATAAAAAGCCCGCGTCCGCCAATTTGCGGACGCGGGCTTAATTATTTAATTCAGTGCTTTGTTGTTGCCAAATATACCATTAAAACGGTTATATCGGCAGGGTTTACGCCCGAAATTCTACCTGCTTGTCCCAAAGTGAGTGGACGGACGCGTTCAAGCTTTTCGCGCGCTTCGAGGCGCAAGCCCTGTATTTTCATATAGTCGATATCGGGCGGCAGTTTTTTTTCTTCAAGCTTTTTCGCCTTTTCTATCTGCGCGCGGCTCTTGGAAATGTAACCCTCGTACTTAACTGTCGTTTCTGCGCACTTGATTACTTCCTTTTTAAAGTCTTGCAGTACGCCGAAGTGCGCGCAAATATCTTCGATTTTTCCGCCGCGGCGGATAAGGTCTGCGTAAGTTACGCCCTGCATATTGCCTGATAGCGAATATTTTTCCGCGAACTTTAACGCAACTTCGCGGTTTGCCTTTCGGTTAAGTTCAGATAAAACCTCTTCGTAGTCAGCCTTTCTCTTTGCAAACTTTTCCGCCCGCTCTGCCGTCAGAAGAGGGGTATTTTCTATTTTCGGCGTCAGTCGGAAATCCGCCGTGTCCTGTCGCAAATTGAGGGAATATTCCGCGCGCGAAGTCATCATTCTGTACGGCTCTTCCGTGCCCTTTGTGCACAGGTCGTCTATTAAAACTCCTATATACGCCTCGTCTCTGCCGAGTATGAGGGGGGGCTTTTTCATAATTTTAAAAGCTGCGTTAATTCCCGCTATCAGTCCCTGCGCAGCAGCTTCTTCGTATCCCGAAGTGCCGTTAATCTGTCCCGCAGTGTAAAGTCCGTCGACTTTTTTAAATTCAAGAGTGGGATAAATATCCAGCGTGTCAATGCAATCGTACTCGATAGCATAGGCGTAACGCATAAATTCGCAATTTTCAAGCCCCTCGACCGAGCGGTACATTTTTTTCTGAATGTCGTGCGGCATAGAAGAGGACATTCCCTGAACGTAAATTTCGTTTGTGTCCGCGCCCTCGGGTTCGAGGAAAATCTGATGCCGCTCTTTGTCCGCAAAGCGAACTACTTTAGTTTCAATTGACGGGCAGTATCTCGGTCCTGCCGAAGTTATATCGCCGTTATAAAGGGGCGAACGGTCAAGATTATCGAGAATGATTTCGTGCGTTTGCGCGTTGGTGTAGGTAATGAAACACTCGCGCAGGTTTTTAGGCGGGGTATCGTGCAGAAAAGAAAACGCTGGTACGCCGTCCTCGCCGTCCTGACGCGTGCAAGCTTCGAAATTTACCGTTCTGCCGTCAAGGCGGGCGGGAGTGCCCGTCTTAAATCTTCTCACGTTAAAACCAAGATTTATAAGGTTTTCAGTCAGGGCGGTCGCAGGTGCAAAGCCCGAAGGTCCGCTCTTTTGGCGGTGTTCGCCCGTAACTGTTTCGGCGTTTAAATATACGCCCGTTGCAAGAATAACAGCCTTTGCCTTAAATATACCGCCGTATGTCGTTTCCACACCGCAAACCGCACCGTTTTCAACTAAAACTTGCGCACACTCGCCCTGTACGATATGCAGGTTTTGCGTGTTTTCAAGCGTGCGTTTCATTTCACGGTGGTAGGCATTCTTATCGCATTGGCAGCGCAGGGACTGAACGGCTTCGCCCTTGCCCTCGTTTAACATTCTTATCTGTAACGCGGTTTTGTCGGCGTTAACGCCCATTTCTCCGCCGAGGGCGTCAATTTCGCGCACCAAATGCCCCTTAGCCGTGCCGCCTATCGAGGGGTTGCACGCCATAAAAGCTATGCTGTCAAGGTTTAGCGTCAGCATAGCGGTTTTAAGCCCGAGACGGGCACAGCTAAGCGCGGCTTCACAGCCCGCGTGTCCCGCCCCGACCACGACTATATCGAATTGTCCTTCTTCAAATTTAATCATTTCAAATATTAATATTGCCCGAAAAAGTTCGGGCAAGCAGTTTACTTTTTAAGTATTATATTCTTAATATCGTCTATGTCTTTTGCGATTTTGTCGTTTACGCGGCACATCTCGTCAACCTTATCACGGGAATACAAAACGGTAGTGTGGTCGCGCCCGCCAAGCTCTTTTCCTATAGAAACGAGGGGCAGGGATAAAAGCTCGCACATCAGATAGCAGCAAATCTGTCGGGGAATAACGATTTCCTTTTTCTTGCTCTTGCCCAAAAGGTCGGGCTTTGTGATGTGATAGAAGCCCGTAACTGCCGAAATTATGCTTGCGGAAGTAATTTCTTCCTTGCCGTTTTCGGATACGGCTTCCGAGAGTGCGCTTCTCGCAAGCGCTATACTTATAGGCTCTTCGTGCAGCTTGGAGGCGAAAATGACTTTGGTAAGGCGTCCTTCAAGCGTTCTTACGTCGTCGCCCGAGTCCTGAGCAAGAAAAGTCAAAACATCCTCAGGCACGATGCATTTCTTTTCAAGCGCCTTGCGCTTTAATATCGCAATCTTAGTTTCGAAGTTGGGGGGGAGAATATCGAATAACAGTCCGCCCGCGAACCTCGTTCTGAGTCTTTCTTCCAACGCGTCCAACTTTTGAGGGGGCTGGTCGGAAGTAATTACTATCTGTTTGCCCTTGGAAACGAGTTCGTTAAAGGTGTGGAAGAACTCTTCCTGAACGGCTTTTTTGTTTTCGATAATCTGAATATCGTCTATGATAAGAACGTCCGCGTTGCGGTAGTACTGTCTTAACTTATTGCTCTTTTCGCGTGCGTCAGGACCTCTGCCCGTGAACATAGTGTCAATAATTTCGTTTACGAACTGTTCACTCGTTACGTAAACTACTTTAAGCTCGGGTTTTTCTTCGACTACTTTGTTGGCGATTGCCTGAATTAAGTGCGTTTTGCCCAAGCCCGTTCCGCCGTAAATAAACAGCGGGTTGTAAGTGCCCGCAGGGTCGTCTGCAACCGAACGCGCCGCTGCGTATACGAATTCGTTGTTCTTGCCTACGACAAAGCTGTCGAAAGTGAATTTTTTATTCAGGTTAGTGGGAGGAGCGTAATTTTCTTCCGTGGGCGCGTTGTAAGCAAAGCCCTCGCTTCCCTCGACTTTGAGCCTGAAATCGGTAACGCCGACGTCGGCCTTGATAATTGCTTCTCTCATTTTTTCGGCAAGCGTGCCGGAAATGTATTTTGCAAAGCTTTCGGTAGGGGTTTCGAACACGATAAATCTGCCGTCGATATCGACGGGCACTAACTTTTCAATGTAAGTAATGTAGTTGATGTACGAGATAATCTCGTGCATCTTTTCTTTTATGGGATTAAAAATAAAGTCAAAGTTTGCTTTTTCTGCCATAACCTTACCGATTTTCCTTTGAATTTTGTCTGTTTTTTGATATAATGAGAGAAAGCTTTATTTATAGTAAATAATATTATACATTAAACCGCACTGAAAATCAAAGTGTTTTAACCGAAAATGCGCATAAAAAATTTGAATTTGAAAAATTTCAGAAATTACGCCGAAGAAAGCGTTGAGTTTAAAGACGGTCTCAACGTTCTTTTCGGCAAGAACGCGCAGGGTAAAACCAACTGTGCGGAGGCGGTTTTTTACCTCTGTACGGGCGTTTCTCCGAGAGCCAAGCGGGATAAACAGCTTATCCGTCAGGGCGAACAGAAAGCCGAGCTTTCGGCTTCCGCCGAGGGCAGATACGGCAAAATCGAGATAACTGCGGCAATTACCGAAAGCGGAAGAGAGTTCAAACTTAACGGCAATAAAATCACGAAGAGCGCGGATATTCTCGGCAATCTTTTTTCGGTTTTCTTCTCCCCGCACGAGCTTCGACTTATTCAGGACGGACCGGACGAAAGAAGGCGGTTTTTAAACGTTTCAATATCTCAGCTTTCCCGTCCGTATTACGTGGCTCTGTGCCGCTATAACAACGTTTTGGAACAGCGCAACAACCTCTTGAAGCTGCGCGATCTGGACGCTGTTTACGACAGCTTGCCCGTGTGGGATGAACAGTTGTGCAAGTACGCAGCCGTAATAGCCCGCAAGCGCGCCGACTATATCGGAATGCTTGCACCCCTTGCGGCAGAGGCACATTCTTTCCTTACGGACGGAGGAGAAGAATTGAAAATTTCTCCCGAAAAGAAGTATAAGGGGAGTGAAGCCGAGCTTGAAAAGCGGCTTTTCGACGAGCTGTCAAACAATTACGACAGGGATATTCGGCTCGGTTATACCGCGTCAGGTCCTCACCGCGACGATATCGATATAGAAATCAACGGAATTGACGCAAAGAACTTTGCATCGCAAGGGCAGACGAGGACTGCGGCGCTTTCCATTAAGCTTGCCGAGGTTGAAATTTTCAAAGAGCTTTCGGGCGAGTATCCCGTTCTTATACTCGACGACGTGATGAGCGAGCTTGACCTTCCACGCCGCAAAAAATTAGTTGAACGGACTTCGGGCTTGCAGACTATTTTAACCTGCACGCACGCAGAGCGCGTTCTTTACGGCAAGGAAGCCAACAAAATAAAGATAGAGGGGGGTGCTGTAAAGAGATGACGGCGGATTTGCATATTCACACTCTTGCGTCCGACGGTGAGTTGACCCCCGAGCAAGTTGTCGAGTGCGCCAAACACGCAGGGCTTGGGTTTATCGCCGTAACCGACCACGATACTGCGGAAGCTTGCGGTAAGGTTGCAGACCTTGCGAAGAATTTTAAAATAAAGACTGTTACGGGTATCGAAGTTTCGGCGTACGAAGGGCGCGTTAAATTCCATACTTTGGGTTACGGTATAGATACCGAAAAATTTGCGCCCTTTCAAAGACGGCTTTTCGAAAGCTCGTTCGAACGCGCCGAGGATATAATTTCAAAGCTGAAAGGTTGCGGTTTCGATATTACAATGGAAGAGGTGTTTAAGGAGAGAAATTCTTCAACTGCGCCCGTTCACGGTATGCATATTGCCCGCGTTATGGTAAAAAAGGGCTTTGTTTCGAGTTACGATAAATTTTTTAAAAAATATCTTGCACCGAATAAACCCGCTTTTTCATGCATACACCGTCCCTCACCCGAAGAGGCGTGCGAAGCGATTTGCGCCGCGGGAGGATTGGCAGTAGTTGCGCACCCTGCAAGAATAAGAATGGAAAAGGAAGAGCTTGTAAAAAAAATAAAAGGATTGGTAAGCTGCGGGCTTGGCGGAATAGAAGTTTATTACACTACGCATACTAACGAGCAGACGGCATACTATAAAAATCTTGCCGAAACGCTCGGATTGTTTTCAACGGGCGGTTCGGATACGCACGCTTTTGACGGCAAGAGAATTATCGGGCAACCCCGTTTCGAGCCGAGTGCGGAACTTATAAAGAGGCTTAATCTTGACTGAAAGAATTTTAAAATTTAACATAACGATTTTTGTGCTCGCCGTTTTAGCGGGCATTATTTTTTTATCTTGCGGGTTTACCTTATCAGTGCCTAAGGGGGTGGAGGTGAACGGAATTAACGTTGGCGGCATGTCGAGAAGCCAGGCCGCCGCAACCTTGCGGAAAGAAATAGAAAACGATTTAAAGGAAAAGACGCTCGAAGTTAAGGCAGGGGACAGAATATATACTTTTTCTTATCCCGAAATTTACTATAAGGACAATATTTACTCACTGTTAAAAAATGCAAAAAAGGGAGATAAGCTGACGAGCGAAGTGAGCTATTACTTATGCGGGCTTAATACGATTGCCCCCAATATATGCCGCAACGAAAGCCTTTCCGTTACCGAACCTTACGCTAAATTTTCTTCATTTTCAACGCCGTTTACTTACTTTGAGGGCAACGACGGGAAGTGTGCAGACGAAAGACAGCTTATCGAAGATATAAAAAATTCGCTCAATGGCGGTTTCGAACCCGTTACGGTGCGTTTTAACTGCGTAAAACGGCAAAAATCTCTAAACGAAGTCAAAAAATCCACCCGTCTTTTATGCAAGTTCACTACTAATTTCGACAGTTCCAACATCAACAGAACGAGCAATATCCGTCTTGCGGCAAACAAGCTGAACGGCACTGTTTTGGAAAGCGGAAAAACCCTTTCGTTCAATGATATTGTGGGGGCAAGAGTTAAAGAGCGTGGCTTTTTGCCCGCAAAAATCATTGAAAAAGGCGAGTTCGTAGAGGGGGTTGGCGGCGGCGTATGTCAGGTAAGTACCACGCTCTATAACGCTGCGCTGTTATCGGGTCTTGAAATTAAGGAGTATCACCCTCATTCTCTTGCGGTCTCCTACGTTCCGCCCTCGCGCGACGCTATGGTCAGCGGGACTTATTTCGATTTAAAAATCTCCAACCCTTATAAAATGCCCGTGTATATCCGTGCAAGCGTGGTCGGCGGTAGCGTAACTTTCTGCGTTTACGGCTACGACGACGGAACGAAGTACACTTTATCGTCGGAAGTAACGGGCGTGCTGCCCGCCCCCGAAGAGAGTTGCGATACTCCCGAAAAAGCCAAGGCCGGCAAGGACGGATTTACAAGCGAAAGTTACCTCACCGTAACCCGCGGAAGTTATAAAAAGACCGTGGTTTTGAGAAAGGACAAGTACAGTCCCGTAACGCGCGTAATCTATTCTGATCCCGCTCTTCCGGAAGAAGAGGGCGGCGGTTCGGGCGAAGAAACTGCGCAAAATATCCTCAACAATTAAATAAGTCAATTCATTTGTGTTTTTCGATTTATTGTGTTACAATAAATAAGACGTACTTTTAAAAATTGTCCGCGGAGGAGCGTATGATAAAAATTTTAGTGGACGCAATGGGCGGCGACAACGCCCCCGCGGCAACGTGTCAGGGCGCGGTTTTGGCGCTTGAAAACGATAAAGAACTTTACCTTATTCTGACGGGTAGGAAAGACGATATAGAGAGGGAGCTTTCGAAGTATAAATACGATAAGTCCCGCCTTGAAATCGTTGACTGCCCCGACGTTATCGGTATGAACGATATTCCTACCGAGGCAGTTAAGCGCAAACAGTCTTCCCTGATCGCGGCGTATTGGATGCTGAAAAAAGAGGAAGAAATCTGCGCGCTGGTTACGGCGGGTTCGACGGGTGCGACGATAGTCGGCGGACAGCTTATTTTGGGTAGAATAAGGGGAATTAAACGCCCCGCGCTCTGCCCCGCAATACCCAACTCACGCGGCAGCGTTACCCTTCTTTGCGACTGCGGCGCTAACGCCGAATGTAAACCCGTAATGCTCTGTCAGTTCGCCGTTTTGGCGTCAGCTTACGCCGAAGTCGGCTTTAATATAAAAGAACCCAAAGTGGGACTTTTATCAAACGGAACAGAGGAGCACAAGGGCGACCCCTTACATCAGGAAACTTTTTCATACCTTTCCAAAATGCGCGGAATAAATTTCGTCGGCAACGTGGAAGGACGGGATATTATGCTGTCAGAGTGCGACGTGGTAGTATCCGACGGTTTCTCGGGCAATATAGCTTTAAAATCTATTGAGGGCTGCGGTAAGCTCGTTCTCGGAGTTATGAAAAAAGAGCTTTCGGCTTCCGTTTCTTCTAAGATAGGTTATCTTTTCATGCGCAAGGCGCTCAAAAAAATGAAGGGGCAGCTTGACTTTGAAAAGTTCGGTGGCGCGCTTCTATTGGGACTGAAAAAGGTTGTCGTTAAAAGCCACGGTTCTTCTAAGGCAACGACTATTGCCGCTGCGATTAAAAACGCGGCTTCGATATACCGCGGCGGGTTAATACCCGCGGTCGAGAAAAAGCTTGAAGGAGTAGATTTCGCCGCACTTATTCCGGAGGAAGAGTAGTGGACTTTTCTCAGATAGAACAAAACCTGAAATATACTTTCAAAGATAAAAACTTGCTTAGACGCGCATTAACGCTTGCCTCCGCCGACAGCCTTGAAAATAATCAGACTCTTGAATTCTTCGGGGACGCGATACTCGAATTTATCGTTTCTGAGAGGATTTTCGATATGGGCGCAAGCGAGGGGCAGTTGACCGAAATTCGCAAGGCAATCGTTTCCGACGAGGCGTTGACCCCCGTTTCCGAAAAGTTGGGGTTGGATAAAGCGCTTATACGCAGCGCAGGCGACACTCGCAACAAAAAGGCAATACCTTCCGCTTACGAAGCCGTAGTAGCCGCTATCTATCTCGATGGCGGTATGGACGCGGCAAAAGCGTTCGTTAACGCCACGCTCGATTTTTCGGTGCGTGCGGAAAAGCATCCTAAATGTCAACTGTTGGAATTTTTGCAGTCAAGGGGAGAAAGTTGCCCCGATTTCGATAAATGTACAGTTGACACGGGCAGTGAGCGCCGTCATTGCTTTAAGACGGTATTGCCGCTTTTCGGGCAGACGTTTACCGGCGAGGGCGATAGCAAATCCGAGGCGCAGTCCGAGGCGGCTAAAAAGGCGTTGGCTTTCATTCAATCAGAAAACTAATAAAGGACTACTTTATGATTACTTTTAAACAGATACAACTTGTTGGTTTTAAATCTTTCGCGGATAAAACTACCGTCAATCTGGGCGAGGGCGTAACCTGTATAGTCGGACCTAACGGGTGCGGTAAATCTAACGTTGCTGACGCTATTCGTTGGGTTTTAGGTGAACAATCGGCAAAAATGATGCGTGGTTCGCAAATGCTTGACGTCATTTTCAGCGGTACGGAAGCAAGGCGCAAAATGTCTATGTGCGAAGTAACCCTGACGTTCGACAACACCAACAGAATTTTCGATATAGACTGCGACGAAGTCGAAATGACGAGGCGGCTTTATCGGGACGGCGAAAGCGAATATCTTTTAAATAAACAACCCTCCCGAATGAAAGTCCTGACGGGACTTTTACACGGCGCGGGCGCAGCGAAAGAGGGATACTCGATTATCGGTCAGGGACGTATCGAACAGATTATGAACGCCAAGCCCGAGGACAGGCGTTCTATCTTCGAGGAAGCTACGGGTATCGTAATTTTTAAGGACAGAAAAGCCGACGCGGAGCGAAAGCTTAACGGCGCGAAGGACAACCTTTTCGTACACGCACAGCGTATGCAGGAAGTCGAAAGGCAATTAAACCCCTTGAAAAAGGCGGCAGAAAACGCCATTAAATACAGAGAAATTTATTCCGAACTCCGTAAGCACGAAACTAACCTTTACATATTCCGCCACGACGGCGCAGAGGGCGAAAAGCAGAAGATTAACGAAAAGAAAAAGTCCATTGACGAAAGAATAGAATATCTTGCAAAGCATATGGACGACTTGCTTGCCGAGTACCGCGAGTGCAGGAAAAGCCTTGACGAAGCCGACGTAACCTTGCAGGATTTGAACGACAGAATTCGGCGCTACGAAGTAGGTATAGAGCATAAGAGCGGAGAAGCTAAGCTTTATACGGAGCGTGCAAAGTCGGTTAAAGCAAAGCTTGCCGCCGCACAGGACGACATCACTTATTCGCTTAAAAGAATTGACGAGATTGAACGCGACGTCAGAAGAACGGAAGCTTTAAGCGGCAAAAATACCGAAAGAATTGCGGCAATGAAAGCGCAGTCGGACGAACTGCAACAGCAGTCGGACGAGCTTTCGAAAAAGATTTCCGACTACGAATATATGACGGGTCAGCACCGTAAAAAGGTTCTCGATACCTTCAAGGACTTGTCAAATCTCCGTAAAAACATGGGTTCGCTCGAAGCTCAGAAAGACCTTATCAACGAGCGTATGCACGCGATAGAAATGCGTATGGCGCGAGTACACGACCGCCGCGATAAAGCACGCGCCGAGTATGAAGCGAGCATAGAACGCGGCAACACAGTGGCTCAGTTCCTTGGCAACGAGGACGCGCTTTTATCCGAAGCAGAGGCAAAGCTTGCCGCAAGCGAGGAAAAAATTCAGTTATTAGTTAAACAAATCTACGATACCGAAGCTCAGATAAGAAGTTTAAACGACAGTTTGACGACCGTACGCGCCCTTCGCGACAGATTTGACGGATATATATATTCGGTCAAAAAGCTTATGAGCGACGCAAAGGACAATCGCGAGCTTTCGGGTAAAATAAAGGGACTTATCGCAGATATCGTCAGCTGCGACAAGGAATACGAGGTCGCTATTGAAACGGCATTCGGCGGCGCAATGCAGAACGTTGTAACGGGCACGCGCGACGACGCGAGAGAGCTTATCGAATATTTAAAGCGCACCCGTTCGGGTCAGGTTACTTTCTTGCCTATAGACGCTATGCGCCCGAGATTCGAAAACGAACAGATTAAGGCGGCGGCACACGATATGGGCGCGATTGGCTTCGCTATCAATCTCGTTAAATTCGATAAACAGTTTGAAAGCGTAATACATAACCTTTTAGGTAATACTTTAATCGTTGACAATATCCAGAACGCAACTCAGATAGCAAGGCGCTATCCGAGGGCATTCAAAATAGTAACCCTTGACGGCGACCAAATAGCTGTCAGCGGCTCGATGACGGGCGGTTCGAAGCGTGAAGTCGCGGGCAACCTCTTGGCGAACGAGCGTAGGGTTAAGGAGCTCGAAGAGGGCGTAGAGGCAAAGAAAGGCTTCCTTCTTCGCGCCGAAAGCAAAAAGACGGAATACGAAAATTCAAGAAACACCGCTGCGGACGAGCTTACTTTATTGAGAAATAAATTGCAGGACGCGCGTTTGGAGCTTGCCTCCGTAACCGAAAAACAGTCCCTGTTGATGCAAACCGTAACTTCTGCGGAGAGCGAATACGCGGCTTACAATCAGTCCGTTGACGAGTTAAAGCGCAGACTTTCGGGGCTTGACAACGAATACACCGACGTTACGCAGGGTGAAAGCAACCTGTCCCAACAGACGGACGAAGCGTCTAACAAAATGGACGATATGAGCGAAGAATTCAACAAAATGCGCAACGAGCGTATGGAAAAGTTGGATAAGCTCAACGGTTTGCGCATCGAAATCGCGTCATTGGAAAGCGCGGTTAAGTCCTCTTCCGAAACGATTGCCCGTCTTGAAAACGAAAAACAAAGTCTGCATCAGAAGATTGAAAAGACCAACGCGGCTATTCCCGAAATCAAAAAAGAAATAGAAGCGTTGAACGCTCAGGCGGAAAAGACCGCTCTCACCGAAGAAGAGCAGAAAGTCGTTAACGATTTGCGCCGTCAGATAAGCGAAGTTACGCAGTCCAAAAACGACTTGAACGAGCGCATAAAGAAAGGCGATATCGACAGGCTTGAAAGTATCGAAGAGCGTGAAAAATTAGTTGAAAAATCGCACAACCTCGATATGTCCCTTACCAAAATCGACAGCGATTTGGAATATCTCCGTCAGCGCATAGAGGAAGAATACGGCGAAGATTACGAGGGCTGTTTAAAATACAAGGAAGAAGATTACGACGTTTCAACGGCGAATTCGCAGATTTCAAACTGCAAGCGTCAACTTACTATGCTTGGCGCAATAAACCACAACGCGGTCGAGGAGTACGAAGAGCTTTCCGCCCATTACGAAAAAATGGTTACGGACAAGGATGACTTGGAAAAGGGAATTTCCGACCTTACAACCGCGCTTGACGACATTCGCGCCGAGATGTTGAAGATATTCGACGAAGGCTTTAACACCATAAACGAAAACTTCAAGCGCACCTTTAAAGAATTGTTCGGAGGCGGCAAGGCTGAACTTCAACTCGACTACACCGATTGCGACGACCCCCTCAACGCGGGCGTAGAAATAATCGCGTGTCCCCCCGGTAAAAAGCTTTCTAAAATTTCCCTGCTTTCGGGCGGTGAGCGTGCCCTTACCGCAATAGCAATTCTGTTTGCAATTATAGGCATGCGACCTATGCCGTTCTGCGTTCTCGACGAAATCGAAGCAGCGCTTGACGAAGCTAACGTTGCAAGATACGCCAAATACTTGAAGAAGTTCGCTTCTAATACGCAGTTCATAGTAATAACCCACCGTAAGCCGACAATGGAAAGCGCGGATATTCTTTTCGGTGTAACTATGGAAGAAAAAGGCGTTTCCAAAGTAGTCTCGGTTAAACTTTCCGAAGTTGCGGAGAAGCTCGGCGGCGACACGATTATGTAAAACGTTCACAAACCTTTTGCGCCGTACGCGAAAGGTTTGTGAGAGGTATTTATGGGACTTTTTTCAAAATTAAAAAACGCACTCAAAAAGACGAGGGAGGGGCTTTCCAACGCCCTTTCGGGTTTGTTTTCAAAAAACAAAATAGGCGACGATTTTTACGACGGACTTGAAGAAATCCTTATCGGAGCGGATATTTCCGTAACCACTGCCGAGGATATCGTGGACGAAATCCGCGCCGAAGCAAAGCACGATAAAATTAAGGATAAAGAGTTCGTTACCGACCTTTTAAAGGACGTTCTGGAAGAAAAGCTGACAGAGGCGGAATTGCCCGAAATCAAGTATCCCGCGATAATTATGCTCGTCGGGGTGAACGGCGTCGGCAAGACCACGACTGTGGGCAAGCTTGCAAATTATTTTCTTTCTAAGGGCAAAACGGTAACCGTTGCGGCTGCCGATACTTTCCGTGCCGCGGCTGCCGACCAATTGACCGTTTGGGCAGAACGCGCAAAGGTTAGGATAGTCAAGCACGAGGAGGGGAGCGACCCGTCGGCTGTTGTTTTCGACGCATTGACTTCGGCAAAGGCAAAGGGTACGGACGTCGTGATTATAGACACGGCGGGCAGACTTCACGTCAAGGCGCACCTTATGGAAGAGCTTAAAAAGATGTCCCGCGTGGTAACGCGTGAGTGCCCTACGGCAAACTTTTATAAGCTTTTGATTTTGGACGCGACTACGGGCAACAACGCAATTTCCCAAGCCGAGATTTTTAACGAGGCTGTCGATTTGGACGGCATAGTTTTAACCAAGCTTGACAGCTCGGCAAAGGGGGGCTTTGTAATATCGCTTTGCAGCGAGTTACAAATTCCGGTAGTGTTTGCCGGAGTGGGCGAAAAGATTGACGATTTGGAGCTTTTCGACCCCGAAGATTTCGTAGACGCAATATTATAAATTCAGATAAAAAGAGCGGGGCGGCGATATAAAATCGCCGCCCCGCCTTTTTGTAAGAACTTTTCCAAAACAGATTTAATTTTAGAATTGATACCCGCATATGCCGCAGTTAACGCGGTTTTTAAAGGTCGTCAACGTCCTGTATAGGCTTGCCGCCGTCAATGGGCGAACCCGTATAACTACCGTTGGGGTCGTAACAATCCTTAAACTTATTTGCTGTTTTTCGTGCTGTTTTTGCCACAACTTCTACCGCCGCAGTTCTTTACGTTCTTTTCGCTGGACTTGCCGCAATTTTTGGTGCTGTTAGTTGTCTTGTTGTTTTCAGTCTTTCTCATATTTTCTCCTTTTCAAACGGAATATGCAATTCAACGTAGCCCTGACCTTTTCCGCAAAGCGGACACACGTTCCAAGCCTTCGTAGAGGTATGCATATAGCCGCACTCGCTGCAAACGTAGAGTATGGGACTTTCGTTGCTGTACAAAACGCCCTTTTTGAACGCTTCGTGCAAGTAACGGAAAATCATTTCGTGCCTTACTTCAACTTGTGCAACGAGTTTGAAAAGATTAGCAATATCCTTAAAACCTTCTTCTTCAGCATCTTTTTGGAACGCAGGGTAAATAACCTGATGTTCTTGTCTTTCGTCGTCTGCAGCAAGAGCTAAGCTCTCTGCAATATCGCCGCTGTGAAAGGGATAACCCGCATTCAAATCAATGTTTTCAAGGTATTCGCCGCGCTTATTCAGCTCTTCGAAGAACCTTCTTGCGTGTTCCGTTTCGTTTTTAGCGAGAATTTTAACGGTGTCCGACAGCGTGAAATATCCTTGCGCCAACGCAGCCTGTGCGATAAGCTGATATCTCATTCCCGCTTGCGATTCACCTGCGAAACTTCTTGCTAAGTTATTATAAGTCTTGGTTTCGTCAAATTGCATAACTTTCCTCCGTGTACAAATATCTTGCGTAAGTTGTACGCAAATATACGACAACGCCTATACCATTTTTTGCATTTTTCGCTATTGACACTCCCGTTTTTCGGGTGTAAAATAAAATTATGAATAAAATAATCACTATTTCCCGCCAATTCGGCAGCGGCGGGCGAACAATCGGCAAGCTTGTTGCCGAACGGCTTAATATTCCTTGCTACGATCACGAGCTTATAGAAGAGGTTGCAAAAAACTCGGGTTTTGCAAAAGAATACGTGGAAGCGCACGGTGAATACGCCGACCACCGCACTTGGCTCGGCAAGGTTATGAAGAGCGCGAACCGTTTCGAAGGTATGTCCAATCAGGATAAAATTTGGATAGAACAGCGCAAAATCATTTTGACGATAGCCGAAAAGCCTTGCGTGATAGTGGGGCGTTGCGCTGATTATATTTTAAAGGACAGAGACGACGTTTTGAACGTATTTATTCACGCGGACGATAAATTCCGCGCTGAGCGCATAGTTAATCTGTACGATGAAAAACCCGAAAAGCCCGAAAAGCGTTTAAAGGATAAGGACAAAAGAAGAGCGGCTTACTACAAAGACTACACCGAAACGGAATGGGGTGTTGCAAGTAACTATCACGTCGCGCTTGACAGCGGTAAGATAGGAATAGAAACTTGCGTTGACCTACTTGTAAAAATCTATAATAAATAATGAATAAAAAGACCCGCCCGCGACGGTAATGCCGTTGCGGGCGGGTAATGTTTTAGTTTGCGAAAATTAAATTAAAAATATTCGTGCGCGGGAAAATTGCATAAAAAAAGCCCGAAATTCGGGCAAAAAAAAGTTCACCTATTAATATATTAGGTGAACTTTTTCTGTCTGTATAGTATC
>CAMWIW010000007.1 GCA_947174415.1 uncultured Clostridia bacterium
AACCTGTGACCCACTGCTTGTAGGGCAGTTGCTCTCCCAACTGAGCTAAGCTCCCAAACGCTTAATTAATATAACAAATAAAAATATAAAAATCAAGCGTTTTTTTGCGGAATTTATATAAATTTATATTTTTTTTAAAGTGTAGTTTGCGTCCAAGGCAACTACCACTATATATAGTATGCCGAATAATTATTTTATGATACGCAGTGCCGTTTTAACCGAAAGCGGCGCTTTTATTTATCCTGAAAAGCTCTCAAAAATATAAGAAGTGCGTTTTTTTGTTCGTCGGACAGTCCCGAAATTCGTTTTCTGATTTCTCCGCTTGCCGTCGTATCCTCTTCCGCCTCTCCTTCCATTCCCGAAAAAAATTCCGTAAGGGTTACGCCTAACGCGTCGCATATGGAACGCAGAGTTGAAATTTTCGGTTCAGCTCCCCGAATATAAAGGTTGTTCAGCGTTGACTGCGTTAGCATTGCTTCCATAGCAAGGTAATTCACCGACCAACCACGCATTTTTCTTAACTCGTCTATTCTTTCAAGAACGGTCATACTCTACCCCTTTGATTATTTTTATAATTGTATAACTAAATTGAGTTAACTAATTAACCGAATTTGGTTGACAAGCTAACTCAAATGGGTTATAATGTAGAAAAATCGGGAATTACGGAGAAAAAAGCTGAACGCTTGCGAAAAGACAAAACGGTTAAACGTAAAATTCTTAAATTTATACTGCGCATAGTCGATTTAATTGTTTTTATAATTATTTGCTGCGTATTAGGCGTACTGATTGCTAGACGGGCAATTAAAAAGCGCAAGCGCTCCGTTAACTCTTTTGAGTATTCCCACAACGACAGGTTTTAACCGAAAGCGGTTGAGATAAATAAAAAAGGAGGTATGAAAGATTATGAAAAAGAATACGGCGGCTTTTGTTTGCGGCTTAATTGGCGCGATTTTCGGACTTCTCGGCGGAATTTTATGTTCTGCTTGCACGGGGCTGTTAGCTGCGGTTGAAGAGGCGGCAAACGCTGTAAGCGGCGCAAGCGGCAATACGACTTTGCCTTACTTAATAGTGTTTATCATATTGGGTATCGGCGGTTCGGTAGTCGCGCTCGTAGGCGCTATTCAAGCTCTCGGCTATAAAAAAGCGGGCTTCCCCCTTTGCCTTGTCGGACTTCTGCTTCAACTCGGCACGCTTATCGCCGGCTTCGTCGGTTACGGAGTTGCGGAGTTGTACGTAGGTCTCGGTACGATAGTTTCAGTCGTTCTTCTTATCGTTGCTACGGTATTTTCAAGAAGACAGCCTACGGAATAAGAGATGGCGGACAAAATAGTACTTTTCGGAAAAATTACGTTATACCCCTATTCGGTATTGATGGTTTTGGGGGTAACCGTCTGTTTTTTACTGTTTATGCTGCTCACTTTCAAGCGGCATAAACAGGCGGCAGATGAAAATCTGTTCGTGCTTTCGGTGTTTGTAATTTCATTGGGAATTGCCCTTCCCGCTTCTATGCTCGTAGACAGCCTTTTTAAAATGGCGGAAACGGGCACGTTCGTTTTCGGAGACGCTACCTTTTACGGCGGCGCAATGACCGCTTTGGCGGTTTTTTCTTTGTTAATGCAAATAAAAAGGACGCGTAAGGTGAGCGTTTACTACCGTCTTTGCGACCTTGCGCCCTGTATTCCTGCCGGGCATTTTTTCGGAAGAATAGGGTGTTTTCTCGGCGGCTGCTGTTTCGGATGCCCAACGGACAGTGTTTTCGGAGTAGTATTTCCCGAAAACTCCCTGCCTTATAATTATTACGGTGGATTTGTTATCGTTCACCCCACGCAGCTTTACGAAGCGGCGTATCTTGCGGCAATTTTCGTGTTTCTTTTTCTGTTCGTAAAAAAAGACGGGTTTCCCCTTTACCTTATTTTGTACGGAGCGGGAAGAACGTTTATCGAGTTTTTCCGCAACGACGACAGAGGCGGGGTCGGTCTTCCGCTGTCCCCCGCTCAGTTAATTTCGATTATCCTGATAATTATAGGGTCGGTAATTCTTGCAGTTCGGTACAACCGCAGAACGCCGACGGAAAAATAGTTTAATTAAGGTCTTTGCGGATTTTCCGTAAAGATTTTTTTAATGACTGTATAAATTAAGTAATTTGCGGCAATAAACGGTCTGTAACCATTTGAGAGGTGTTGTATGAAAAAGTTTATTGCTATTGCTTTAGTTCTCGTTGCCTGCATCTGCGCGGCAGTTTATTTCGGGTTCGGTACTGCGGAAACGGCGCAGGCTGAAAACGATTATTTAAGAATTCACGTCCGCGCAAACTCCAACGACCAAGTGGACCAAGATATTAAATATATCGTCAAGGACGAAGTTGTTAAGTTTATAACTCCCTATATAACGCAGTGTGTAGACAAGCCCGCGGCAATGGAAGTTATCGGCGGTATATTGGACGGAATAGAAGAGGTTTGCGACAGAACTTTGAAAGCGCACGGCTTTAACTACACCTCTAAGGCGCAAATCAGGCAAGAAGAGTTTCCCACCCGCGTTTACGGTGATTTGACCCTTGAAAACGGAGTTTACGACGCGTTAATCGTCGAGCTCGGCACAGGCACGGGCGACAACTGGTGGTGCGTAATCTACCCGCCTCTTTGCTTTACCTCCGCCACCACCGACGTGGAGTACCGCTCAATTATTAAGGATATAATAGATAAGTTTTTTAATTGACCCCCATTATTTAAAAGCCGCCCGCGGACAGTTAGTCTGCGGGCGGCATTGTTTTATACCATATTTATTAAAAATGCAGAGAAGCGAGCAGAACGAGGCGCGCGAGGAAAACCCGAACGAGCTTACTTTGCATAAGTGATTGAGGGTTGCCGCAGCGCAACAAAGTTATGCGACGCTTATATGTGTTTTTTCTCCGCATAAAAATTTTTATGTTATTCATAATAATTGCAAAGGCGGGAGTATTCCGCTATTTAACACATATTTAAAAGTCGCTCGGCGCGAGGCAGAGCAAGGAGGAAAAATGAAAAAAGCACTTAGAATAGGCGCGGCAACCATTGCGATTGCAACAGTTGCAACGGTGGGCGCGGTATTCAACAACACAGGACACACAGGCGATAGCGACTTTGCCGTGTCCCCCTACGTTCAGACTGCTGTATTAAAGCAGGGTGCGACGGGCGGCGAAGTAAAAGAATTACAAAGACGTTTAAAACAATGGGGTTACTATTCGGGAGCGGTTGACGGCGTTTACGGTCCTCAGACGGTGAAGGCGGTTAAGTACTTCCAACAGAAGAACGGGCTTGTTGCCGACGGAATTGCAGGCAAATCGACTTTTGCCGCTCTCGGTATGAACGACAGCGTAAGGGCTCTTGAAAACCAAAGCTCTTCAAATTCTTCGAGTTCGAACTATACGAGCTCGGATTTGTACCTTTTGGCAAAGACCATTTACGCGGAAGCGCGCGGCGAAAGCTACACGGGTCAGGTTGCGGTTGGCGCAGTTATCTTAAACAGAGTTAAATCTTCGGCCTTCCCCAACACGATTGCAGGCGTCGTTTATCAGAAAGACGCATTCACGGCGGTAACGGACGGACAGATTAATCTTTCACCCGACAAAACCGCAATGAACGCGGCGCAGGACGCGTTGAACGGCTGGGACCCCACCTACGGTTGCATTTACTACTACAACCCCGCGGTTGCAACGAGCAGCTGGATATTCTCGAGAAAGACGGTTACCACGATAGGTAAACACGTGTTCGCTATTTAGGAGGCTAAGACATGAGTAAGAAAGAAATTTCAAGCGGAACGGAAAAGGCGGAAAGCCTTACCCGCAAGAAAAGCGGGGTTAAGTCCGAAAAAACCGAGAACGCAAAAAAAACTGCCGAAAAAAAGTCAGTAAATAAGACTGTTAAAAACAACGAAAAGTCCGCGCCCGTAAAGCAGACCAAAAAAGACAAGGGCGCAAAAGCGGTTCAGACCGAAAAGAAAAAGGTCAAGAAAAACAAGCCAGCAAAAAAGCTTTCCGAAAAGCAGATAAAGAGAAAGGAAGCGCGCGAGAAAAAGAAGATTGAAATAGCTAAAATCCGCGCCGAAAAGAAGCAAAAGAGGCTTGAAAAGAAGCTTGAAGCAAAGCAGAAGCGCCTTGAAAAACTTGCAGCTATTAAACAGGCGCGCGAGGAGCGCAAAGAAAAGAGACGCGAGCGCCGCGATATGCTTAAACACGAGAGCAAGGAAGCACGCCGCGAGCGCGTTTTGGAAGAGCGCCAAGCTAAAATCGAAGCAAAAAAAGCTAAGGCTGACGCACGCGTCGCAAAGCGTGAGGCGGCTATGGCGGACAAGCGTGCAAAGCGCGAGCACAGATTGAAGATGCAGGCGCAGAAACGCGCGGAGAAAAACGAAAAGCGTCATGCGCCCGGTTTCGGCGGCTGGCTTGCGGCGGTTATTTCTTTGGGCGTTACCACCCTTGCACTCGGCACTATGCTGACCTTCGGTTGGATTAATATGAACGGTATGCAGGACGATATGGCAACCGTTCACACCGAATCCATTTACGAGTTGAACTCTATCGTTGACAATCTTGACACCAACCTTTCCAAGGCAAGAGTTTCTAATTCGAGAAACGAGCAGGTTCGTCTTCTTACGGATATTGCTATCGAGAGCGAAATGGCTGAAACCGTTATCGAGAGACTACCCCTTAACGGACAGCTTACCGAAAACATGACTTCGTTCGTCAACAAAATGGGCGACGGCGCTCAGTCTATGCTCTACTCGGTTGCAAGCGGCAACACCTTGACCGAAAGTCAGATTGCTACCATCGAGTATATGTATAAAGTCAACAAGGAAATGAAGGCGATAATTAACGAGCTTACCGCGAACGCAAACAACAAGGATATGCTTGCGGCAATGAGCGGAAAGTCCGGTAACCTCCTTTCCTCTTCGTTCGATACTATTCAGAACACCACGGTTGAAACACCTAAGGAAATCAACGACGGACCTTTCGCCGAGAATATCGATAAAGTTACCGCGAAGAACCTTGAAGGTTTGGAAGAGATTAGCGCAACCCGCGCCGAAGAGCTTGCACGCGAATACTTTGAAAGCTATAACGTGAGCGACGTCAGATGCACGGGCGAAATGATTGCAGAGCAGCTTGCTTGCTACAACATTACCCTCACTACCAACGACGGCGAGATGAGCGCGCAGCTTTCCAAGCTTGGCGGTAAAGTAGTTGAATTCAACTCCTTTAAGGACTGCTCTTTGAAGAACTTCTCCGTTGAAAGATGCATCGACATTGCGGAAGACTTCTTAGACGACCTCGGTTACGACGATATGAAGGCAGTTTGGACGAGCGAAAACGGCACGACCTGCAACCTTAACTTTGCTTACGAGAAAGACGGCGTTATATTTTATTCGGATATGATTAAAGTCAAGGTTTGCGAAGAACGCGGCATCGTTACGGGTATGGAAGGACTTAGCTACGTTCTTAACCACGTAGAAAGAACAGCTCCCTCCGCTAAGATAACGAAGAGCGACGCACAGGCTAAGCTTCACAGCGGCTTGGAAGTTGAAACCGCAAGACTTTGCGTAGTTCCCATCGAGGGTAACGAAGTGCTTGCTTACGAGTTCTACGGCTCGTTCGACGGCTCTGACTACTACGTTTATATCGACGCAAAGACGGGCGAAGAAGTGCAGGTATTTACCGTTATCGGTACGGCGCAGGGCAGAGCCTTAATGTAAGCGGCAACGGTTCGTTGCATCAGGTGTCTTAATTGCCTGAACGGTTTACGAACTTAATCGCAAATCAAAATAGAATAGAAGCCGCCCGCGGGATAACCCGCGGGCGGCTATGTTTTTAGATTAATCTTCCAAACCTAACAAATAGTCTGCACTTTCGTCTAATATTTTACATAATTTGTACAGCACCTCCACAGAAGGAAGGTTTTCACCGTTTTTCCAATTCGTTATATTACTTTCAGAAATTTCAAGTATTTCCGCAAGTTGTTTTTGTGAATAGTTGCTCTGCTTTATTGCCGTTGCAATCCTTTCTTTAAATTTCATAAATTCAGTTTAACACAATTCTTTCTAATCACTTGACAAATTCAGTTATACTGAACTATAATATTTTCGGAGGTTATCTATGAAATCTGAGATTGCTGAACTTTGTTATAATTACCTTGAAAGAAAACCTTTTGTTCGAACCGCTAAGTGTATAAAATTAGAAGCACAAGTTGACAAAATTTATGAAAGTCTTGATGCTGAACACAAAAAAATTTTTAATGAATTATTTGAACTACAAAGCGGTATTATAGCTGAAATTGAAACAGCTCATTTAAAAGCAGGCTTTAAACTTGGCTTAAAGTTGGCTATGGAAAGCGTATTAATTTAATTCAATTCGGCTCGTTTACAACCGTAAGTTGGATTAAATCCTACTTGCGGTTGTTTAATTTTTACTAAAATCAACTTTTGATACGTGGATTTTTGCGGCGGGTTGGGTTATAATTAAACCGTAAACCGCGGTCAGATTATTAAAGGAGATTTTTTATGAACAGTTTAGGTGAAAGAATTGCATATTACAGAAAAAAAGCGGGGCTGACGCAGGAAGGACTTGCGGAGAAATGTTCGGTTTCGGGGCAAGCCGTTTCCAAGTGGGAAAACGATTTAAGCGCGCCTGACATAGCCCTTCTTCCCGCTCTTGCGGAACTATTCAATATTACTTGCGACGAGCTTCTGGGCATTCGCAAGAAAGAGGTTGCGGCTGTCGCGCCCGAGCTTGTTGACCTTACTAAAATGATGTTTAAATTAAAAGTTTTAAGCAAAAAGGGCGACGTCGTCAACGTTAACCTACCCCTCTCCATTGCTGAAGTTTTTTTAAAGAGCGGAAGCATTTGCGGCGTGAACGAACAGGCAACAAAGTTGCTTGAAAAAATAGATTTGGCACAGGTTGTTTCTTTGGTAAGGCTCGGCGCGGTTGGGAAACTTATTGATATAAAATCGGCTGAGGGCGACGTCGTGGAAGGTTGGGTTGAATGACCGTAAAAATAAAAGTAAGAAAATTGAAGCTCAGCCTTTGGCTGCCGACGTGTTTCGCCGGCGGAATTGCCCTGAGCTGCGCGAAACGCGAGTTGAAAAAGTCGGGATTTAAGCTCAAAAAATCGCGAAAATTAAAGCGGGATATTCTTCGGGCGATAAAGAAAACGAAAAAGAAAGTCGGAAAATTTGAGCTTGTTAACGTTTCAACACACGACGGAGTAAAAGTTGTAATTAAAATTTAAAAAGCGCCCCCGAAAAACGGTAACCGTTTTTCAGGGGCGCACTTATTTTACGAGCTTATTGTTTGTCTATAATGTCCAAAATTTCGGAAATTCTGTCCAAATCGTCGCGGGAATAGTAATCTATATATATTCTTCCCTTTTTATCAGTGCCGATAAGACTGACTTTCGTTCTGAACGCAAAGCGCATTCTTTCAACCAACTGTTTAAGCTCGATTGAAGCAAGCGCACGCTTTTTCTTCTTGCGCTCGTCCAAAATCTCGGGAGGAATATTGTAGGCGCGTACCTTTTTTTCCAATTCGCGCACGGAATACTGACTGCGTATTGCGTCGTGTGCAAAATTAATCTGCTCTTCCGCAGGCAGAGGAACTATGGTTCTTGCGTGTCCCGCCGAAAGCTTACCTTCCGATACCAAAGATATAACTTCGGGGCAGAGATTTAAAAGCCTTAAAGTGTTTGCAATTGCGGGTCTGGACTTGCCTATTCTTTCGGCAAGCTCGTCTTGGGTCAACTTATAATCAACCATAAGCTGCTTCATTGCCGTTGCCGCCTCTATGGGGTTCAAGTCCTCCCTTTGCAGGTTTTCGATAAGCGAGATTTCCTTAATCTCTCTGGGCGAGTACTTGCGGACTACTACGGGTATCGTCAGCCTGCCTGCAAGTTTACATGCACGGAAACGCCTTTCGCCCGCGATAATCATATACGTACCGTCGCTGTTGTCGTTGACGACGATAGGCATAATCACACCGTGCTTTTTGATTGAGTCGGCAAGCTCTCTTAACGCCTGTTCGTCAAAGTTCTTACGCGGCTGATTTGGATTTGGCGATATTTTGTCTATCGACATCTCCTCGGCGTTCTTCCTCTCTTCTTCGGTATAATCAAAAGCGTTACGATGCTGTTCGAATGCGTTCTCGTAAGCTGCCTCCGTTTCACCGAACAAAGCGTCAAGTCCCTTTCCTAAACCTTTTGCCATATTTCACCTCTAAAATTTTCTCCGTGTTGCCCCTTGGGGCATTTTTAAATTTCAGTAAAAGTCTTACATTTGTTTTGAAAGAAATTCTTCCGTTAAAGCCCTGTATGCCCTTGCTCCCACGCATTTGGGGTCATGCAAAAGAATGGGCACACCGTGGCTGGGTGCTTCCGCAAGCCGTACGTTGCGGGGAATAATAATTTCAAAGAGCCTCGTTTTGAAAAACTTCTTAATCTCTGCCGTAATCTGTTTCGAAATTAACGCCCTGCCGTCGTACATAGTAATGACAACGCCCTCAATCTGCAACTGCGGATTGAGGTGTTGCTTTACCATTGCAATGGTGTTCATTAATTGGCTTACGCCCTCTAAGGCGTAATATTCGGATTGCATAGGGATAATGATCGAGTCCGATGCAACCCATGCGTTTATCGTCAGAAGCCCTAACGAAGGCGGGCAGTCTATAAATATGTAATCGTAGTCGGCGCGTACCTTTTCAAGCGCGTTTTTAAGTATGCGCTCACGGTTTCTCTTATAGACTAAATCAACTTCTGCACCCGTCAAATCTACGTTGGCGGGCAGAATATCCAAAAGCTTGACTTGCGTCGGCAAAATATTAGCCGACGCAGCGTCGTCTTCGATTAGTACGTTGTAAACCGACTTCTTCAACGAGCTTTTCGAAAAGCCCAATCCCGTGGTGGCGTTACCTTGCGAGTCCAAATCGACAAGCAAAACCTTTTTGCCCATATCGGCACAGTAAGCCGCCATGTTTATCGCGGTCGTTGTCTTTCCGACACCGCCCTTCTTATTCGTTAACGAAATAATCTTACCCATAACACTCCAACTCTTTTCATTTGCGTTTTCTTCCGCTGCCTACAGGCGGCGGTTTCACGGGAAACATATTTAAAAACGGATATTCTTTCCGTCGCTTCCGCCGTCGCCATCACCGTCTCCGTCTGAAGGCTTCTCTTCCGAAGGAGTTTCAAACTTCTTGAAACGGTTATCTACGTGTTTCTCGTCCTGTTCGTCCATATACTTCATTACTTCCGAATAAGACTTACCTTCCAAAAGCATATCCACCTCTTCGGTGTAAATGGTTTCGCGTTCGATAAGAACTCTTGCCATATTATCTAAAACGTTACGGTTTTCGCTCAAAAGCTTTCTCGCACGGGCAAGCTGCGTGGAAACGATGTCGCGAACCTCGTCGTCGATCATTTTCGCAGTTTCTTCGGAATAAGAATTATGAACCGCCATATCCTTACCGATAAACACGGGCTGAGAATCGTCGCTGTAACTTATAAGTCCAAGCTTTTCGCTCATACCGAATTCGGTAACCATTGCGCGGGCAAATTTCGTTGCTTGCTTAATATCGCCCGTAGCACCAGAGGAAATATCTTTAATTACAAGCTCTTCGGCAACACGGCCGCCAAGCGTCATACATATATCGTCGAGTATAAAGTTCTTTGAATAGTACGCGCGGTCAGATTCGGGACGGGTCATTGTAAATCCGCCGGCGTTGCCGCGGGGTATTATCGTTACTTCGTGAACGGGGTCGCAGTTCGTGCAGAGCTTTGCCAAAATGCAATGTCCCGATTCGTGGAAAGCCGTAAGCCTTTTTTCGGATTCGGTTACAACCTTACTCTTCTTTGCAGGGCCCATAGCAACCTTATCAAAGGCTTCGTAAAGTTCAGCGTTTCCAATAAATTTCTTGTTTGCCCGAGCGGCAAGAATTGCTGCCTCATTCAACAGATTGGCAAGGTCTGCGCCCGAAAAACCTGCACTTAATCTTGCTACGTTCTTCAAATTTACGTCAGGCGCTAGCGGCTTATTGCGAGCGTGAACCTTCAATATCTGTTCCCTTCCCTTTACGTCGGGAAGATTAACGTATACCTGTCTGTCGAAACGTCCGGGTCTCATAAGTGCGGGGTCAAGAATATCGGCACGGTTGGTTGCCGCCATAACTATTACGCCCTCGTTGGACTCGAAACCGTCCATCTGAACGAGAATTTGGTTTAAAGTCTGCTCTCTTTCGTCGTTGCCGCCGCCAAGTCCCGCTCCGCGGTGTCTGCCTACGGCGTCTATTTCGTCTACGAATATGATGCAAGGCTGGTTTTTCTTAGCCATATCAAATAAGTCGCGCACACGCGACGCACCCACGCCTACGTACATTTCAACGAAGTCAGAGCCCGAAACCGAAAAGAACGGAACACCCGCTTCGCCTGCGACTGCTTTGGCAAACAGAGTTTTACCCGTTCCGGGAGGGCCTACAAGAAGCACACCCTTAGGGATACGCGCCCCCAAATCCGAGAATTTTTTGGGCTGGCGCAAAAATTCTACTATTTCTGCAAGTTCTACCTTTTCCTCTTCTGCGCCCGCCACATCAGTAAAGCGCACCTTGATATTGGTAGTTACGCGGGCTTTGGTCTTAGCAAAACTCATCATCTTGCCGCCGCCACCCATTGACGAGCGGATTATCAGGAAGAATACCACACACACTATTACGATTGAAAGAACCGAGAACAGCGTTGAAACCCAGCTTCCCGCATTGGGATTGGACATATCTACTTCTACGCCGTAATCTTTATAAATGGTCTTAATCTGCTCCCAACCGTCCGCGCCGTACTGAGAAGGACCGTAACAGTAATACGACAGAACCATTTTATCGGTTTTTTCATTATAGGTGTAACCCTTATATTCGTAAGAATTGACGTCTACTTTCCATATTACTATAATAGGCTTGCCGTCTGCGTCTACGACTTTATCTTTAAAATCACCCTCTGTCGCAACTTTATAACCTTCCGGAAGTTCTGCGCCCTCTTTAAGCGTACCGTCCTTATTGACGTATTGCGCATTCTCCATATAGGATATAAATTGTGTAGTAGATTTCTTTGCCGCCCCACCGTTTAAAGTGGTTGTCAGTATTATTGCAATTGCGGCAACTATAAGCACAAAAACAATTGCGCCAAAAATAAATCTGCCTTTTTTATTCAAAATTTAACTCCTTATTATTAAACTTAGTCTATTATAACAGATAGAACCGTCTGTTTGCAAGCATTTACCGTAAAAAAGTTTAATATATCACTCAATTTTTACGGTTTTTTCACTTAAACACATTGTAATGTAAGCAGTAAAAAATTGTCGAAAATGCCTCAAATTTTGATTGCGCTTGCCTATTTTTATAATATAAAATTGTTTCATGTGGAACATTCAACCAAATTTTTTCGACTTTTTTATGTTTCACGTGGAACGTATACCGCTCAAATTTTGGAAATTGTGGATAATTTTTCAAAAATGTGGGATTTTTTGCTTATTTTTACCAAAATCGCCGAATTTTATGTGGACAATTATCCGAGGTTTTTATCAAAATATTTGAATAATCCCCTTACAGAGGTTAATTTGTGCATTTTTTGTGGATAAAATGCGTGTTTATAGCTTTTTTAAGCCATTTTCAGCCCGTTTGCGCTGTGAGTATTGTGGAAAAATGTGTACTTTCACTGTTATTAAATCGTTTTTTCAGCCTATGAGAGCGTTTTTTAAAGGAACTTTTATAAAATTTTAAGGATATTATAAAAGGAATTATAAATTTTTTTAAATCCGTCAATAATTTACCCGTTATTACCTCTGCCGAAAATTGCAGAGGGTTTGGGTTACGGAGAAATTATGGAATACTCGTTCAATTTATATAACGCTCTTGCGCCACAAGGAATTTGTCTGACGCTGAGAAAAATGCTTGTAAAATTCTCAAAAACACCGACGGTTCTGTGTATCGGAAGCGATTTATCCGTGGGCGATAGCTTAGGCCCTGTTACGGGAACTATGCTAAAAGAGCAGCTTGCCGGACTTAACTGTTACGTTTACGGAACGCTTGCAAAGCCTATAACGGCGCATGAGGTAAAATATATGAATGAATTTTTACGCGCCACTCATCCTGACAGTCCGATAATAGCCATTGATGCGGCCGTAGGTATTGCCGGTGATATAGGACTGATTAAAGTTTCTCCTACGGGCATTAAGCCGGGCAGCGGAGCAAACAAAAAGCTTGCAACTGTCGGCGACGCTTCGATAATGGGAATAGTGGCAGAAAAGTCGGTATTTAATTACTCTCTTTTTTCGGCAACCCGCTTAAATATTATATACAAAATGGCTGCAATAATTGCCGAAGGCGTTTCAACCTATATAATCGAAAGTTTGCAGAAGGGAAGCTGGAGAGAAGAGGTAAACGTTTTCGATAAAAAATCAGTTTAAAATCGATTTACACTAATCAAAGGCGCAAAAATCATTAAAATAGGGCGCAGAGCTTTTAAAAAGCTCTGCGCCCCTTTATTCAGTCTATTGTTTTTAACTTGTTTTTCGGTGTAGTAAGTCAGTAATTTTTTTCACTTATTGTTAGTACAAAAAACGGTCCTGTTCTTTCGTACAGGCAACTTTATAATTATGGTTATAATCCAAAATTTTTTTAAAATTCTACGAGTATTAAAGTCGCGATTTTTATATATTTTTTATTGTTTTTTAATTCTTTGCGCCGCTCAAAATTTTTTATAAAAGGTTATGCGCCCTCTTGTTTTTAAAGAGGTTTTTTCCTTTCCAGACCCCTACCGCGCGGATATTTTAAGGGTGTGGATTTTACCTTTTTTATAACTATAACCGTTCGCTTTCCATAACCTTCCAAAAGCTCGTAAGTTTCGATTTTTTCTATCTCGCCGCCAAGAATATTTACTGCGTTTATGCTTTCCTTTATTTCCTCTTCTGCGTCTCCCTTATAGGCAATAAATCTTCCACCGACTTTTACGAACGGAAGACAGTATTCACATAAAGTATTGAGCTTAGCAACGGCACGGGCGGTGGCAACGTCGAATTTTTCTCTCAGTGTTTCGTCTTTTCCTCCTTCTTCTGCACGGATATTGAGGACTTGTACACTTTTTAATCCGAGTTTATCAACAACAGTTCTCAAATATTCACATTTTTTACCCGTACTTTCTATTAAAGTAAAGTCTAAATCGTCCCTAACAATCTTTAAAGGAATAGACGGAAAGCCTCCTCCAGAGCCAATTTCCACTACTTTTGCACCCATTGAAAAGTAATTTTGTGGCTTTATACTGTCAAAAAAGTGCTTAATATACACCTCTTTTTCGTCGCAAATTGCAGTTAAATTGTATTTTTGATTGAATTCGGACAAAATTTCTCTGAATTTTTCAAATTTATCCGCAAATTTTTCATATCCCTCAAATAACATAAGTCAAGTATATCAAAAACTCCTCTGTTTATCAACTTTTTATTTTTCCACAATCCACTTTATTTTGTGGATTTTCGCTTGTTTTGTTAATTTTTGGATTTATAATTTATTTTTTACGGAAATCGGGTATAAAAGTATATATTTTTTTCACATTTTTAAAGACTTTTATACAGCCGTTATACAGTGATTATCAACAATTTTTTTGTTATTTAAATATACCTTAAATTGCCGTTTTTCTGTTGCTTTTTGCCCTAAAATTTGTTATTATACTGTTGAAATACTATTGAGGGAAAAAAGATATACACAATTCCCCAAGCTCTACTATTATTATTACAATATAAATCTTTATTAATATAATTAATAAAGAAAGAGGGAAAATACGGAGACGAAAATATGAAGTGTGTTTGTGAAGGTATCGATTTATCGGATGCAGTACTTAAAGTAGTAAAGGCTTGTTCTTCAAAGACTACAGTTCCCGTTTTGGAGTGCGTAAAGCTCTCAGCAAAAAACGACGGAGTAACTTTATCGGCAACGGACGGTGAAATTTCAATAATTAAGACCATAAAGGCCGAAATTTACGAGGAAGGGGACGTATGCGTTCCTGGTAAATACTTTGCCGATTTTATCAAAAAGCTTGAAGGGGTGCAGATTTCGCTCTCTTCCGAAGGCAATAAAATGGATATCGAATACGCCGACAGCCAAACGACGATGCAGGTTCTGTCTGCAGACGATTTTCCCCGTATTGATTTGGATATAACGGAGAACAGTTTCGTTATGAAAACGGCTGATTTGAAGGATTTTATCCGTTCAACTTCGTTTTGCTGTGCTACGGACGATTCAAGACCCATTTTAAAGGGCTGTCAGTTCCTTATAAGCGGCAATGATATATGCGTTACTTCGCTTGACGGGTTCAGACTTGCTACTATAAAGGGCACAGTAGTGTCTTCTACGGGCAATATGGAGATAATCTGCCCTGCAAGAACGCTTAACGAAATCGAAAAAATGATACCCGACAGCGAGGGAACTACAGAAATTTTCGTTCAGCGCGGCATAATTTTAGTTGCTTGCGACAATACGGTACTGACTTCCCGTCTTTACGGCGGAGATTTTATCAAAAAAGAGAATATTATCCCCAAAAATTTCGTTACCGAAGTTACGGTTGAAAAGGACAAGCTTAAAGCAAGTATCGAAAGAGCTGCAATTCTCGTCAGAAACGATAAAAACAGCCTTATAATTTTCGATATTAGCGGGGATAAAATAGAAATTTCTTCGGCATCGGAAATAGGTAACGTCCAAGAACCCGTCAAAGCAAAGGTAAGCGGAAAGGACGTTAAAATTGCAATGAACTCCAAGTTCATTATAGACGCTGTAAATGCGTTGCAAGAAGAGGAAATAACCCTCTCGTTCAATAACCATATTCAGCCGTTTATATGCCAAAATAAGGAAAATAAGGGTAAATTATACCTTATTTTGCCTGTAAGAATGAGTTCAAACGATTAAATAAAGCGGGTGGACAAGCTAAATAACGCTTGACTTGACGGATTATTTAATTATATAATAGAAAAAGACATTTTAAAACAGTCTATAAAGAGGTAATTTATGAAAAGAACTTATCAACCCAAGAAAAGACAGAGAAGCAAAGTTCACGGGTTCAGAAAGAGAATGGCAACGACTGCCGGCAGAAAAACTCTGAAAAGAAGAAGAAACAAAGGCAGAAAAAAACTTACGGCTTAAAGAGTGAAATATCTGAGAATTAAAAAAAACGCCGATTTTCAAAAGCTGTTTAACAAGGGGAAAAAAGTGTTTTCCCCTAATATTACGTTATTGTATTTTTCAGCTAAGAAACTTTCAATGGGAGTTGCCGTATCCAAAAAGCACGGAAAAGCCGTAAAAAGAAACAGAATTAAAAGGCTTTTAAGGGCAGCGTTCAGAGATACTTGCGATTTGTTAGAGCGCCCTTATTCGGTAATTTTAATACCGAAAGTCGGTGGCGAATACACCTTCGAAGCCTTTAAAAGAAGTCTTAATACGTGCTTTAAAAAGGTGAACGAATGCGGCAAAACTTAAAAAAGTTTTTTAAAGCGGCAAGGAAAAAAGTGTTTAAGCCGTACTTTAAAATGCTTTTTATGCGGCTTATAGTTTTCTATCAAAAACACCTGTCTAAACACACTTGTCTGTACGAGCCGACGTGTTCGGAGTATATGAAAAGGTCGATAAACAATAAAGGCGTTATAAGAGGCATACTAATCGGCTGCTGGCGGCTTTTAAGGTGTAATCCTTTATCAAAGGGCGGATATGATCCCGCGCCCGAAAGAAGGGGCTTAAAATGGGTGTTTTAATCGGATTTTTTGCAATTAACCCCCATATATGCCTTAATTAAAGGGGTTTTTGCTCTATATTTTAAACGAATGGCAAAATAATTGATAAATCTCATTACCCCCAACATATGTGCCAAATATCGGCATTTTTTAAAAAAAGCAAGGTATAACGGAAAGATATTAAGATACCTTGGTTAAGCAGAACGCTTATGAATATATTGAATTTACTTACAACTTCATCCAACTATTATACGGTTGGCGTAGCGCCCGTTAATGCGGGCGACCTCAGCGGTATCGGCTGGGTAATCGGCTGGATATTCGATTTATTCTCGAACTTCTACGGCGCGGTTGTTCTGGGCGTTATCGTATTTACGCTTGCCTTGAAAACGTTGGTTCTTCCCCTCGATATTTATTCAAGGGTAAAAACCAAAAAGCAATCGCTTTTAATGGAGCGTATGCGGCCTCAAATGGAGAAGTTGCAAAAGCAATACGCGAACGATAAGAATATGTATCAGCAGAAAGTAATGGAGCTGCAAAAAGCCAACGGTTATAATCCTCTTGGCGCGTGTCTCCCGATGATAGTTTCTCTCGTCATATTCATGATTATTTTGAGCGCGTTTTCAACGTATTCGAACTATGCGATTTTGCGTGATTACAGCGAAATGGCAAAATATTATAACGAGACGGTAGCGGAATACGTTATAACCGAAGAAAATTTTGGTGAAGAAAGATTTCTTACCGCGGATGAATATAACGGAAACACGGTATATAAAGTAGAATTCGATAAGTTTGCAGCTTATTACGCTTCTGTTAACGCGGAATTTGACGCAAACGATTTTATGGATAATAAGTCGGAGCAGGACAAGTGGGAGATAGTTTCAAACTTTATTGAACTGCACGCGCGTGAAAGGGCTGCGCAATACTACTTAGAAAACAGCGACGGTACGCACTTCGGATGGATAGGTAACCTTTGGTATCCCGATTCTATGCTGAATAAAGAAGTTCCCGATTACGCAAAATTTACTTCAGCAACCACGCGAGCAGGCGTAACCGTTAGCGAAAACGACTACAACAACGTAACGTTTAATCTTGCGGAGCAGAAGAATAACTACAACGGATATTTCGTTTTAATCGTTTTATCCATAGGTTTAATGTTCTTGCAGCAGTTTATAATGATGCGCTCGCAAAAGGCGGCTAACGAACTGTCTTCGGTGGACGGCAGCGCGGCAAAAACCAACAAGTGGATGATGATAATCATGCCTATAATGTTCGGTTTGTTCTCGTTTATGTACAGTGCTGCGTTCTCCGTGTATATGATAACAAACACCTTGTACGGACTTATTTCAACTCTGATTATCAATAAAGTCGTAACCGTAAGGTTTGCAAATCAGGAAATAAAGTCGGCGTCTTCGTCAAGACCTACGAGCAAGGCGAGAAGATTGAAAAAGTGAGTTAAACCCCGTTATTTCAAGCATATGTGGGGGTCTAAGGAGATATTGTAATGGAAGAAAAGAACGTATTCGAGGGAAAAACCTTTGACGAGGCACTTGAGTTGGGGCTTAACGCTTTAGGGCTTACGATTGATGAAGTAGACTATGAAGTGCTGGAAGAAGGCAAGAAAAAGCTTTTCGGTTCGGTAAAGGCGAAAATAAGAATTATCCCTAAAAACGAAGCAAAAGAAAGCGTTGCTCCCGTAGAGAAGGTTAAAGAAGAAAAGAAGGCAGCTCCCGCTAAACCCGCTAAGAAGAGCGAAAAAACGGAAAAGCCTGCAAAAGAGCATAACGGAGAAAGCGTTGACTTTGTAGAATTTCTAAACGGTCTGTTAGCGCATTTGGGCGTTGAGGGAAGCAGTGAAATCGTAAGTGAAGAAAACGGTATTCACATCGAAATTAAGACGACAAGCTCTGCAAGAGTAATAGGCAAGCACGGCGACGTTCTCGATGCTATTCAGAGTATCGTAGGCGCTGTTGCAAACATCGGTAAAGACGAATACAAGAAAGTGGTGGTAGACTGTGAAAACTACCGCGCTCAGCGTGAACAGACGCTTAAAGAATTGGCTTTAAAGATTGCCAATAAGGCGGTAGAATCGGGCAGAAAGATTATTTTAGAGCCTATGACGCCGTACGAGAGAAGAGTAATTCATTCGACGCTTGCCGACAATGCGGAAGTTAAGACGGCATCAGAAGGCAGAGAGCCTATAAGATATATCGTAGTTATTCCGAACAACGCGCGCCCCGGAGACAGGGGAGTAAGGTTCGGCGACAGGAGAAGAGCCGGGCGCGGTGATAGACGCGGACACAGCGGCCGAGACGGCGAAAGAAGGTTCGATAACCGTCGCAGAGAGGGCGGCGCAAGGCCCGCAAACAGCGGTGCAAAGCGCGGCAAAAAAGAGATTCATTTCGGTACTTTCCTTGGCAACAGTAACGACAATAAAACAGAAGAATAATCAATTGCCCCCCATATATGCCGCAAATAACGGTATTTTGAGGATATAAAGATAAATATAAACGCCTCCTGCTCTTTCATTATGCAGGAGGCGTTTTAAGTTAAAAAAACCGCCCGCAGGCTTGCCTGCGGGCGGTTTGTGTTAATATTATTTATCGGTTTTCTTGGTTGCGGTTTTGGGCTTTTCGGAAGCTTCCGCAGTTTTAGCGGGCGCTTTCTTTTCTACCTTGCAGTTTTCTTTCAAGGTTGCAAGGCAGTTCCAAAGCTCTTCGGGAATTCTGTCTTTAATAGTGCCGTTGTAATATCCTTCAAGCTCTTCGGCCTCTTTTGCCCACTTCTCCTTGTCAACTTCAAGGATAGCTGACAAATCGTCGATACCGAACTTTTTGCCCGAACTGATTTCATAATCCAAATCGGTGAGGTCAATGTCCTCGGCTTTGGGAACGTAGCCTATTGCCGTTTCCTTAGCGTCTACGGGAGCGTCGGAGCAACGCTTTAATATCCATTCCAAAACGCGCATATTGTCGCCAAATCCGGGCCACATAAAGTTGCCGTCTTTATCCGTTCTGAACCAGTTTACGTTGAAAATTTTGGGAGGATTTTTAACCTTTTTACCCATCTCTACCCAATGTGCGAAGTAGTCGCCCATATGATAGCCGGTGAAAGGCTTCATAGCCATAGGGTCATGGCGGAGAACGCCGACTGCGCCCGCTGCTGCCGCCGTTGTTTCGGACGACATTGCCGAGCCGATAAATACGCCGTGATTCCAATCTCTTGCCTCGTAAACGAGGGGAGTGGTTGATGCGCGCCTGCCGCCGAAGATAATCGCGGAAAGGGGCACGGCGTCCTTTTCGGAATTGAATTTATCCGATATGCAAGGGCAGTTGCCCGCAGGTGCGGTAAAACGTGAGTTGGGGTGAGCTGCGCAAGTCGATTTGTCTTTCTTATCGAACTTAGCGGCATCCCAAGGTTTACCCGTCCAATCGATTACGTGTTCGGGAAGCTCTTTGGTAAGTCCTTCCCACCAAACGGTCATATCGTCTGTGTTGAGCGCTACGTTGGTGAATATAGTTCCGCGCTTAGTGGATTGAAGTGCGTTGTAGTTGGAGTGCTCGTTCGTGCCGGGAGCAACGCCGAAGAAACCGTTTTCGGGGTTGACAGCCCAAAGCCTGCCGTCCTCGCCTACTCTTATCCAAGCGATGTCGTCGCCGATAGTTTCAATTTTATAGCCCAAATCGGTGTAATGTTTGGGGGGTATAAGCATTGCAAGGTTGGTTTTGCCGCAAGCGGAGGGGAAAGCTGCCGCTACGTATTTCTTTTCGCCGTCGGGGAAAGTTACGCCGAGGATAAGCATGTGTTCTGCCATCCAGCCCTCGTTTTTACCCAGCCAGGAAGCTATTCTCAAAGCAAAGCATTTTTTGCCCAAAAGAACGTTGCCGCCGTAAGCAGAGTTAACCGAGATAATAAGGTTATCTTCAGGGAAGTGCATTATGTATCTCTTTTCGGCGTCTACGTTGCATTTTGCGTGGAAACCTTTTATGAAATCGCCGTCTTTACCGATTTTATTTAAAACCGACTTGCCTACGCGCGTCATAATATTCATATTGAGAACAACGTAGATGCTGTCGGTAACTTCGATACCGTATTTTGCGAAATCGCTGCCAACGACGCCCATAGAATAGGGGATAACGTACATCGTTCTGCCCTTCATAGAACCGCGGGCAATCTCGTTTGCAAGCTCTTTCGCTTCTCTGGGGTCCATCCAATAGTTAATAGGACCTGCGTCTTCTCTGTTCTTCGTGCAGATAAACGTTCTGTCCTCGACGCGGGCAACGTCGTTCACCTTCGTGCGGTGAAGATAACAGTCGGGAAGAAGATGCTCGTTTAATTTGATAAGCTCGCCGCTTTTGACAGCCTCTTCTTTCAACGCTTTAATTTGGTCGGCGCTACCGTCAATCCAAACGATTTTATCGGGTTGAGCAAGGTCTGCGCTCTCTTGAACAAAATCCAAGACCTTTTTATTCTTAGTCAGTGCCATAAAAAAATCACTCCTTAATTATTAACTGTTTTTTGCCGATATTCCCTTTTAATAAAGGTAACGCGGACAAGAAGCAAAAACTTCTACAAATAATATTATATTATAATCTGTCAAAAAAATCAAATTTTTGAATTAAAGAATTATGAAAATAAATACACAAAAACTACATATTTTTACATGAATATATAAAATTTGCGCGTTCGGCATATATATAATTAATTTAATCACGAATTTTCTTTAGCTTAAAAACTGAAAAGAAGGGAAATTTATGGGCTACACAAAAAACATTGCGGTAATCAAAGGAATAAAGGACGGGTTCTCGGTTGACGGCGGAGCGCTGTCCGGTCTTGTCAAGGCGGAAAAGTACGGGGGTAAGCTTCGCGTTGAAGTGAGCCTTATTAACTTCGCGCCCTTAACCGAGGGCAAATACGTCTGCGCCCTGTCGGACGGAACTACGACGCTGATAATCGAGCACGGCGAGTTCGAGGGGGAAAGTGCGATAGAAACGGCGAACGGGTTTGCCGCGCTAATCTGCTACGTAAAGGGGCAGGTTTTCCCAATTGCCTCGGCAGTATGCGGCAACAACCACGATATTACGCTCAAATTAAAAGCCGAAGTGGAGCGTGAAGAAAACATTAAAGCCGCCCAGCTCGCCCGAGAGGAACGGGAGGCGTACAGCGCAGCGCAAAAAGAAGACAATAATGCAGCGACGGAAGTTTACGAGGACGAGGCAATAGCGGAGGTAAATTATTATGAATACGCAGAAGCTTTTAAAGACGGTGGAGCTGTACGCGAGAATAAAAAAGAAGAAAAAAACGGGGAAGAGGTTTGCGGCGATGAGACGGCTGTTAGCTCTGTCAAAGAAGGAGAAAACAGCATAAGACACGCTGAAAGTGCGGCATATTCGGGGGGCAACGGCGAAACCAAGAAGGTTAACCCCATAACTGAGGGCGGAATATTTTACGAAAGAATGAAGGAAGAAATAGACGGGATACTTGCCAAATACCCTCAGGAAAAGGCTTTAGAGGATTTAATCGAAGATTCTAAATGGGTAAGAATTACATACGGCGAAAGCGGTTTTTACGTGTTCGGCGTGCTATATTCGGGGGGCAAACCGAAATATATATGTTACGGCGTGCCCACGAGCCAAAGCGACGCGCCCCCGCAAAGTATGGAAGGATTGGCGTCTTTTTTGCCCGCTTCACCCGATGATGGCGAGTGCGGCTATTGGGTTATGTATCAGGATGCGGAAACGGGCGCAAGCGTAAAGGTGAGCGTATGTTAAAATAGGGCACAGCCTTTTCGGCTGCGCCCTATTTTAAACCTTTAAACGGTTTGAAGGCTATTAAAGAGTAAACGGTAAAAAGTGCGGAAACACCGCAAATTGCAAAAAAAGAACGGTAAAAAAGTTCGTTGCCGAAACTCAAAAATCTTATCAAATCAAAGCCCGAAAGTGCGTATACACCCCCACATATGCCTAAAATAATGAGGTTTGCAACGCAAAAATAGCAAGTCATTTTCATACTTAGAGTATGGGGGTAAATAAAAAAAATATTCCGCAATCGAATGCGGAACTGTCAGATTGAAATATTATCGAGAACCAATTTATCGAATTCGGGGTGCTCTGCGAAATCGCGGGGCAGGAATTTGACCGTTCTGAATTTGGCGTAATTAAAAATATGCGTCTTTAACAAAATGGGCGTTGCAATGTCCAACGCTTCGCATATGTCCGAAAGGTAGTTGAAAAATTCGGAATAAGTGAATTTGTCCTCACGCACGTAAGTTATTTGTTTTTTGATTTTTTCGCCGACGATGATTTTCGCCCAAATTCTGAACATATAACCATTATACTGAATTTTTGCCCCGTTTGCAACTTTTTCTCAAAAACAATTTTAAGGAGCGCGTAAAATTCTTAAAGCGGGGTGGGGGTTTTTCTATTGACAAAGGGCAAACGAAACTATATAATATTGTAAGAAAAAGCAGTGATTTCGCGGTGCGAAATCACTTTTAATTATTTTTTAATATCGGGAGCAAAAAGAAAATGGCAGAACTTATCGTTATGACAAAGAAAAATTACGACGATTTGAAGAAGGAGCTTGACTATCTCGTTAAAGTCAAGCGCCCTGAAATTATCGAGCGCATTGCAGAGGCGCGCAGCCACGGCGACCTTTCCGAAAACGCGGAGTACGACGCCGCGCGTGAGGAACAGCGTTCCAACGAGGGAAAAATCGCAGAAATAGAGTATAAGATAAAGAACGCGGATATTCGCGAAGAAAATACGGATACGAGCTATATCCATTTGGGCAGTGTGGTTACAGTCTACGACGAGGATATGGAAGAGGAACAGACTTATACCGTAACTTCAGTAACCGAAGTTGACGTTATGGCAAATAAAATTTCGGTAGACTCTCCCGTTGGTGCGGCGTTGCTCAGGAAAAAAGTCGGAGATAAAGCTACCGTTAAATGCCCCGACGGCACGGAATACACTCTCAAAATTCTTTCGATAAGGTAAAATTTATGGCAGAAAATACACAAAACGTTAAAAACACCGCTCCTTTAAGCGAAGAAGAAGAGGCTGTTGCCCTTGCCGAACAGGCGCGAATTCGCCGCGAAAAACTTTCTAAGCTTAGCGAAGAGGGCAAGAACCCTTTCGTAAAAGTCAAGTACGAAACAACGGCGCACTCGGAAAAAATAAAGAATAACTTTGACAGCCTCGAAGGTAAGGAAGTTTCCGTTGCGGGCAGGCTTATGTCCCGCCGCGTAATGGGCAAGGCCTCGTTTGCACACTTACAGGACGAAAGCGGGCTCTTGCAAATTTACGTAAGGCGCGACGACGTCGGCGAAGAGGAATATGCATCGTTCAAAAAGGATTACGATTTGGGCGATATTGTCGGCGTAAAGGGCTACGTATTCAAAACGCAGACGGGCGAAACCTCAGTGCATTGCACGAAAATCGAGATGCTTTCCAAGTGTCTTTTGCCCTTACCCGAAAAACAGCACGGGCTTAAAGACACCGATATCCGCTACCGCAGAAGGGAGCTGGATTTGATAGTCAACCCCGAAGTTAAAAGTACCTTCGTCAAGCGTTCTCAGATAATTAACCGTATCCGCGGCTTCCTCGACGGCAAGGGCTTTTTAGAGGTTGATACCCCCGTTTTAAACACCTTGGAGATAGGCGCGGCGGCAAGACCTTTTAAGACGAAGCACAACGCTCTCGACATTGATATGTACCTTAGAATCGAGACCGAATTATATCTTAAACGGCTCATAGTAGGGGGTCTAAACCGAGTTTACGAGGTTGGGCGCATCTTCCGTAACGAGGGAATGGACGCCTTCCACAATCCCGAATTTACAACGGTAGAGTGCTATGCGGCGTACCTTGATTATTTCGATATGATGAACCTCGTCGAAGAGATGTACGCGTGGATTGCAAAGGAAGTATGCGGCACTACCGATATAACTTATCAGGGCACGGAAATCCACCTCGGCGGCAAGTGGACGCGCATGACGATGAAAGAGGCGGTTAAGAAATTTTCCGGTGCAGACTACGATGCTTGGGCGACCGACGAAGACGCCCGTGCGTGCGCGAAGAAGTTGGGCGTAGCCGTTGAAGAGGGAGACAAAGCTACGAAGGGACACGTGCTTATCGCGCTGTTTGACGCCTTCGTGGAAGACAAGCTCGTTCAGCCCACGTTCATTTACGATTATCCCGTGGAAAATTCACCGCTTGCAAAGCGTAAGGAAGACGACCCTGCGTTTACGCAACGGTTCGAGTACTTTATTTGTGCGCACGAATTCGGTAACGCTTTTTCCGAACTGAATGATCCTATCGACCAAAAGCAAAGGTTTGTAAGGCAAGTTGAAGAGAAACGCGCGCAAGAACCTAACTGCAATGCGCAGATAGACGAGGATTTCGTAACAGCACTCGAATACGGACTGCCCCCCACGGGCGGATTGGGCTTTGGCGTGGACAGGCTCGTTATGCTGCTTACGGACAGTGCAACTATAAGGGACGTTTTACTCTTCCCTACGATGAAGCCTAAAAAGTAAACCGCAAAGCCACGGCGCTATGCGTTTTGTTGGGATAACCCTTTAAGAGAAGTATCTTTATGTATAAGTATTTAATATATTCACAATTAAAAGCGTACGCAAAGGCGGATAAATCGTTTCATATGCCCGGTCATAAGGCGAGAGGGGATTTTAAATCCAAGTTTCCCGTCGCACCGTTCGATATTACCGAGCTTTCGTATTCGGACAACCTATTATGCCCTTCAGGCATAATAGCCAAGGCGCAAAATGATTTGGCAGAGATATTGGGCGCGAAAAAGAGCTTTATTTTGACGGACGGTTCTTCTTCGGGCGTTATAGCAATGATGTACGCGCTCTCAAAGTTCGGCAATAAGGTGATAGTGCCGCGTAACTGCCACGTCAGCGTGTGGAACGCTTGCAAGCTTTTCAACCTCGAACCCGTCATAGTTCAGGGTTCTCATGACGAAGGCGTTCTTTTGCCGCCCTCGCCCGCACTTATCGAAAAACTTGTTTCCAACGACAGAACGATAAGCGGAATGATAGTAACTTCACCCGATTATTTCGGCAATATCGCTCCATTAAAAGAATATTCGCAGATATTAAAGCAGTACGGGCGCTATCTTCTCGTAGACGGCGCGCACGGCGCACACCTCGTTTTCGAAGAGGCGAAAAAGGGTCATGCGGGGTCTTTTGCCGACGTCTGGGTGGACGGCGCACACAAAAGCTTGCCCGCATTGACGCAGGGCGCAGTTGTTTCGTGTAATAACGATAAGCTTTTACCTCTTTTGGAAGAGGGACTGTCATATTTCAGAACGACATCTCCGAGCTATCCGATAATGGCGTCTGTGGAATATGCCTTTAAGTACGTCGCAAATAATCCCAAACTTGTTACCGAAGCAAAGACGGCGGTAGCGTCTTTCAGAGAAAAATGCCCGTTAAAGCTTTATCCTTCGGAAGATTGGACTAAAGTTGCTATTGATTTCGAAGATTTGGGAGTATCGTCGTACACCGCTGCAAGTATGCTTGAAAAGAAAGGCATTTACAGCGAGCTTGCGGACGGAAAGTATCTCTTATTTTATCTTTCGCCTATGACGGTTGCTGCGGATTTGAGCAATCTTCTGACAGCAATTGCGGGAATGGTGGGGGATAAGCGGTTAAAGAAGAATTTCGTTGCCCGTCCGCCTATGCCCGTAACGGCGAGAACTTATAGCTTTCAATATGCGTTAAAACAGAAAAAGGAACTGATACCCCTCGTGCAGTCCGTGGGCAGAATGTGCGCCGAGAATGCGGGGGTATCACCTCCCTGTATACCCATTATCGCCGCGGGTGAAATGATAACCGAAGGCGCGGTGAGATACCTCTTGTATCAGGGCAGTACTTTCGGACTTGTTGGCGACAAGATTTGGGTGGTTAAAAAATGAGAGGAAAGTTCGTTACTTTCGAAGGGTGTGAAGGCTCTGGCAAAAGCACGCAGCTAAAGCTTCTTTCGGAATATTTAACTTCAGTCGGCGCAGACTTTATAATGACGAGAGAGCCCGGCGGCAGCGCCATTTCCGAAGATATACGCAAGATTATTTTAAGCGGTAAGAACACCGCCATGTGCGACGAGTGTGAAGCACTCCTGTATGCGGCGGCAAGAATACAGCATCTGCGCGAAGTTATTGCACCTGCGCTCGATGCGGGGAAACTCGTAGTGTGCGACAGGTACGTTTACTCTTCGCTTGCATATCAGGGTTTTGCAAGGGGGCTAGGAGAGAAGTTTATCGAGGAGATAAACGCCGTCGCTTTACGCGATTACCCCCCTGATATGACCGTTTTTCTCGATATTTCGCCCAAAGATGCGTTCAAAAGGAAGCACGGTGCGGACAAAAACGACAGAATCGAGCAAATGGGTATGGATTTTCACGAAAAGGTTTACGCGGGTTACAAGTCGCTTTTGGAGAAACACCCCGACATATGTGCCGTTTACTGCGGTGGCACAAAGTTTGAGACGGCGGAAACCATAAGAAAATTATTAAGGGATAAAAATATAATCAGTTAAGTGGAAAGGCTTTTAAAGGGTACAACCGCATACAAAATTTTATCGGGCGACAGGCGTTTCGGCAGACTTTCGCACGCATATATGCTTGACTTTCCCGATCCGAAGAATATGCGCGCGGCGTTGAAAATTTTTGCATTGGAGTTCTTTGGTACGGATGCGGAAACGCCCGTCGGTTCAAGGATTATAAACGGCAGTTATCCTGACTTTAAGCTTTATCCCAAAGAGGGTGAAAAGCTTACTGCCGATGCCGTCGGCGAACTTCTCGAAGACAGCGTTCTCCGTCCCGTCGAAGGAACTGAAAAGCTGTACGCAATAAGCGGTTTCGAAAATGCTTCGCCGTTACTTCAGAACAAGCTTTTAAAGACGTTGGAAGAGCCTATCGAAGGCGTTCACTTTTTATTGGGCGCGTCTACGCTTGCACCTGTTTTGGATACCGTAAAATCGCGAGTAAAAATTCTGACCGTAGCGCCGTTTACCGAAGAGCAGGTTTTTTCGGCATTGGAACGCGCCGGACATAAGGAAATTAACGCAGCCGCGGCAAGAAGCTCGGGCGGAATATTGGGCGCGGCGGAAAATATGGTAAACGGCGGTTGGTTTGAAGAAGTGCTGTCAGCCGCAGAAGAAATTTGCGCTACTACGCGCGTAGGAGATATAGGCCGCGTCGCGGCAAAGTACGGTGAAACCAAGTATAAGGCGGAGCTTCTTTGCGAGATGCAAAGGCTTTATTTTTCCGCTTTAACGGGCGGCGGCAAGGCGGCAAAGGCGTTACAGCCCGCCGCGGTGATTTTTGCGCTTGAAAAGCTGAACGGGGCGTTTGCCGATTTAAAGTTCAACGCCAACTTTCAAGGGCTTTTGTACGACTTTTTGCTCGAAGTCGCTAAGGAGAATAAAAAATGGCAACGATTACGGCAGTAGTTTTCAAGGAAGGCGGTAAAGTCTATTACTTTGCACCCAAAGAAAACGAAGAATATAAAGTCGGTGCGGGGGTTGTCGTTGAAACCTCACGCGGGGTGGAGTACGCAACGGTCGTTACTCCCCGCGCGGAAGTTGAAGACGAAAAACTCGTGCTGCCTTTAAAATCAATAGTGAGGGCGGCAACGCCTAAGGACGAGGAAACGCACAAAAGAAACACCGAACGCCGCGCGGACGCTATGAAGACCGTGCGTGAAAAGATTGAAAAGCACAACCTCGAAATGAAATTAATAGACTGTGAGTTTGCGTTCGACGGTTCAAAAGCGGTTTTCTATTATTCCGCGCCCCAACGCGTGGATTTCAGAGAGTTGGTGAAAGAGCTTTCTTCGTGCTTTCATATGAGGATAGAGCTTCGTCAGGTCGGTATCCGCGACGAAATAAAGTTGATTGGCGGAATTGCGCCTTGCGGAAGAGAATGTTGCTGTTCGAGCTGTATGCCCGAATGTAAAAAGGTTTCAATAAAAATGGCTAAGACGCAGGGACTTTCCCTAAATCCCCAAAAGATATCGGGGCTTTGCGGGCGGCTGATGTGCTGTTTAAGTTACGAAAACGACTATTACGCAGAAACTTGTAAGCAAATGCCCAAAATCGGTTCGGAAGTAGGTACTCCCGACGGTAAGGGCGTAGTAGTGAACGTGAATATGCTTAAAATGCTTATCCGCGTTAGAATCGAGGACAAGTCAAAGGACAGCGTAAGTTATAAAGATTTTACCGTGGACGAACTGAGGTTCAGGCATGCTGCCAAATCTGAAGAAGACGACGCAGAGGATAACGGCAACGGAGTAAAAGAAGTTTTAGCCGAAAAAGTGTTGGAAGACGCGCCCGTGCAAAACGGCGGCGAAAACAAACAGAATAAAAACAAAAAACGCAAAAAGAAGAACAAGAACGGCGGTAATAAGCCTAACGGTGCTCAGAATGCACCTCAGCAGCCCGAAAACAACGGGCGGCAGGAAAAGAACGGTTTCCGTCCGCAAAAGAACGGCAAATTCAGACCCGACCGCCGTTCCCACAAAAAAGAGGAAAATGCGGATAAAAATTAACCGAGTTTATCTTTAAAAAAATTTTTAAACAATCCTTTACACAGCGAAAAAGTTGTGATATAATTCAAACACTAACAAAAACTTGGAGGAAAAATATGGCTCACTCTATTACCGATGAGTGCGTAAGCTGCGGTGCTTGCGCAGGCACTTGCCCCGTTGAGGCAATCTCGGAAGGTCCTGACAAATACGTTGTAGACCCCGACGTCTGCATCGATTGCGGTGCTTGCGAGGACGTTTGCCCTACCGGTGCAATTCACGCGGACTAATTTAAGTAAAAGAGCGGGCTCAAAGCCCGCTTTTTTATATTAATCCGCAAACGACCGTTCGGAGGCGGCTATGTGCTTTCTTAAAGAAAACGAAGTATTAGAAGAATTTTACGAAGATAAAAAGATAATACAAAATACTGAATTGTACCGCTTTACGTCGGACAGTATTCTTCTTTCGCGGTTTGCGCGCTTTAAATTCGGCGACAAGGTTGCCGATTTCTGTGCGGGAAGCGGGGTTGTGGGCTTTCATTTTCTCTGTTTAAACCCGAAAACCGCAAGTCTGACGCTCTTTGAAATGCAGCCAGAGCTTGCCGATATGTCCCGCCGCACGGCGGAGCTGAACGGGTTCGGATGCGAAGTGGTCTGTACCCGCCTGCAAGATATCGGCAGAGAATACGACGATAGGTTTTCGCTGGTTTTATGCAATCCACCGTATGAAAAGGACGGGTTCGAAAACGAAGTTTACGAGCGCGCCGTGTGCAGAAAGGAAATTACGCTTACCTTAAAAGAAATAATAGAGGTCGCTTTTCGCAAGCTCAAATTCGGCGGCAGACTGAATATTATAAACCGCGCGGACAGGGCGGCGGAGCTCATTTTTCTTTTAAAGTCGCGCGGCTTAGAGCCTAAAAAAATTCAGTTCGTTACGGGCACTCCCGCGGCAAAGCCGTATCTCATTATGGTGGAGGCGGTCAAGGGCGGTAAAGAGGGCGTGGAAGTTTTGCCCGTACTTATAAACGATAAAAATCAGAAGGTGATAAAATGAATGATATCGAGTTAATTGAAAAGTTATGTAACAGCTGCGGAGCTTCGGGCTTTGAGGACGAGGTTTTAGCTGTTGCAAGAGAATACCTTAAAGGAATTGCGGACTTCGAAGAGGACAGTATGCGCAACCTCTATATTTACCCCAAATACAACAAGGGTAACCGTCCGTATATTTTGCTTGACGCGCACTCCGACGAGGTGGGCTTCATGGTACAGGCAATCAAGCCCGACGGCACTTTAAGATTTATTCCGATAGGCGGTTGGAATGAGAAATGTTTGCCGTCTTCCAAAGTGCAAATTTGCGCGAAAACGGGGCATATATTGGGGGTAATCGCTGCGGGGTCGCCTCATTTAATGACGGCAGAGCAGCGCAATGCGCCTGTAAGCTACGATAATCTGGTAATCGATATAGGCGCGACAAGCGTGGAAGAGGCATCTTCTTTCGGCGTTGAAATCGGCTTGCCCGTCGTGCCGTTAACGCCCTTCGTTTTCGACGAAAAACACGGCGTTTTGCACGGCAAAGCGTTTGACGACAGAATGGGCGTGGCTGCGCTTTTAAAGTGTATCAAAAACTTGCAAAAATGCGCGTTACCGCAGGATATTGTGGGGGTAATCTCTTCGCAGGAGGAGGTGGGCGAGCGCGGAATTACTGCCGCTATGCACAGGTTAAAGCCCACTGCGGCAATCTGTTTTGAGGGCTGCCCCGCGGACGATACAAGCGCTCCTTCTTATATGATACAGGACGCGTTAAAGGGCGGAGTTATGTTAAGGCATATGGATGCAACCGTAATCTGCACTCCTCGCTTTACCGAATTTGCAAGGCAGGTAGCTGCAAGCAAAAATATAAAAGTTCAAATGGCGGTTAGAAGGGGCGGCGGCAACAACGGCGCATATATAATTTCGGCTAACGGCGGTACGCCCGTCATCGTTGCCGGTATTCCCGTGAGATACATTCACACCTTTAACTGCATAGCCGTTAAAGAGGACTTCGACAGCGTTGTCTCTCTCGGTGAAGAGCTTTGCAAATCTCTAACCGAAGAAGTTGTCAAAGGATTTTAAAATCAACTTTAAACGCCGTACCCTGCACGGGTGCGGAATTTCCGGAAAGGTAAAAAATGCAAAAAGCAAAAAAAGGCACTTTGCGGCGGTTCGTTAAATATTACCGCCCGCATAAAAAACTGTTTATTATCGATATGATATGCGCGTTTATAATTTCTGTGTTTAACCTCGTGTATCCGTATATCACCAAGGAGATTATAAACAACTACGTCCCCGATAAGCTTCTGTTTCTTATGTTGGCTGCGGCGGGATTTTTGTTGGGGCTTTATATAATTAAAGCAGGGCTAAACTACTTTTTGCAGTATTGGGGACACGTCGTCGGCGTAAGAATTCAGGCTGATATGCGCAGCGAACTCTTCAATCATCTGCAAAAATTGCCGTTCTCGTATTTCGATAACAACAAAACGGGCGTTATAATGAGCCGTATGACCAACGACTTGTTTGAAATCTCCGAGCTTGCCCACCACGGCCCTGAGGACGTGTTTTTATCGCTTGTAACTCTCGTAGGCGCGTTTATAATGCTTTCGCTTATTAACGTCTACCTCGCGCTTATAGTATTTGCCGTAGTTCCGTTCGGCGTGCTGATTTCGGTTCTTTTGCGGCGCAGAATGAAACGGGCTTTCGGGCAGGTGCGTATCGTTCAGGGTGAAATCAACGCCGATATAGAGAGTGCGGTTTCGGGAATGCGCGTTTCACGAGCGTACAGCGCGCAAGAGCACGAAAGCGAAAAGTTCGAGGCAGGCAACGCCAAATTCGTAAAAGCAAAAGGCGGACAGTACAAAGTTATGGGCGAATTTCAATCGTCTATGAACTTTTTTATGGACTTTCTATACTTCGCCGTGCTGTTATCCGGCGGACTGTTCTTTTATTACGATTTAATCGATGCAGGCGAGTTTACTGCGTTCGTGCTGTATATAACCACGCTGATTACCCCTATCCGCACGCTAATAAACATTTTCGAGCAAATTCAGGAGGGTATGACGGGCTTTAAACGGTTCTGTGAAATTATGGACGTTCCTCCAGAAGAGGAGCGGGAAGACGCTATCTGCCCCGACCGACTTTCGGGAGAAATCGAGTTCGACGGAGTTTCGTTCGGTTACAATAAGGACGACGGCAAAAAGGTTATCTCCGACTTTTCAATGAAAATACCCGCAGGCAAGACTATTGCCCTCGTAGGCCCGTCGGGCGGCGGTAAAACTACTATTTGCCACCTTATCCCGAGGTTCTATGAAATAGACGCCGGAAGAATTACCGTGGACGGTTACGATATCCGAGATTTGCAGCGGGCGGCTCTGCGTAAAAACATAGGCATCGTTCAGCAAGACGTATTTTTGTTCAACGGCACTATTCGCGAAAATATTGCTTACGGTGACTTTAACGCTACCGAAGAGGAAATCGTTTCGGCGGCTAAGAAAGCAAACATTCACGACTATATAGTTTCTCTCCCGCAAGGTTACGACACCAACGTAGGCGAGCGCGGGGTCAAACTGTCGGGCGGGCAAAAGCAGAGGGTTTCTATTGCCCGTGCATTTTTGAAGAACCCGCCTATCCTGATTTTGGACGAGGCAACTTCGGCGTTGGATAACGCAACCGAAATGCAAATTCAGGGCGCGCTTGCAAAGCTTTCCGAAGGCAGGACTACCGTCGTCGTTGCTCACAGACTTTCAACCGTAAAGAATGCCGACGAGATAATCGTCATGACTGCGGAAGGTATAAAGGAGCGCGGCACGCACGAAGAACTGCTTGCTCTGGGCGGCGTATACGAAGAGCTTTACAAGTTCCAATTTAAGACAGAATAGCTTTATTTAAGGCATATTGGCGGGGCAATTGCGTTTTTTGCTCCGTGAAAGAGTTTAATATACGGGGATTAAACGTAACGTTTATGGTTTATTTTGTGTCAACACCGATAGGGAATTTAAAGGATATTTCCTTGCGCGCTTTGGAAGTTTTAAAGGGGGCAGACGTCATATTCTGTGAGGATACGCGTCATTCTTTAAAGCTTTTAAACGCTTACGAGATAAAAAAGCCGCTTTACTCCTGCCACAAGTTCAACGAGCGGGAGGCGGCCGAAAAAATTATTGCTGCATCAAAAGAGGGTAAGGAAGTTGCGGTAATATCGGATGCGGGCATGCCCGTTATATCCGACCCCGGTAACGTCGTATGCAGAGCGTTAAAAGAGGCGGGAGTTTCTTATACGGTTATTCCCGGGGCAAACGCTGCGCTTTCCGCGCTGATACTTTCTGCGTTTCCCGCCGATAAATTTGCATTTATAGGTTTCCTTCCCGACAAGGCGGGAGAAAGAAAGAGGCTGCTTGAAAAGTACAAAAATTTAGACTTAACGCTTATTTTTCACGTTGCCCCGCAAGACGTAGACCCCCATATATGCGCCATTTTTGAGGTTTTCGGGGAGAGAAACGCTTGCGCAGTGCGAGAAATTACCAAAATGCACGAGGAAGCAACGGCTTTTAAGCTCTCAGAAGGGTTAAAAGGTGAAAAACGCGGCGAATTCGTGTTGATAGTTGAAGGTGCGTCGGCAGAAAACCCTTTGAATGAATTAACAGAAAAAGAGCATTTGTTGCGCTATATATCGGGGGGAATGGACAAAAAAGAGGCAATAAAGCAGGTTGCGAAGGACAGAGGAGTGCCAAAGTCCGAAATATATAAAATAGCGTTGGATATAGACTAAATGAAAAGGCGAGCGGGCAGTATGCCCGCTCGCCTTCAATTATTAATGCATCATTTATAAACTTCTTCGATAACGCCGCCGCCGAGACAGAAAGTTTCGTTGTAGAATACGGCGTACTGCCCTTCGGTAACTGCGCGTTGCGGTTCGGCAAACTCTACGAGAGCCGTGTCGCCTTCAAGTTTAACATTAACTTTCTGTTCAGGTTGACGGTATCTGAATTTGGCCGTGCAATTCTGCGTTAGTTGAGGAATATATCCTATCCAATTGAGGTTCGATACCCTGCAAGCCTTCGAATAGAGCGGAGCTTCGTCCCCATGGGAAACGTATAAAATGTTATGCTTTAAATCTTTTCTGACTACGAACCACCTGCCCTCTTCGCCGCGCTTACCGCCAAGGTCAAGCCCCTTGCGCTGTCCTAAGGTGTAGTACATAAGTCCAATGTGCTCACCGACCGTCTCGCCGTCGAGGGTAACTATTTTGCCCGACTGTGCCGGCAAATATGTTTGCAGAAATTTGCGGAAGTTTCTTTCGCCTATAAAACAAATTCCCGTGCTGTCCTTCTTCTTTGCCGTGGCAAGTCCAGTTTCTTCGGCAATTTTGCGCACTTCGGTTTTGGGCAGATCGGCAAGCGGGAAGAGAACGTTCGCAAGCTGTTCCTCGCGAACCTGATTTAAAAAATACGTTTGGTCCTTGCTGCCGTCGGCTGCCTTTTTAAGGCGATGTCTGTCGTTAGCGTGCTCAATGCCGCAATAGTGCCCCGTTGCGATAAAATCCGCGCCCATAGACAGGGCGTACTCGCGGAAAGGACCAAACTTAATCTCTCTGTTGCATAGAACGTCGGGGTTTGGCGTTCTTCCCGCACGGTATTCGTCAAGGAAGTGAGAAAAAACCCGTTCCTGATACTGCGCGGCAAAGTTAACGGAATAGTAGGGAATATCGAGAGCTGCGCAAACTCTTCGCACGTCGGCAAAATCGCTTTCGGCAGAGCACGCACCGTCCTCGGAAGTTTCTTCCCAGTTCTTCATAAAAAGTCCTATTACGTTGTAGCCTAGCTTTTTAAGTAGGTAAGCCGCGACCGAAGAATCTACTCCCCCGCTCATTCCTACTACGACCGTCTTTTTCATAAAATAATTATAACACGCACGACTTCGATTTGCAATTAAAAAATTTTATGGTATAATCATTTTATGTTTCTGCCTGCGGATAACTTCATTTTACTTTCCATAATTAACACCAAGCTCCGCGACGAGTATTCTTCGTTAGAAGAATTGTGCGCAGAAGAGAGCGTTTCGATTGAAGAAATCCGTAACCGTTTACACGGGCTTGGGTACGATTATTCGCCCGAACAAAACGCGTTTATGCGCGTATAACGATTTTCACGCACCCGTAGTCTAACCGGATAAAACGATGGCCTCCGACGCCATAGTTGTGAGTTCGAGCCTCGCCGGGTGCACCAACAGGTAATCAGTCGAACTTATTTGTAAATTCAAATGAGTTACGACTGATTATTTATTTTGCCATTTACAAAAAATGAGGAGCATATGCTCCTCATTTTGTTGTGATTTATTTTATTTATTATTCTGCTCTATCATTTTAGATATAACCGTTTGGTCAATGTGTTTCATCATTGCTCTTTGTTTTTCCATACTTGATACACTTATTTTAAACCATAACTGTTCATCAATTGTTGCATTTGCTAATAACATAACAGCATCACAGATTTTTTTAATGAACCCGATACCCTTATAATCAAACCCATAGTCGTGTTCAAACCAATATCTTTGTTCTACAAACCAGTTTTTAACTAGTTCTAATGATTTTAAGAATTGTTCTTCATTAATACGGCTACCTGTTTCGTATTCATAATCACACGCAACTATGTTGATAATCATAGTTTTAAGTCTGTCATCAAGACTTGTGAATAGGTCAAATAGGTCGTGCCCTCTTGGCACTTTAAACCCTAAAATCTTTTGAATTCCTTTTAAAAACAACTCACAAGAAAAAGAAATATTTACTGTGATTGCAACCACATTGTTTGCGGAAATTTTTGGGTAATATAACTCTTTATTATCATTGAGAAAATGCGCTGATTGATAAAAGTCATAAGCGGCATTACATATATCAAAATTATTTAAAATTTGATAAGGACATTTACTACAATCTACATCTTCAATTAATTTATTTTTCATTACTTAAATCCTGCCTTAATTGTAAGTATTTCAACTCCCCATATTTAAATGCTTATTATAGAGATAACCAAATTTTGAATATATCAAACGATATATATAAATTCAAATGAGTTACGACTGATTATTTATTTAAAATAATCAAATAATAAAAAAGTCGAAACACTGTAAAAGTAGTTCGACTTTTTTTGACTATTATTCAGTATAAATAAAGTTAAGCAAATGTACTAATTGCTATTTAATCACTCGTCAACTGTTTCATAATAGGTTACTTTACCGTGAACAAGTAACAAAAAATCGGACACGGTATAATTTTTATAAGGCAAAGTAATATCTTCATATATATTATATGTCTTTGTAAAAATGCCCTTGTCATCAAGAATAAAATCTATAAAACCACTAATATTTGTGGGTATCGCTTTCCAACGTAAATATACATCTGTAAAAATGTAATCGGGTGATTTTGATTTAGTAGTAACAGTTAATGTGGTTAAAACTGTATATGTGCTTGATAAATAAAGGCAGACCGATATATTACTGCCCGTTGGAGGAGTCGGGGAATTTATTGTATGAGGCGTACTGCTACCCAAATATTGTACATAATATGTATTATACTTAAAAGTGTTTGACTGCGAAACAGTAGTAATCTCAACATCAAGATATTCTGAGTAATTAGTTTTATCTAAACCTACTATAATTTCTTTGGTTGTTTCTTGTTGTTGAGAATTTGAAGTATCTTCATTTTCTACAGGGGTATCGTTCTTATCACAAGCAACAAACATAGGTATTATACATAAGCAAAGCCACACCAGTAATAAAGAAACTATTTTTTTCATTTCATATCTCCAATAAACAAAAAGTGCGCCTACCGAAGTAAACGCACAAAAAACACAAACTCCGATAGTCGCCAAACTAACCGTTATCGTAAGAACTATCTAACACAATAACTAAATGGAATTTGCATTTTTATCAAATTCAATAGTTATTGTGAAAAGGGTATAATATACCTATAAAAACAGAAAAAGTCCTTACGAATTATTTAGTTAGCTTGGCACTATCAATTATAATCATTTTAACAAAAAAATCAACTTCTAACTTAATTATATTTTTATTTTAATATTCTGGCACGAACTTAATAACAACAGTTCGACTTTGTTGCCGAACTGCGCACCAAAGATTAACAACCTCCGTTAAATCGGGGGTTGTTTTTTTATTGCCGAGATTGCGGCTGAATAATAAGTTAACAGCGGCGGTTGCGCCGCTTTTTTAATTCGTGCACCTTGCGTACTCTTTAACGTAGCGGTAGAAGGTGGAGGGCTTCATTTCCGTTAAGGAAAGAGCTTCGGAAATTCTTATCTTGCGGTTTACGAACGCTTTTGCGACTTCCGCAAAATTATCGGGACACGATATTTTCGGTCTGCCGAATTTCACTCCGCGAAGCTTTGCGGCTCGTATACCCTCGGCTTGGCGTGTGCGGATATTGTCCCGTTCGTTTTCCGCAACGAAAGACAAAAGCTGTAAAACGATATCGGCGATTAATTTACCTATTAAATTTTTTTCGTGGCTGCGTGTATCTAAAAGCGGCATATCGAGAACGTAAATGTCTGCACCGATTTCTTTGGTTATACGCTTCCATTCATGCAAAATTTTGTCGTAATTTCTTCCCAACCTGTCAATGGATTTAATCACAAGCAAATCGCCTTCCCTAAGTTTTCTTACGAGGCGCTTATAATTTTTCCTTTCGAAATTTTCACCGCTCTTCTTGTCGCAGAATATGCGGTCGAAAGCTATGCCGCAGCTTTGTAGGGCGGCGTGTTGTCTTTCGAGTTTCTGATCCTTGCAAGATACTCTTGCATAAGCGTAATTCATTTTTTCTCCTTATGCGCTTCGCGCGCGAAACATTATTATATATATTAAAAATATTATAAACTTTTAAAATTTCCCCACAAAACAACGAATAAAAAAATTTCCAAAACTTATACTTTTTTAAAGGATAGGGTATTGACAAATTTCGCGGCGCGTGCTATACTGTTAATAACTAAAAAAGTTTGATAAATAGTAACAATTGCCCTTTTCCAAAACGTATAGATTTTGAAAGTACGCAGAGCGAGGGCAATTCAGTTTTCCGTTTTTGTTAAACGGTTAACTAAGAAAAAGGCTAGCAAAAAGCCTAAAAAATCCGATGTTTGTGAAAAAATTACAAATTTTCAGTTTTTTCAACCGACATAAAAAAATTAAGTGAGGAAAATGTATGAAAAAATCAAAGTTCTTTGTTGCTACGCTGACGGCTGCGGCGTTAGTAATAGGCAGTGGCGCGTTTGCTGCGTGCAATAACACGCCCGAAGGAGAGGGAGAAGGCGGTTCAACTACCTACGAAATCACGTTTGACGCAAACGGCGGTGCGTATGCAGGCGGCGAAACTACGGTTAAAGTGTCAACCGATACTAACGGCGTAGTTGCAGCTCAGCCTAATGCGCCCGTGCGTGAGAATTACGATTTTGTAAACTTTAACACCAAAGAAGACGGTACGGGCACTGCGGTTACGTACGGTTCTGCCGGCTACAAATTTACCGCTAACGCAACAGTATATGCGCAGTGGGTAGATGCGGAAACAGGTGAGGAATATACTATCACGCTTGATGCCGGTGAAGGCACGCTTGAAGGCGATACGTCATTAACTACTGTTAACGGCAAGCTTGCTTCGCTTCCCACTCCCACCGCACCCGAGAATAAAACTTTCTCGGGTTGGTATACGGCTGTTACGGACGGAGTAGAGGTTACCGCTGAATACTCGTTCACGGCAGACGCTACGATTTACGCTCTGTATGCAGACGATCAAGAGCCCATAGAAGCTCATACCATAACGCTTATAGTCGGCGAGGGCGGCACGGTTGCCGAGGGCTCGAAATTAACTTACACGACGGTTAACGGCAAAATAGATTTGCCCGAAGGCGAATATCTTCCCATACCGACCGCTAACACTGCACATTGGCACTTTATGGGTTGGTACGACAGTGAGACGGACGGCAACGAAATCGACGAAACCGAAGCAATATTCAGAGAAGACACAACTCTCTATGCGGTATACGGAAGAGATAACGGCTTATGGATCGGTGATACGTTTAAAGCAACGTTGTCCGCAAACACCGGTGCAACACTTACAGGCGGGCTTAAAGCTGAATATTGGCTTGGCGGCGGTACGGTTGAGCTTGAAAAAGACACAGCGGTATCAATTTATTTGAATGGCAAGTTATTGCCTTTGTGGATTTCCGGAACTTACGTTGAAACGACTTCAAGCACTCAAAAGACGACTGTTGTAGTTACCGAGGACGCAAAATTTGAAATATACCTTAAAGACTACACGTCTGCAAGCAACCCCAACAACTGGTCTGTACAGTTTGTCGGAACGGCTCTCAACGTAGACGAGTCTTCTGATATTCCCGAAGGTAGCGATGCTGTAACTATTACCGCTACTAACGGAACTCTTACGCTCTATTTCGTAACTTCTGCCGATGCGGGAGTAGGCGCGGAAGATTTCTCCAAATACGTTTTATACGCTTACAATGACGCTCTTTTCGGTGATTGGACCGGTAGCGTAACAAAAGGTGCAATGGCATCGGAAATGACCGGCGCGGGAAGCATTACGGCAACTTTCGGTCTTATCGTAAGATGGGGTTCTGGTTTCGGCAGTCAGACGGCTGACATCAAGGGCTTAGAAGCAAACGGCGCTTATATTATCAAACTGCCTGCGGCACACAATGGTACGGCAACGGTAACTAAGCTTAATTTAGGAACAGGCGAAGTTACAGAATAATTTTTAACAAAATTCCAAACCAAAAGCTCTATCGTAAGGTAGAGCTTTTGGCGAAGAAAATTCATTTTTAACTTACGGGCTTTTAGCTGCCCGTAACGTTAATTTAGTTAAACGGTTAATAGTTTTGGAGGAAATTATGAGAAAGAAAAGCTTACTTTGCGTTATCGTTGCGGTCGTAATGCTTTTGGGAATTGCTCTGCCGGCGTGTAACACTACCCCCGCGGAACAATCCGAGTATACCGTATCGTTCGACGTAGGAAGCGAAGCTACGGCGGCGGGAGTATCTACTCCCGAAAGCCAAAAGGTAGCAAAAGGCGGAACGGCGGTTCAGCCCACCGTAGATAAGTGGGCAGGGCACAATCTTTCGGGCTGGTATAACGGTTCAACCGAATGGAACTTTTCAACCGATACCGTAAATTCGGATATGACGCTTAAAGCCGAATGGTCGATTGACGTCAGCGAAGAAGTTGCAAGATTATACGAACAGAACCTTAACTGGGGCGAAGAGAACCACCTTTACATTCACTATCTGCGCGGAGCGCATAAGGCGTCGGAGAACGGATTGGTTAATCCCGAAGCGGATGCCGCCCCCAACTATTCAACGCAGATAGAATCCGAAGTTTACGGCGATTGGGGTCTTTGGGCGTGGGAATCCTTCCCTAATAACAGAGAGGGCAGAGCGTTCTTCCCCATGAAGATAGACGAGTCGGGCGCAGTTTATGACGTGGACCTTACTGCGGAATATAACGACGCGGGTTGGAGCTCGGATGACCGCACGGATATCGGGCTTACTATTAATTACCGCGACGCGCTTGAAGAACCCGACGGCGACGGAACTATGGGACTTCAGATCTTTTCTCAGGACAGCCGTATTAACGGTGCGGGCTTCTGGGTAAACGACGGCGACAATATTTACCTTGATTTAGTCAAAGCAAAGCGCGACAAGGGCGACTTCCACTGGTTTATCCGTCAAGGCTCGGTTCAGAGCGGTTCGGCAACCTTTGCGAGCGCAGTAGTTTACGACCCTTACGAAGGCCTTGAACCCGGTTCGGCAACTACAAAGTACGACGTCGTTTCCAACAAGGGCAACAACGACGTGTATACGCAGCAATCCGTGGCGGAAGGCTGGGAAGATAACAGCGTTGGCTATCAGATTTTCATTGCTTCGTTTGCAGACAGCAACGGCGACGGAATAGGAGATTTGAGGGGCATTATTAATAACCTCGATTACCTCAATGACCTCGGCGTTGACACGTTATGGCTTACGCCTTTCCAACAGTCTAACTCTTACCACGGCTACGATATTCAGGACTACTTTACAGTAGACCCCCGTTTCGGCACGATAAACGATTACCGCGAACTTTTATTCAAAGCCCATCAAATGGGAATGAAAGTTCTTATGGACTTCGTTTTAAACCATACTTCGGCTTCTAACCCTTGGTTTGTTAAGTCTCAGAGCCTCGTAAAGGAAACAGTAGTCCTTCCCGACGGCAGACAAAAAGAGATAGATTACCGTAACTTCTATACGTGGCAGAACGAAGAGTACGTTTCGGAGCTTAAAGACCCCGTTGCAAAAGCGCAGTGGTATAAGGACGCAAACGGATACTACTTCTATTCGAGCTTCGGCTCTTCCATGCCCGAACTTAACTTCGACTATCAGGCAACGCGCGACGCAATTTTGGAGGTTGCGCTGTATTGGATGAGCTTCGGCTTGGACGGTTTCCGTCTTGACGCTGTTAAACACATCTATATGCTGAATGAAAGCCGCGACCGCTCAGATTGGACGGTTTCGGACGCGGGATATTCGTTTGATATGAACAAAGACGTTCACTTCTTTATGGAGTTCAACGCCAAACTCAAATCAAGCTATCCCAACGCGCTTCTCGTCGGTGAAAACTTCAACGGCAACCCTGCTTTGCTTGCGCCTATTTATCAGGGTATGGATTCTCAGTTCAACTTCAACTGGTATTACGACGCAACCAACGCACTTATGCAGATTGCAAACGGTCAGGAATCGGCTGCAAGTCTTTTGAATCAATATAAAAAGGCTCAGGCAGAATTCTCGGATTACCGAGAGGACTATATCGACGGCATCTTCACTTCCAACCACGACGTTCAGCGTGCCCGCGACAGACTGTTTGACCAGTCAAACGGACTTGACCGCGATAACTTCACGCAGGCAGATTGGGACTTGTCCGAAAACCTTGCAAAGCTTTGGGGCGGAATGTGTCTTACCGTTCCCGGTATGACCTGGATATATAACGGCGACGAACTCGGTATGTTCGGAACGACGATGTCGAACCCCGCAGGAGACGGCGCGGGACACGAAGACAGATGGCTTCGCCAGCCCGTCAAGTGGACGACGGATGTAGACGGAAGCGATTACAACTGCTACGGTTATCCCATAGCCTTCAACGGCTACACGATGCAATGGGACAGTCTCAACGCACAGCTTCCGGGAATTGCCGAACAGAGCGAGGACGAGAACTCGATTTTGAACGCTTACAAAGCCGTAATAAAAATTCGTAAAGAAAATCCCGTTCTTGCAAGGGGTACGGTTGTTTCCCACACTACGAGCGGCACGGTTATTTGTTATTCGGTAACGGACGCAGACAGCGAAATTCTTATATACGTCAATGCAAGTAACGCTGCAGCCGATGCAAGCTACACGCTGCCTGCAAGCGCCGAGCTTCTTTACGGAAGCGGACTTGACGGCAAAAAAGTACCCGCAATGTCAATGCTGATTTATAAGGTTAATTAAGGTGAAATTATGAAAAAGATTTTAGCTTTAACACTTACGGGACTGCTCGTGTTGGGCGGTACGGGCATGGCTGTTTCCGCGACTGCAACAAGCATTGACCCGCATCCTTTAAAGGCGGAAACAATGACAACCTCGCAAAACAGTCTCTATCTCGTACCCGGCACTTACGTGTCGGGCGGCCAGAAGGTAGAAAACACTATTTCGTCGGGCGCAACTAAGCTCACTGATGACGAATGTGCGGAAATTTTTACCGAAAACGCTTACCTTTGCACACTCGCAAAGGGCGCTACGCTTCCCGTGCCTTCGAGTAGTCGGGAGGATAAGGACGGAAACGCGTTTATCTTCAACGGCTGGTGGACTATAGTTGACGCGACCGTAACGTATTACGATAAAGTTCCCAATTTAAGCGGAACGACTTACCTTTACGCCGATTGGCGCGCGGAAGTATCACAACCCAAAGACCCGATAATACCCGACGATTTCGTTGAGATAGAACCCGTTCACTATATGTCGATAGCCCGCGCTTCGGGTGAAACGGATATAGTAACGCTGCGCAAAACCTCTACCGATATGGATAACGCCGAAACGCTGGGTTATAACTATCCGGTTGAATTATATTCATTGGGCTTTGAGTTAAATCCCGGCGACGTTATTACCGTGTACACCACGGGATTGGAGGATTCGGAAAAAGCGGTAATTTCTCCCGTTTTGGACAGCAACAAAAACCGAAACATTCAACTCGAATCGAGCGGCGACGGAAGCAACGTAACTGCTGACTATCTCGAGGCTGCAAGTCTGGATAATTGGAGAACGAAACCTACGATGACCTGTATCGCCGATGAGGTCGGATACTATAACGTATACATCAAGTACTATGCCGGCGGTTCTATTATGGCAGTATATATGGAGCCGTCCGCATAACGTCATTATTTTTCTCCAAATAATGAGTTCGGAAGAACCTTCCCCCGAGAAGGGGGAAGGTCTGACGGACGGTAAACAAACGGTAAAGAAAAAACAGATGGAAAAAATCACCATAAAGGACGTGGCTCGGCTTGCAGGCGTTTCAGTTGCAACCGTTTCGTACGTTATAAACGGCATACACGAGGACAGATACACGCCTGATACGAAGAGGAAGATTTTACAGATAGTTAATCTTTATAATTTTCGTCCTTCGCGCCTTGCGCAGTCTTTTGCACTTCAAAAGAGCAGTAACGTTATTATCCTGACGGGCAAACACGAATCGATTATACAAAAAGCCGAAAGCTACGACTTTTTAAGACTTCTCGGCAAGACTTTCGAACGGTTGGGCTACAACCTCAATTTACGCACTTATCTTGAAAATACTAGGATTGACACCGCCGACGCGATTATCTGCGTGGGTATGGAGGAAGAGAAGTTCCGCCGTCTTGCGCAGGAAAATTTCGTTCCGCTTATTTCGGTGGACGGAAAAATTAACGACGAGCTGTTTTTTCAGGTATATCAGGACTTCGGTTACGTCTTGCAAGAGGGCGAAAAAAAGTTCGGCAAAGGCAATTTTTCGGTAGTGCTTGCGGATATGTACAACAAGACTTTGAGAGACGAAATCAGCGCGTTATCCGAAAATATCGTTTTTATCACGGATAACGACGTTTCGAAGCTCCCTAAGGGGAATATCGTTACCGTTCATTCTTCGCTTAAAAGTTTCAGCGAACTGAAAAATCAGAATATGCTGTTCGTCCCCTCCAACACTCAGGAGCGGGTGGACGCAATATTAGACTGTTTCAAAAAGGCAACCGAGCGCGTGCAGGGCACAATCCACACGGTCAAGGTGAAGTAGCCTGATTTAAAAGTTATGAATAAATACGCCGTTTTTCATAAACCCGAAAGTAACTTTGCTTACGCCTCAGGCGGCAATAAGCTGACTGTAACCTTAAGGGTAGCAGCAAACGACAAATTAGAGAAGGTAGAAATCCTCTACAACAACAAATACGAATTTACCAAAAAGCAATGCGTTGCAACGATGCAGTGTTACGCAAAAGTCGGTATATTCGGTTATTACCGTGCGGAAATAACACTTTCCGACGCACGTTTCGCCTACATTTTCAGAATTTCCGAAAACGGCAAAGTTTACTATTACTCCGAAGACGGGCTTTCCGAAGAATACGAATTCGACATTGCTTACTATACCTTCTTTCAGTTTCCTTTTATCAACGACGCCGACGTTCTGCGCGTCGTGGATTGGACGAAAACCGCGGTATTCTATCAGATATTTATAGACAGATTTTCCCGCGGCGACTTTGAAAAAGACGATAAATATATAAATACGCTCTGGAACAACAACGTCGACCGTTACTCGTTTACGGGCGGCGATTTGGACGGCGTTACAGACAAACTTCAATATCTCAGCGATATGGGGATAACCGCTCTGTATTTAACGCCGATTTTTTTATCGGAGACTAACCATAAATACAACGTAAAGGACTATTTGCAGGTTGACCCGCACTTCGGTAACAACGAAAAGTTAAAAAAGCTTTTAACTTCCGCGCACGAAAAAGGTATTCGCGTCGTTATCGATACGGTATTCAACCACTGCGACCGCAATCACGGAATTTTCAAGGACGTCGAAAAGCTCGGCCGCGCGTCAAAGTATTACGGCTGGTTCATAATCGACGGCGAGTTCCCCGACGCAAATGCGGGCAATTACGCACATTTTGCCGATTGTAAGTACATGCCGAAATGGAACACCAATAATCCCGAAGTACGGAGATATTTAACGGATATTGCTCTCGAATATTTGCGTATGGGGTTTGACGGGCTACGGCTTGACGTGGCCGACGAAATTTCTCACGAGATGTGGCGTCAGCTTCGGCGCGAGGTAAAAGCGGAATTCCCCGACGCGCTTCTTCTCGGCGAAATCTGGCACGAAAACGAGCAATGGCTCAAAGGCGACCAATTAGACGGGGTAATGAATTACAGACTGCAAAAGATTTTGGTAGACGGCTTCGGAGTAAGCCCCGTAAGCGCCGAAACCGTTGCAGACAGAATGAACGGGTTGCTGATTTCGAACACCGAACAGGCTAACGCAATGGCGTTGAACTTTTTGGATAACCACGACACGCCAAGGTTTTTGCGCTTTACGGGCGGAAACCGCGACAGACTTTTATGCGCTTTATGCGCTGCGGTAATGTTTCCCGGAATGCCGTGCGTGTTTTACGGAACTGAGCTTCCGCTTGACGGTGCGGGCGACCCAGATTGCCGCAAAACGTTTGATTGGACGTTCGGAAATCAAAATAAAGAATACAAAGAAAATCTTTTGCAGATACTCGGCTTAAAAAAGAATAAGGCGTTAACGGGTGCGGACGCGGAGATTTCGGTTGAAAACGGGCTTTTAAAAATCGTCCGAACGGCAGACGGGGAAAGCGTTACGGCGTATTTCAATACGGGCGGTAAAACGAAAGCAGTTAATCCGAGCGGCGAAGTGCTGTTAGCACTGAACTTCAAAAACAACAGGTTACTAAGCGACGGAGCAGTCGTCGTAAAAAATAATTAATAAAAAATTTCAGGAGGAAAATATGATGAAGAAAAGAATTTTAGCTTTAATTGCAAGCGGCGTACTGACCGCGGGCGCAGTCGGAGCTTTTGCGGGCTGCGGAGGCGATGGCGACGCGGTTAAGCTCACGCTATGGGGTCCTGCCGAACAGCAGACGACGCTTGCGGCAATGGTAGAAGAATTCAAAGCTGCCAACCCCGATACAAAGTACGATATTAAGGTAGATACCTGCGGTGAAGACATGACTGTCAGCAACGTAGGTTCAGACCCCGACACGGCAGCGGACGTTTTCGGATACGTAAGCGACCAACTCGTTCCCTTATTGCGCGTCGGCGCTTTGGCGGAGCTTGGCGGAGTATTCCTTGATAACGTCGTAGCCGAAAACACGGAAGCGTCGGTGGCTGCGGGCACTTTCAATAATGCGGTTTACGGCTATCCTTATGCCGGCGACAATACCTACTTTATGTACTATAACAAATCGGTAGTAGCCGATGACGAAGTAGGCTCTCTTGAAGAAATAATAGACGCCTGCAATGCAGCAGGTAAGAAAATCGCTTGGGCGTTTGACCTTCCTTGGTATACGGCGGGCTGGTTCTTCACGTTCGGTTGCGATTTCAGTGTAGAGTACGGTGATGCCCAAAACCCTTACAGTGAAACTAACGCGACTTGCAACTTCAATAACGAAGACGGAGTGCTTGCGTCGAAAGCAATGGAAAAGCTCGTTGCAAGCGGTGCTATGCTTTCGGGTACGGGACTTTCCGACTCTATCATAAAAACAAAATTCCAGACAGGCGAAATTGCAGTAGCCGTTTCGGGAACTTGGAACGCGAGAGAAATCGAAGGAATACTCGGCGAAAACTACGGCGTTTGCGAGCTGCCTACTGTTACGGTGGAAGGAAGAACCGAACATCTCCGTTCGTTTATGGGCTACAAATTTTACGGTGTAAACAGGCACAGTAAAAATCTTATCGAGGCGCACAAGCTTGCAGCGTTCCTTTCGGGCGAAGCTATGCAGTTAGAGCGTTTCGAAAAGCACAATATAGGTCCGACCAACAATGCGGTTGCAGAATTATCGGAAGTAAAGAATAACCCTGCCATCAAAGCTGTCAAAGCTCAAATGTCTTATACGAGGCTTCAGGAATCCGCACCCGGCGATTTCTGGGAACCTTTGAAGGGATACGGCGTTAACGTTATAGGAAGCAAAATAAAGGACAGCAACCGTCAGACGCAGCTTAACAGTCTCGTAATTGATATTCTTGGTAAATTTGCTCCAAATAATTAATTTTTCGGTGTAAAATGGTAGATTTAGAGTATTTGAAAATGTCGCCTTTACAAAAGTTTTGGTTTAACTTCAAGGCTTTTTTCAAGGGCTTGCCGTCTAAGTTTTCGGCGTTCTTCAAGGCGATACCAAAAAAACTTTATAAGCTTTGGCTTGCCTTTGCCGGTATTTTCTTAAATATCGGCAGGGCGGCGAGGGACGGCGACTGGAAGACCCGCACGTCCTTTGCCGTAATGGGCTTCGGGCTCGTTGCACGCAAGCGGTATCTTCGCGGAATATTGTATTTTCTGTTTGAAGTGCTGTTTGTTTTATATATGGTTTTCTTCGGCGGTAAGTACATTGCGCAAATGGGGACTTTGGGCGAAGTTGCCGAAGTTGCCGTGAAAGACCCGCTTACGGGTATTACCGTTTACGAATACCACGACAACAGCCTTCTGATACTTCTGTATTCGCTACTTACAATCTTTATAATGATTGCGTTCGTGTATATGTGGTATCAGAACGTAAAGAGCAGTTTAATTTCTCAGCAGTTTGTGGAAGCGCGTATGCACCTTCCCACGGACAAGGAAGAAATTCATTCCTACGCGGACGAGAATTACCATAAAACGCTGTTGTCCGTTCCTTTGCTCGGGCTTACGGTTTTCACAATCCTGCCCATATTCTTTATGATTTTCATAGCCTTTACCAACTTTGACGGAAACCATTATCCTCCGGCAAATTTATTCGGTTGGGTAGGCGGAGAAAACTTCGCAAATCTTTTCGGCGGAGGCGTTGCGGGCAACAGTTCTAAATTTGCTTTTACCTTCGGGCAAGTGCTTTTATGGACTATCGTGTGGGCGTTTTTTGCAACCTTTTTAAACTACATTCTCGGAATGTTGGTTGCGATTATAATCAACAAGAAAGGTATAAGGTTCAAAAAGCTTTGGCGTACGATACTCGTCATTACGATAGCCGTTCCGCAGTTTGTATCTTTATTGTTTATGTCTCAGATTTTTTCCGACCAAGGTTTAATTAATAACCTCTTGGTAAAATGGGGCGTAATAGAAGATGCAGGACGTATACCGTTCTTGTCAACAGACGGTACTTTGGCAAGAACCATGATTATTCTAATCAACGTGTGGATAGGTATACCGTATTCGATGCTGATTTGCACGGGAATACTTATGAACATTCCCGAGGACCTGTACGAGTCGGCGCGTATAGACGGCGCAGGGCCTTTTAAAGCGTATATGAAGATAACTCTTCCCTATATGCTCCACGTTACAACGCCTTACCTTATCACGCAGTTCATAGGCAACCTCAACAACTTCAACGTAATATTCCTGTTATCGGGCAACGTGCCTATTTCGAGTGATATGTATAATGCTGGACAAACGGACCTTCTTATCACGTGGTTGTATAAGCTCACTATGACTTACAACGAATACGGGTTGGCTTCGGTTATAGGTATATTGACCTTTGTAATCGTAGCGGTGTTCTCGCTCGTGCTTTACAACCGCTCCAAATCGGTTAAAAACGAGGAGGACTTTATGTAATGGAAAAGAAGAAATTAAGAAGCAAGAAGGGCGCGGAACGCGCAACGCGGATACTTATCTACGCCGTTCTTATCGTCATTTCGATTATTTGGCTTATTCCTTTTTTGTTGCTCATTATTCAATCGTTCAACGGAAATGCGGGTGGCGGTTACGGTAACTCTATATTTCCCGAAGTGTGGACTTTCGACAACTACGTAAAGCTGTTCACGGAAACGGATTTCCCCAAATGGTACGGCAACACCTTGCTCGTTTCGGTAGTGGTAACCGTTTTCCAAACTGCGATAGTGCTTGTAACAAGCTATGCGCTGTCGCGGCTTCGCTTCAAAATGCGCAAGCCTTTAATGAACCTGATGCTCATTCTGGGAATGTTCCCCGGCTTCCTATCAATGACTGCCGTATATTTCGTATTGAAAGAAATACATTTAACGGCTAATCCCTTGGGGCTTATCCTCGTATATTCGGCAAGCTCGGCAATGCAGTACTATATCTGCAAGGGCTTCTTCGATACTATCCCCAAATCGTTGGACGAGGCGGCGCGTATAGACGGCGCAAGCAGACAGCAGATTTTATGGAAGGTAATTCTTCCGCTTGCAAAGCCGATAATTATCTACACCGTATTGACGGCGTTTATTGCCCCTTGGGGCGAGTATATGTTCGCGTCTTTGATAATGCGCGGCGACACGTCAATGTACACGGTTGCGGCGGGTATGAAAGAAATATTCCTCAGTCAGGGCAACGAATACAAATACTTTACGGTATTCTGCGCCGCCGCCGTTGTTGTTTCGATTCCCATAACGGTGCTGTTCATTTGGTTGCAAAGATATTACGTAGAGGGCATAACGGGCGGCTCGGTTAAAGGTTAAAGAGGTAAATTATGGCAGAAGTCAGTTTAAAACACATTTATAAGGTTTATCCGAACGGAACGAAAGCGGTTAACGATTTCAATATGGAAATCAAGGATAAAGAGTTTATCGTGTTCGTAGGCCCTTCGGGTTGCGGCAAGTCAACCACTTTGAGAATGATTGCAGGTCTTGAAGATATATCCGCGGGCGAGCTCAAAATAGGCGATTTAATCGTAAACGACGTAGAACCCAAGGACAGGGATATAGCAATGGTTTTCCAGAACTACGCGCTGTACCCGCATATGACCGTTTACGAAAACATAGCGTTCGGCTTGCGCCTGAGGAAGCTCCCCAAAGACGAAATTCACAAAAGGGTAACCGAAGCGGCGGAAATTCTCGGAATAACCGAATACCTAGGCAAAAAGCCCAAGGAGATGTCGGGCGGACAGCGACAGCGCGTTGCGCTCGGCCGTGCAATAGTGCGCGAACCAAAGGTTATGCTCTTGGACGAACCGTTGTCCAACCTCGACGCAAAATTAAGAACGCAGATGCGGGCGGAAATTTCAAAGCTTCACTCCAAGCTGCAAACGACGTTCGTTTACGTTACGCACGATCAGGTCGAGGCTATGACTATGGGTACGCGTATCGTCGTAATGAAGAACGGCTTCGTTCAACAGATAGATACGCCTAAAAACCTCTATAATTACCCCGAAAACAAATTCGTTGCAGGCTTTATCGGCACGCCGCAAATGAACTTCTTCGAAGGTACGCTTTTAAAAAGCGGGGAAAACGTCGTTATCAATTTCGATAATTCGGAAGCGGAAATCACCGTGCCCTATTCGATGCTGTATAAGACTAAGCCTTCTTATCTCGACGGCAAGACGAAAGTTTATATCGGGCTTCGCCCCGAAGATATTTCTCTTGCGTCCGACGACGTAAAGAACGGAAAAGCCGTTATAAAAGTTTCGGTGTCCCACAAGGAAGAACTCGGCAGCGAAACGCTCATTTACGGTGATATAAACTTAAACGGCGACGGCTACGTCGAAAGCTCGACGCGAATAATAATAAAGGACAACTGCGAAAGAGAAATAAACGCGGGAGACTTGATAGACGTCGCTTTAAATCTTGATAAGGTGCATATTTTCGACGCGGAAACCGAAGCGTCCGTTTTACCCCGTATTCCCGAATATAACTATCTCGACTGCGAGGTCAAGGGAGGAAAGCTCGGCTTCCTCGGTACGGAGCTCGTATTGCCCGAAGCCGTCAAATGCGCGGACTTAAAGGGCGAATTGCTTATCCCTACCGACGCTATAACTTTTGACGGCAATATAAAGGCGGAAGTTGCCGCGTGTGAAAATATCAACGGCGTCAATCTGCTCGCTTTAATGCTTGGCGGCAAACGCCTGTACGCCGTTGCCCCCTCGTTAATCGGGGATAAAACCGTTAACATCGGCGTCGATTTAAAGAAGATAACGATAATTTCGAACGGCGAAAACGTCGTTTCGCCTATGCCCGAAATTAACAGATTTGACTGCACTTTCGAAAAGCGTAAGACGGTTGAAAAGGTTGAAGCAAACGGCAAAGTCAAAAATAAAAAGACTGCAATTTTCGGGTTCAACGTTGCGGGTGCATTCTTCAAATCCTCGGACGATGCGTCGCAGAAGATATTTGCGGCTCTCGGCATAAAGAAAGCGTTCAGCGCGCCTTTAAAGTTAGAATGCGGGGTTTGCGACCTGCACTTTACCGACAGCGGTATTGCTGCGGTGGCGGAGGAAACTCTCGATTACGGCAAGGAAAAGTTCTTGAAGTGCAAAGTGGGCGAAAATACAGTATACGTCAAAACGGAAACGGAATATAACGGTAACGTATACCTCTTACCCGATTTTGAAAAAATCGGCGTAGTGGAAACCGAACGGGAGATTAAAATAATTTAAACTTATGGACAAAAAACAATTTACTGACGAATTAGAAAAAATCGATGCCGTCGGAAAATCAACGGTAGAACTGTATAACGAGATTTCCGCGCTTGCATTAAGCTACGGACTGAGTAATGCGGGCAAACCCGCAGAAAAAAACGCGTATTACCTTTCGATGGAGTTTTTAATAGGGCGGAGCTTTTTTAATAACCTAATGGAACTCGGCGTCTTGGAAGAAACGCGTAAGGTGCTTGCAAACAAAGGTATAGATATCAACGTATTCGAAGAGATAGAGGACGCGGCTTTGGGTAACGGCGGGCTCGGACGGCTTGCCGCATGCTTCCTCGATTCCGCGGCGGGGCTCGGACTTCCACTGCAAGGCTACGGAATACGCTATAAATACGGTCTATTTAAACAGGCAATAGAGAACGGTTTTCAGGTAGAGCTTCCCGATGATTGGCAATCCTTCGGCGACCCGTGGTCCGTCCGTAAAGAGAGCGAAGCCCGTTCAATAAAGTTTGCGGATATGATGGTTACGGCAGTGCCTTACGATATGCCCGTGTTCGGCAAGCGTGTTAATACTTTAAGATTATGGCAAGCCGAAGGCAGTGAAGAGGCGCGTAAAATCAGCGAATATCTGTATCCCGCCGACGATACCGTAGAGGGCAAGCTGTTAAGGCTCAGGCAGGAATACTTCTTCTCCGCGGCGGCTGTTGGCGAGCTCATAGAAAAACATATAAAAAAGCACGGCAAAAGGTTTGATAACTTTTCCGACTTCAACACTATTCAGCTCAACGATACCCACCCAGTTCTTGCGATAGCGGAGTTTATCAGGATACTTACGGCAGAATATAAAGTAAGTTTTTCCGACGCTTTGGAAGTCGCAAAGAAGACGTTTGCATACACCAACCATACGGTTTTGCCCGAAGCGTTGGAGTGTTGGAACGCCGAGCTTGTGAAGAAAATTCTGCCCGATATTTATTCGGTATTGATTAAAATCAATTTAAGGCAAAGGGAAGAGCTTGCGAGCCTCAAATGCTCCGAAGAAGAGGTTACGGCGATGTCGTCGTATTCTCCTTACGGCTTTTCAATGGCGAACCTTGCGGTTTACGTGGGCAAGTCGGTAAACGGCGTTGCAAGATTGCATACCGAAATTCTGAAACACGCTCTGTTTAAAACAGCTTATAAATACTTCCCCGAAAAGTTCCAAAACAAGACGAACGGCATCACCCAGCGGAGATGGCTTATGCTTTGCAACAGCGAGCTTTCCGCGCTGTTGGATAAAACGATAGGAAGCGGTTGGCGCGGGGATATAGCCGAGTTAAGCGAGCTGAACGCCCGTATCGAAGATATAACGCAAGAATTTATCACGGTTAAGGCTGAGAAAAAAAGGCAGCTTTACGACTATATCAGACAGCACGAAAATATAGAAATTCCTCAGGAATTTATAGCATATTCGCAGGTCAAAAGACTGCACGAGTATAAGCGCCAACTTATGACGGCTTTTGCTATTCTCGAAATTTACAACGGTCTAAAAGACGGAAGTATCAAGGATTTTGCGCCCTCCGTATTTATCTTCGGGGCTAAGAGCGCGCCGGGATATAAGCGGGCGAAAGCTATAATCAAATTCATTAACGAGATAGCGGCAAAAATCAATTCGGACGGAGATACTAACGGACTTTTAAAGGTCGTATTCGTTCGCAATTACAACGTTTCGTACGCCGAAAAAATCGTTGCCGGCACTGACGTATCCCTGCAAGTTTCCACTGCGGGGTTGGAGGCAAGCGGCACGGGCAATATGAAATTTATGATGAACGGCGCTGTTACTTGCGGAACGATGGACGGCGCGAACATAGAAATCGTAGAGCTTGCGGGCAAAGAAAACAATTATATATTCGGCGCGGAAGTGGACGAAATAGAGAAACTTAAACAGGACGGCTACGACCCGATAGAATATTTATCGCGGCACAAGGCGGCGGTTGAAAGCCTTATCGACGGAACTTTCTCCGACGGCGGTACGGGCTGTTTCAAAGAGCTTTACGAAAGTTTAACGGTGGGTGCAAGTTGGCATAAGCCCGATAACTATTTCGTGCTGTACGACTTGCAGAGCTTTGTCGAAACGCTTTTAAAAATCAACAGAGATTATAAAGATAAAAAAGCGTTTGCGGTAAAGCAGCTTAAAAACACGGCGAATTCGGCGTACTTCTCTTCCGACAGAACTATTAAAGAATACGCTAAGGAAATTTGGGAAATTTAAACGTAACGGCTTTCGGAGCACCGAGAGCCGTTTCTATTTATAAATAGCCGTTGAAAACTCAAAATAAATATGTTATAATTGCGCTAACGGAGGAGCTTATGACCATTCATCACGATAAGCTTGCCTACGGGCGGCTTGCAAGAACGAGCGAGGAAATGACCGATAAACAAGTGGAAGAAATGCTAAAAGCACTTGCCGAAGAGGGTGAAAAGGAAGAACGGGGCACGGAAGAAAAGCCCCGTTCAAAAGGCGGCAAAAAGGAGTAAAAAATGTGTATACTTGCCCTTGACCAAGGCACTACGAGTACCCGTGCAATTATATTCGATAAGCGCGGGAAAATTGTTTCACGCGCGCAACAGGAGTTTCCGCAAATCTACCCTAAAGCAGGGTGGGTAGAACATTCACCGCAGGATATTATGGGGTCTACGGTGGCTGTAATAGGCGAAGCCCTGATAAGAGCGGGACTTTCCGCACAGGATATTACGGCTATCGGAATAACCAATCAGCGTGAAACAACGCTCGTGTGGGATAAAAAAACGGGTAAGCCCGTATATAACGCAATCGTTTGGCAGTGCAGAAGATGCGCGGAATTTTGCGATGCATTAAGGCGGGACGGGTTTGCCGAAAAAATCTACAACAAGACGGGACTTGTGCCTGACGCGTACTTTTCCGCAGCTAAAATAAAATGGATTTTGGATAACGTGGACGGCGCGCGTGAACGCGCCGAGAGGGGAGAGCTTGCTTTCGGGACGGTGGATACCTTTATTTTATGGCAGCTTTCAAAGGGTAAAATTTTTGCAACCGACTATACCAACGCAAGCCGCACTATGCTTTTTAATATTCACACTTTAAAGTGGGACGAAGAGCTTTTGAGGCTCTTTGACGTTCCTGCGGCTATGCTGCCCGAAGTTCACCCTTCAAGCCACCTTTACGGCTGTACGGACGCAAGACTATTCGGCTCGCCCATTCCCGTTTGCGGGGTAGTCGGCGACCAACAAGCCGCTCTTTTCGGGCAGCTTTGCACTAAAAAGGGGGACGTAAAAAACACTTACGGCACGGGTTGCTTTCTTTTAATGAACACGGGGGATAAGGCTGTCAAAAGCCAAAACGGTTTGGTTACAACCCTCGGTGCAACGGCAGAGGGCAAGCCCTGTTACGTTCTCGAAGGCTCGGTATTCGTCGGAGGTGCGGCAGTTCAGTGGTTAAGGGACGAAATGAAAATTATTTCGTCTTCAGACGACAGTGAGGCGCAGGCAGTAAAGGTCAAGGACAGCGGAGGGGTATACTTCGTGCCCGCCTTAACAGGATTGGGCGCGCCATATTGGAACGCCTCGGCAAGAGGCACTATAACGGGCATAACGCGCGGCACTACGCGCGAGCATATCATACGCGCCTCCTTGGAGGGCATTGCGTACGAGGTTTGCGATTTGGTTCAGGCAATGGAAAAAGACGCAGGCATCAAAATTAACCGCCTTGCCGTGGACGGCGGCGCATGTAAAAATAATTTTCTTATGCAGTTCCAGTCTGACGTATTAAATCTGTCCGTCGTGCGTCCCGAGGTTGCGGAAACGACCGCCCTCGGTGCGGCGTACCTTGCGGGGCTGAACGCGGGCTATTGGAGCGGAATAGAAGAGATAAAAAAGAACTTCGAAGTCGAACGCGTCTTTACCCCCTATATGGACGAAGGAGAGAGGGCAACCCTTTTAAACGGTTGGCGTGAAGCAGTCAGAAAAGCGACGTTATAAATTGTAAAAAATCAGCCGCCCGCAGAGATTTCTCCGCGGGCGGCTTGTTTTATTATTCCGTAATCGCAATTAAGACACGTGATTAAACGGAACGTTTACTCAATACTGTTTTTGCCGTCAATATTATTATACATTTCGTGAAATTTTTTGACCTCGTCGGGGTCGAGAGAAACCTTTTGAAACAGCCCCGTGCACTCGTTCGCGCTGGCACAGTGTTCAAATATGTCCTCAATCATTTTGTTTTGTTTACGCTTGCTCATATACATAGCTTTTGCAAGCCGCCGCAAATTATGCAAAATAGCGTTATTTCAAGCATATATGGGCACTAACCGTATATTTTAGTGCAAATATATTCTGCGTACAGCCGTGCAATATTAACGCCTGTAACCCTCTCTATCCCTCCGAAAAAGGCGTTGGAGTTTACTTCGCACACCAAATACTCCCCGTTTTCGCCGTATAAAACGTCAATTCCGCAGTAATCGAGATTAAGCGTTTTTGCCGTTAGTTCGCATATATCCCGCAGTCTTTCGTCAATTTCAGCGGATTTTGCCGTGCCTCCGAGCTCTAAGTTTGAACGGAAATCCGTATCCGATTTTCTTTGCATTGCGGCTACTGCCTTGCCGCCGATTACAATTACGCGTAAATCTTTGCCCGCACTCGTAGATATAAATTTCTGAAAAAGGTGAGGAACGAGTTTCAGCTTTTCGCAAAGAACTTCGAGTTCATGTCTGTCGTCCGCCTTGTAGACACCTTTGCCGAGCGACCCGTAACTTTCTTTAACTATAACGGGATAGCCCAAAGTCCTTGCAATAAAGTCGATATCGTTTGACCGCACCGACGCCCCTGCATCGTAGCATAAAAGCCCTGCAACAGTCGGCGGCATAGGTATACCTTGCCCCGCGAGCGCAAGGTGCGTTTCCGCTTTATCGTCGCAAACCCGCACTGCGGCGTGGCTGTTAAAAAGCCGCAAGCCCGACTTTTCCAATATCGCAGAGGTGTATTTGTCCTTATCCAAGTACACGCAAAAATCGTATCCGCAAAAATTGTTAATAACCGTGCCGTCCTTATCAAGACTTGCAAAAAAGCCGTTACGCCTTATCTCCGCACTCACGCCTAAGCGTTCGAACTCGGATTTAAGCCGTTCGGCTTGGTTCAGCCCCGTGGGCAACGTAGAATATGCATTTGTCAGAATAACTGCCCGTTTCACTTCTGTTTCCGATAAATTTTATATGCTTTTTTGTCAGGTGCGCCGTTTTCGATAATATAAACGGTTTTGCCTTGTTTCCCGTTTTTGAATACCGAATAAGCAACCGATTTGTACTTGCCGCCGCGTTCGATAAGGCGGCAGAACGTTGAGCCCAACTTTTCTATTATCGCTGTGGTAATTGATGCCTTTCTTATAAGAGAAAGCCTTCCGAATGCCGAAAAATCAAAAATTATCTGCTCCTTGAAGTTGTTTGTTCTGACTGAGAAAATCCAACCATCGTTTGAAATAAAATAAGTAAGGCTGTCCCGTTCGGGGTGCATAAGTGCAACGTTCTCGATAAAAACGTCTCTTACGTAATTTTTAATGATGCGGTCAAGCGCTTTGCCGTATTTAAGATTGCATACGGCGGCAACCGCCGTAAAAACACCCAAAGGGATACACAGCAGTGAGCCGTAAATGCGCAAACCGTTATCCGAAAGTGCTATTGCAACCGCGAACACAACGAAAAGCGCAACGCAGACAATTCCCGCGCAAATCAGAGCAATAAGTCCCCAGAGCTCGCCCTTTTTTAGTTTTTTAATTTCTTCGGTATTTAAATTCGGCATAACTATATTTTAAATCACGTTGACCTATCCGTCAAGTTTTTATTGAAAATAATCTCAATTTGCGGTATAATGTATTTATGAAACTCAATTTCGAACTTGTGCCCGATAGCTGTTGGTACAGCAATTTAAGAAGCATTTTAACGCCCGCGCAGTGGGACGTCGTCCGTAAGGAAGCGTACGCCAGGGCAGGCGGTAAATGCGCCATATGTGGGGGTGTATCGCCCCGATTAGAGGCTCACGAGCAGTGGGAATACGACGAAAAGAACGCCGTTCAGAAGCTTAAAACGGTTATTGCAGTGTGCAAAAATTGCCACGAAGTTATTCATATAGGCAGAACGACTTTAATGGGCGGAGAGGAGCGCGCTTCGGCTCATTTTATGAAAGTTAACGGCTGTTCTTATTCTGAATACCGCAAAGCTTTGGGCGAGGCGAACGAGGCGCACCGCAGGCGAAACCTTATTCCCGAATGGAAGCTCGATTTGTCTTACCTCAAAAAGTTTTGTTGATTTTTAAATACAAGCCCGACGCGCGCCGCGCGTCGGGCTTATTCGTTTATCCGATTAATATCGTTTTAAGCGAAAAACCGCGAAAAATGTAAATTTTCATATACAACATATAGTTATGGCGTTAAAAATTTTCATACAAGATATTGTGCCCCAACACTTGACACGGCTTGTCCTAAGTATTATACTTGTCCTTGCTGCGCCCTTGAAGGAGGCACGGCGTTAAAAGTAATTTTTTTATTTTTTACACAATATATTGTATAAGCGGGTATTGACAAACCACAAAATAAGTGATAGAATTGTTTATACTTGCACCATTCGGAGGAAACTTATATGAAGGTTATCAAGCGGGACGGCACGACGTGCGAATTCGACAGGAAGAAAATTGCGGTTGCAATCGGCAAGGCTAACTCTGCCGTGGACTTCGAGGACAGAATTACGGATGCGCAAATCGAGGCTATAGTAGACGATATCGCGTCCCGCCACAGAATGAGAGTTCTCGTCGAGGATATTCAGGATATGGTAGAAGAGAAGTTAATGGAGCTTCAGAAATACCAGCTCATGAAAGCTTACATTCTGTACAGATACGAGCGTGCTTTAATCCGTAAGGCAAACACCACGGACGAGAGTATTCTTTCGCTTATAAGGAACTCCAACAAGGACGTAATGGAAGAGAATTCCAACAAGAACGCCCGTACTGCGTCCACTCAGCGCGACCTTATCGCGGGCGAAGTGTCAAAGGATTTGACTAAGCGTATTCTTCTTCCCGAGCATATTTCAAAGGCTCACGAAGACGGCGCAATTCATTTCCACGACGCCGACTATTTCCTTCAACCCATTTTCAACTGCTGCCTTATTAATATTAAGGATATGCTCGAAAACGGCACTGTAATGAACGGCAAGATGATTGAAAGCCCCAAGTCTTTCCAGACGGCCTGTACCATAACTACGCAGATTATTGCGTCGGTTGCATCTTCGCAGTACGGCGGACAGTCTGTGAATATCGCGCACCTCGGAAAATATTTAAGACGCACCAAAAATAAGTACGTTCAGCAGTGCGAGGAAGAATTCGGAAATACTCTTAACGCCGAAACGAAAAAGCACTTCGTGGATATGCGCGTCAAGGAGGCGTTAAAGGCGGGCGTTCAGACTATTCAATATCAGATTAACACGCTTATGACGACCAACGGACAATCGCCGTTCGTAACGCTGTTTTTGTATCTCGACGAAAAGGACGAGTACATCGAAGAAAACGCTATGATAATTCAAGAAATTCTTGAACAGCGTTATCAGGGCATAAAGAACGAAAAGGGCGTTTACGTAACCCCTGCGTTCCCTAAGCTCATTTACGTATTGGACGAAAACAACTGTCTTAAAGGCGGCAAATACGACTATATAACGAAGCTTGCGGTGAAGTGCTCTTCCAAGCGTCTTTACCCCGACTATATTTCCGCAAAGAAAATGCGTGAGTATTACGAGGGTAACGTTTTCTCGCCTATGGGCTGCCGCTCGTTCCTTTCGCCTTGGAAGGACGAAAACGGCAACTATAAATTCGAGGGCAGGTTTAATCAGGGCGTTGTTTCGATTAACCTTCCTCAATGCGGTATCCTTGCAAAAGGCGACGAAAAGAAGTTCTGGGAAATTCTGGAAGAAAGACTCGACCTTTGCTTCGAAGCTTTGATGTGCCGCCACAACGCGTTAATGGGCGTTACCAGCGACGTTTCGCCCGTGCATTGGCAGTACGGCGCAATAGCGCGGCTTGAAAGCGGAGAGAAAATCGACAAGTACCTTTTGGACGGTTATTCCACGATATCTTTGGGATATATAGGGCTCTACGAAGTTACAAAGCTTGTAAAAGGCGTTTCCCACACTACCGAAGAGGGCTTGAAATTTGCGCTTAAAGTTATGAATTCGCTCCGCGAACATTGCGAGAAGTGGAAGAAGCAAACGGGGCTCGGTTTCGGACTTTACGGCACGCCTGCGGAAAGTCTGTGCTACCGCTTTGCAAGAATCGATAAAGAGCGTTTCGGCACTATCGAGGACGTAACCGACAAGGGCTATTATACCAACAGCTATCACGTAGACGTGCGCGAAAATATCGACGCCTTCTCAAAATTCAACTTCGAAAGTCAATTCCAAAAGATTTCTTCGGGCGGCGCAATCTCCTACGTTGAAATTCCAAATATGCGCCAAAACCTTACCGCTATGGAAGACGTCGTTCGCTTTATTTACGACAACATTCAGTACGCGGAATTCAACACCAAATCGGACTACTGCCACGTTTGCGGTTTTGACGGCGAAATCGTAATTAACGAGGACAACGAGTGGGAGTGCCCCGTCTGCCACAACAAGGACCAACGCAAAATGAACGTAACCCGCCGCACCTGCGGTTACCTTGGCGAAAACTTCTGGAACGTGGGTAAGACCAAGGAAATTAAGTCGCGCGTTTTACACCTTTAATAGACGATTGATGCCCACATATGCCTCAAATAAAGCGTTTTTTGTTTGATTTGAACGCTGTGCGGGCAATTAAAATACAAGGATAAACGGTAACGTTTATGAACTATGCTACAATAAAATGGTACGATGTTTCCAACGGACCGGGGGTAAGAGTTTCTCTGTACGTTTCGGGTTGCCGAAACCACTGCAAGAATTGCTTTAACCCCGAAACTTGGGACTTTAACTACGGCGAGCCTTTTACAAAAGACGTTGAAAAGAAAATAATTGACGGGCTTAAACCCGATTACATAAAGGGCTTTACGCTTCTCGGCGGCGACCCGTTCGAGCCCGAAAACCAAGCGGTTTTAGCTCCCTTTTTGGAAAAACTTAGAAAGGCGTACCCTACAAAATCTTTTTGGGCATTTACAGGCTACGACTACGAAAGGGATTTGCTAACGGGCAAGCTCGGAGACGTCTCTACGGTAATGCGTATGCTCAACTGTCTTGACGTTCTAGTGGACGGCAAATTCGTTGAAGAATTAAAGGATTTAAATCTGAAATTCCGCGGCTCTTCAAACCAGAGAATTATACTGATTAAACCCTCTTTAAAGGAAGACAAAGTTATTCTTTGGGACGAGGAAACCGTGGTTTAACCGCCACATATGCCGCAACTAACGCAATTTAACAAGGAAAATACCAATGAAAAACAGTGTAAAAATTCACGGCTCTAAGATTAAAAAAATGCAAGTTAACATAAAAAAACTAAACGATAAGGCAATTTTGCCCACTTACGGCAGCGAATTTGCCGCCGGCGCAGACTTGTATGCTTGTATCGAAGAAGATTTGACCATAAACCCGCACGAAACGGTGCTCGTACCTACGGGGCTTGCAATGGAATTGCCCCTCGGATATGCGGGACTTATTTATGCAAGAAGCGGGCTTGCGACTAAAAAAGGGCTTGCGCCCGCAAACAAAGTCGGCGTAGTTGACTGCGACTACCGCGGCGAGGTTAAGGTTGCTTTGCACAACCATTCGGAAGTCGCCCAAACCGTAGCCGTCGGCGAAAGGCTTGCACAGCTCGTCATAACGCCCTATCTTACGGCGGAGTTCATTGAACAGTCCGAGCTATCCGATACCGTTCGCGGCGGCGGCGGGTTCGGTTCAACGGGTACAAAGTAATCAAGGCACGCTTTAAAGCGTGCCTTTTTAAATTTCGTTATTAAGTAATATTTTTACTATTGCTCTTGACGGGTCGGCTTTTAAACTATATAATGTTAGTATAAAAGACATGGGGGATAGCTATGTATTATATGGGGCTCGACGTCGGTGGGACGACGGTTAAAGGAATTGTAATTGACGAAGCGGGGAAAATAATCTGTGAGGACGCTGTTCCTACCCGCGTCGGCGAAGAGCTTTTGGGCTGTATTGAAGAGCTTGCGGACAGACTTGTTCTTCACTCGGGCAAAACGTATTCCAAGTTAAGCGGAATAGGCGTGTGTTGCCCCGGCACTATAGACGAAAACGGTTCAGTGGTCTTTGCGGGCAATTTAAAGTTGAAAAATTATCCCCTTAAAGAGCTATTATCTAAACGCCTTGGAGTGTCAGTTAAAGTTTTGAACGACGCAAACGCCGCCGCACTCGGTGAAGCCAGGTTCGGTGCAGGCAAGGGATATTCGGACAGCGTACTTATAACTCTCGGCACAGGCGTGGGCGGAGGAATAGTTATTGGCGGCAAGCTGTTCGAGGGCAATAAAGGCGCAGGAGCGGAATTAGGCCATATGGTAATCGAGCGCGGAGGAAATATGTGCTCGTGCGGCAGAAGGGGCTGTTTCGAAGCTTACTGCTCGGCACGCGCTTTAACCGCAAGAACCAAATGGGCAATGGAAGAGGACACCTCTTCCGAAATGTGGAAAACTTATTCGTATTCTACCGCAGACGGCAGAACGGCGTTCGAATATATGGATTGCGACAGAACGGCACGCCTCGTCGTAAATTGGTACTTAAAATACCTCGCTTGCGGCATAACTAACATTGCGAACATTTTCCGCCCCGAAGTAATTTTAATCGGCGGCGGAGTGGCGGCGCAAGGCTCGCGACTTATAATACCTTTACAAAAACTCGTTAACGAAGAACTTTTCGGCACAGCCGACTACGCACCCGTAAAAATAGAGTGTGCGTCCCTCGGCAACAGAGCGGGCGGCTACGGTGCAGCCGCTGCCGCTATGGAACGGTAAAGAGGTGAAAAATGAAAAGCGACATTCCCGTAACCAGCCTTCAACGGCTGCCCGTTTATCTTAATTATCTGAAAACCCTTACGTCGGACGGCTATATTTCGTCCGGTGCGATTGCGCGCGCTCTCGGAATGGGCGAGGTGCTTGTAAGAAAAGATTTGGCTTATACTTCTGCACAAGGCAGAACCCGCGTCGGTTATTCGTGCGGCGAGCTTATAGCCGCCCTTGAAGATTACCTCGGCTGTAATGATAAAAAGAAAGCTGTTATAATCGGCGCAGGCGAACTCGGCAAGGCGCTTTTATCGTACGGCGGGTTTTTAAATTACGGCATAGAAATAGTCGCCGCTTTTGATAGCGACAGTGCGAAAGTTGGCACATATGTGGGGGGTAAACCCATTTTTGACGCAAAAAACGCCAAAGAAAAGATAGGCGAATTGAATGCCCGTCTTGCGGTTTTGTGCGTACCCGCGCGCGAAGCTCAGGCGGTTGCGGATACGCTCGTGGACTGCGGCGTAATGAAAATTCTGAACTTTGCGCCCGTTTTGCTTAAAGTAAAAGACGGGGCAATCGTAAGAAATATTGACGTAGCCGCAAGTCTTGCGATACTTTCAAGTATGATTTAATTTCAAGGAGACGGAGTGAAAAAATTCTTTTCATTTATAATAAAACAGTCGGTGGCGATAGTTCTTATCGTCATCTTTGTTTTAGGTTTCGGAATTTATTCAACGACTAAAATGTCCGTAAATCTTTTGCCGGATATAAGTATTCCTATGGTCTGCGTACAGGTAATTTACCCCGGCGTAGGTGCGCAATCGGTAGAAAAGGACGTTACGGAAAAGCTGGAAGACGGACTTTCTTCCATAAGCGGAATAACGGGCGTAGACAGCTATTCTTACGACAATTTATCTGCGGTTGTGCTTTCATTCGATTACGGAACTGACACTACGGACAAGAAAACCGATATTCAAAACAAACTCTCTTCAATCGATTTGCCAGACAGCGTAATCACTTCGGTTTACGACATTGACCTCAACGCAGAAGCGCTTGCAACTCTTTCGGTTACTTCCGAAATAGGGGAAACGGACGACGACAGGCTTAAAAACGCGTATTCGTCGGCAGAAGCTATTGCGGCGAAAATTTCCGCTATTGACGGCGTTGAAAGCGTAGAAATAAAGGGCGGTGCGGAAATTTCTTACGAAGTTACGCCATTTATCGGACTTGAACTTATTGCGCCACTTCTCGTGCAGGCGTTCTCTTACGGGGAGTTGGATTTGCCTCTCGGCAACCTGACAGAGGAGGGCGGAACTGTTCAGATCCGCAACAATTCGGACGTTGCCAAGGCTGAAGATATTGAGAATATGCCGCTAAAACTTCCCTCTTCGCTTGTCGCGCTCTTATCGTCTGTGAAGCAGGTTATGGGATACTACGAGGACAGCACGGTAGAAGAGTTGGAAAAACTGCGCGAAGATTTGGGAGAAGGCGTAATTGCCGTTTTGCAACAAATCGACGAAATGAGCGCAGAAGAGGTAGACGACTTATCTCGACTTAAAACTTATATGAATATTGCGGGCAACTATACCGCAGAGCAGTTAAAGAGCTTCAAAAGCAGCAGAATTTACAGCGAAATTTCAAAGCAAGTCGAAGGCAAGGACGATGACGAAATAGACGACCTTGCAGAAGATATAAAAGCCGCGTACCCGCTGTTTGCCGATTACCTGACCGCAGATATGTTAAAAGTCGTACGCGACGGCAAAATCGATTTGATAATCGACTTCCGTGAAAGTTATCTTGAAAAGAAAGACGACTATAATCCCGACGAGTTTTACGAGCTTTCGACAGAGGACTATTTTGTGCTTGAAACGCGGTTCGTTCAAGTATATTCTGGGGTATACGACTATAATAACCTTGCCGAAAGCGATATAACCACTGTAAATAATAATATCGAATTTGCCAAAAAAACTTCGGCAACGGGGCTTAAAAACATAGCAGACAAAAAAGAAAAAGAGGGAGATAATTACAATCCCACGGACGCAGAATGTGCCCTTCTTTTTACCGCAACGGAGCTTTCAAGCGAGCACCCCATAATCACTTCGCCCACGTTCATTGCCTTTGTAAGAAGCGACAGCTATGAAGAAAATATGGAGCGCCTTATCGAATACCGCGGCGAAGTCGGAGAAGAGTTTACCGCCGACGAGTGGGACGAACTGTATACAAGTCTTGACTTGGCGGGCGTTTTCGAATTCAGACTTTCCAAACAGCTTTTCGGCTTTATAATGGATACCGACTTTTCAGACACGGTAGGCGGCGAAAAAGTTGTCAAGGTGATTGAAGTAGCCAACGTTAACACAGTTCGAACTTTTTCATCTTACGTCTACTTCGGCGGAGGTTCTGCAACGATTGTCAAAGGTGCGATAATCGAAGTCTACAAATCTAACGGCGCAAATTCTTCCCGTGTGGTGGACGAGGTAAAAAAGGTTTACGCCGAATATCTTGCCGGAGCGGAAGCAAACGGCGCTAACGTGGTTCTTTTAGACGACCAATCGGAGTTTATCTCGGACAGTATTTCAAACGTCCTTGTCAGTATGCTTATAGGCGGCGCTCTTGCCGTTCTTATAATCTTCGTATTTTTAAAGAAGGTCCGCACCTCGCTAATCGTTGCAATAACTATGCCGCTTTCAGTGCTTGCCGCACTTATCTGTCTGTTTCTTATGGGCATAACCTTAAATATGGTTTCCCTAGGCGGGCTTGCCGTAGGTATAGGAATGCTCGTGGATAACAGTATCGTCGTAATAGAAAGTATATCCAAGCACCGCGACAAAGACAAAACCGCCTTTGAGGCGGCGGTTGACGGTACGACTGAGGTTGGCGGCGCATTGTTCGGTTCAACGCTGACAACGGTGTGCGTATTCATTCCCATTATCTTTTCGGGCGGGCTCACGGGCGAAATTTTCACGGATTTAAGTTGGGCGGTTATATGGTCGTTAACGTTCTCGCTGATTGTTGCAGTAACCGTTATTCCCGCGCTTTACGCTCTCTTTGGCGGCAAAAAGCGGCTTTTAAAGGGTGGAAGATTATCAGCTTCGATTACGGGCGAGCAGCCTCAAAACTATGAAGAAAAAGCCTCGAAAACGGCACATATTACGGGGGCAATTCAAGAAAACACGCTTTTGACGGCAAAATCGGCTGAAAATGCGCAAATTTGCGTAGACCCCGATATATGTGCCAACGAAACGCAAATTCCCGACAAAAAACCGTTTAAAGAAAAACTTGCCGTGTTGAGGCAGTCCAAAATAATGGACGCTATATCGAATTTCTACGGCAAGCTTCTTCCCAAAGTATTAAATAAAAAACTCGTAACCGTTTTGACCGCCGTAGTCATATTCGGCGCAAGCATCGGGCTTCTGTTTTTGACTGGTTCGGAATTTCTTCCTTCTATCGATAAAGGGCAAATAGAAGTTAATATGACCTACGGCTCAAACGCGGACTTGAACGACATCCAAGACGACGTTTACGCCTTTGCGCAAAGGATACAAAGTGAAATTCCCGACGTGGATTACGTTTCCGTCAGCGTCGGTAAGCAGGGGCTTCTCGCCCTGACAGATACGGGGCTTATTAAAGTTCAGCTCAATACCAACCGCGGGACGGATAAGGTCGTGGAGAAAATCCGTGCATTGACTGACAGTGAAAATAAGCCCGTCGGCACTGTTACGGTCAAAGAAATCGACGGGGTAGTGGCGTCTCTTATGTCTGGTGCTGACGATTTGTCTGTAACTATAGTCGGCGAAGACGGCGAAACATTGAAGCAAATTGCCCACGAAATTTCTTTAAAGCTTGAAGAAAATAAGTTTACCGACGTCAAGAACAGCTCAACTGAAACGGCAACGGAATTCGATTTGCGCTTTGACAGAATGAAAATGTCGGAGCTTGGACTTGATTATCAGACGCTTGTTTTAACGCTTAGAATAGGGCTTGCGTCGTATACTGCATGCACCGTTACGATTGACGGCTCAACTTACGATTTGAACGTTAAGTTCGACGAAAATTCAGTGCCCTCGGTAGAGGCGTTGAAGGACTTCGTCGTTGGTGCTGACGGGGACGGAAAAGCCGTGAAACTAAGGGATATATGCGGGGTAACCGAGAAAAAAGTAGAGGCTTGCATAAGGAGAACCAACGGAAAACAGATGATTTCCGTGTCGGCGGCGTTGCACGGAGTGGATACGGGCACGGCGTCGAAGCAAATGCAGAACATTGCCAAAGAAGTGCTTTCCAACCCCGAGTATGCGGGATACGGTTTCGAGTCAAGCGGCATATCCAGCTATCTTACCGACGCGTTCGAGGGGCTTGCGGTTGCGCTCGTGATTTCGTTCTTCTTATTATTTGCGGTAATGGCTGTACAGTTCTCGTCGGCGGTTAAGCCGCTGATAGTTATGGCAAGTATACCGTTCAGTTTTACGGGCGGGTTTGTTGCGCTCGTAATAACGGGCACGAGCCTTAACGTCGTGTCATTTATAGGATTGATAATGTTAATGGGCGTTGTTGTCAACAATGCAATCGTTATGCTCGAAAAGATTAAACAGCTTCACGACGAGGGAATGGAGCACTTCACTGCCGTGCAGGAAGCCTGCAAAGTGCGTTTAAGACCTATTTTTATGACCACGCTGACGACTATTCTCGCTCTCATTCCGATGGCGATAGGCGTAGGGCAGGGCAGCGAGCTTATGCAGCCTCTCGGCATAGTGGTTATCGGCGGGCTTCTAATAGGTACGCTCGTTACCCTTCTTCTCGTGCCGACGGTCTACTGCGCCGTACATAGGCTTTCTTCCAAAAATCCAAACGGTAAGCGTTCCGCTTAACTAATTGCCTCACCGTCGAACCGATCAATCGCAATTCAAACGTAACCGCCCGCGGGCTTTTTGCCCGCGGGCGGCGTTTTCTTTTTAAACATACGGGCGCGCGTATAACAATATATATATAATATGTCAGAAAAATTCCAATCGAAAAGCGGGTTTATACTTGCAAGCATAGGCGCGGCGGTAGGTTTGGGCAACGCACTGCGCTTCCCCGGACTCTGCGCCAAATACGGCGGCGGTGCTTTTCTGTTAATTTATTCAGTTGCACTCGTCGCATTGGGTTTGCCCCTTTTAAACGCCGAAATCGCCTTAGGCAGAAAAATAAAGGGCGGCGCGCCCAAATGTATGCTAAGCCTTAAAAGAAAAGGAGAAGGCTTCGGTTGGGCGGCTTGCATAAACTCCGTATTTACAGCGCTTATCTACGCGGGACTCGCAGGTTGGATAATTGCAACAGCCGTAACCGCCGTTCCGATGTGCATCAGCGCTCCCACGCTCACCGACACCGAAATAAGCGGTTTTTTCTTCAACAATATTCTTAATGCAAGGGACGACGGTGTCATAAGCGGTTTTTCCTTCCTCGTTGCGGGTTGTATTCTCGTAGCGTGGATATTAATGTTTATTTGCCTTAAAGGCGGCGCTAAGTCGCTTTCCAAGGCAGCAAAGTTCACAGTGGCAATCCCGATAACCCTTTTAGTGTTTCTTGCAATACGCGGACTCTTGTACAATAACTCGAACCAAGCCCTCGCTGCGCTGTTCGTGCCAGATTTCTCGTGCTTTTCAAGTCCCGAACTTTGGCTTACCGCGTTGGGGCAGGTATTTTTCTCGCTTTCAATCGTCGTGGGGATTATGCCCGCGTACGGTTCGTATCTTCCCGAAGGCACTGACATTTTCAAATGTTCGCTTGCCATAGCCGCGGCAGACTTCCTCGTTTCGGTGCTTGCGTCGGTGGTTCTGTTTACAACGCTCTACGGTTGCGGGCTGCAAAGCGAAATAGGCGCAAGCGGCATAATAACGGCGTTCGCCGTCTATCCCGTAGCAATAAGCCGTCTCTTCGGAAGCTGCACGGCGCTGAACGCGGCGGTGGGGGTACTGTTCTATTCCTCGCTTGCAATGATGGCAATCCAGTCCGCCGTATCGATGTTAGAGGCGTTTTTAAACCCTTATTCCGAACGTAGCGGCAAACGCAAAAAGCGCCTTGCCGTCCTCGTCTGTATTTGCGCCGCGCCCGTAACGCTGATTTTCGCTACCACCGCCGCGCCAACGGTAGTGGACGTAAGCGACAGATTTATCAACTTTTACAACGTACTGATTTTGGGAATTGCCGAATGTCTTATTATCGGCACAAGCAAAAAAACAGGCGAACTCAGTGAAGAAATAAATAGATTCACAAAAAAATTAAAAATGCCCAAACGCGCGTTCGGGGTCTCCGTAAAATTTTTAAGCCCCGCCGTGCTCATCTCTCTCACGCTTTACGAAGCGGTCAGATTAATCGCAAACGGGCTCGGTTACCCCCTATGGCTGCAGCTTGCTTTTGGCTGGGGACTGAGTTTTGCGGTGTTCTCACTGCCCGCCTTTTTGGTAACGAAAATTACCCCCCGCAATATATGGCGTCGAAAAAAATTGCACCCGTAATATGCCCGATTGAAAATTTTCGGTTCAAAAACGCCGTCGGAATTTGCTTGTCCGCGGCGTTTTTTCAGTTCCCCCCGTAATATGTGGCAATAAAGCCTCAAAAACGCGCTTTTTCAGCCGTTTTTGGTCGAAAACCCCCCAAAATGCGTGTTAAAAACTGTCAAAATTTGTGTTAGAAACTAACATTTTTGGCAAAAGTGCCCAAATATAGCTTAATAAACCAAAGATTTTTTCACAAAAATTTTAAAAAATTCCGTTTATATAGTTGTAATTCTGAAATTCAAGTGATATACTTAGCATACCACATTATTTCATTTACATAGCCATATTGCGGAATATACACAGCCCACAAGGGCGCAGTGTACGATTTTGTAATAATTTTTTCATATGCTTTTTTTGAAATGGTGTGGACCGAAAAGGTGCACACCTTTTTGTTTTGTCCCGTAAGGAGCGGGGCGGTGAAATAATGGTGGTAAAACGCTGCCTTGTGTGCAAAAGGCGGCAAAAACAAAAATCAAATTCAAAAAACAAAAGCCCCCGCTGAAAGCGTCGGGTCAAGTGAGGTATGAATTATGAAAAAGTCAGGATACGGAAAGCTGAGTATATTATGTATACTTATCGCAACGCTATTTTGTTGCGCGGCAATAGCGATATTTGGACTTTCAACAAACGACAGAACGGGGGCGACAGGTTCGTCCGCGGAAATCGTTGCGCCTGAAAAAGACGCGTCCACAGCGATATTAGGCGGCGAAACTTCGGACGACGGCACAATCGTCAACCCCGAGGTTGAGGTAATGCCTACTGGGTCGAGCAGCGTTAGCACCCAATCGACGTTTTTGCAGGCAATTAACACTTGTAACAGCGGTTCCGATAATTCTTGGACGATTATGGTTAGCGGTTCTTTTACGCTAAGTCAGACGTTTACTGTCAACAGTGGTAAGTCAATTGAAATTGTTTCGACAACTGGCTCATATATAAACGTTACAGCCGGATGTATAGTAGTAGACGGGACATTGACTTTAAACGGAAATATACAATTTCTTCGTGTCAGCGGCGGGGTTGACACAATGTTTAATGTGCGTACGGGCGGCACCTTAAATCTTAAAGGCGGATCAAGTATTCAGCATAGCGGAGCTGCGTCAAGCTGGGGCGGCGGCGTTGCTGTAAGCGGCGGTACTTTTAATATGTCCGATGGTTCACAGATATATGGTTGTACTGCCGGTAACGGCGGGGGCGCTGTGTATATTTGGAGCGGCACGTTCAACATGACGGGCGGCACGATTCATAGTAATACCACAAGCGGTAGCGGCGGCGGCGTGTTTGTCGGCAGCGACGGCACGTTTAACATGAAGGGCACAAGTGGCAGTCCGGCAACAATAAGAGATAATACGTCCAGTACAGGTAATTACACGAATACCGGCGGCGGCGGCGTCTGGAGCAACGGCACGTTTAATATGTCTACCGCGTACAGTTATATTACCGGCAACGAAGTTACAAACTCGAGGGGCGGCGGTGTCGGTTTAGGCGGCGGTACGTTCACCATGTCTGCGGGGCGTATCGGCGGAACTGCATCAGGAGAAGGCAACACGGCGGCGAAAAACGGCGGCGGCGTATATATTTACAGTGGAACGTTTAAAATGACAACTTCTGCTGCTTATGTAAACGGCAACACGGCGACAAACTATGGCGGCGGCGTATATTTACACGACGGTGCGTTTACTAAGTCCGGCGGCTATGTAGGACACGAAGGGACGTCGGGCAGTGGCAACACGGCAGACTATGGCGGCGGCGTATGTATTTACGGCGGAACGTTTACTCATTCGGGCGGCGAAATAGACCTTAACACGGCAAAATATGGCGGCGGCTTACATTTGATAGGCGGGACAACTAATTTTTCGTCAGGTTGGATTGACGGCAACACTGCAAATAACGGCGGCGGCGTAAATGTTAGCGGCGGAACGTTCAATATGACGGGCGGATATATAGGTCATACGAGCCACCATAATACGACAAGCGGAGAGGGTGCCGGCGTACGCGTTTCAAGCGGTACGTTTAATATGTCCGCAGGTAATATCCAATATAACGACGCAACCGGAACTTCTTCCGACGGCGGCGGCATATGCATAAACGGCGGAACGTTCAAGATGACGGGCGGTAACGTTCATAACAATACGGCATACCGCAACGGCGGCGGTATACGCATTCAGGCTGCCACTTCGGTTTCCATTTCGGGCACGTCCTCTGTAAAAGCGCAAATTTACGCAAATACAGCTAACCAAGGCGACGGCTATGGCGGCGGCATAAGCGTTCACGCGGCTACTTCGTTCAGTATCGGCGACTATACTGAAATTTACAATAACTCCGCAAAATTAGGCGGCGGAATTCACACAAACATTTCTTTCTCTTTATCAACCAGCTCGAGAAAAGTATATAACAACACAGCGTCGAACAACGGCGGCGGCATATATATTTCAAGCGGTGCTGACGTTACAATCGGCGGAGGAAGCGGTAACGGAGCTGAAATTTACGGCAACACGGCAGCAAACGGCGGCGGCGTATATATTGCAAACGGCACGTTGACCCAGCCCTTCGGTTCAATTTACGGCAACACGGCGACGGTAAACGGCGGCGGCGTGTATGTATCATCCAGTAGTTCAACGTATGATTTCATATACGGGTCGGTGGGATCAAGCGGCAACCCGAACAAAGCTCAAAACGGCGCGGGTATATATAATAACGGAGGTACTGTTAATCTTACCAGCAGTAGTACAGTCAAAGTACAGTATAACCAAGCAAGCGTTAACGGCGGCGGGTTGTATAACAATAGCGGCACGACGAATATGTCCGCCGGCACAATTAACAACAACAGCGCAAGCGGCGACGGCGGCGGTGTGTACGTTAAGGGTACTTTCAACTTTACGGGCGGTACGGTAGCCGCAAATACGGCGGTTCGTGGCGGCGGCGTGTTTTATTTTAGCGGTACGTTTACCTTCAACGGCGGCACGATAGGCGGTTCAAGCGAAAACGCCAACAATGCAACGCAGTACGGCGGCGGCGTGTGCTTAGACTATAGCTGGACCCCTACGAAAGGAACGATTTCCTATAATACCGCAGGCAACAGCACTTCCACCGGCGGCGGCGGCGTAGCTGTCGTAGGTAACTATACATTTACTTTAAATAACACCAACGTAACCATATCCAATAATAGCGCCCACGTCGGCGGCGGCGTGTTGGTTTACAGCGGCACGTTCAATATGACAAGCGGCAATCTGCGCAGCAACAGTGCAAGCAGCTACGGCGGCGCAGTGTGCGTTACGAATTCGGCGAGCTTTACCCAGTCGGGCGGCACTATAGGCGGCTCTTCGAGTTATGAAAACAGCGCAAGTCAGGGTGGCGGCGTGTTCGTCAATTCAACGGGTACGATAAACCTTTCGGGCGGCACTATATCTTATAACAGCGCCCCCGGGGGTGGCGGCGGCGTATACCTTTACAACGGCACGATAACCCAGCGCAATACGGTAAGCAATAACTATGCTACAACGAACGGTACTGCAACGGGCGCCGGAGTGTATTTGCGCGCGGGCACTTACAATCTTCCTGCGGGCAGTATAAGCAATAATCAGGTAGCCAACTCATCCAGCAACAGCTCTTCATACGGTGGCGGCGTGTACATAGCGGGCGGTACGTTCAACCTTAACGGCGGCACGGTTTCAAGCAACATGGCAACGGGTGCGCCCGGCACTCATGCCGGCGGCGGTATCTATCTGAACGGCGGCGCGCTGAATATATCGAGCGGTTACGTTACGGGCAACTCTGCCGTAAACCCCAATAGCGCGACGGGTTTAGGCGGCGGCGTGTATACAAACGGCGGTACGTTCACCCTTTCGGGCGGATATTTACGTAGCAATACGGCGGCAACCTACGGTGGCGGCGTGTATACAAACGGCGGTACGTTCAGAATGACGGGCGGCACGATAGGCGGGGGCGGCTATGCCAATACTGCGCCCAATGGCGCGGGCGTTTGTCTGAACAGCTCCACGGCGGCAGCCATATCGGCCGGTACTATATCTTATAATACGGCAACGGGTAGCGGTGGCGGCGTGTACGTAAACGCAAGCCGCAGTCTTACCGTGTCTAACACGGCTAATATTTCCTATAACTCCGCTAATTACGGTGGCGGCTTATATATATCCGGATCGGTTACTTTATCGGGCGGTTCTATCTACCACAACACGGCAACCGCGAGTGGCGGCGGCGTTTATATGTCGGGTGCAAACGCTGTGTTGGAAATAACGGGCGGCACGATAGGCGGCACGGGTACATCCTATGCTAATAATGCAGCGAACGGCGGCGGCGTGTATATTGCAAGCGGCGCGTTCAATATGTCCGCCGGTACTGTTTCTTACAATACCGCAACTTACGGTGCGGGCTTGTATAACAACGGTGGCAACGTTACGCTTTCGGGCACGGCGGCGATTTTGTATAACAACGCATCGTCCTCGGGCGGCGGCTTATCGAATTACAGCGGTACTCTCAATATAAACGGCGAAAACGTTGCAATACATCATAATATCAGTAACGTTACAACAGCTGGTTACGGCGGCGGTATGTACATTAACGGCGGCACGGTAACCTTAACTGAAGGTAAAATTTATTCTAACAATTCAACCTACGGCGGCGGCGCGTTCGTAAACGGCGGTACGTTCGCTATGAACGGCGGCATTATCGGCGGCGAGGGTACGGGTAATACCGTTATCCGCAACGGCGGCGGCGTTATGGTAAATCCCAGCGGCACGTTTACTATGTCGGACGGTACTATCAGTTATAACTCTGCACAGAACTCCGATCCTTCCGGCTCGCAGTGGGGCTGGGGCGGCGGCGTAGGCGGCAGCGGACACTTCACAATGACCGGAGGCGTGATTTCGCACAATACGGCGGCAACCTACGGTGGCGGCGTCGGTATCTATACTAACGGCGAAGTCAGCTTACAGGGCGGTGCAATTTCCGAAAATAGCGCAACCCGCGGCGGTGGCGGTATAGCAACCAATCAGGCGACGATAAATATTTCCGGTGCTACCGTTTCCGGCAACACCGCGCCGAACGGCGGCGGCGCTTATGTAATGGCGGGCACAATCAATATGTCTGCGGGTGAAATTTCCGAAAACACTGCAACTTCTTACGGCGGCGGTTTGTATATCAGCGACGGTGTTGCAGCCGTAACGGGAGGTGAAATCACACGTAACGTTGCGGATACCCCTTACGGCGCAGGTGCGTACATTGCGGGTGGTTCGCTTAAACTCGGTGCTACTCCGTACATTTACGGTAACACCTATCGCGAAGTAGAAAATAACGTTTATACCAAGACTGAAAGCACGATAACTTTCTCCGGCGCGCTTACAAGCGGAGCTAAGATAGGTATTTTAACCGATTCTACCGACGACCTCGTTCTGACAAGCGGTTTCACTACTGCGGGACACACGCAGGCGGATATTGCAAGATACTTCTCTTCGGATATCCACGGACTTACCTTACAGTATCTTAACAATGAAATCGTTATAAGATACGATATGGTTCTTGCTTGGAACGAAACCGTTCAGGCAAGTTTAGACAACAATTCAACCGAAACCTTTATCCTCTTCTACGACTGGACGCCTGAAAGCGGCGCATTCGGTTCGGGTGTCGGTTTCTACGGCACGGGACTTATTTATGTTCCCGAGCACGCAAGCGTAATCTTCGACTTCAACGGTAAAAACGTAGACAGAGACGGTACTTCGGGCAGCTCTATGCGCGTTGAAGGCACGCTTGTGCTTGATACGTATACAACCGGTTCGATCACGGGCGGCAACGCGGAAAACGGCGGTGCAATCTACATTTACGGCGGTAGTCTTACCCTCAAAAACGGCTCGATTTGCGACAACGTGGCAAGCTACGGCGGCGCAATCTACGTTGACGGAAGCGGCGAATTTATTTTGGAAGGCGGCACGATTGTGCGCAACGAAGCCGAGAACGGCGGCGCTGTATACGTAAAAGACGGCACGGCTACGCTTACGGACGGAACGATTGGCGGTACTACGACTGACAAAAATACGGCAACCAGCTTCGGCGGTGCGATTTTCGTTGACGGCGGCGGATTTGTAACGGTTGACGGCGCAGAGGTTTCTTACAATGAAGCGTTAAGCGGCGGTGCGATTTACGTTAACGGCGGCAGATTTACGTTTGTTAGCGGTAACATAGTCTCCAACTCGGCTGATAACGGCGGCGGTTTGTACGTTGACGGCGGCTCGGCGGAAATGACGGGCGGCAACTTAACCTACAGCACGGCAACCTACGGCGGCGGCGCGTATATTGCAAACGGCAGCTTAACCGTATCCGCTGGATCTATTCGTTACAACGAAGCCGAAAACGGCGCGGGCGTATACGTGGCAGGCGGTAACGTTTTAATGAGCGGCGGAAGCGTCTACAGTAACGAAGCAAGTCAAAACGGCGGCGGCGTTTACGTTACGGGCACTTCATCACAGTTTACTATTACCGGCGGCAATATCGGCGTTCGTGCAGGAAATGATGCTGTGAACGGTGCGGGTATTTATGTCAACGGCGGTACGGTAACCGTCTCGGATGACGCCGTTTTAAGAATGAATGAAGCTACTTTGGGCGGCGGCATATACCTTGCAAACGGCAACCTTAATATGACCGGCGGTGAAATATACCAGAGCACAGCAGACAACGGCGCAGGCGTCTATGTTGCCGGCGGTGATTTCAGGCTTTCGGGCGGAAACATTCACGATAACGAAGGTTTAAACGGTTTGGGTGTTTACGTTGCGGGCGGCGCGTTCACTATGAGCGGCGGCGAAATCACACTTAACATTGCAAACAGTAACGGTTTAGGCGGCGGTGTATACGTTGCAGACGGCACATTCTCAATGACGGACGGCGCAATACACGGAAACGAAGCTACACAAGGCGCTGGTGTCTACTTTTTAGACGGCACGTTTAATCTCAGTGGCGGCGAAATCCGCGAAAATGCGGCAAGCGGTAACGGCGGCGGTGTTTATTCCGAAGGACAACTCAACATAACCGGCGGCAAAATTTCCGGCAACACTGCAAATAACGGCGGCGGCGTTTATATGTACGGCGGTAACGTTTTAATGAACGGCGGCGAAATCAGCGGCAACGAGGCAACTTGGTTCGGCGGCGGTATACAAGCCGAAGACGGAAATCTGTTCACCTTGAACAACGGTGTAATTTCAGGAAACAATGCAGCTTCTGGTGGCGGAGTATATGCTTCCGAAAGTATTGCATTCGCAATGAACGGCGGCGAAATCAGCGGCAATGATGCAGTCAACGGCGGTGGCGTATACGTTTATGGCGTAACCACTTTAAGCGGCGGCGAAATCAGCGGTAACACTGCTGGCAATGGCGGCGGCGTTTATGTCTATGACGGTCCGTTTACAATGACCGATGGTACTGTAAGCGGCAACTCGGCGCAATCCGGTGCGGGCGTATATGTTAATACAAGAAAAACCTTCGATTTCTCTGGCGGTTCTATTACGGGTAATACCGCAACGGGTGCAACCACAACCTACGGCGGCGGCATTTACCTCAATACCGACGCAGTATTGAACATATCCGACACGGCTGAAATAACGTCTAACACGGCAGTACACGGCGGCGGTATTTACTCCAACGCGGGCACAGTCAACTTGACGGCAGGCACTATAAGCGAAAACGAGGCTTCTTCGGGCGGCGGTATCTATATTCATGGCGGCTCGGCGGAATTAACGGGCGGTGAAATTACCGAAAACCACGCAACCGATGCAAATGTAGGTGCTGGTGGCGGCGGCGTGTTCGTATCAAGCGGTACGCTTAATGTATCGGGTACGGCAAAAATTAACGCTAACAACACGGCAAGATACGGCGGCGGTATTCGCATTGACGGCACGACCGACTCGGCAACCGTTGAAATTACGGCAGGTTCGGTTTCGGGCAACACCGCAACTATTGGCGGCGGTGTATACGTAGCTGGAAACTTTGCTTCTCTCATACTTTCAAATTCGGCAACCCTTGCCGAAAACGAGGCAACCACTTCCGGCGGCGGCATAGCAGTATTTAGCGGTGCAACTGCGGAAATTAACGACAATGCATACTTAACTACTAACGTTGCAAGTCAGAACGGCGGCGGTGCGTACGTATCCGATACAGGCAGTACTCTTACCGTTTCGGATAAAGGTGCGATAATCAACAACGAAGCAAACTATGGCGGTGCTGTTTATATAGCGTCAAGCGCGATAGTCAATGTTGATAGCGGTTCTCTTACTGCAAACCGTGCGTTACATAGCGGCGGCGCAGTATACGTTACGGGCGCAACGTTTAACTTTAACGGCGGAGAAATTTCCGGCAACACGGCAACCGAAAACGGTGGCGCGGTATTTGTTGCTGCCAGTGCAAACAGCACGTTCAAAATGAACGGCGGCGTAATCGGCGGGCAAGACAATGCGGCGAACACCGCAGCTCTCGGCGGCGGCGTTTATATGGCTGGCGGCGTTGTTACTATGACAAACGGCTCGATAACGGGCAACACCGCAACCTCTAACGGCGGCGGCGTGTACTTCAACGCCGGCACGCTTTCGGTAAGCGGTACACCTGTAATCAGCGGCAACAAGCTGCAGGATTCGGACAGCAACCTTTACCTTTATAACGGCAAGACTATAACTGTTATCGGTAAGTTGAATGACGGTGCATTAATAGGAGTAACCGGCACGGGCAGAGTTACCGACGGTTTCGATGCTAACGGTAACGGTGATGCCGAAAAAGATTTCTTCTTCGGCGACGTTATCGGTACGATAGTTGTTATACAGGCGGGTGAAGTTTACCTTCAAATCAGCCTTGAAGACGCATGGAACGCAGCAGTTCAGGCAAGCTTGGATAAGAACGGTACACCCGTAACCTTTGTCCTTGCGGAAACCTGGCGTGCTGACGCAAACGGCGAATTCGGCGACGGTTCGGGCGTAGGCTTTACCGATAACGGTGCGCTCTATCTTCCCGACGGCGCGTACATTATATTAAATCTTAACGGCTATACCATTAACCGCAACTTCGGTTCGGTTACGGCTGAGGGCAGCGTGTTCTACGTAAAAGGCTCGCTTGAAATTTCCGGTACGACGGGTTATATATCCGGCGGTTACTCGGATAATGGCGGCGGTGTGTACGTAGAGGACGGCGGCTACTTCAAGATGACGGTCGGCTATATCCAGAATAACTCTGCTGAAAACGGCGCGGGCTTGTATCTTGCGAGCGGCGCAGAAGCCGAGCTTTTGGGCGGCACAATCCGCGGCAACAGTGCAACAACTAACGGCGGCGGTGTGTACGTAGAAGACGGCGCAACCCTCGTATTATCGGGTGGCACTATAGGTGGCACGGGCTTTGCAAACACCGCAGAAAACGGCGCGGGCGTATATTCCGAAGGCACGTTTACAATAACCGACGGCTATGTTCGCAACAACACGGCAACCTACGGTGGCGGCGTATATGTTGCCGACGGCGAATTTATCGCGGAAGGCGGCTATATCGGCGGCACGGCATCAAGCTTTGCAAACACTGCGGAAAACGGTGCGGGCATTTATGTCGCGGGCGGCAAATTAACGCTTGACGGAACATCAATTGCCTATAATACGGCAACCGAAGACGGTGGCGGTGTGTACGTAACAACGGGCGGCACGTTTACTATGTCGGACGGCAATGTAAATAGCAACACTGCAACGTTTGGTGGCGGTGTGTATGTCGATAGCGGCACGTTTGAAATGACGGGCGGCGTGATTGACAGCAACTATGCAGAAGCCGGTGGAGGTGCTTTTGCAAGAGATGCAAAGGTAACAATTAAAGGCGGTGCAATTTCAAGCAATGAATCTGAAGGTTACGGCGGCGGTGTGATACTCCATGGCGGCGAGTTCATAATGACGGGAGGCTCTATAACGAGCAACACGGCTAATGATAACGGCGGCGGTATTTATGCAACAACGTCGGCTGAATTAACAATTGACGGCGGCGCGATTACAGAAAACCTCACAATGAGCACTACAAACGATTATTGTGGCGGTGGTGTGTATTTAACAAGAGGCAGTTTGTTCACGATGAACGGCGGTGAAATCAGCGACAACGGTGCAGATCTTGGTGGCGGCGTTTATGTCCATAG
>CAMWIW010000008.1 GCA_947174415.1 uncultured Clostridia bacterium
GTAAAGATTTTCTTCCAAAACCAGTTCTGAGAAAGATTAAAATTTTATTTAATTAATTCTTTTATAAATTGTGTATCTAATAATGTTAGGCTGTATTTTTTAAAAAGCTGATTGTCAACATCTGTTGGAGTACACTTCCAGTCAATAATAGATTCATTTCTAAAATCTTGCATAGGCACGAATTGATAAACTTGTTTTGTTGTGTGTTGGGTGTTCTTTTTAAGCCCTAACATAAAGTGAAAAAATTTGGTTTTTATATAAGTTTCACAATTTAATGCTTCTTCCTTTGTATCAAAAGGTCCAACGACCAAATATGTTTCTGTGCAAATCGTATTATCCCCGACCACTATCGGGTTAACCTTGTCCGTGCGAGTGTCGCCACTTCCGATAGCTTCTGGAATGAGTATTTTCCACTTATCTTTCCACTCCTCATTTTTCGGAATTATAAAGTCCGCACCTATAAAACCTACTTGCTTGTTTGCGTAAATTTTTGTAACGCCGTTTTTTTCTATCGCATTAAAATTCGTAGGCAAACCAAACGGTTTACGCGAGCTTACAATTTCACTGAACGACGGTTCACCCAATGCCATAACTTTATGTAAAATTGATATTGCCTCGTTATATCTAATAAAAATATCTCTGTTTTCTTCTAACAGTTGTCTTTCTGCAACAGAGATAATTTTTCCGTCCTCGTGCGTATTTACTTTGCAAAGTCCGCGGTTATCCCTATCCCAAAGGAAATAGCAAACGCCGCCCTTTATTTCAACACCGGGGAAACAATCGCCCGCATTTAAAAAATCGTGCAATTCCCGCAACCTGTCGTCGTGCAACATACTATCCCTGAAATCGTCCAAGCCTTTACCGCCTGCAAACCAACGCGACGGAATAATCATAACCAGATAGCGCGGATTTAATTTCTTTGCCGTATTCACAAAATAGTGATATATGGGCGCGGCACTTGCCTGCGCTCCGCCGTCCGAAAGCTGATACGGCGGGTTGCCGATTATTACGTCAAACTTCATATTGAAAATTTCCTCTGGGGTTAAAGTATGTATAAACTGATAGGCGTGGCTTTCTAAATTTTCTCTTGCCTTTTCGCCGTACTTTTCTTCCGTCGCACCGCAAAAATCGCATTTGCCGTTTTTAAATGTGTGCTTTATTTCGTTGAAAATTATATTGCCGCTTTCGTCCGTGAATTTTGTACAAACCGAATATTTGCCGTTTGCGTGCTTTGAGCAATACACGCTTCGCCGCGAAAGCATACCCGTCATTTCGGTTATGGAAATTCCGTAAAGCTGACTACTAAAAATGTGGTCTATGCGCTGTTGTTCGTCGGGAAATTTATCCTTTAAGCCGACGATAAGCCTTTTTGCGATTTCCCTTAAAAATACGCCCGATTTACAGCACGGGTCTAAAAAAGTTGCGTTTTCGTCCTGCCATATTTCTTTGGGAAGGGTGTCGAGCATTGCGTTTGCAAGCTCGGGCGGGGTAAATACTTCGTCGTTGGATAGGTTGGCAAGGCACGAGAGCACATCGGGATTGTATTTGGGTTTAAGCATAGTTTTTTATCTCCAGGTAACTTACGACGGGGTATTGCCTTACGGGTACGGGCAATTTTTCTTCGGGCTGTAAATTAAACAGTGTGTCTTGCGACTGCTTTTGGCTGCTTTCCAAAAGGTTGCTCATAGTGAAATCCCTTCGTGTAACTTTGCTGCCCGCAAAGCCCCATTCGCAAAAGATTATCGGCGTTCCGTCGGCTTGCAAAAGAGTGAGCGCGTCGCCGCAAACGATATTTTTCTGAAAAATAAACAAAACGTTTTCAAGGTATCTGTTTGAAATTTTGGTTTTGTACAGCGTTTTGTATCTTTGTTTAAAGTAGTCAAAAAGGCGGGTTTGACATTCGGTTACGTTGTCAGGCAAAAGCTCCACGCCGTACAGGCTTGACGCCGCCACCATTGCGTGAATTTCCCAATCCCACTGGCTGCGCTTGTATGCGCTATCAACAATATTGAGTTTGCGTTCAAGAATTTTTATAAGGAAATTGCCGTTGCCACAAGCGGGTTCTAAAAAGCGGCTGTCAATGCGCTCAGTTTCGTTTTTAACGAGGTCAAGCATTGCATTTACTTCCCTTTCCGCCGTAAACACTTCGCCGTGATCTCTTACTCGGCTTTTCGATTTTGTCTGTTTTTCGTTTGTTGTCATAATTTTTAAACTATTGTATAGGTATTATAGTACAATTGTCTTGATAAATCAACCCAATAGTTTAAATATTGACCCTAAAATTAACATAAACTATATACAATAGTTTAAATTTAGGGGTTATTATGACAGCAAAAGAAGTTGGGCAACGAATTAAGTATTTGCGCGAAAAGAATCATTTAAAGAAAAATGCGTTGGCTAACCTTGCAGGGGTTTCGCCAACGTACATCGATAAATTAGAAAACGGTGAGCGTTGCCCCACCGTGGAATATTTAAGTTATATTTGCAACAACGGTTTTGGAATTACCCTTGCTGAATTTTTTCGCGAATCAGACGAACAAAAGGAACTAAACACAACCATTCAAAACCTAACCGCCCGCCTTTCCCCCAAACAACAAACAATACTCCTTGACTTTTTAAAAACTTTATAAATAAAAACCACGGCGGAGAGTTCTTCAACTCTCCGCCGGCTTTGATTTTATAACTAATTATCTAATTTCTCATAAGATACCAAACGATATTTTTCTTCTATTTCATTAGCATTAGTAATTTTTATTGTCTTTTTAACTCTAATCTTTGCATGAGATTTAACCGTAAATTTAGTTTCTTTAAGAGAAGCGTCAATCACGCCTTTTATTTCCTCTTGGGCATCTGTTATAAACCCAAAATTATTTTGTTTGGTTGATACAGAATATAAAGGAACTGAATACGATGTTCACAAAAGCGTAGATCCACAATGTCTTTGATCATACCGGCACATTGAACTTGATTGCTTTGACTGAAAAAGGAGTAGACTTGGAGAGTGGACAGAGGCTATACAACCTACTCGCAAGAGTACATCTTGCAAGAAATTAACAAAATAGACTTTGAACTGTAAATAACGCACAAAAACACCTGTTTTGGGCTAAAATCGGGCAAAAATCACTTCCCAAAGATAACAAAATGGGAGAAATTCTGTGAATTTCTCCCATTCCGATGGTGCCCGAAGCCGGACTATTTTAAGGCATATGCATCAAAAATTGACCTTAACAAAAACCACAAAAATAAGGGCATTTTCAGCCGAAAACCGCCTAAAAACGCCCCAAAATCAATATTTTCTTAAATTATCCGTTTGTTAAAATCACCTTAAAATCAGCAACTTCACAAAAACTTCCCAAATTTTTTCACAAAAATTGTCATATCCTAAAACAATACTATTGATATTTCTGCTATTTCGTTTTGAACTGTTCTGAAAGAATTAGCAAGTCTGCAGATTTAGATTTTACACTATTCTCAATATTATCTAGCACGTAATTAGCAACCTCTGGTTGCCAATAAATTTTCAATTTGTTCTTTGCTCTGGTAACAGCCGTATAAAAAATATTTTTCGTTACAAGTTCATCGGTCTCTTTCGTTATAACAACTTTAACAGAATCAAATTCTAGTCCTTGCGCTTTATGAATTGACATAGCGTATGATATCTGAAAAGGCAATTTTGTTCTTGTGTCCATATCTGAATCATACTTGTCAGTATAATACTTTAATTTTTCGACAATAGCGTAACATTTTGAATCTCCTTCTACAACTTCGACTTCCGATGATAACTTGCCTATATAACTCATTTTATCAAACAATTCTATTTTAAAAGTGATAATTTCATCCTTGTCATTTATTTCAACAATTTTACCGTTCAAGTTGTTATATATTCCATATTGACTATAATCATTCGTGATAAAAACAACCGGATCGCCGACTTTATACAAGTTCTGCTGATATTCATAAGCAACATTAAAATTGGATGCCTGTAAATATCGATTAATATTATTTATTCCATATAAGCCATCATAATTCAAACAAAGTACAACCTCATTCTCTTTGACATTGAAGATTGCATCGTTAATCTCTTCAGTCATCTCATAGGCTGCAAGCAGTTCTAATATGCCTTTCTTTTTGCCCAACCTTACTACATTCCAAATATTAGCCATTTCTTCAACATTGGTTCTGTGCCCAATATCAAGAGTAAAAACAACATTTTTGTTTTTTAGCAAATTTAACAATAAGTCAAACCAGTTACCAAATTCGATAGATTCAATTTGCTCAGGATCTCCAACAAGCAAAAAAGCTGATCCGCTGTATATTCTTAAAATAGAGCTTATTGATTGTGTTGAAACAACGCTTGCTTCATCGACAATAATTATGTCGTAGCATTCATGACACTTTTCTTTTTCGAATTGGGATATGTTTTTGTATGCAACTTCACCAGCATAGTCTTTAATTTTCAAATTGTTGTTTGCAGTGTTTGTAGTTGTCAAACATAAAACTCTTTTAGAATAATTGTTTTTTATAAATTCCTTTATTATCGTAGTTTTTCCGGTACCTGCCGCACCAGTAATCAATGCAATAGAGGCATTCACAAAACAATCAGTCAGTACATTTTTCTGTTTATCAGATAAAATGCCGTTATCAGAATAATCATTGTTTACCTCTATGTTCTTTATGTCGCACAAGTCTAATGCTTTAAAAATAACGTCTTGAGTCGAGTTGTAGTATGATTCAACCGTATAATATCCGTTCAGTTCAATTATTTTGTAATTCGAATAATATGAATTTACTCTTAAAAGTTTTTCATTAAATAGATTTTTCAAATCAATAAATGTCTTATCTGAATACCCTATATCTTGAGGTTTTACAAAAAGTGTATTATTCTGATTTATGTAGTTTACTAAATAGTAATATAAGATATCCTCCGCCGAATCGGATGAATCATATAATTCCAATAATGTATGTAGCGATGGTCTTGCCTCTTTGGGAGAAAAAGCAAAAGGCATCAACTCAAAAGCTTTTGTAGCTAACCGAATTCTCAAACCGTCAAATTTTTCATTATACGGTGGCATACTTCCGTGCGGTTTATAAGTCTGAGCCTTTATAGTACTGTTTCTCATGTTTAACAATAAAAGCCTAATTATATTTGTACCAAGATTTTTTGCTTTTACAAACTTTTTGACAGTAATTAAAAACCTGCCATAGTATCCGTTGGATGATAGATTATCTAGTGTATCATTATCAATCAAATCAACCAATGACTTTTTACTGTCTTTAATGAATTTCATAAGAGATAAGTATTCTTTATCCCTTTCACAACGCGATTTGTCAATGTTGATTAAATGTAGTAAATTTTGAAACGCACACGGTCTTATTGAATATTCGTAGTCATAAATGATATTGATAATTATTTTTGTATTAAGGTAAGTAATCTCCTTCTTGGAAAGTAAAAGTTTAAGATCGTAATCAAATCTTATATTTTTAAAGCTATAACAGACAAACGTATTAAATTTGTTAGCTTTATCGTCTGAAACATCAAATACATACTCATAAAAAATATGACCGTTTATGTATTTCATCGACCTTTTCCTGACAAAATATTGATTGCGCGTAAATTTTGTATGCCCTGATTTTGAATTAAGTAATACATAAAGTATTTTCTCATAAAAAGAAACAATACTTTTATCTAAATCCAAAGGGTATCTATCTATATTTTCTAAAATGCTTATTCCGTACTCTTTAAGCAAAAAATCTTTTATTACCACAAGCGTAGATATATACTTTATGGTCAATGCTTCCGACTGCATTGGGCCAAAATCCATATGACCAACGCTAGAGTCCAACAAAGCATGAAATTTCCATATGTCAAAATAGTTATTTTTAAAATAAATTCTTACTTTCTTTAAGTTATCTTGTGTTTGGTATAAATCTTCAAAGTTTTCTTCGTCATAGACTTTGTACATAAATGCTTCACAGAAATTCCTGATATGAGACAGTATATCAGCAGATATCTCACAACGCGATTTGTCAATGTTGATTAAATGTAGTAAATTTTGAAACGCACACGGTCTTATTGAATATTCGTAGTCATAAATGATATTGATAATTATTTTTGTATTAAGGTAAGTAATCTCCTTCTTGGAAAGTAAAAGTTTAAGATCGTAATCAAATCTTATATTTTTAAAGCTATAACAGACAAACGTATTAAATTTGTTAGCTTTATCGTCTGAAACATCAAATACATACTCATAAAAAATATGACCGTTTATGTATTTCATCGACCTTTTCCTGACAAAATATTGATTGCGCGTAAATTTTGTATGCCCTGATTTTGAATTAAGTAATACATAAAGTATTTTCTCATAAAAAGAAACAATACTTTTATCTAAATCCAAAGGGTATCTATCTATATTTTCTAAAATGCTTATTCCGTACTCTTTAAGCAAAAAATCTTTTATTACCACAAGCGTAGATATATACTTTATGGTCAATGCTTCCGACTGCATTGGGCCAAAATCCATATGACCAACGCTAGAGTCCAACAAAGCATGAAATTTCCATATGTCAAAATAGTTATTTTTAAAATAAATTCTTACTTTCTTTAAGTTATCTTGTGTTTGGTATAAATCTTCAAAGTTTTCTTCGTCATAGACTTTGTACATAAATGCTTCACAGAAATTCCTGATATGAGACAGTATATCAGCAGATATCTCACTTCTGTTTTCCTCATTGACTTTAGCAAATTTACCATCAATAAGATCAGCAGTTTCTTTAAGTCTTTTATCTATAATTTTCATAAGTAAACCCATTTGTGTTACAGAATAGTAGTTTTTTCGTAATATTACAAAGCATCAGCAGCTTCACAATTATTTTCACAAAATTAATATAATTCCTCTCCGCTAATGCAATCATATTCAGAAGAAATTTCCTCAAAGCTGTTCACAGAAATAAATCCAATATTCCTAACATCAATTCCCTTAATATTTCTAATTTGCTCTTCTTCTGCTTGCATCTCTTTTAAAGACAGTGGCTTAGAATAGTACTTGACTTCATAAATATCGAAGTTATCTTTTCTTTGTATTACCACGTCAAACTCTCCGTTTGTCTTTGTGCCGCTGTCGTCATAGTAATAAGTTCCTATACGGAATATTCCGTTCCGCTTCCCCTCTTTTACTTCCAATGAGAAAAATGTTCTCGCTATCTCTTCAAATCTGTGAGAGATAAAAGTTGTAATAGACGGTTCAATATAGTTATCATAAAACGCCTCTGCGCCTAACATCTGTAACGTGCTTTTATTCCTATAAACATAGGTGTACCAAAACCGCAAAAGGTTGTCTGTCATTTCATAGGAAACCTTTTTGTTGTCATCTTCCTTATTAATCGGATAAACTTTTGAAACCATATCCATATCAAGTAAAGTTTTTAACTGTTTACTCAAAAGTCCGTTATTTGTCAATCCTAACTTGCTTTCAATTTCGCCATACTTCTTCTTTCCATTTGCTATAACGTTTAAAATCCGCTCCGCATTAACACTTCCTGACAAATCGGAAACAAGAAGGTTTTCCGCATAGGAATAGACAGCGTTTAACGGATTCAACACGGTTTTCAAAATATTTTGTTTTAAATCAGACTTGCTGTCAAGCTGCTCATTAACGAAAGGCGAACCGCCAAATACAGAATAAAATGCAATTTTATCATAGACAGTTTTATCGCTGTAAAACACTGAAGCTTCCCTGTAATTAAGTTCTTTCAACTTGATATTCAGCGAAAATCTACCATACAAAGCATTCTTCTCTTCCAACAAATCTTTCATCATGCCAACATGTGAACCTGATATAAATAACCTTATGTTCGTTATGTTGTTGTCAATGATTGTTTGGAAAACCGAATCAACCGTTTCCCCTTTGTTGAACTGCTTTAAATAAGGATACTCGTCGATAATAATATTTAAAGTTTTATCCAACGTATTCAGATATTGAAATACTTCCTGAAAAGATGAAAAACCTATTTGTACGGGCAACACCTTTGTCTTGACAAGTACAGAAACAAATCCGTTGATATTATCCTGCATTGAAGATTTAAGGCACTCATAATAAACAGTAGTGTCTTTACTACTTTTAAGTGCCTCTAAAATGAGAGTTGTCTTGCCTACTTTTCTCTTCCCATATACAAGCACACTTCCGCTTTTTTTATCAAGAACGACTTGTATGGCTTTCAATTCTTCTTGTCTTCCTACAAACATTTAGCACCTCTTTACTGAATTAATTTTCACTGAATTCAAATTCAGTATAAATCATTATTGTCATTTTGTCAAGAATAAAACTTTAATACCACAAAAAATGAGCCTCATATTGTGGCTCATTTTGCGTTTGATTGTTATTCAATTGTAGTTCAACTATGGTAACCTCGTTTAATTTTATGAATTTTTTCTATTTACTTTTTCTGATAACACACTCATTAAATAAGGGCGGATAGAGTTATAAATGATTGCACGTATTTTTTTATGCATATTATATGTAATATCTTCTTTTTTCCTTTTGCTAAACATTTTTAAGAAAAAGTTATAATCCTCCTCGCCATCATATCCGTTATAATCAGTAATACTTATATGTTAAGCAAGCCTTAACGTCAAGTTTTTCGATACTTAGTACGTCAGCAAAAGCATTCAAAAGAGCATACATAACGGAAAGCATAGTTGCATAATCCCACGTATCCGTTTCAAATTCGATTTTTGCAACATCAGTCTTAAATTCATGATGCAAGCTGTACTTATTCAAGTTTGTGTTTATGCAAAATCCTTTCCCGAATGGACTGGCATGTTTCGGGCCGTCTTTAATGGCTTCAACTTTGCTTTTATAATCAATATATTGAATTAATTTACCCGTTTCGTCTGCAACAATTGTATATCCGCACTTTGAACATACGTAAAAATCTTCTGTAGATTTTACTACCAGCGAATCGTTTGCCGTAGATTGTACATTTATCTTGATATCCCCGAAGTCATACGAATATGTGCTTATTGTATCAGCATTTTTATCTCCGATATAAACGGCTTCTGTTCTGTACTTTAGCTCCTGTGCAGTTAAAGGCACAGCTTTCACATCTTGCTCGGCTATAAAACCGGCACGAGGTTCGATATTTTTTTAAAATCCCTTGGGCGCAGAATTTCACCGCAAACTGAACAAGGCTGCCCGTCCAGGCTGATTAACATATTACTGTAATTTATATGCTCGCATTTAGGGCACCGTGCGATAAATGACACGTCGAAATCGGGCATTTCGCTTTTGTTTACAATAGGTTTTCTTATGTAACGACTTGTATATAAGTTACCATCGGCAACGACTTCTGCCGACGGAGCATACTCGGCAATAGAGACTGATAAATCTCTGCTCAAATTCAGCGCTTTAAATTCTTTAGAAGAAATATTCTGTGCCAGTTCAACCGAATCTACGGGGAATTAAATCAAATTTTCCTTGTTATCTTATTGCTTTTGTAAATGAAAAAGTTATATATACCTTTCAATGGGATATCCAAGTAGCGACATTATTTTAAGCTCATCAAGACTATCTTTAAGAGCATTGTGCGTCTCTTGATATGTAATATCTCCGGTAAGCATTCTTAAAATTGCTTGAACACCATATCCTGATTTAAGTCGCCCAGTTGAACACATTGGCATTCCACGCGGTATCTTATGATTATATTGGATATACGCCGCTAATTTCATTATATCAAACCAACGCATACCCGCAAGTTCCGGCAGATGATTTCTATCGAATACTGCGTTATATGCAAACACTTTATTAACGCAGTTATTTTTACACCAATCAATCAGATTATTAAGCGCTTCTGAACGAGAACAAATTATAGGATTTTTAAAATCGCAAGTTAGAAGGACATCTGAGTACATTCCCCCTGTACGATATTCAGGGTCTAATATGTAATACTTTGATTCAAGTGGCAACATAGTATCACTATTCGCTATAACTGCCCCAATAGACATAACCTCATCTGCCCACGTTGTTTCAGTATCTATTACAACAAACTTCTCCATTGCTTGTCCTCTGTCGTATAAAATTTATCTATTGCCCTCTTAGTAACTGTCTTCGCAACAGCATCAAGAAAGGCAGCCCTGTTTGGAATTTTTATCTCAAACTTAGCATTATTTCTTGTATTCCATAAAATACCTTTTGACAAACCTAACGCAACAACGTAGCTTGCACATTGCAAAAAATGCACGTGAGAAAGCTCTGATACAAATTTTAATTCATATACTGTATCACCCCTAACCGCATCCGCAAGGCCTTTGGCAAGAAAAGCTTTTTTACCGCTTCCATAGGCAAAAGTAATTTTACATTCTGACTGCACATCTTCATCGGGTTGTAATGTTGTGTTTAACCTTTTAATTAGTGCCTTCTTTTCTTTCTTTTGAACGAACGGCGTTGAAACCTGTTGCATATACCTTAGTTGCCTAGTTTCTAATCTCGTTAATAAAAGTATCTTTCTGTCAAGTGAATCGGCATCTTTTTTTGAATATAATCCCTTTTCTTGTGGATGTAAGGTAAAATAAAACTCAAGACTCTTATCTATATCATATCCGTTGAAAAATACTGCTTCCTGATATATCCCTATACAGGGAGAAAGGTCAATCAACTCATCCCTGTTTTTAATTTTTATATCTTCTGAATTATTGCTTTCAATCTCTTTTATATCCAATAATGAGTAGCATTCTTCTATATCCTCAACATATTTAAAATCGAACATAGTAGAAATATCCATATCCTGAAATATTACATTTTCTTCTGGTTTAGACTTCAATGTATTTTCAGAAAGTTTTTCTTCACCATTTGAAACGAAAATTATTTTCTCTTTTCCCCTGCTAGCTGCAACGCAGAAAATGTTACGCAGTATTTCAAATGACTGCTGAGGCTTATCTATGCGCACAGCCCAATAGCTTTCTGTAAAATCAAATACAATACATATATTCCGTTCCAGTCCTTTACTGCTGTCATAAGTAGTAAAAATTGCGCATGAACTATCAGGCTCTACAGCCCTATTACCATCATCGTCTTGTATACTTGAATATAAGGTTCTCTTATTGAAAATATCAGGATAATTATCTTCAAGTTCGTTTTGAACGTCTGACATATCTCCGGTTCTTGAGCCTAGGCATAATATATCTTTTGGATTTTTGTCAGCAAGAAATGCAATTACCTCTGCAGTATTCATGTTCATTATTTCGCAATTCTCATTTACACCAATGATTGGTTTATCCCAGATACGCCCAAGCAATTCCGCATGATTTGCAGAGAGCCTAAAACATTTTGTAAACGTAAGCTTTTCGTAATCGCATAAAAACTTATCTATAAATTCAGGAACGTTGAGTACAGTTTTATCATATATTTTCTGTTTCATGTCCCCAACGGCGACTATCTGCATATTAGGATTAGCCGATTTTATATATTCAAGCATTTCGGCAAATTCCTGCTCAATATCTTGATATTCGTCCAAAATGAGGATATCAAAATGAGGTATAGGCGGTTTTACTTGTAGAAATTTTTGAACCAAATCATGAATACCCGCACTTATATTTTGTTTCTTAAGCATTGAAAACGCAAAGCCGTGGTAATTAGTTACGGTAACGAATCGCCTTTTTATCTTCTTACGCGCATCAAGTTTTAAAAGCTTGTTATAAGTAAGATATAAAATTTTACAATTTAATGGAAGCTCTTCGCACAAGTGCTGTATAGCAGTTGTTTTACCGCTGCCTATACAGGCATCGACAAGTATATTTTTGCCTTGCTTAGCAACTTCAATAAATTTAATTTGTTCATCGGATAAGTTAATTTTAAAATTAGATATGCTCATACCCTTAATTTACGAAAAATCGATATATTGCTCAATCAAATTTAAATAATGCAAAGGCAAAGGTAAGTTTGTGACAGAATTGTATTGAGGAGAAAGATGCCTTAATTGATTCAGGAAATTTATCACTTCAAACGAATCATCATTTTCGCATAAACTTAAAGGAAAATATTCTAATAACCTTCTCCCTTTATATGGTTTATTAGAATTAGAATAGCTATATTCTTTATTACCGTCAACGTACGCCCTATCATTCTTTTTTTCAGTAACACTTGCGTAATAAACTTCCTTATATTTAAAAATTCCGTCAGCAAACCCGGTTGTATTATATCCATCGGTAAAGTAATAATTAGGGATCTCATCATTGTCTCTAATTCTTACAACTCGAAGTTTAGAATTATTTAAGTTAAATGAAACGGAACAAAGCTTATTGCCTATATCAATATTGTGGGGTCTATACTCGCCCATATAAGAGTACGTACTTATTTTTTTATTAGAAATTCCCGGCCACAACTCACCTCTAACAAACCCATCACCAGAGACAATTACAATTGCATCTTGATAGCGGTAATAATTTTCCAAGCCTTTAATTTTCTGCTCTATATATCTTTTTGATGCTTCAAAGCACAGCTTATCGCAATACCTATTCATTGATAGTTTACAAAATTCTATACAAGCTTGATAATAACTCGTTGGCAATCCATTATTCACCACAGGGCTTTCAACAGTAATTAGTCTATCGCTTATATCATACTTTAACAGCATCGGTACAGCACGTATATTTGTACCTGACATAGTTTTAATATTTGAATGTGCGCCAATAGCTAAAATGGGATATCTTAAAAATTTATCAAGCTTAGTAGCGCATTTTGTATATCCGAATTGGCGGAGCAAATCATATATTGCAACCGATATTTTATGCTGCAACCCATTAACTTCTTTAGTGTCGTTTTCATCTATCGGATTAATAAACTGAGTAACGCGATTAGTCAATGCAAATCCACAACGCAACAGATTTTTTGCATCCTTAACGTTTTTATAGTCTTGATTTTTTGGCAGAATTATAATACTACCGACCATTAAATTTCTTGAAGCCTGCCCTATACTTTCACTGATTTGCCTAATTCTCTCCGTTCTTTTAGATACATTATTGTAATCTTGAATTAAAATGGGATCGGCAAAATTTTTTAACGGGAGTTTTTGTATATCAATTCTAAAATCTTCAGTATCCGTATTGATTACAACCTTTAACCCATCTTCTATTTTTTTCGCCAGTTCATTATCATTGCTTAACGAATAAATTTCTATTCTTGCCCCACCAAAACCTGTATTGGATAAACATTCGCAAATATCAATCCCATTTGGAGCCCACGTATCTTTATCTTCTTTTAATGGTACGGGATTTAATCTTGCGGCTCTTGCTTTTACTTTATTTAACGTATCGCTCTTTGATACGAATTCTTTAATCAAGTCATAAATTGCAGTATAAAACGTAACTTTATCAAGGGCACTTATTCCGGTACCGATTTTAGATTCACCGGAAAAGCTATTTTCGGTAGAACACGTACAATAAATCTGTGGATCACTTTTTGTTGCATCATTGTAAAACTCTATTCTGTTCATAACGTCATCTGCTTTCGGTAAACTATTCGGGTATGCAAAGTTGTAACAGTTTTCATCGGCGTCTTTCCATGTTACCTGATTATAGTTAGATAACATAGTAATCTTATAATAAATATGCTCGCTATTATGTTTAACGTAAACGCTCATGTTATTTCTTAAATACTTTTTTGAGCGCGCCGACGTGTTTTTAAATATTCTTCTGCTACAGTTTAGAAGCAACATCGACGAAGTAGTATTCTGTCCCGGAATTGTTTGTAGCCCGAAAGAAAAAACGTAGGCATACATATCACCTTTATATCCTTTAATAACTTGCGACATTAACTCATTGCGTCCGGAATAATTCAATACCAATTCTGTATTGTCGTAAACAATAGATTTACCAATCATACTCTCCATCAGTTTAAGGCAAAAGCCGTTGTAAGCATATTGGCTTACTATTATTCCGTTTTCGTCAATAATCTTCACATTTTCGGTATTAATATAATTTAACAACTCTTGCGAATTTATTAAGTTGATAAATTTAGTTAATGCCTCCTGCACTCCATCGTTCTTTAAATACTTAACATAAAATGATTGCGCAGCCGCTTGCAAATTGATGCAAATATCCTGGCATACATTAGCGTCTATTTCCTTTAAGCAAACAATCCACTTTGAATCATCACTTCCCTTACGCATACTGTTAATTTCAATTAACCCATGCACCCAATTGGCACAAATTTGGCTAAGTGCGCTACATAAAGGTAAATTATACTTATCATAGTCATATTTGGGGTTCGCAGTAATTGCCAGTTCAGCCAGGCATTCCTTCCATAAAGGAGGGAATCCAACAGTATAAGTTTTAATCGTTAAAGCTTTCGGGATAAAAGCCATCATCTGAAGTTGTTTCTGTTGACTCATAATTTACATTCTCCTTTAATGCGTTATAAAATGATTCATATAATGCTTTCGCTATATATCCATCCGTTTTTATCAAATAATCTATATAATCACATATTTCTTTTAATATTTCAAAAGACCCGTCTCCTCTTCCGCCGTTAAATGCGCCGTCAGCAAAATATATTCTTGGCGGTTCGCCAATTTTTGATATATCGCTAACTCTGGCAGCCCTACCATAAATTTGGTCTAACATAATAAATACCGTTGCAACTACATCTCTCTTGCTTTCATCCGATAAAAATCTAAGCCCCACCGCACTATCTTTCTGCATCATATCCCAAAATTTTCCTGCTTCCGTTTTTACTTTATCAGAAAACACGCCCAAATCATCAACGATTGCATTGCAAAAGCGCATTGAAATATAGCCGTTTAATTTGCTGACTTTCAATGATATGTCATCAGGCACAGACATAGGTCTTACTAAAAAGAAAATACTTCTTATTGCTGAATTTGCGTTCTTGTCTAATATGTTATATCCCCTACATATAACAGCTGCCGGAGCAACAAGAATCTTCTCTTCCGCATTGTCAAAATAAATAAGGTCATTTTTCCTTAACATACAATTTCCCGAACGGGTTTCGTCATCACGGATTAATACGGCGCATTTATGAGCACTCTTTATATCATTAAGTAGCCTTTTGGTATGAATCCATGTTTCATGCGCTTCGTCGTAACTGTTGACAATAAACAAAATCTTCCCGGGTTTATTTAACTCTGCTTCTATATCTGGACGTATTTCATAAAGTAATTTTGAAATCCGCTCCGCTCTCCCTTCTTTATTTCCGCCAGAAATAACTGTAGTTGCACCACATGTGCGTATTATTGACTTGCTTAAATAATCAGTTGTTTCTTCTGAAGATTCAAGTATATAATTCACCGGAGCATTTATATGGTATTGTAACGAACCGGGAGCATAACTTGAGCCTGAAAGCAAAATAGTATGTGGTCCCAAAGGGGTACCCTCCTCATTAACTTTTAACCACGGCAAAGAAAGCATCAGATATCTACCGCAGGCATATTGCCTGTATATTTTAAGTTTCTCATCAGATTTGGAATACATCATACCGAAAATATTACCCATTGGTGCCGACGGTAAGAATTTTTGTTGAGTTATAAATCTTGCTTGCAAAAAATCTGATATATTGTTATTTCGAAGTACTTCTCTGTCAACCGATTTCGCGGCATCATCTATTCTGTAAACAAATCTATCAAAGAAAATAACCTTTAGAAGTAATTGTATATGACGGTAATCTTTTTTGTCTATATGGATTTTATGATTCGAAAATAATCTATCAAGCCTTGCGTATACATGACTGTCTTCTCTACAAGAACCATCAATAATCTCAGATAATTGATTTGTCAAATCATTATTATACAATATATCTTCATTTTGCACATTAACGCATTGTCTCAACGCATCTTCTAATTTCTGGTCAATTTTATCAGAATGCATTTTTTCAATTAACGTAAGCGCAGAAAATGTTGAAGTAACTAAATTTTTCCAAGCACCTTTTTCTGTCTTTATTAGCTCATCTATATCATAAGATATTGCATCATATACAGATATCGCATCACGAGTAAGATTAAAGAATCTTCTTTCGTTTCTATCTCTGTCTACCGCCGAATGATTCTTTTTCATATCAACTGCGCTGGCATCTGCTTGTGAATTTATGAAATCATTAAATGCTGTATTCGGCGCAAAAAAATCATCTAACGTATTTTGCACCCTGTCACATTCATCAAACATTACCACGTCAAAATTATCTATTACCTCTTCTAAAAAAAGATGATGGTTTTTACCTATAAATGAAGCCGCTAACCCAGCCACAGTAGTAATTACTATTGAAGATTTTTCAGCCTCCCGAAGCATTGCTGCCCCTGGACACATTTCAAAAAAGGGACACCTGTATTTTCCGAAATGTTTTTGTTCAGTATCGCATGAATGCAGATTATAACAGGGTCTTTCACTAAATTCCCAAGCTGTTTTATTTTCGTTATTTAATCCGTTTAAAATACAAGGCGCCGATAAATATCTTGCAATATCTTCTTCAAGATATTTTTCGCCTTTTTTTAATAATGAATATGAGTATTTCTCTTGATTTGATTTGCCAATCAATGGAGAAACAGATATTGATAATTCCTTAAAATATTTGTAGTATTCAATAACTTCATTTATTGAATTCAAAACAATTACTGACCTATATCCGTTTTCAGCAAGATAATAGCTTATGACCTTTAATAACGTACTTTTGCCTGAACCTACCATTCCTACAATGTTAACCAAATCTTCTATGTTCAAAATATTACTTCTATTTTTTACGTTTACTAATTTGTTTTTAGTTAAAACATTATAACAATAGTCGTCTGCTTTTATATTTTTCATTTTTAAAGCAGTGTTTAATAAATCTTCATATTTTATTTCAATTTTCTTTCTCTGCTTTACAAGGCTCTTTTCTTCTACAACACCATCTATTCTATAATTAAAGTTATCAGGAATATCAATAGTAACAGCCTGTTTATCTTCTCGATAAAATTTATATCTGCCGGCATTTGCCATTGGCATATTTTTTTGTGTTTTTTCGCTTGAATTAATATAGTCCCAATAATACTGCTCTCTATCCGAAATAGGAATAACTTTATCTGTTTTTACTAAAATATTATTCTCAACGTTATAAAGTCTAATATTCTCATACCGCTTGTCCATATATAAGCAAAAATCTTTCTCCCACTGCATTTTTGATGCATATACAAGAAATTTCATTCTTGCTTGCTGTAACCAAAAAAGCTGTTCACTTTTTAAGCTATGGTTTATTAGTTGATACCCTCTTAAAAGAACATATGCTTTTGATGGGTTTAACTTCGGTGATACTTTTAACAAGATGCACAAAACGTTTTCAATTTTTAAAAAAGCAGAAAGACTTAATTCGCTAAAATCGTCGAAATAGCCTTTTAGGGCTTTTTTGAGTAATTCCATATTAGCCATTTTTCAACTCCGCCTTTATCATCTTCTTTAGCATACTCATAGAAATGCAACTAAAATTGCTATTCTTGATTACACTATTACAAATTTTAAGATATGCAGTATTTTTCTTTGTGATATTATCTGAAATAACGTAAAACCCTTTATCTATATTTGCGTTATAAAATTTGTTGTCGTTTTTTATCTTCCCACTCAGAGTATAAGGGTTTACAATAGTTTTAGCATCGACACCCCAACTTACACCATTTGGAAACACAATCTTTATGTCATAGCGGTCATGTTCAGGCCATAATTCGTTATTTAAATTAAATTGCTTACAAAAATCGCGTATCTCAAGTTCCAACTTACCGGGATAGCTTATGTATCTTGCAACACCGTGCTTGAGCCTCAATGCGAATTCTTCACCTACAACATCTAAATCCGTTCTATTTAATTTCAATCCATCTACACAATCAAAATGACAACATTTGGGTTGAATGCCCTTAAACGATAAAGTCCATCCACAATTGGGGCACTTATACAGTTCTTCTGGCATATCTTCATACGCCTTATTGAGAATGTCCTGAATAGCTGAATCTGTATTGTATTTTATTAAAAAACTATTTCGCTTTCTAATAGTCAGCAAAGGATTCTCAATTAAAAATTGGCGAACAGCCACATATTTTTCTTGCGGCAACTCTTTCATTAAATTATATACTATGTGTTCATCAATTGCTGATAAATCCTTTTCCGTCACTTCAAGATAATCCAAGCACTCATCTGAAAGTTCGTAACTTCGTTCATCTTGATTTAAATAAATTAATTGCCCCATTTCCCAAAACGGTTCTTTTTGTAATTTTTCCAATGCAATATTATTCCATTCTTTGAACCATGTTTTTACAGGTAAAGTAAACATATTGCAAATCATTTCTGTTTCATTTGAAGTAGTTAAATAATTCTTTAAATCCTCACCTTCTTTCGCAACATATTGTAAAGCTAAAGCACAAAACATGTTTATCCCTTGACGAAGCAATAATCCTGTTCGATACTGCTCGGGATCATCGCTTGAAAGTTTTTCTTTAAGCCCGAAAGCAATATGTGCAAACATTTTTTCAAATATAGCATCTTGTTCCATCTATTTTCTCCTTAAAAAAAATCCGTCCTTCAAAACACTGAAGGACGGATTATTGTTTATCTTTGATAATTCAAAGTACTAATCGCATCTAAAGTAAGTTGCCGTGGCTCATTCACTTGAATGGCTGTCTACAAGATTACTTATACTACATATGGTGTTTTGTCTAAGACAATTGCATACTAACATATAAACACTTCCTTGTCAAGCCTTTTCTAAAAATAAAATCTTAGGATGTGTATAAAATTTGCAAAAACTGAATTGTAATCGGAATGCCGCCAATAATGGCATATCAAAAAAAACAGGTCCTTGAAATTCAATCCCCTGTTTTTTTCGTAAAGACTACACATATAAACAAAAAGTATATTTAATTTTCTTGCGTTCGGCTTAAATCCTTTTAGTTGCACGTCATCATCCGAATTTGAACTTTTTATGTATCAAGAGCAGTTCGGTACCCAGAAGTATTATATATTCTTGCATATCGCCTAAAAATAATATTCTCCAACCTTATCTACCTACCGAGGAGGAACTGCAAAAAGAAATAAACGCTGAAAAAAAGGCTCTTGACAGTTGAAAAAAGGAGAACCCCAATGGAAATCAAAGACAGAACGATTGCTTTGCTTATTGATTCAGACAATGTATCTGCAAAATATTTTTCGATTATTTTGGACGAACTAAGCCAGTATGGGAAAGTTACATATCGCAGATTATACGGCGATTTTACAAACCCGAAAGCTAACGGGTGGAAACAAGCATTATTAGATTACTCAATAGAGCAAATACAACAAGTTGCCTTTACTACAGGTAAAAACGCCACCGATTCTAAAATGATTATAGATGCGATGGATATTTTGTATAAGGGCAATGTTGATTGTTTTTGCCTTGCCACAAGCGATAGCGACTTCACTAATTTAGCTATGCGGTTTAGAAACGATAATCTCGTAGTAATAGGCGCAGGAGAACAAAAAACGCCGTCTTCATTTATCATCCACCATATGTTAAAGAATAGGCGTTACTTAGGTGAATACCGCTTCCGCGATATCGTCCACCCCAACGCTTTTCCTGCAATTATATTGGAAGAACTGTTTGAGCGCGTTCAACAGAAAATAAAAAAGCGCCGGCACGACACAAAGCCGAAGATGATTACATATTGACTACAAAATTAAAATGTGGCAAGTATGGCGTGTTTATGGTCGGCGAAAGCGGCACAAGCAAAACCGGCGCGGTACTCCATTACTACAAATGCGCTACTGTTAAATGACGAAAAGGTTGAGATAAAAAACAGTCAAGAAAGAATGGATAGAAGATTTAGTCGTCAACTACACAATGAAAATCGTAATGGATGACGAACTGATAGATACGATTGCAGATAGAATTTTGGACTTGCTTTCACACGGCTACATAAACAACACTCTTGACGCTATACATCAAGGCTTATTCAATGCGGCGGCAAAGAAACGGCTTGACAATTTGGAACAAACGAAAGCGGAAATAGAAACAGCAATTTACAGCGAACAGCTACAAAGACCTGAAATAACGAAAGAGCATATACTTTGGTACATAGAGAAATACCGCACAATCAACGTCAACGATTTAGAGAGAAGAAAGCGGCTCATAAACACCTTTGTAAACAGCATCTACCTTTATGATGACAAGATAGTGTTCATATTCAACTACAAAGACAGCACAAAATCTGTATCTTTGGCAGAATTGGAAGAAGATTTGAGTTTGGATTTGGAAGGAACAACTCCACCAATAGCAACCTAAAACGAACCACTTTTTAGTAGTAAAGTTTAGGTTGCTTTTTCTTTTGAAAATAGGTATAATATTTAAAAATAAAGTTGTGAGATAAAATGGACAATTATATAGTATTAATCAAAGATATAATAAAAACTGTTAAAAAAGCTTATGGAATTGCAAAAGAACGTGATTTTACTATTCAAAAAAAATCAACGAACGAAGATATAGTAACTTCCGCAGATATTGAAGTGCAAAATTATCTATGTACTGAATTAAAAAAATTATTACCGTCATCCGGTTTTTTATGTGAAGAAAATCATCTTTTTGACAATAACTATGATTATACTTGGGTGATAGACCCGATTGACGGCACAACAAATTTTTCAAGAGGTATTTCAGATTATGTAATTTCAGTTGCACTACTTTACAATAATATGCCTATTGCAGGAGTTGTATATGCCCCACTTAAAAATTATTTATTTTCTGCTGTAGCTGGGCATGGGGCAAAATTAAACGGGAAACGTATTCATACTTCAAATAAAACATTTAATAATGCTTTGTTTTGCACAGCTTTGAGTCTTTATCGCAAGGAGTATGCGGAAGTTTGTCGAGATATAATTTTTGAAACTTACAATAAATGTAACGATTTTCGTCGTTTTGGCAGTTGCGCATTAGAACTTTGTTACATTGCTGCAGGTAAATGCGATTTGTATTTTGAAATCCGCGTTTTTCCTTGGGACTACGCAGCATCGTATCTTATATTAAAAGAAGCTGGTGGAATTTTAAAAGGGTTAAACGGTGAAACTCTTTCATTCAATAAACCTACGGCATTAGTCGGTGCAAATAATGTAGAGAACTATAAAATGTTAAACGCCATAGTAAATAAGTATTTAACAAAACTGCCCTATACGGAGAGCATATAATGGATAAAAGTACAAAAGAAAAAAGATTTAAATATAATGAGATTACTGATAATTACATCAACCGCGAAAGCAAATTTGACCTTTCCAAATTATATGAGCAAACCCATAGCGAACTTACTTTACAACAATCAAAGCGCGACCAAATAATTACATTATATCTTTCTATTTTTTCCTTATTAATTCCAATAGCCTTTTCGATTGAAGGTTTTTCAAACTTGGACAAAGGTCTTATTTTTCTTGCGGTAGCTGTTGTAGGAGTAATATTTTCCGTAATAACTGTAAGGTATCGTATTTATAAAGAGGTATACTGGCTGTGCTGCGAAACCATTACTTGTATGATGAACATTAAGAACGAAAAATTGAATAAGGATACTGTGCAATCACTATTTTATAGGTCTCTTTCTAAAAAAGGAAATAATTTTTGCATTAATGGTAAATGGAGTTCGTATCTGTATTTCAAAAAGAATTTATTTAGTTCTGAAACTTTGCATTACCTTATAATAACGTTATTAACTTCCGCGCTTTTCGGCCTTGGTATATTCTTGACTTTGCCTTTAAAATTAGGAGTTGCGCTCGCTATTTCAGTTGCTTCAGGTGCTGTTTTAATGACCATGCTCATGTTAAGTTATTTTTATAACTGTATTGCCGTATATGCTGTGTTGAAAGATGGATTAGACAAATCATTTAATAGAACATTTGGAAAAGCGTGGTTTTTACATATTTATATCGACGATTACAAGGAAGATAAGATAAAGTCATAAATATTATTTATTATGGGTTTAATCCAAGAATTCGTTTTAGGTTAAGTCCACTCCAAAAAAGGCAACCAGCGAACATTTCATTGCGTGCCGAATTACTTATTTTTAGCGGAAACATAAAATTTATCAGAACGCAGAAAAGGTGCATAACTATGAACGTTTGCGAATTAAAATCTCAATTAAAATAAGCGGGTATACCTCCATACTTATACAATTTAGACGGCTCGGGCAGAAATGACGAACGACTATGTTTACAATATGCAAACGGTATCGGTTGGCGGGTATATTTCATCGAACGAGGAATTAAAACAACGAATATTGTATTCGAAACCGAAGATGAAGCGTGTGAATTCATTTACCACAATCTGCTCAGCTCAACATAACACAATGCGTAATTATACGATAGTAACACTTTAGAGTGTTGCAAAGTTAAGACTGTTGTGATATAATCGTTTCATGGATTGGTTCAATTATTACGGTCTTGCATTTATGGTGATTATTATGATACCGAATATCATTTACGCCATAAAGAATAAAACCCTCGTTTCCGATACTTATAAAAACAAAGCTCTTATAATTTCAGAGCAAATCGGCAGATACGGCTGTTTTGTTTTTATGATTTTCAATATTCCGTATACTTGGTTTGGCTTTTATTTTTCATTTGCCGAATTTGTTTATTTAATAGTAAACAGTATTTTGGTTCTTGCCTATTGCTTGATATGGTTGATTTTATGGAAGAAGGCAGGAATTGTAAAAGCAGTGTTGCTTTCCGTAATCCCTTCAGTTGTATTTCTGTTTTCAGGCATAATGATTGCAAGTATTCCCCTTACTGTTTTTGCAATTATTTTTGCGGTAACTCATATCCTCATTTCAGTAAAAGACGCTACCGCGCAAAAAATTTAACTCAACGCCCAAAGAACTGTTCGGGTGTTTAAAAACCTCGTTATTTTCAAAATCTTGACAATAAAACCGCAGTTTGATATATTATATAACAAGGAGAGAAATTATGAAATTTTGCAAATATTGCGGCTCGCAAGTTGCAGACGAGGCTGTCGTTTGCACAAATTGCGGTTGCGCAACCGATAACTACGTTCCAAAAACAACAGCACCGTCAAACTCCACTTACAAAACGGTAGCAAAAATCTTTATGATTATAGGTTGCGTTTTAAGCGCTTTTTACCTTTTGATACCCCTCTGCTGGACAATTCCGATGACCATAAAATATTGCCACTCAATAGAAAATAACCAACCCGTCAGCACAGGCTTTAAAGTATGCTCGCTTTTATTCGTAAGCTTAATAGCCGGCATTTTTATGCTTTGCGACAATGACAATAACTAAAATACATAATTAAAAGCGCCCGCCGTATTAAACGGCGGGCGCTTTATTATTTGCAATTACTTCTCTTTTACGCGTTTTTTTGCGATAGACCCCAATATATGCTGCGAATAACGCTGTTTTTGCCTTGAAAATTTGCGCAATAAAAATTTATAAATTTCACCCAAAGGAATGATGGAAATTGCTACGGCAAACACCGTTACCCACTGCACCGCTGAGAGTTTGACAAGCCCGAACGCTGCCGATAACGGACTTACGCACAGCAAGACGTTCAAAATTACGCCAACCAAAACGGTTAAAAGGAGTATTTTATTCGAGAAAAAGTGTTTAAACGCAGACTGCCTTTCCGAACGGATATTGAAAGCTTGGAAAAGTTCAAGGAAGGATAAAGTCATAAAAGTCATCGTAGTTGCCGCTTCGTTGCCCCATATATTGAGGGCAATCACAAATACGCCTATAGTTGCAACCGTCATAAACAGCCCGTAGAATCCAATTGACACAAGGGAAGTTTTCGAGAATAAACTTTTCTCTGCTCGTTCGGGCGGGCGCGTCATCACGTCGTCGTCCGACTTTTCCATACCGAGGGCAAGCACGGGGAAACTGTCAGTAATCAGGTTCAGCCAAAGGAGCTGTGTTGAAAGTAAAAAGTCAAACCTGAAAAGGAACAGCGAAGCAATAAGAATTGCAAGCACTTCCGCAAGATTTGTGGACAAGAAGAACTGTATCGTCTTTTTTATGTTGGTTGAAATTCTTCTTCCCTCTTTCACCGCCGAAACTATCGTCGTAAAGTTATCGTCAGAAATTACCATATCCGACGCGCTTTTTGTTACGTCCGTGCCTGATATGCCCATAGCGATTCCGATGTCCGCGCTCTTTATGCTCGGCGCGTCGTTTATACCGTCGCCCGTCATTGCAACGACTTTTCCGCGACTCTTTAAAGAATTAACAATAATATTTTTATGCTTTGGCGAAACACGCGCGAATACTCTGCACCTTGCAATTGCGTCGTCAAGCTCGCTGCCTTCGAGGGAATCCAAATCGTCGCCCGTCATAACTTCCGACTTATCGCTTGCGATGTGCAGTTTTTTCGCTATCGAAAGCGCAGTTCTTACGTGGTCTCCCGTTATCATAACGGTTGAAATGCCTGCACCGCGGCACTCTTCAACGGCATCGCCAGCTCCCTCTTTAAGCCCGTCGGTCAAGCCGCACAGTCCCAAAAAGATTAGTCCTTCTTCCTCTATTTTGCCGTTGAACGGTTTATAGGCAAAGCCGAGAACCCTCAACGCCTCGTCGGACATTCTATCGTTTTCCCCGATCACGGCTTTTTTCTCTGCGGAAGAAAATTCTTTAACTCCGCTTGCCGTGAGGAAGTGCGTGCATTTATTTATAAGAATGTCAGGCGCACCCTTGGTAAAGCTGAGACACTCGCCACCCACCTCAGCAGCAACAGTCATCATCTTTCTTTCCGAAGTAAACGGAAGTTCGGCAAGCCTTATAAAATCAAGACTGAAATTACTCTCGTCGGCGCAGTTTTTCAAAGCGACTTCGGTAGGGTCGCCGATGTAGTTCCCCCTGTCTCCTTTAACCGAAGTGCAAACCGTCATACATTGCAGTAATTTTTCGTTTGCCCCCCGAATATCCTCGATTGAACGCGTTTTTCCATAGAAAAAAGACGTTACAGCTTTCAACTTGTTTTGCGTTAATGTACCCGTTTTATCGGAGCAAATTACAGTACAGCTTCCAAGGGTTTCAACCGATTTCAGCTTTCTTATAACAACGCCCTTTTTGCTCATTTTTTGCACGCCCATTGCCATAATTATGGTTACGACTGCGGGCAAGCCTTCGGGTATTGCAGCCACCGCGATTGCAACGGAAGTCATAAAATTCTTTAAAATACCGTCGTCCCGCACGAAAATTCCCATTATAAAAATTACGGCGGTAACGGCAAGCACGAACGCGGATATTATCTTGCCGAGCTTATCGAGACTGTTTTCAAGGGGCGTTTTCGTCGCCTTGCCGCCTTGAAGCATAGCGGCGATTTTGCCCATTTCGGTCTGCATACCGACGGCGGTTACTACTGCGCTTGCATTACCGCGGACTACGTACGTTGAACCGAACAGTGTATTAGTCATATTCCCGAGCGCTACGTTATTGCCGTGAATACGCTTTTCGTTTTTCTCTACGCTCGCGCTTTCACCCGTCAAAGCGGATTCGTCGCAGGTTAAAGAATTGCTTTCAATTACGCGGCAATCTGCGGGTATTACGTCCCCCTCTTCCAAAAGAACGATATCCCCCACTGTTACATCGTCGTTTGGAATCACTATTTCTTTCCCGTCGCGGCGCACTTTGCACGTGCTTGCGGAAAGTTTTTTAAGATTTTCTATTGCTTTGTCCGCCCTGAACTGTTGAACAGTGCCTACGAGCGCGTTCAAAAATATTATTGCAAGAATAATAAAAGTGTCCGTCAAATCGTTTTTATCCTTGGATAAAAAGGCAATGAGCCCCGAAACGGCAGCCGCGACTATCAGAAGTACGGTCATAAAGTCCTTGAACTGCGAAAAAAACAGCTTTACTATACCCGTGCTTTTGCCCTTGTCGAGTTCGTTTTTGCCGTAATTTTTTAATCTTTCCTCGGCTTCGCGCCCGCTAAGCCCCGCAGTTGACGTTTTCAGCTTTTTTAGCGTCTGATCCGCCTCTTCAAAGCAAAAATTAGCCATAAAATACCTCAATTTGTCTCTCAACTAAGGTATTCGGGTTTGTCCCGTTTTATTCGCTATACAATAAAAAATGCCTCCTGCGGAGTTGCGGTCCGCAGGAGGCTGATTTTGACTAATCTCAGTACGCTTAATCTTCTTCGATATGATGCTCGTCCTCGTCGGTAGGGTCGGGGAATTCCGCCTTATCGTAGGCTATTCCGTTCTTATCGTAGTAATCTTTAATTGCGGAACGGATAGCTTCTTCCGCCAAAACGGAGCAGTGCATCTTATGCGCAGGCAACCCGTCCAACGCTTCGGCAACTGCCTTGTTAGTAAGTGCCAACGCCTCTTTTAAAGGCTTGCCTTTTATAAGCTCGGTAGCCATCGAGCTTGACGCAATTGCGCTGCCGCAACCGAACGTATTAAACTTTACGTCAACGATAATATCGTTATCAATCTTCAAATAAATTTTCATTATGTCGCCGCATTTGGCGTTTCCGACTTCGCCTATTCCGTCTGCGTCTTCAATCTTTCCTACGTTCCTCGGATTAGTGAAGTGGTCCATAACTTTCTCGCTGTACAGTGCCATGATTTTCTCCTTTTAATTATCAAATTTAGCGTTATTTCAAGCATATATGGGGGTCTATCGCATTTTACGGTTAAATTAAATGCGGTTTCAAACCCTTTTCGAGTTCTTCCCAAACGGGAGAAATATTTCGTAAATACTCCACAACTTTGGGAACTTCTTCGATTATATATTCAACCTCTTCGGCGGTATTGTATTCGGACAGACTTAATCTTAAAGAGCCGTGCGCAATCTCGTGCGGAAGCCCCAAAGCAAGCAAAACGTGCGAAGGGTCTAAAGAACCCGAAGTACAAGCCGAACCGCTTGAAGCACATATTCCCTTTGCGTCCAAAAGAAGTAGCAGGCTTTCACCTTCGATACCCTCAAAGCAAACGTTGACGTTTGACGGAAGCCTTTTGGCTCTGTCTCCGTTCAGCTTAGAGTGCGGAACTTTCAAAAGCCCTTCGATTAGCCTGTCCCTGAGCGCGGCAAGCTTCTTGCAGTTGACAGACATATTAGCGCAAGCCTCTTCCAACGCTGCCGCCATCGAAGCTATGCCCGCAAGATTTTCCGTGCCCGCACGCTTGTTTCTCTCCTGCGCGCCGCCGTCTATAAAGGTGTTTAAAGGAATACCGCGCTTGACGTACAGTGCGCCCACGCCTTTTGCTCCGTGGAATTTATGCGCCGAGAGTGAGAGCATATCGATATTCTGTGCCTTAACGTCTACGGGGATATGCCCCACGGCTTGGACGGCGTCGGTGTGAAAAACAACACCTTTTTTGCGGCAGACCGCGCCTATTTCGGCTATGGGAAGAACAGTTCCTACTTCGTTATTGGCAAACATAACGGTAACGAGGGCGGTGTCGGGTCGGATTGCCGCCGCCACTTCTTCCGCAGTAATCAGTCCGTCTTTGTCCACAGGCAGATAAGTTACCTCGTACCCCTCTTTTTCAAGTTTTTTGAGGGTGTGCAGTACGGCGTGATGCTCGAACGCAGTAGTAACAATATGCTTTTTGCCCTTGCGCGCGCCGTTTTGTGCGGCGGAGCGTATCGCCTGATTATCCGCCTCAGAGCCCCCCGAGGTGAAGAAAATTTCCCTCGGCTCGCAGTTTAAACACTTTGCAATTCTTTCGCGCGCGTCCTCCAAGTGTTCCTTTGCTACCTGCCCCACAGTATGCAGTGAAGACGGGTTGCCGTAAACTCCCTTTAAAAAGGGCGTCATTGCCTCGATTGCTTTATCGCTCATTGCGGTAGTTGCCGCATTATCAACGTAAACAGTTTTCAAAATTTTAAATCCTATTCGTTTAGTATGATTTAATTATAAAAATAAATTCCTACTTTGTCAATAGGAATTAATATGATTTATAAAATTAGTCTGTGGATTATATCAAATCTTTAAGCGTTTTAGAGTTTAAGAAATTCATTATAACCTCGTCAAGTTCTTTAAAAAGAGGTAAAGTTTGACAAGTGCCCGCATTTTCGCAGCCGCTTATAAGGCAAGATACGGGCGCAAGCGAGCCTTCGCCCTTCAAAAGAATTTCTGCCACGCTGTAATCTTCTGCGGAGCGCGCAAGCTTATACCCGCCGCTTTTGCCGCGCGCGCTTAACACGAAGCCCGCCGCAGTAAGCTGTGCCGCTGAAGCTTCGAGGTATTTTACAGATTCTTTCTGACGCTCGGCAATATCGTTGAGGGACACAAACCCCTCGCCCTCGTGCTGAGCCAAATCAATCATAATTTTAAGAGCGTTTCTGCCCTTGGTCGTAATCATCATAAATCAGTTACCGTTCCCCCTATGCGTTTTAACCGCCGAGTTCAATCATTTTTTCAATACACTTGACAGCTTGCGCGCGTAAATTCTCTTCCATAACTATCTCTTCGCCGCCGCAACCTAATATACAGTTTAAAACGTCGGGAAGCGTCGTTAACTTCATATTATGGCAAACCAAATCTTTCGAAAGGGGATAAAACCTCTTTTCAGGGCATTTATACTGCAAATGCTGTACGATAGAGTTTTCAGTGCCGATAATAAACTCTTTTTTATCCGACTTTTCGGCAAAATCCATAATTCCCGAAGTTGAACCGACGAAATCCGCAAGCTCCACCACCTCGGGTCTGCACTCGGGATGAACCAAAAAAAGCGCGTCAGGGTGGGCGCGTTTTGCCGCAATCACCTCCGCCTTTTCGATTTTGGCGTGCGTGGGACAACCTCCCGACAAAAGTTTAAAGTTTTTTTCGGGCACTTGTTTACTGACGTAAGTTCCCAAATTTATATCGGGGATAAACAAAATATTTTTATCAGGCAGTGCACGGCAGATTTTGACTGCGCTTGAAGAGGTTACGCAGACGTCGGCAACCGTTTTAAGCTCTGCCGTGGTGTTGACGTATGCAACCACGGCGTAATCCCCGTACATCTTTTTTACCTGTTCTATTACCTCTCTATCGAACTGTTCCGCCATAGGGCAGCCCGCGTCGGGGCTTGCAAGAATAACCTTTTTTTGCGGCGAAAGCATTTTAACGGTTTCCGCCATAAACCGAACGCCGCACATAATAACGGTGCTTTGAGGCGCGGTCTTAGCCTTAACAGAAAGGGCGTAACTGTCCCCCGTAAAATCCGCTACCTCGCATATTTCTTCGGACATATAGCTGTGAGCGAGTATACAGACGTCCCGCTCTTTTTTTAATTTTATTATCTGCTGCTGTAAATCTTTTATCATCGTATAAATTATACAACAACCGTCGCAAGCGGTCAAGCATTTAAAAACACGGCACAATTTATAAAATTCAGTCATATTTGCAAAACGCATCGAATATAAATATTTTGGAGAAATTTTATGAAAAGACGGTTTTTATTTTTAGCTGCGGCGCTTTCGACCGTTTTAGCGTTGGGGCTGACTGCGTGCAACGGCGACACGGCAAACGGCGAGGAACATACCCACACTTACGGCGAAGAATGGACTTACAATCCGGAATACCATTGGCACACGCCCGACTGCGGACACAATTTAGAAATTTCAGACAAGGCGGAACACACCTTTATTGACGACGTTTGCGTGGTCTGCGGATATCAAAAAGCTAACGGGCTTGACTTTATTCTAAACGCCGACGAAAACAGCTATACTGTTACGGGTAACGACAATACGGTAAAAGAAATTACTATTCCCGCCGAATATTACGGCTTACCCGTAACCGAAATCGGGAACAGCGCGTTCAGAAACTACGAAAATCTTGAAAAGGTTAATATTCCCAACAGTATAGAAAAAATATGCGATTTAGCCTTTTACGGCTGTGAAGCTTTAACCGAAGTAGTATTACCGCAATCCTTGACTACGCTCTGCCGATGCGCGTTTGCGAACTGTACGGCTTTGAAAAGCGTCAATCTTCCCGACAGTTTAACAACGCTTGAATATTCCGTATTCGACGGAACTGCGTACTTTGGTAATTTGGAAAATTGGACTGACGGCGTTTTATATATAGGCAGACACCTTGTCCGTGCTATGAACGTAATAAGCGGGCATTACGCCGTGCGCGAAAACACGTTGACCGTTGCCGCTCTGTCTTTCGATGGTTGTGGCAAAATTACCGAAATAGAGTTGCCGAACACCGTAAAATATATAGGTACTCTTGCCTTTAAAGACTGCTATTCTTTAAACAAGATTGCGCTTTCCGACAGCCTTGGCTGTCTCGGCGCGCTTGCATTTCACGGTTGCGAAAATCTGCAAGAACTGACTTTACCCGCAAGCTTAACTAAAATAGGCATGTTTGCCTTGTTCCATTTCACACAACTAAATTATCTCGGCACTGCCGACGAATGGGAAACCGTAGATAAAGACGAATACAGTGTTTCCGAAAATTGTGAAATAGTTTATATTGACAGAGTAGCTTAAATACTAAACCATTTAAACAAAGCCGCCCGCGCAAGCGTTCCGCTTGACCAAGTATCTTAATTACTGAACCATAATCAAACCTACTCACAATTCAAACAAAGCCGCCCGCGCAAATTGCGCGGGCGGCTATTGGTTTATTTACTTTACTTTTTCTTTGCAGGCGCTTTTCTTACCGCGGGTTTTGCCGCGTCCGCATCGCCTGCTTTTTTTGCAGCAGTCTTTGCGGGTGCTTTCTTCACTGCCGCAGGTTTCTCGACTTTCAACTCGTCAGGCACTTCAACTTGGGGGATATGCGACAAGTCGTTTTTAACTCCCTCGAACTCCTTCTTTATGCTCGACTTTATCTTCTTTTCCTTTTTCTTCTCTTCCTCGGTTTCCTCTTTAAAAGGCACTTCGAAGATAATAGACTCGTAAGGTCTTAAATCGAAGATAAGTTTATACTTTCTCCCGTCGCAAAGCTCTTCGACGGTGTCAATTTCCATAAGATTGTCTTCGGAGTAAGTCGTGAAAATTCTCTTATATCTTCCCTCTACGGGCGCGCCAACACCCATATCGTGCCGCTCTACGGGCGCAAAGTTGCACACGAAAATCAGCGCGTTGTTATAGTTCCAAGGGTTGCGCCTTATAAAGGTGAAAATATTCCTGTTATAGTCTCCGCTGTTTATCCACTCACAGGTAACAGGTCCGCCGCAATCGTTATACAAAACGGGATAATTTCTGTAAATATGCAACAGCGTACGGTAACAGTTCATAACGTCGCGATGTCCCTCGTCGTCGCAAAGCCACCAATCAAGCCCCGTCTTAAAGTTCCATTCGCGCTCCTGCGCAAAATCCTGACCCATAAACAACAGCTTCTTGCCGGGGTGTCCCATCATCATAGTGTAGCAGGTTTTAAGGCTGCCCATCTTATCCATCTTGTTGCCGACTTGCTTGTTAATCATAGTGCCCTTGCCGTACACCACTTCGTCGTGGGACAGCACGAGCATATAATTCTCGTCAAACGCGTACTCGAAAGTATGCGTCATAAGGTGGTGATGATAGGGTCTGAAAATGGGGTCGGTATTGTAATACTTTATTCCGTCGTTCATCCAGCCCATATTCCATTTAAGTCCGAACCCGAACCCGCCGTCCTTTGCGGGTTTCGTTACGCCTGCGATAATTGAGCTGTCCTCGGCAATTAAAAATGCGTCCGTTCTCTGCCTTAAAACGCTGTTAAGGTGGCGGAAAAATTCAAAGCTTTCAAGGTTTTCGTTGCCGCCGTAGACGTTTGGACGGTACTGCTCCCTTCCGAAACTGTTATAGAACATAGCTGCGACCGCATCCGCGCGCAGCGCGTCGATATGGTATTTTTCAACCCAGAAGAACGCCGAAGCAATCAGGAAGTTGGAAATTTCCTTTTTGCCCAAATCGAATGCTTTCGTACCCCACTCGGGATATTCGGCGCGCAAGGGGTCGCCGTATTCGTAAAGAGGCGTACCGTCAAAGTTTGCAAGTCCCCAATCGTCCTTGGGGAAGTGAGCAGGAACCCAATCCAAAATAACGCCTATTCCGTTTTTATGCATATGGTCTACGAAGTACATAAAGTCTTCGGGTGAGCCGTAACGCGCGGTCGGGCAGAAATAGCCCGTAACCTGATACCCCCAGCTCGGGTCAAACGGATATTCGCATATACCCATAAGCTCTATATGGGTATACCCCATATAGTTCACGTATTCTGCAAGCTCGTGCGCAAGACGGCGATAGTCGAAGAATTGGTCCTCGTCCCATTTGGATAAATCCTTTTTCCAGCTCCCGAGGTGAACCTCGTAAACAGCCATAGGCTTTTCAAGGAAATTTTCGCCCTTCTTTTCCTTGCGCCACGCGGCATCGCCCCACTTGTAATTATCAAGGTTGGTAACGACGGACGCGTTTGCGGGACGCTTTTCAGAGCCGAACGCGTAAGGGTCGATTTTGTAAACCTCGCTTCCGTCCGCACGAACTACGAGGTATTTGTACTTTACGCCCTCGCACATACCGGGAATGAACAGCTCCCAGATAGCGTCGTCCACTTTCTGCATAACGTCCGCCCACGGCGTCCAGCCGTTGCCGTCCGAAACCACGCAAACGGCTTTTGCATTAGGCGCAAACAAAACGAAGTGAACCCCGCGTACACCGTTTTCTTCGCGAATATGCGCGCCCATCTTATTGTAAAGCTCGTAATGAGTGCCGTGATGGAACAGATATCTGTCCAAGTCCCCGAAAAATTTATCCATAATTCCCCCCATATTTTAATCTTCGTTGAACGAATAATAATACACCAACCCGCACTTTTCGGGCAAGGTAGCAAAAAGTCTGCCGTGCTTGACGTCGCTTTCCTCTTCGTGTTCGGTAAAGCCCCAATTCCCGCAAGCAAATTTCAGCTTCATTTTAACGCCGTCGTGCGGAACGCCAAGCTCCCACACGGGCACGGTCAAAGAGATTTCCCCGTCCGTGCAGTTTATAATCACTGCGCAGCACTCGTTGCCGTCAAATCTGCCGTAAGCAATATATCCGTTGCCCGCGTCCAGACGTTTGACGCTGCCCATTTTAAGACACGGTATACGCTTTCTCAGCGCGATTGCTCTTTTATGGAACTCGATAAGCTCCCCGTCCTCGTGCCCCCAAGGGTAAGTTCTGCGGCTGTCGGGGTCGGTCCAACCGACTTGCCCCGCCTCATCCGCGTAGTAAATACCGGGTGAACCCACCCAAGTCATCTGCATAAGCACGGCAAGCTGCATAACGCGCTTATCCACCCCGTAGCCCGCCGCGTGCGGTCCTTTTGTGCGGGTTGTGCCCACCGTTCCGTTAGTGCGCGTCAGAAAGCGCGAATGGTCGTGGTTGGAGAGTTGGTTTAAAGCCGTATCCAGCGCGGGACGCGGAAACTTTGACATTGCCTTGAATATACTATCGAAGAACTGCTTACCGTCCCAAAGCTTACCGCCGTCGAACGCCTCGCTGTGCTTATCCATGCCCGTCAGAAACCAAGTTACGGGCTCCATAAACGCGTCGTAGTTCATTACCGAGTCCCACTCCTTGCCGTTAAACCAAGGCTCGGGCGAACCGTAATGCTCTGCGAAAATGAACGCTTCGGGATTAGCCTGTCTTACTCTCGCGCGGAATTTCTGCCAGAATTTATGATTGTAATTTTCGCTGTGTCCCAAATCGGCGGCAACGTCAAGCCGCCAGCCGTCAACGCCGTACGGCTCGGAAACCCACTTAGCGCCGAGGTTGAGGATATATTCTTCAAGCTCGCGGCTCTTCTCGTAATTGAGTTTTGGAAGGGTAGGGAAGCCCCACCACCCCTCGTACTCGCTGTGCGCCTCGTTGGGTTTATTGAATTTGAAATAACTTCTGTACGGGCTCTTCGCAGCCTGAAAAGCTCCGTCTTCGTAACCGTCTTTATTGAGGTAAATCCCCTCTCTGTCAAGCCATTTATTGAAAGAACCGCAATGATTGAACACGCCGTCGATAACGACTTTCATTCCGCGTGAATGAATTTCCTTGACCAAGTCCGCAAAAAAGGCGTTACTCTTTTCAAGGTTCTTTTTGGAAGTGGTGCGGATAATGTATTTCGGCGCAAAGCCGTTGTGAGTTTCCCAATACTGCAAAGCGTGCTGAACGTCGTCCTCTATCACGGCAAGATGCGGGTCGATATAATCGTAGTCCTGCGTGTCGTACTTATGGTTGGAGGGCGAAACGAATATGGGGTTGAAATAGATAGCCTCAACGCCAAGCTCTTGAAGGTAATCGAGCTTTTCCCTTACGCCCTGCAAATCGCCGCCGTAGAAGTTGCGAACGTCCAACTCGTCGGGGAGTTTATCCCATTCACGAATTCGGCGCGAGTGTCCGCCCGTATAAAAATATTCGTTATCCTCCACGTCGTTTTGAGGGTTACCGTTGCAAAACCTGTCGGGGAAAATCTGATAAAAAACCGTACCCTTTGCCCAATCGGGCACTTTGAAGTTGGGCACGAAAGAAAAGTCGTATTCCGCCTGAGTATTTTCCACGCAACCCAAACGGTTATAGCAGATAATATCATCCTCGTCGGTCGCGCAGAAATGGTAGCTTACCTGCTTTTGAGTACATTTAAAAGAAAATTTGTAGAAATCGAAGTGCTCGTCGGTTTTGAATTTGGACATCTTATGCCGAATTCCGTTAATTACCGCCCAAGCCTGCAACACGTCGTTTGAAAGAGTTCTGAATATTAGCGTAACAGTATCGCCGACGACAGGCTCGTAAGGAGTTTTGAAATTCGCCGTTTCGTCCGCGAACAGTGCGTTTCTGTTAATCATAGTTAGTCCTTATAATAAGCTGAGTTTCTATGGAAAATTATACCACGCCCACGCTTTAAAGTCAATATGCAAGTTAAAAAACGCCGCCCCGCGGACATTATGCCCGCGGGGCGGCTCAATAATTAAAATTACTAAACTTTGGCATAAAGAAATATGAACTTTATTCGTCGGTTTGGGATTGACTTTATTTTCGGGTTATGATATTATTCATTGTGCTAATATACTATAAGAGAGTTTATAATGAAAACCGAGAAGAAAGCTAAAAACGGGAACGCAGTTCCCGAACCCGAAACGCCCGTAGCGGCAGAAGAAACCGCCGCAACCGACGCCGCGGTTTTACCGCCCGACTTACAACCAGCCCCCGACGGAAGCGAGCTTCCCTCCCAACCGCAGGCTAAGGACGGAAAACCCGTAGTTTACGGCGATAAGGTTTTAACGAAAAGCCAGAAACAGAAACGCACCGCTTTAAGGTGGTCGCTTATGATAGGCGGCATAATTTTAATGTCGTTCAGCGTTTACTTTTTCCAAACGCCTAACGAATTCACCCTCGGCGGTATGGCAGGTCTTGCGCTCGTTTTAAGCAGCTTCATTACCCCTGCCGTTCCCTTTTTGTCGTACGAAGTTATTCTTGCGATAATAAACGTATTGCTTCTTATAATCGGGCTTATCGTTCTTGGCAAACAATGTACGGTTAAAACTATTTTCTGCTCGTTGTTATATACAGGCATAATTTTTCTTTTCGAGCACTTTAAAATCATTTCGCTTATAAACGAAGTTGCAGGCAGAGCGGGCGCGGCAACCCTGACAGACCAACCCCTTTTAGAGCTCGTTTACGCAATTCTCCTTTTCGGAATAGGCGGTGCGCTAGTATTCAACAGCGGCGCTTCTTCGGGCGGAACGGACATAATCGCACTGATTTTAAAGAAGTACACAAGGCTCAACGTCGGTATGGCGCTTATGATAATCGATATGATTATCGTACTTATCTCGTTCTACACCTTTACCGTAGACAAGGGTCTGTTCTCCGTTCTCGGCTTGTTCACTAAGTCTTTCCTTTTAGACGGTGTAATTGAGAGTATCGGCAAGACAAAATACATAACCGTTATAACCGAAAACGTGGAGGTTATTTCGGACTACATTCTGAAAGTCATTAATCACGGCTACACTATGTACGACGCTGAGGGCGGCTACACCCACAACAAAAAGAAAGTACTCGTAACCGTATGCAAAAGAAACGAAGCGTTGAAAATCAAAATGAAACTGCACGAAGTAGACCCTACTGCCTTCGTGATAATAACAGACGCTAACGAAATACTGGGGAAAGGCTTCGGCGGGACGCTGTAAATTATGAAAAAGGAAAAAAAGCAGCGCGAATTAAAGACGGTTAACCCCGAAAAACGCAAGAAAATACGGGGCGTTGCGCTGGATTGGACAATGCTGAATATCGGCGTGCTTATGCTCGCCATAGGTGTATTCCTGTTCAAAGGACCGAACAATTTCGCAACGGGCGGAGTAAGCGGTATCGCTATAATCATTGCCAGATACACTGTTGAAACCGTTCCGTTTTTAACGCAGTCCGTTTTAAATTTTATTTTGAACGGATTACTGCTCATATTGGGTTTCATATTTTTGGGTAAGGGCTGCACGTTTAAAACAGCTTATTGCAGTATCGTGTACACGCTTGAAATGTATGCTATGGAATGGATATTCAAAGCCGGCGGCATAGAATTTATCGACGGCTTGACGCTGACTGGTATGACGGGACGCCCCCAACCGTTCCTCGAATTCGTCTACGCAATGCTCCTTACGGGCATAGCCACGGCAATTCTTTTCAACTGCCGCGCTTCGTCGGGCGGAACGGACATCGTCGCACTGATAATAAAAAAATACTCCAAAATGGACATAGGCAAGGCTATGGTCGTAACCGACCTGCTTATCGCCGCCTCCACTTTCATTATTTTCGACGTAACGACGGGGCTGTTCTCTATCCTCGGCTTGTTCTTTAAATCCTTCCTCGTGGACGGCGTTATCGAAAGCATAGGCAAGAGTAAGTTCGTAACAATAATCACCTCCGCTCCCGAATTAATTACGCCGTTCATTATCGAAGGACTGCATAGAAGCTACACCTCATACAAGGCGACGGGCGGTTACACGGGCGAAGAAAAAACGGTGCTTTTAACCGTTTGCAACCGCAGGGAAGCTATTAAACTTAAATTGAAAATACACGCAGCCGACCCCACTGCGTTCGTTATTCTTACAGACACCAACGAAATTTTAGGCAAGGGCTTCCGCCCCTCCTTCTAAGCGTCAGGCTCGACTTCGCGTAATAATTACCGAATTCTAATCAAGCCGTTCGCTTGTCAAAAAGAAAGCCCCCGCGCCGGTCGGCGCGGGGGAGTTATTTTATTCGATTATTTGTTATTGACTAACTCAACCGCCGCTTTCGTTTTAGCTTCGATTTCTTCGGGCGTGCCGTTCATCATCCAGCTTCCGCCGCAAGCGATAATCTTGTCGTACGCAAGGTATTCGAGGATATTGTCCGCAGAGATACCGCCCGTAGGCATAATTTTAAGATAAGGGAATGCAGCGCATATTGCCTTAATGGTTTTAAGCCCGCCGTAGTTGGACGCGGGGAAGAACTTCAAAGTAGTAAGTCCGCACGCGATTGCCGCCATAGCTTCGGTGGGGGTTACGATACCGGGGAGATAAAGCATACCGTGCTTTTTGCAGCATTTAGCAACTTCCTCGGAAAATCCGGGTGAAACGATAAATTTCGAGCCCGCTTTAATTGCCTTTTCGCACTGTTCCTTGTTAATGACAGTACCCGCGCCGACAAGCATATCAGGATAGGTTTTAACGGTCAAAGCAATAGCCTCGGCTGCGCAAGGCGTACGGAAAGTGATTTCCGCGCAAGGCAATCCGCCGTTAACGAGCGCCTGCATTTTGGGCAGCGTTTCTTCGATTGAATTGAGTACCACTACGGGCACGATTTTGGTCTGTTTGATTTTTTCAAGAAGTTCTTGTTCGGTCATAATTTTCTCCATAATTAATAAATTAAGTTCGTAAGCATAGCTTGCGAACTTATTATATCACGCGATTTTATGAAAATCAATAGTGCAAAATAAATTATTTGGCTTCCTCTTCTTGCACTTCTTTAATATCGTCGTCGTCAAGGTCGATAACTTCGGTCTCGGGTCTTGCTTTTAAATCCTTGACAAAGCCTATTGCAACCATATCCATAACGCCCGCAACGATTAAAGAAATTCCCGCAAAAATCATAATCGTATTGCCGAACGGGTCGAACACGATTAAAATCCCCAAAACGAGAGCAACTACCGCAAACGCAAGCACCGCCCAGCGGGACTTTATTTTCAGTCTGTTCATTGCAACGAACTGTTGCAGCTTCACCGCACCGTCAACTATCAGCGCGATACCGAACAGCACAGTAATAATCCCCGTAATCACCCACGGCTTTATAAACAGAATAAGGGCGATTATCACAAGGGTAAGCCCCAACGCAAGGTCGCCAGCGTCCGCTTTGCCCATTCCCGTTGCAAAGAAAGTAAAAAGGCACAAAGCGCCCCAAAGCATAATAAGCGCGCCCGCAACGTAGCAGATAACTTCCAACGACGTATCGCGAAAAATTATAAACATAAGCCCTATAACTATCAGCGCGATAGCCGCAACGCTCGCCTTGATTTTCAGCTTTTTCAATGCATTTTTCAATTTATCCATAATAACCTCTATTTATATATATAAACCTTCCCCCGAAAATTAAACGCCGCCCGCACAGAATGTGCGGGCGGCTATTATTTAAAATATTCGTTTATCTGCCTTTTCTGATTTTTCTTATCTTGTGCTTTATGGGGAAAGCCCAGAAAATGGACAACGCCCAAATAAGAAGGTAGCAAATACCGCTTATCCAAGTGAACGACGAGAACGCTGCAAACAAGCCCGCAAACGGCGCGATAACCGAAATCATAGTTGCAAGCTTACTCAACCCGAACGAGAGCAGACACCAGAAGATAATGCACGGCCAACAGCTTACGAGCTTTACGTACCACATAGTGAACCGCTTGTTTTTTGCGAACATACGGAAGAACGCAAACAAAAACAGTATCACCCACATAAGAACGTGGAAGGCAACGTAAATAAAGGCGTAACCGTAGTATGTAGCGACGGAATTTACAGTTTCTGCAATTTCAGCTAAAGAACGCATTTCTTCGGAATCTGCGAAATCGCCCTTCAACATACCCATGATAAACTCGGAATAAGAGGTATAAGCCTTGCCCTCGGGCGAAAAGTTTACGCAAAACATTTCCTCAACCGAAAAGCTTCCGCCCGTCGCCGCCACCGTTTTATCGTAAATTTCAAGAGTGTTCTCTCTTGCCGCCTCTTTCATATCCTCGGTTAAGGTTGTATCGATTTGTTGTTCCAAAACGGACAGATAACCGTCAAGTACTTTAAGCACGTCGTCGGAAGACTTTGCGCTATCGACTTTTAAAAGTGCTTCCCTAAGAACGGAAAAATCGATTTCGCCAAGCTCGGACGCCTCCACTTCCTCGGTAGCAAGCACCAGAGCCGTATTTACAAACGAAACCAACATCGTCTCAAAAACGTTGTTTTTAAGAAGAAGCTCATCCATAAAAACAACGCCTTTTTGGTCAGCGGGAGCAAAAAGAACCTTAGCCATACCCAAGGGCGCAATTTCCAGCTCCGCGTCTATATCGTCAACTAAAAAAATATATTCGTCAAATCCGCTGTCTTCGCCGAAATCGTAAGACGATACGGCTTTACCGAAGTTGATTTTTAAAAGCGGGGTTATCAACAACGAAATGGCTGCAACCAACGCAACGATTGCAACTACTATGTTTAAAGGTATAAGTTTTCTCTGCAGTCTTTTCTCTTCGTCGGAATATAATTTATAGCTCATAATCGACCTCTGTTATAAATACTCTAACATTATAATATTTATTTTATTACAAGTCAAGCCGCCCGCGGCAATCTCGTCCGCGGGCGGCTTGAAGTTTGTTTTTTAACGTAACGGTTAATCGCTGTCGTCTTTACCCATACTCATTCGTATAACTTTAGGAATAAATATTACTGGCGAGGCGCAAATTGCGACGATAGAAGTAATAAGCCCGAACGCCAGCCAAAGGAACACCGATAAAAAGCCGAACAGCAGTTTAACGAAAATAAAGAAAAATATTCCGTCAATATCCAACGAGAAAATTATCCCGGGGAAATTGACCTTGATAAACCCGAACGTACAAATCTCACTTACAAGCCCGCCCCAAAACATTTGAGAAACGAAAGTGAACGCAAACACGGTCATTATAGCCCAGGCAACGATATTGAAAGTATAAGGCTCGAAAGTGCCTATCCCGAAGCAAACGCCTCCGACAACTGCGAGCGCCGCAAACACCGCCGCGGCAACGATAAGCCCTATATTGCGCTTGCGCCTGACGGAGCGTTTTTCGCTTTCCTCTTGCCATTTTCTTTGGTCCTCGACGCGCTTCGCCTCCGCCTTGCGCGTTTGCTCGTTGCGGTTATGGCACTCTTCACAAAGAATAAACGGCTTTGTCTGATGCTCCTCCCCCTCGTGTAATACGCGCCCGCACACCTTACAAAAACCGAGCATGGCGGGAGCGTTGTCTGCGGCGGGTTCTACGGCTTGCTCCGTTGCTTCAACGGCGGCAGCCTCTTCCTCCCCGTCCTCGAAGTAAGTTATAGGCACGCCGAACAACTTTGCAATTTTTGACAGTGTTGCAAAATCAGGGCTTGATTCTCCGCGCTCCCATTTCGATACCGCCTGATAAGTTACGTTCAGATTTTCGCCGAGCTCCGCCTGCGTCATACCGTTTGACTTTCTCAACGAAACGATTTTTTCACCGAAATTCATATTCTTCCTCCATAGTTTTCAAGAAAAATTATACCACTTATACGCCGAAATGCTAAGCAACTCAACTAAAAGTTTTGTTGAATTTTCTAAACAGTTAGTTGAGTTACTGAAAAACCCGCTATTAACCGCCGCAAAAAGAATAGCAAAAGAGTTCGGCATCCGCCGAACTCTTTTGTTTCTGCCTCTATTCATTATTGAGTATCCGTATTGCCGTTTGAACGTGCTCTTCCTCTAAGCCCAGCCCTAAGTTCGGGTTAGTTTTGACAAAGTTATCCGAAAGCTTCCCCCAAGCGTAACGGTAATCGTCGATTATTACAAATCTTTCTATCGTTTCCGGCGTGGAATTAAGCCAAGACTTTATTTCGTCGGGTCTGTCAAAGTCAATGCCGAGGTCGGGAGTTTTATCGTAAATTTCAAGCCCGAACTTTACAAAGGTTCGGTTAATATATTCGCCGTCGGCATCGCACTTTGCGGGTTCTTTACCCCAATGCACGCGCCACGTTGAACTTAAAACAATCTTAGCGCCCGTTTCGTTCACTATATTTTTGACGAGAGGAAGTCGGGTTTCGTCTATATCGCTTTGTTCGTTCCAATTGCGTTTTCTGTCATAGATGCGTGAATTCAACACACCGTCGATATCCAAAAAAATCACCTTCATTATTTCACCTCAACCACGTTATGCAAGAGCGCGACATGCTATAATAATATAGTCGTTTTTTGTAAGTTCGGGGTGGTTATCGCAAAAGTTGTGAACGCAGAGTAAATCCGTGCCGTGAGTGTCGCCCGTAATATAAATCATAAATTCCCTCCTTTTATATCTATGCCGTTCATAAAATTTACTTAACTTAAAAACTTTTTTTTAAGCTGTGCATATCGGTATGCACTGAGATTTTTAATTTCGTAAACTAAGCGTTCGTATACCTCGATTGTTCTTTTATCCTGAGTTTCGTTTACCGCCAATAAACAGAATTCGGCTTTTTTTAATGCACTCTGTCTGCCCATTTTTTTATCCGAGCAGATAAGCCGTTTGATACGTTCGCATACGGCGGACAAAAAATCGTATTCGTTATTCCACGAGTTGTGTTCGGGAGCTTCTTCTCCGCCGTTATCGTACTGACAGTCGATTTCTTCGGTATTTTCGCGAACATACCGTAAATATTCTTCGAATTTTTTATCCGTTTCGCTATCCTCGTCTTCACTGTCGGAACAATCCGCTAAAAAGAACTTGCTTTCGAATTCCTGTTCCGTTATCAGCATTTTATGGGGACGGGGAGGCTTTCCGTCGCTGTCATAGGAAGAAATGTAGCCTTCGTTTTCCATCCACTCTACGGTTTTACATGCTCTGTAAAAGCCTATCGGAAACGCCCTTTGCAGGAGAGACACCGAAGCATAACCCTTGTCAATGCAATACCTTAACGCTTTAATTCTAAGTTCTTCCTCTTCGTCCTCGTCGAATTCGTCCGTATCCTCTTCGCTATCGGCTCTAAGGCGGTCTAACCTTTCAACTATTCTACCCTCGTCGAAAAGGCTGCGTTTATCAAAAAATTTCGGACGCCGCGCACGGTCGTCGGGTTTGTTGATATAATAATATTTTACACCGCCGCCATAGACCAGCTCGCCTTTTGCGATAAGTTCGTCCACGACGGATTTAGCTTCTTTATACGAAACGTCGTAGCGGGATTGAAGAACGGCAATCTCCGCCCCCTTATTACTCCTTATGTACTCTGTTATTTCGGTTTTGTTCATAACTTCCTCCTCAAAAATCGAACGGATTGCGCCTTCTTTTTGACGGCATTACGTACGTGTAACGCTTATCGAACGGATTTACCGCGCAAGTATAGTCCTTTTCAGATGCAAGGGTCAAATTTTTGAACTCGTCGCAGAGGAAAAATCTTTCAAGTTTGGAATACATAACGTATCCGCTGTTCGCCTCGGTTATTATACACTCTCCCTCTAAACAAAAAACACCCTCGTGGGTGTTTTTGTTTTATACTTATCTGACAACTGACATAAACTCAGAGATATCATAACGTGTATAAACGCAGGATTCGGCTTGAACGGACAGTTCGATGCCGTCTGATTCCAACTTAGGACATACCGTTGCAGAAAGCGCTCTGCCGTCGGCAAACACTTCCACGGAAAACAAATCTAACACCACGGTTATTTTGTGCTTTGCCGTATCGTCAAGCGGCATTTTCCTTATGCCCGCAAGCGAGTATTCGTCGTTTTCTTTGCCCGTTATAAGCTCTCCCGAACGTGAACGGTCGAATACGAGCCCGTCTTGCGTTGCTGTAATTACCGTTTGCTCTTTGCCCCCTACCCTCAATTTCAAGTTAAGGCTTTGAAGATTTTCGACAGACAATTCTATAACCCCGACATTAGCCCTGTCCGTTAAATTCAAGGCACAACTTTCGGCTATTTTTTTACCGTCAAACAGAGGTTCTTGCCAAAGTCTGCCGTCTCTTACCGCTATTTTGCGCGGCACGGTCAGCATACCCGAAAAGCCGTATTTGTCGTAAGGCACGGTTCTGTCCCACATACTAAGCCAACCTATCATAACGGGGACGTCTGCAAAAATCTGCGCGGCATAAAAGTCGAAACCGTAATCAATAATTTCGCTTTTGCCGAATTTCGATTTTCCCGTACCCAAGCCAAGCTCGCCCAAGCGGTAAAACGTGCTGTGAATATTTAAGTGCTTATCACCTTGTGCGGGTTGAAACTGTTCGCAATAGGTAAGCAAGCCCAAAGATTCAACGTAATCGGGGCACTCCGTCATAATACCGCCGCAATCCGTGCCCAGCACGTCGCGCTCGAATTTCCATTTGAATAAATCTTCGGACGAAAAAAGCAACAGTCTGCCCCTACCTTGCTTTCGGCGGGCGGCAACAAGACAATAAAAAGTTTCGCCGCGTCTGAACACCTTCGGGTCGCGGAAGTCGCAAGGGGAATATTCGGGCGGCAAATCCTTTTCTCCGATAACAATGCCGTGCTTTGTAAAATGAACGCCGTCGTCGGAAGAAGCGAGTGCTTGCAGCTGCCTTATGTTTTCTCCGCCTCCGTTTTCCTTAAAGCTCGTATACATCAGCCAAAGTTTATCCTTCCAAACAATAGCCGTGCCCGAAAAGCAACCGTCGTCTTGTTCGTCGGGGCAAATTGCAACGGGAAGATGCTGCCACTTTAAAAGGTCGCGGCTTTTGACGTGTCCCCAATGCATAGGTCCCCAATAGACGTTGCTTGAATAATATTGAAAAAATACGTGATATTCGTCCTTGAACTTAACGAGCCCGTTAGGGTCGTTTATCCAGCCTTGTTGTCCTGTGATGTGAAATGCGGGTCTTACAATGTTGTCTTTCATATTTCCTTCGTTGTCCGCCCCGCTTTAGTTTGCGGGGCGGAAATCAGTATTGAATTTTAGTTGTTGTATTCGTTTTCGGCGATTATCCAAGAAACTTCCAAAGTTTCTCCGTCGTTATGGGTTACGTCCTTGCCCGTGCAGGTTAAAAGCACGTTATCCTTTTTGGCTGCCATATCCTCGCCCTCTGCGTAGTAAGTAACTATATCGTCAAAGTGCGCAAAATTGAAACCGCCCGTACTGCCGTTATTGCCTATTGTAATATAAAGTTCTTGCCCTTTGTAAGCGGTTAAATCCGCGTAATGGGTAAGCATAGTAATATAGTTTGCGCCTTGTTCGAAATGAGGGAAAGCAGCGTCGTCGGCGTGATAGGTTTTGCAAGTATATTCGTAAATTTGTGTGCCGTCCGCAAGGAATACCTTTACGACTGCGTTGTGCGACCCCATTTTGAACGAAACGTGCCCGTTACCCGACAGGGTAAACACCGAAGATTTAAGCTCCCAAGCCTCGCCTTCGGCAACGCCCGCGTTCTTGCAGAAGTACTCGCCCGATTTGTTATAGGGCATATGTTCGCCCCATTCGTGATACGCTTCTCCGCTAATTCCGCCGCTAATGTCTATATTGCCCGAAACTACCGTCCAGCCCGTCAAATCCCCCGTTTCGAAGCCGCCGTTGACAATTTGATAATTGTCTTTGACGGTGATTATGAAAGTCGCCTCCGCTTCGTATTCACCCGAAACGAGTTTATAAGTTACGGTGTATTGCTTGCCCGCAACAAGGGTAAACGCAGTAAAGCCTTCCGTGTACAAGGTGTCGCTTTCTTGCACTTTCACTATCTGCTTATTAACGGTTGCGTTTGCGTCGCCCGCTACTTTACCGTTAGCCTCGGCAAGATACGAAGTTAAGTTCACAGTGCCGTTTTCCGCTACGGAGTTTTGAATTTTATCTGTAAACTGCAAACGGTTTACGGGCACTTGGTTTGTTGCCTTTATCCAATTGATTACTGCGGTTTCTCCGTTATGTTCGGAGCATTTTTCAATAACTTCGTCATACTTTGCCGTAGTGGGCGCTTTATCGTAATAGGTAACGACTTCGTCCATTACCGAGTGTCCCCAACCGCCGTCAAGCGCGTCTTCGAGTACGAGATACACTTCCAAGCCCTTGTAAGCGCTTAAATCGGCGAAGTAAGGCAACAGAGTTAAGTTGTACTTGCCGTCCTTTATACATCCGACGGGTTCGCCCTTATCCGCCCAAGCGGTGTTTGCGAACTCTGCAAGAAGTACGCCCGTAGCGTTATCGTATATTTTAACTACTGCCGCGCGCCCGCCTATTTTATACGAGATATATCCGCTTCCGCCGATTGTGAAAGGAGTAGACGTCAGTTTATATGTTAACGCTTCGGGTATGCCGCCGTCAAGTCCGTTGAAGTGATATCCCGTATTGTTATAAGCCGCCGAACCGCTCCAATAAGCGTCGGTGTTCTGAACAACGTTCCAAGACGCTTCGATATTAAAAGCGCTGCCGTCAAGTGCTGAAACAGTCCAACCGTTCAAGCCGTCCTCAAAGCCGCCGTTTATTATGCGGAAAGCCGTTGTATCGAATACGTTTACTGTTACCGTAAACGTTGCGTGCTCTACCGCGCCCGTAGCAGTATCCGTTGCGGTAACGTTTACCGTTAAGGTTTGAGTGCCGACAACGCTTGCGGTGTATGAAAGCACGCCGTCCGAAACGGTTGCGCCGCTTACGGAATACTCGTAAGTAAAGGTATCCGCGCCGTTGGGCTTTATTTCGAAAGTGCCCGTAGGCGAGTATAAATCAATACTCATAGTGCCGTTTTCAAACGTGGGCGCGTCGTTTTTAACCGTAACGTCAAAAGTGATTTCAATGTCTTTACAGGTAAGTTTTACTTCGGTTTTGCCCGCCGCAACCGCAGTTACGGTTACAACCCCGCTGCTTTCGCTTACGGTTGCGACTTCTTCATCGGACGAGGATACCGAAACGGCGTGCCCGTTGGTGTTGATATATTCCGCTACGTTGACTGTGGCGCTGCTTTCCGACAACAGGAAAGTAATCGCCGTACCGTCTTTAATCTTTTCGGGCGCAGCTTGGGGCTCATCCCCGATAACCGCCGTAATTTCCAAAGGTCCGGTAACGGTAATGACCGAGCCGCCCGATTTGATTTCTTGCCCGACTTGCCAACCCTTGAATTCCTTTCCGCTTTCTATTTCTTGCTTGGGTCTGTCGGGAAGTTTTAAGGTTGCGCCGTGTTCTACTTGCCTTGCTTCGCCGTCGATAACCACAGTGTAATAGACGGGAACTACGTTTTCGGTAACGGTTATTTTAACCTTAAAGTTTACGTCGTAAACGTTCTGCGCGTTATCTTTATCCACGCACTTTGCGTTGACGGAAATTTCCACGTTACCCTTTGCAGACGGGGTGTATTTCAGTTTGCCGTCCTTAATCTCCGCCCCCTCTATAAGGTTATTAGCAAGTGTATAGGTAATGTCGAAGTCCTCCCCGCCCGACTTGGGCGCAAGCGTAACTTCCAAAGCGTCTTCGTGCAAGTCAACGCTCTTTTCCAAATCTTCGAATACGGGCGCGGGCTTTTCTTGTGTAGCCTCGGTTACGGTTACGCTGAAACTTAACTCCACCGCGCCGCACTTAATATTTACCGTTGCCACACCTTTTGCCTTGCCTTGCACCGAAACGACCCCGCCGCTTTCGCTTACGGTCAACACGCTTCCGTTCGCCGCCGACGAGACGGTAACCGCGTTGCCGTTAGCCGTTACGTATTCGCTTAACGTTATCGTTTGAGTTTCGCCCACCTCTAAGGACATATCGGCAATATTTTTAATCTTCACCGCGCCCTCGGTTTTAGACGTATCCGAGCCGTCGTCGCCGTCGTTACAGCCCGCCAAAAAGGCGGGAACAGAACAAACCATACAAGCGGACATAGCAATAGCCGCTAATTTTTTTATACTTTTCATAATTTTCCCCCTATGAAATTATTGAATTATATTGATTGCGGTTACCCAATTAAGTTCGTAATCACATTCGGTTTCCGTTTTCGAAGTAATTGCGTTTAGGTGCACCACGTCTTTTGAGTTCTCCACGTCGGGCGCGGTTTCGTAGTAAGTAACTATATCGTCGAAGAACGCTACGCCCCAATTACCGCCCTCTTTGCCGTCGCAAATTTCTATATACAGCTTTTCGCCGATATAATCCGACAAATCCGCGACAAAGGTTACCATAGTTGCCTGACGGCTGCCTTCGTCAATGTGAGGATATTTCACGTCGGCAAACTGCGTGTTTTCGTACTCCGCTATCTGCGTGCCGTCCGCTTTGAACACCTTTAACACCGCCGCGCGCCCCGCCATTTTAAAGCTTATAAAGCCGCTTCCGCCAAGCGTAAAGGTTTCAGACTTCAAAGCATAGGTTTCGGCTTCTGCGTACTGTGCGCCCCAACCGTCGAAGTGGAATTTTCCCTCTTTGTTGTACGGAAGTTGCTCGTCAAAGAAGGTTTCCGCCCTCTCTATCGCAGTGTCCTCGTGTACGTTACCGCTGACCACCGTCCAACCCGTTAAGTCGCCCGTTTCGAAGTTGCCGTTCAAAATATACCTATCGTCGTTGATTGCGCTTAATGTAACCTTAAACGTTATCTCGGTATCCTCGTTTAACAGCGTAAACGTTACCTTTGCTTTTATTGAAATTTCGTAAGTCTTTCCGTAATCGCTCACCGTCAGCACGTTGCCGTTAACCGTTACCCCTTCGTACTCTTCGGCAAGGGTAAATTCGTAAGCGTAATAGTTCAGATAGGTTTTCGGCTTTAATGCCAAGGAATTTTGTCCGTATGCTAAGTTCAAGGTCAAATCTACGTCTTCAAACTCGGGAACGGGTAAAATATTCGTTGCTTGTACCGCTCCGTACGGAATTTGCGCTTCGTTTTCGTAATAAGTTACAAAATCGTCCGCAAATATAAGTCCCCAATCTTTGGTAGCATTGTCAACAAGACGAAGTTTTACTCTTTTACCTAAAAGCTTGCTTAAATCAACTTTGTAAAGCACCATTTTAGCGCCGAAGCCGTCGCAACCGACTACAATCGGAGAACCCGTGAATACTCCGCCTTTGGTAGTGAACGCTTCGTTGCCGAAACGGTAATAAACCGCGTCGGGGTTATCCGCGTCGAAAACTTCCAAATAGCAAAGCGAAGAATCCATACCCCCGCCCAAGCGGTAAGTTATAATGCCCGAACCGCCCACGGTGAACGCAGAGCTTGTAAGCGTACCCTTAGCGCCCTCGTTGCCGGCAAAACCGCTGAAAAAGAACAAGCCGTTTTTATTAAAGGTGTACCACTCGTTCCACCACAGATAGTCGTAAGAAACGTTGCCTATATTCCCCTCTATCGTCCAACCGTCAAGGTTACCGTTTTCGAAACTGCCGTTGGGAATTTGGTATTCCGATTGCTCGGGATTTTTACAGTCGATAAGGTTGATTGCCTCAACGCTGTTTGCGGGGAAGCGGCTTACGTCGGTATCCTCGTAATAGGTTACGAAGCTGTCAACCGTTACTAAGCCGTAGTTGCTGTCTGCGTCGTCAACTATTCTTATACACAGCTCTTGCCCGAACCACTTAGAAAGGTCTGCCCTATACGTTACCATATTATAGATATTTGTTCCGCGGTTTATTGCGCCAAGCCCGTCGCCGTGGATATAGAACATATGATTGCCGTATTTTGCAACCGTGTTGTTACTTCTGTCAATCAGCAAAATATAGCAAAACCTCGGGTCGGGCGCGCCGCCGAACTTGAAAGTCATCCAGCCGCTTCCGCCGACGGTGAAATATTCGCTTGTCAAACTGCCCTTGCCGCCCTCGTTATTTATTCCCGAGAAAAGGTTTTTGCCGCTTTTGTTGTAGGGAAGCCTTTCCGCCCACCAGGTATCGTCCGAAGTTACTTCGCCGATATTGCCGCTCATCGTCCAATTTCGAAGTCCGTTTTCAAACCCGCCGTTATTTACTTGGTAACGGCTGTCGGGCAGAACTTCTTCTACTTCGTACTCAACGTCGAACCAATCGGTAAATTGCGGTACGGTTTGGTGATACGTTATGACGCTGTCCAAAACAACGCAGCCCGCCATATTGTCAGAAGCGTTTTCGTCAACTACCTCTATGTACAGCTTTTGTCCTAAAAACTGCGAAAGGTTCAGGCGGTATTGGTTCATATTCAGCACGCGCATACCGTTTTGCACGTTGGGGAACTGCATATCCTTAAAAGCGAAGTTGGAAACTTTTAAAATTTGTTCTCCGCTGTCCGCGTTAACGAAACGCAGATACGCAGTATTGTTGTCGGCGCATCCGCCGAGTTTATAGGTTACGTAGCCCGTTCCGCCGACGGTGAACGTTGTAGAGCGCATACGTCCCGTTGCCGTGGGGTTATAGTAGCCGTAATGGAAGTTGCCTTCCCGTTCGTAAGGGATTTGCTCCGCCCACCAATACGGGTTACAGTTTACGCCGTCGTCCGAAAAAGCCAAGCCCTCGGTTACTTCCCAACCCGCAAGGTTGCCCGTTTCGAAGTCGCCGTTGGCAATATCGTACTCGGTTGCGGGGGTTGCGGTTTTACGCTCTGCCGACTTCGCAAAGTATGCGCCCTCGCTTTGGGCTTCCGCCGTCTTGCCGATGCGGATATCGTCAACGCTTAAATATCCGTAATAATAGCTTGTATCGTTGTCCACGATTCGTATGTACAGCTCTTCGCCGATATACGCCGATAAATCGATAGTGTACTGACAGAAGTTATCTGTAAAGCAAGTACCGTTTTCATAGTCGACTAATTCAATATTCGACGCGTCCTCAGCAAAATAATCGTTTGCTTGGCGTGCAATCATCTTGTCGTCCGAAGCGCGGTATATGCCCACATAGCAAATTTCCGCCTCGGACTTACGCGCCGCAGTATCCGAACGCGCCGTAACCTGTGCGCCGCCTGCAAGCTTCAAAGAAACCGTTCCGTCGCCGCTAAGCACGAAATTTTGCGAACGTATCGCGCCCGTACAAGTCGAAGGTCGGTTATTGTCAAAGCCCTTTCCGCTTAAATACCAATTCCCCGTTTGGTTTACGGGTATGACGTATCCGTGCGGGTCAACGTCGGCAGAATATGAGAACGTTTTGCGTGAAGATACGCTGTCGTCGTCGTACGCGTCGCCGTACTCCACCGTCCAACCGCTTAAATCCGCCGATTCGAAACCGCCGTTAACGACGACAGCGGGCAGCGTATCCTTTTCAGCGCAACCGATAGCCGCGCCGAGCGACGCCACAGCAACCACAGAAAGCACGCCTAAAATCAACTTTTTCATTTTGCCGCCTCCCGTAAAAGTCCTGTATTGCCGTAGTAAGCGGGCGTAACCGTATCGCTGTATGCACTCTTCATTCTGCGGACGGTGAATTGCGTGAAAGTAAGCTCCGCGTTATCCTCGAAGATATGAAGATAGTCCGAATCGCCGTATTGGGGATAAACTCTTGTAGTGAAGCTCATTACGTCGTCAACGTAAACTTCCAACGTTGAACGGTCGAGGAGAATTGTTACCCGATAAGAATTTTTTGCAACTTCCCAAACGTTTGAGTCGGGATATTTGGCGTTTGTTGCCGCCGTATGAGAGCGGTCGATATACACGCCGTTGCCGCCGAAAACAACGTTCGTCTGCTCGGTCATAGTCGGCGTTGAATAAGGGTTGTATCTTACCGAAATGCCGCCGCTGTAATTTTCGGCTTTGCCGTCAATCGTGAACTCCGCGTCGATACGCAGCAAATCTCCCCTGACTTCCTTTATAGCCTCGTTAAGTTCGCTTGCCGACGTACTTCCGCCCGAAAGCTCGAACAGCGGAGTTCCGTCGTAAAGGCTTTCTATTTCTTTTATCGGCTTTCTTAAAAGTGTTTTGCCGTCCGCGGATAAGCTAAGTTCAAGCGGGAACGCGAAGTTGTGCGCCCAACCCGAATTTACAGTCGATTCGGCTTCCGTGCCTTGCACTATTCCGTAAAGAATGGTTCTGTTCGTGTTCGTATCGTAAAAACCCGCCTGACCGTTAAAGTGTCCGTCGCCCAAATCGAACATATGCAAGGTGTCCCTATACTCTTCGTCGGGGATAAACCTACAAGTCAGTTTATCGAAAGTGCCTATCCAATAAAACGTATCTATACTCGTTTTGGAGTTTTCGGCAAACTGAGGAATTACCATTAAAACGTATTTGTTGTCGCTACCGTTTGTTACGGGCAGCATGGCTGCACATTCCCAATGAATACCGAGTTGCGGCGCGTCGTTTTCGTAAAGATAACCGCGATACTCCCACGTGCGCATATCCTTTGAAGTATAAACGGGTATCGCCCCGCCCGCGTTGGGGTCAGAGCTTGAAACCGTCAGATAATAGGTATCGCCGTCCTTCCAACAAGTGCTGTCTCTGAACTGGTTCACCTCGCCTTGCGAGTTGTCGGGTGCTTGGGCGATTACAACCTTGTCTTCCACTACCCAATCGACAAGATACGGGTCGTCGGGGTCAGCGGGGTGAGCGTAAGCGATATTTTGTCCGCTACCCGAATTACCCGGAACAGAGCCCGCCGTAATCAGTAGCCATGGAGTGCCGTCCGGTCCAATAACCGAGCCGCCCGTCCATACTCCCTTTTCGCATACGCCCGAGGGCACAACAGCGTCCTTGACGTATTCCCAATGAATCATATCGTCGCTTACGATATGCCCCCACCGCATCATAGAACCCGTAAATCTAGGCCCTGCGGGGTTGTGCTGATAAAATACGTGATATTTACCTTTATAATAGAACGGCGCGTGCGGCTCGTTCATCCATACGCCCGGCGGCAACGCGTGATATTGCGCGCGGTATCTGTCGCCCTCGTATTGAGAGCTGTCTATTGCAACCTCTTTCCAATCGAGCGTCGGGTGAACGCCGCCTTGCGCTCCCTCCTCGTATAAGGCTTTCAACGCCGAGGGCGTAAGGCTTTCGCCGTAAATTTTTACCTCGTCTACAAGCCCCGCGGGCATTTGCGTCTGTACGCCGTTTTCGTCTTGTTGGGCTTTGGTATAGCCGAGGAAAAGCGGTTCTTCCACGCTTCCTACGAAATTCGAATACGAAAGCTCGGGCATAACCGTTTCGTAAGAAACTTTGCCGTTATAAGCCAAAGCAAGATAACCCTCGTTTAAATTTATACTGACGGCTATATGCGTCCACTCATATAAAGGTAAAGTGTTTATAGGGTCGTAGAAGCCCCAAACGACGTCGTTGCCCGCCTCGTTGGTAATGGCGAACTCGACGCCCCAAAGTCCTTGCGTTCCGTAGCCGAATGAAAATCCTTCCGCAATTTCAACCGAGCTTTGCCCAAGCACGGTTGTAAGTCTTTTATAGCCTTCAGCGTCGCCCGTGTAATCGCCCAGGTCCTCGAAAACTCTCGGTGCAACCCAAGCTGACATCGTAATTTCCTTTTTGGGCATAGTGAAATCGCCGTTTTCTATACACACGGAAAATCCGTCCATATACAGCGAGCTGCCTATAACCCCTTTCTTTAAAAGCGGGTCGCTTGCGGGCTTGTAGATAATATCTTGATTTTCCGCGTTGAAAACGTAATCTATTTTGTACTGTTTGCCGTTTGCGCCGTTTAAGGTCTTGTTCCCGTCCGTACTGTCAAACGAATAGGAAACCAAAAGAGAGGTATTCTCTTCCGCGCAGCCCGCAAACGCAAATGCCGCAACTCCCGCAACGAGGACGGTTGCCGCCGACAGCGCGACAATTCTTTTTGAGCTTGAATTTTTCATACCTTTAAACCCGCCGTTCCGAAACCTTGTACTATGTATTTTTGCGCCGCAACGTATACTATGAAAATAGGGATACTCGTAACCACCAAAGAAGCCATCTTTGCGCCCGCCGACAATTCGGTATCCTGTTGAATTATCGTCAAAGCCGCTTGAACGGGCATCAGGTCCTGATTGTTGGTTAATAGTAACGACGGCCAAAGATAGTCGTTCCATACGCCGATAAAACAGAACACGGCAACCGTTGCAACAATAGGCTTAGAAAGGGGCAAAATAATTTTGAAGAATATTTTAAGGTTGCCCGCGCCGTCTATCCTTGCCGCCTCTTCGTAGTCCTTGGGGATACCTTGGAAAAACTGCATAAAAAGGAACATATTGAATACGCTTATCGCCGCGGGGAAAACTATACCCAAAATCGTTGCTGCGCCGTTAAGCCCCAACATCTGTTTTACGACGATAAACAAGGGAATTATCGAAGTTTCCACGGGTACGACTATCAAAAACAGAATAATAAAGGTAAAAAATCTTTTGCCGGGTATTCTGAATTTAGCAAGAACGTAGCCCGCAAGTCCGTTAATTATGACGTTTAAAACGATAGATATAATCGCATAGCGGACGCTGTTTAAAGCGTATTTTGCAACGTCGTAGTCAACCAATACTTTTTTGTAGTTGTCGAACGCCGCACCGAGATTTGAAAAATCGGGTAAGAACATTCCGAGCGTTCCCGCGCTTTCGGCTATTGCCGCCTCCGTTTTGGTAGAATACGCAAGCATATATATGAGAGGAAACAGGAAGAACAGCGACATTACCGCGCCGCAAACGTAGTAAACGACGTTCTTAGCAATTTTCGAGGTGTTTTGCTTGACGACGGTAATTTCGTTGCCGTCCGCGTCAAGTAACGGAAGTTTCTTTTTAGCCACTTTTCTTTTCCCCCAAAACTTTTTTCTGAATAAACGTAACCAAACCAATGAATATAGTCATAAGTAACGCGATTGCCGAAGATTTGCCTACAAGGCTGTATTCCGTACCTTGCATATACATGTAGTAGCTCAGCGTCCAACCCTCGGGATAAGGACCTATCATTAGCATCGGCTGAACCATTATTCGGCAAGCGCCTATAAATACCGTTATCGTTATGTATAAAACCGACGATTTAAGCCCGGGGACTGTGATATGTATAAATCTATACCAAGCGTTTGCGCCGTCAAGCCTTGCCGCCTCGTACAAGTCGCTTCTTATGTTTGTAAGTCCCGATAGGAAAATCAACATCTGATAGCCGCAGCCTTGCCAAGCGCTTATTATCACTATCCACAGCATCGCCGTATCGGGATTGCTTAAAAAGTCTTGTTCGGGTATGCCGAAAAGCGCCAAAAAAGAGTTTAAAAGTCCGTCCGCTTCGGGAGACAGAATCGTAACCCAAAGATACGACGTTACAGTAAGCGAAATTACCACGGGTGCGAAGAAGCAAACTTTGAAAATCGCCACTCCCCTGACCTTACGGTTGCAAAACAGCGCAAGCCCCAAAGCAAGAAGAATTTGTAAGGGCACAACGCCGACGACGAATATCGCCGTGTTTTTAAGCGCCGAAAGCATATCTCCGCCCGCGCCGATTTCCCTGAAAATTTCCTTGAAGTTATTAAAACCGACAAAGTTCACCTCATCGGGGCGCATTTGGTTAAAGTCCGTAAACGCGTAACCTAAGGAGAAAAGCATAGGCAAAAGTATGAACAAAAACGTAAGAAGTACTGCGGGCGCAACCATCAGGAAACCGACAACGCAGTTCTTTATGCGGAAATTAGTCCCATTCTTTTTCGACTTATACAAGTCATACGTAACTACGCCGAGGAATACCGCCAAAAATACGGCGAATATCAGTATTGAAATAGTCCCCATTATCAAATCTCCTCTTAGTATTTATCGATGGTTTCCTGTAAGGTAACCGTTCTTTCGGTAATTAAATCTCTTAAATTATTAGTTCTGCCAAGCTCGTGAATTATCTGGTTAAATGTCGTTGACAGCACCGAGTACCCCACCATCGGCGGGCGGGCTTTGCCCGTATTTGCAAGCTGTTGTAAAAGCATAGCCTCGGGAGAATCGGCGTCATACCTGCCCTCGTTGACGGCTTTCTTTGCGGAAATCATTCCCGTGTGTTCGGTTATAACCCTCGAACTTTCGTCGTTTACAAGCCACTTTAAAAGTTCCCTTGCGGCGGCTTTATCCTGATGGTGATTCTGTGTTATTCCGAAAGACCAACTGCCCGTTGCGCTTGCCGCACAGCCTTCTTCGCCGTACGGGTAAGGAAGAAGTCCCCAATTACTGCCGTTCGGGAAAGCCGAATAATTTTTATTGCGAAGGTCTGCAATGGTCCAACCCGAAGAAAGATACATCGCCGTTTCGCCGTTGTAGAAAGCGTTTGCGTCTACCTTGTCGTCCGTGTAGCCCTCGTTTATCAGCTCTTGAAAGAACTCAAACGTGGAAATGGTTTTTTCGCTGTCAAGATAGCCCTTTACCGTATTGCCGTCCTCAGACGCGAACTGCCCGCCCGACGCATATACGAAAGGATATAAAAGATAGGGCGCGGTTTCGTCCGAAGTGCCGCCTATACTCATATTGACGGGTACTTTGCTGCATACCGATTTCAGCCTTGAACAAACAGACTTAAACTCTTCGTAAGTCCAAGGGCTTTCGTCGCTATATTCCGAAATTTCCTTGTCGGAAATTCCCGCTTTTTTGAACAAATCCTTGTTGTAATAGAACCCGGCGCTGGATTCTTGTATGGGCAGCCCGTAAATATAACCGTTATAATAATTGATGCTGCCCTCGAAAAACTCGTCCTTTATGTCCGCAACCATATTTGTTATGTTGTAAAGGTAGTTGTTGGCTGCGTAATACGAACATTTAGGCGAGTCGAACGTTATTATATCGGGAAGCTTATTTGAAATTTTCATTGAAATAAGGGCCGTCTCGTACGCGCTCGAACCGTCCGTTCTCGGTATGTAATTTGCGGTGGCTTTTATTTTCTTGTCTTTGTAAGCTTCGTTAAAGGCGTCTATACGTTTTTTATACGCTTGCCCTTCCTTTGAGGAAGAAGAAACGTGGAACATAACGGACACAACGGTATTGCCGTTCAGTCCGTCCGCGTCGGAATCGTTTATTACCCAACCGGGAATACCCGAAGCAACTATTGCGGCGCAAGCGACCACGCCTATTATTTTGAAAATTTTCTTTACGCTCATACTTTTCCCTCTTTTCAGTTAACGTTTTTTCTTACTGTGTAACAGTAAGAAGCCCTTTAAAGGGCTTGAAATTTTTGAAATTTTAATTACTTCGTGGTGTTTCCCTTTACAAACTTCGCTTCAAGTACGGTTCTAACGGGCACGTCTTTGCCGTCTATCACGTCAGCCAAAAGTTTGACTATGGTCCTTGCCATTTCCGCAATCGGCTGTTCGACCGCCGTCAAAGAGTAACTGCTGCCCCACTTTTGAAACGAGCCGTCATAAGCAACTATCTGCAACCCGTTGGGGACGGAGTATCCCTTTTCTTTTGCGACGTTATACGTCATCTGCGCCATAGTGAAGCCTGCGGCGAAAATGCCGTCCACGTCGGGATAGTCCGAAAAGAAAGTATCCACAACCTTACGCTCGTCGCCGTGAATTATCACGTCGTTCACTATTCTCGGCGGCAATCCGTATTTTGCCATAGTGTCGAGATACGCCTTTTCCCTATGCATAACCTCGGAATCAACTATGGGTTTTGACCCGACGTAGCCGATTTTTTTACAGCCTTTCGAAATTAAGTACTCCAAAGCGTTCGCCGTGGATTGATAGTTGTCAGAGGTAACGTAAGGAATACTTTCGCTAAGCGGTCTGTCAATCGAAACGAACGGACAACCCACTAAATCGGCTTTGTCGTGCTTATAATGCGTAACGAAAATCGCCCCGTCTATTTCCTTGCGGTGTATTTTTTCTATTATGCTCTTTTCCTTGTTGATTTTCTGCTGGCTCGAAACGATTAAAACCGACCAACCGAACTTTTCCGCCTCGTCTTCCACCACTTCGACGAATTCCGAAAAGAAAGGGTGATTTATTATGGGAACAAGCACGGCGATTACGCCCGTTCTGTTTTTACGCAGACGGTGCGCCGCGCTGTTCGGTGTGAACTGCAATTCTTTTATCGCCTTCATAACAAGGTCTTTCGTGCTATCGTTTACGCACCCGCCGTTAAGCACCCTTGAAACCGTGCCCACGCCAACGTTTGCGTATCTCGCTACGTCCTTAATCGTTACTGCCATCTTCTTTTCCTTTTTTCAATAAAATTACCGTAATTAAAACTATTTCGGCAAATATAACCGCTCCGATTATTACAAACAGCACCGTATAAATAACCGTTCCGTTGCCTTCGTTGAAGTGCGGCTCTAACTTCGTTACTGAGTTTACGGTAACTTTAGCGTGCAAATTTTCCGTAAAAGAGATTTCGTTTTCTCCCGCACGGAACGCCGCGGCGTACACGGTAAGATGCATACCCTCTATTTTGTAAAGCGAAGTATCCGCCTCTTGCCCGTTTACTGTAAGCGTGCCCGAAGTTATATTGCCGATAAAGAATACCGCGTTGCTGTTTTCTTGCAGCTCTACGTCTTGCCACACCGCCGACGGCACGCTTTCTACGTTAAGCACGATATGGTATAAACTGTTTTGTCCCCTGACTTCCAAAAGATACTCTCCCGCACGAGGCAACGACGCCATATAGTTTTGTGAAATAGTAACCCGTCTGCCCTCTACCGTATAAAATCCGCTGTCCACCGACTCGTTATTAAGACTGCGGTTTACCACAGTAAACACGGCAGCGTCGGTATGACTCCAACAAATATCGCCCGTAGTGTAGGTTGTGTTTAAACCCTCGGATACGGAAACGTATTTAAAAAGCACGTTTGCCGCACACACGTTAAGCCCGAAAACTCCGCTTGTAGGAGCGTTTTCGCAAAGGGTGCAGTCAATTACAAGCTCTTGGTTAAGATATACCTTAACCGAATAGCCCTCCGCTATTACCGTCAACACTACGTCAGATAAATCACCAACGCGTTTAGCGACGTTAACCGAGTCGCCGGCACTTGACCAAAGTTTTACAAGCCCCGCGCCGTTGTCGTAATTTGCAACTATGTATTGCGACATATCGGCTTTTGCGCGGAATACAAGCGCGGCGGCAATTCCGCTATTCAAATCGAACTTGGCGGAATACATAAAGTCTTGACCTTCCCTTTCCGAGAAGATAAACGCGTCGCCCGCAGCAATATAACCGATATATCCGTCCGACGATTCGTACCAATCGCCCGAAGTAATATTGTTAAAATCACAGTCGGAATCGGCTTCGCCGCCGTAAACCGTTACGGAAATGTAAGCAACTTTATCGCCGCAAGTTACTTTAATAACCGCCTCGCCCGCGCTCTCTCCGAACACGGTTAAGCCCGTTGCGGTTTCCATATAAGATACTGCGTTTTTACCCGAAACAACTTCATAATCGATTTCACCCGCGCCGTAAACGTTTATATCCTTACTGCGGCAAAGGTTTAAGTCTATTTCGACGTTATCGCGCACTACGTTCAGGTATGAAGTAGCGGCGTAATCTCTCCACGCGGTATTGATTTTGTTAATTTCGAGTTTGGTAAATTCAACGTCCTTTTCCGCTATAAACGAAACACCCGACGATTGCGGCGCGGAGAAAGTTACCGCATAGAAAGGCGCAACTCCGTCGCCGCAGAACACTTCAACGCTGCCCTCGTCGCATAAAACGTAAAATTTCAGCTCCGCTCCGTCGCCTAAGTGCGAAGAGAATTTGTCTGCATAGTTCGGCAACGATATAGTGCCGCTTGCCGTATGCGTACGGTCAAGATAATATCCATCCTCTTCGTTCCAACCGATTTCGGTATATTCGTTTTCGCCTACCCGTACGCGGAAAGCAACCGCGCCGCACTCGGGATTTTTAATTACCGCGTCAATTTCAAAATCGGTTGCCGACAGGTTGTTAAGAATATTTTTTCCCGCTTCCGCCGCATAGTCGGTAACGGAAGCTATTGTCGTCTTGTTCGCGGCATTATCCTTTGTAATCGGCGTCTGAGTCAGCAAATATCTGTTACCGTCAAAGTGCAAGCCCCATATTACGGGTATAGTCATTCCGCAGTTCCAACGGCTGCGAAGTTGGGTAAGAATACCGCTGTCCACAGACGCGCTTGCTCCGGGTACGCCCGAAAACCAACTGACCGAAACCGTCTTGCCCGCATACTCGCCGTCGTCGATATAGAACGTCTGCGTAGCGTAAGAATCAGGCCCGAAATCCATTTGCTGAACGGGTACTTCGGTCAAATTCAAAGTAGAAACATCTTTACCGTCAACTTTAAAGACAAAGTTGTTGTTTTCATAGGTCAGGTCGCCGACGAGATACCCTCTGCCCGCAAGGGTGATAACAGCCTTTGTTACTCCGTTATCCGCCTCGATAAAGGCAATATCGGGGCACTCAGGTCCGTTTGTCGCGTCCGTATTTACAAGCGGAACTTTTGCGTTAAACCCGCCTGCCTTGCGCCAATTTACCATATCGTAAGAGCTTAAAAACCATACGTTGTAGGGTTCGCACATTCCTGTAAGCAACATTCCGAAAACCGTCGTGCCGTTATCGTCGTAAGTAAAAACCTTGGGGTCGCGGCAGTCCGTCTTGTTATCGCCTAAGCCTAAAATTTGTTGCGAAGGAATATATTTACGTTTCGTCCAAGTAAGTCCGCCGTCGTCGGAAGACATTACCATTTGGTCTTGCTTGCCGCCGTCCCTCGTGTAAAAACCTATAAGTCCCGCGCCGTCGCCGTCTTTCAAGCCCGACAAATCGCCGAACCAATTCTCGCTTTCTATAAGCGTGCTTTCGCCCTTGTGATATATCCGTACCGAGCCCGACCACATATAGCCGTCGCTGTTGTCGAAACTGCCGTTGTCAACGCCTGCCTTTTCGGGATACAGGCATATGGGAAGATTTTCCCAATGAATTAAATCGGTACTTCTTGCGTGCCCCCAATACATATCCCCCCAAGTACTGCCAAAGGGATAGTGCTGATAATACAGGTGATAATAACCGTTGTAATAAACCAAGCCGTTGGGGTCGTTGTTCCAATGAGCAAACGGGCTGAAATGGAATTGATTGCGGTACATTTCGGTGTAGTACGAGCAGTCGTGCGCGCCTATCTCAACGTCGGTAAAAGCCACGTCCGCATTGCAAACGTTATAACCGAGATTGCCGCCCGTATATTTCAAATCTCCGAACGCCGCGTTCAAGTCCAAATCGTTTGCGGGCGCACTGCCGTCGGTATACGCGTAGCGGCGTATACCGTCCGCATAGAACTCCGCAAACACGCTATCTTCCTGCGGGGTTATCACAACTTTAAGCCTTACTGCGGAAACTTGCCTTACCTTGGGGTTGACAATTTCCTGTTCGGCTTTGGTCATTTTATCGTTGCCGATAAAATACTCCGTCAAAAGTTCTTTTGCGGAGAAGCCTTCTTCCGTCTTAGTAAAATACAGCAGCTTAACCCGATTTCCCACTCTGTCTATATTAAAAGCCCACAAGCCCTCTTCCGTTTCGCCGAAAGTAAGCGCCGCCGCGTCGCCGTTACTGAAATTTACGGTAGCGGAAAACACGAAAGCCGCGTCCTTGTCGAATGACGCGTCTTCCGCTTTGAAAGTGTCGCCCGTATTGGAAGTTATTTCAACGGCGTCGGTATAGGCGAACGCCTTGAACTGTGCCGTACAAAGTCCCGCGATCAAGCATACCGCCATCAACGCCAACGTTAAGCTCAGAGCAATTTTCCGTCTGATACTCATAATTCCCCCTATTCTCTCTCACCGCGAAGCTTGCTTTAACGCTATCTCTATCTGCTTCCTGTCAGGCAAGCAGTCAATCGCACCACGACCAAGCGTGTTTAAAGCCCCGCAAACGTTGGCTTCTGCAAATACGCCGTTTAAAAATTCTGTCGTCCACTCGGTTTTCGCCGTGCCGTCCAAGCCTTTTAATACTCCCGCGAAGAAAGCATCGCCCGCGCCCGTGGTGTCAACGGGTTTAACGGGAATAGTGCCAATTCTACTATTCTTGCCGCAGTAACGCCATTCGCTGCCCTTTTCGCCCAAGCTTATGCAAAGCAATTTATCTTGCAATTTGCCGTTTAAATATTCTTCGCCGAAAATTGCAACCTCGTCCTCGGAAAATTTTATTATATCCGCAAGCTCCAAAATTTTCAAATACCGTTCTTTCGCAAACTCGGGGTTACGGAATATATCGGTGCGGAAATTGACGTCGAAGCATACCGTTTTATTCAACCCGTGCGCACGCTTAGCCAAATTTATTGCGTATGTAAATCCGCAGTCCTCCGAAAGCATTAACGAACCGACGTAGATTAAATCCGCCTTTTTAAGCGTTTCGTCCGAAAGCTCGGGCAAGCGGTAGTCCGCCGTATTTTTGCGGTAGAAACAGAACGACCGCTCTCCGTTTTTATCCAATTGAACGAACGCAAGCGTAGTGTTTTCGTTTTGACGCTTATCTATAACAAGTCCGTCCAAATTCCTTTCTTTTGCGAAATTAATTAAAAACTCGCCAATCAAGTCGTCGCCAACGCTGCCCGCAAAGATTGCGTGCCCGCCGAACTTCTGTATTCCGCAAGCAACGTTAAACGGCGCGCCGCCCGCCTTGCGCTCGTAAAAATACGAGCCGCCGTTTTCAGATCCTATCATATCGGCAAGGATTTCTCCCACACATAAAATCATAGTCCTACTCCGCTTTGCCAAGAATAGATTTTTCAGTTTCCGCATCAAACAAATGAACGTTCTTTTCCGAAAAATTAACGTAAAGTTTGTCGTTAGCGTTTAACGGCGTGCGTCCGCTCACGCAAGCGATAAACTCTCCCTCCTCCCCGTCTATGCGGAAGAAGATGTGCATATCGCTGCCCAAAATTTCCGTGATGCTTACGTTTACGGAAATACCCGTTGAGCAGACCTGAACGTGTTCGCCCCTTAAACCCAAATAAACCTCATGCGGCTGCCCGTCCAAATATTCTTCTTTAACGGGGCGCAATTTATCAAGGCTGAGTTTGATTGACTCGCCGTTTGCAAACGTTGCATAAAGATACTTAACCTTTGCAACAATCGTAACGCGGAAAAAGTTCATCTGCGGCGTACCGATAAAGCCCGCTACGAACTTATTTTCGGGGTAGTCGAAAAGGTTTGTAGGACTGTCTATCTGCTGAACGTAGCCGTCCTTCATAACTACTATTCTCGAGCCCATTGTCATTGCCTCGACTTGGTCGTGCGTAACGTAAATAAACGTCGTCTTTAACGCCTTGTGAAGTTTAACGATTTCCGAGCGCATAGTTGTTCGCAGCTTTGCGTCAAGGTTGGATAACGGTTCGTCTAAAAGGAAAACTTTCGGTCCACGCACCATTGCTCTGCCGAGGGCGATACGCTGCCTCTGTCCGCCCGACATATCCGAAGGCTTGCTTTGCAACAGCTCTTTTATGCCTAAGATTCCCGCAGCCCACTGCACCTTTTCGTCTATTTCCGCTCTCGTATGGTGGCGCATAATATGTATTTCGTTGCCGTCCTTGTCAAGAACGGGGTTTCCGTTTTTATCGCGCTTAATATCAGGGATTTTCCGCATCTTCAAGCCGAAAGATATGTTTTCGTATGACGTCATATGGGGGTACAACGCATAGCTTTGGAAAACCATTGCAATATCCCTGTCCTTTGCATCCACGTTATTTACAAGCCTATCGTCTATGTACAGCTCCCCCGCAGAAATATCTTCAAGCCCCGCTATCATTCTAAGCGTGGTAGACTTGCCGCAGCCCGAAGGCCCGACGAAAACTATAAACTCGCCGTCCTCGATTTCCATATTGAAATCTTTTACGGCAATAAAATCCCCCACTCTCGCGTTGCTTTCAGCCTTTTTCTTCTTGAAATTAAATATGGATTTTTTAGCTCCGCCTCTTGCGGGATAAATTTTACATACGTGCCTTAACGATAAGTTTGCCATGCGCTCCCCCTCAAAAAAATAACATTTCTTGGAAACGTTTCCAATGCTATTATAATACATATATGCCAAAGTGTCAATACATTTTACAGTAATTTTCATTTTTTGAAAATTATTAACAGCCTGTCTTGATTAAGAAATAGACTTTTACATTATCGCCAACGGTAGCCCCAACAATGTTGGCGCTCATATTTTTTTGAAATCCGGCAAACTTATCTCCCAGCCTTAAAAGGTAAGTACTTCTGGCGCAAGTGAGCTTAACGGGACGTGTAAAGCCGCAATTGGTTTTAACAAAGAAACTCACCGCTCTCGTGCGGCTTGCCCCAGAAGTTAAGCTCACGCCATTAACCGTTGCTTTTCAACCGTTAAATTTTCGTAGCACAAAAAAACACAGCCACCACTTTTGTGGTAACTGTGCTTTTTTGAAATCCGGCAACTACCTTATCTCCCAGCCTTAAAAGGCAAGTACTTCTGGCGCAAGTGAGCTTAACTTCTGTGTTCGGTATGGGAACAGGTGGATCCTCACCGCCATCATCACCGGAATGGCTCCGCTTGTAGGACTTGAACCTACGACACTTCGGTTAACAGC
>CAMWIW010000009.1 GCA_947174415.1 uncultured Clostridia bacterium
GCCATTTGAACTATTCGTCTAAATTGAACGTGGCAAACACGCTAACGAGCGTTTTTGGTGGCGAAACTATGGTTTCAGGGAAACAAGAATCCACCGAAGCACAGGCCTTGCTAACGGCTCTCTTTCGCGGATCGGAACACAAACAAGCAGACGGCTTAACAAAGCCCGTAAAAGCCATTACAAACGAGATTACGCCCGTTTTTGACGAGGGACTCGATGAGACGGATAAAACAGATTTCGATGACGATTTAACCGTTTTAAAATACAAACAGGCGAAAGCTGATATGGAACGGCTCGGCTTTACCGACTATGACGAATATCTTGACTATCTCGAATTTACTTAAAGGAAAGTTGCAAGGAAAAACGATATGGAAATGTAAAAGATTTATTCTTTTAAATAAGCATCAAATGTCTTATAACAACTATTAAAGTTCCTAATCAAATCATTAATTGAAATCCCCATATCATTATATATTATGTTTTTATTCTTATCTTTTTTAGAAGATACGGTAAACACGCACGGCTCATTTTGACCTATCCTAATATAGATTGGATTAACCGCACTATGCTTTAATGAATTTGAAAGATTGTTTACAGTTTTCAAATAGTCAAGGTGTGCTTTAAATTCTGAAAATTTGTCTATTTGGTTAATAAGTTCTCCGATACTTTCAAGAGGAGTTCCTGTATCGTTAAATTTTTGTTTTGCAACACAGTAGAGCGCAATACAATCATCGATTAGCTTTCTTAAATGCATAATTAATTCTTCTTGCTGAAATAACGAATAAGTTAATTTATGCTCCCATTCTCTATGAGCTATATTTGATTGCATAAATTTTTCAGGGGTTGAATTATCAAATTTAGGAGAATTAATGGTTTCCTGCCAATATTTATGTTGTGTAGGAATAACAATTCGATTTAAGTACAGCATTCGATTTATCATGGACATATGCTTTAATGAAAAGCTCAAGAACAAATTATACTTTGGCTCAGAATATTTAGGAGGTAAATATCTGGAATTGTACTCATCGCAGACAATATCAATTATTTCTATTAGTTCCATTGTAGTAATTCCTTTTTCCTTGGTATAAGTAATATTACAGCTCAAATTGCTATTTGTTAAGCTAATTTGAGCTGTAATGGCGGAAGGAGAGGGATTCGAACCCCCGGAAGCTTTCACTTCAACGGTTTTCAAGACCGCCGCATTCGACCGCTCTGCCATCCTTCCGTGTGGAAATATTAAGTTGTGAGGCGCAAAATCAAGAGAAAATGATTTTGTAGAAAAGTTTGTAGAATTCTACGTTTTAGCGTTTTTGTTGTAGAAATTCTTAACCGATTGATTGCTCACGATAATCTGCCGAAAACATATCGTTTTAGTCCGAAAATCAAGCGATTGGATAAGTTTCAAAGCAGTCAAGCAATCCTGTTGTAGAAAGATTTAGGGGAATAAACCCATCGAAATCAATCGCATTTCAAGACCGCCGCATTCGACCGCTCTGCCATCTCTGCAATTATTTATTAAGTTTTATCGGAGCGGGCGAATGCGGAGCATTCGTCGTACCGAAGGCATAGCCTTACCGCTCTGCCATCTCTGCAATTATATTATTAAGTTTTGTCGGAGCGGGCGAATGCGGAGCATTCGTCGTACTGAAGGCATAGCCTTACCTCTCTGCCATACTTCCATATAAAAAGCATACCTATTTTAACAAACTTGAAGTCGCGTGTCAATTTGTTTTACTTTTTATTTTCAATTTCGTTCGCGTTTAATTTAAACTGATTGTCTATAATCTTTTTAAAGGAAAATTCCCTTCTTATATAGTCAATCTTGCCCGAGGCGAAATAACTGTAAACGTTATTATCCGACGCGTATATACAGTGGTCGTACAAAACCACGTTGTTTATACTGCATATCGCTTGCAGCTCTGCGGTAAACCTGTTGTCGTTAGCGGACGGAGTTGAATTCCCGCTTAAATGATTGTGAGCGACTAAAAGTCCGTAAGGGCACGCGGTCGCGATAACGTTAGCTATTTTGCTGGTCCTCACCTCTACTTTGTTGCTTTCGGTGTCGGTATACGAAAAAATTCTTTTCAGCTTGCCGTTCTTTTCAAGGCAATAGAATTCCAGAACTTCCTCTGTCCGTCCGCGCATTCTGACAGCGGTAAAAGACTTAAAGTCCTCGAAATTTTTCAGAACGGCTATACCCGCATTAATCATTTGTATGCGCTTGGTGCAAAGGTCCACGCATTTAAGATAAAGCGCAACCTCCCTTCCGACGCCTTTTATTGTTTGGAGTTGCCCGATGTCAGCGTCGAATACGCCCGCAAGCGAGCCGAAAGAGTCGATAAGTTCGTGTGCAATCGGATTGGTATTCTTACGCGGAATTCCGTTAAAAAGTAAAATTTCCAACAGCTCGTGGTCGAATATGGTGTTATCCGATACCAATTTATCGTACATTCTTTGTCTGTGTCCTTCGTGCATACTTATCTCCCTGCAACGCGATTTCCTTCCGCGCAACCGCCTGTATTTATATTTTAACATACTCCAATCAACTTGGCAAAGAAAAAAAGCAAAAATAGCTTGCAATTTCCCATAGTATAATTTAAAATATCACTACTATAATTAAAGACGATACGGAAAAAATGAAATTGAAATTACCGAAAAGCATAGCTTTTTATATTTTCGGCGCGTTCGTGCTTGCCGAAGCCGCAATTTATATAATTTTTCAAATTTACGACTTCGCTTTCGGTGAAAATCTCATTTTTCTTAAATACGCAGGGATATTGTTATGCCTTGCTTTTGCTGCGGCGGGGATATTCTTTTACAAAAAAGACGGCGTTTTAGTTGCCGTTGCCCTCGTGTTTACCGCTATAAGCGACCTTTTTATTCTTGTTTTAAACACGTACTACGAGGTTGGAATAAGCACTTTTATCGTCGTTCAGGTTATTCATTTTTTCAGGATATATTTAATAAGCGGTAAAAAGCCTTATATTTCCTTAGCCGTCCGCGCGGGCGTCGTAGTCGTTCTTCTTACCGTTTTGGGCGCGCTGGGAATGTTGAATTCACCCGTAGTGGTTCTTTCGAGCATATACTTCCCTCAGCTTTTAATTAACGCGGTTGACAGCGCGTTTTTGATTAAAATAAATAAAAAGTACATACTGTTATTCGTGGGGCTGGTGCTGTTCACCGTCTGCGATATATGCGTGGGCATTGACAATACGAGTACCCTCGGGTTAAATATTTCCGCGGATATTCAAAATTTCGTACACGGCACTATCTGGACCGTATATCTCCCCGCGCAAGTGTGCATCGTTCTTTCCGAGAGAAAGACGGAATACCGCCCGATTTTTACAAAAAAGGAGCACGCCGTGAATATTCAAAAGTTAAAATTACAAAAGCTGAACAACACGCGTGATTTGGGCGGTTTCCCCGTGGCGGACGGGCGTAGCATAAAATACGGAAAACTGATAAGAAGCGGCAGGCTGTATAAGCTGCCTAAATTGACCCTCTCCCACCTTGAAAATCTCGGGGTTACCACGGTTGTCGATATGCGCAACGAGCGCGAAAGGCTCGACTACCCCGACAGCAAGATTTCGGGCGCAAGACAGGTTAATTTGCCGATAGAGCTTTCGGGTGCGGAGGGAATTACTTACACCAAAAGCCTTGCAAAGGTCTGGCGTGAAGAGAGCAAGCGCATTAAAAGCGAGTTCGGCACGGCGGACGCGTATATGTTCGACGTTTACGAACGGTTGCTGTTTACCGAGAAGTCGCAAAGCACGCTTAAAGAGTTTTTCTCACTCGTTACGGCGGACGAGAACTGCTTTTTATGGCATTGCAGCGCAGGCAAGGACAGAACGGGCATTGCGGCTATGCTTTTAGAGGCGGTGCTCGGCGTTAACGAAGAACTTATTATCGAAGACTACGTTATCTCCAACAAATTTCAGCGAAACAAGCACGTACTGCAAAAAGCGGGGCTGTTTATAGTTCCCGCCGCCCGCGACTTCAAAAGGATACTTTACGCGCTTATGATTGCAAAACCCGAATATATAAAGCACGCCATAGAAAAGATTAAAGAACGCTACGGCAGTATCTTGGAATACTGCAAACAGGCGTTGGAATTGACCGACGAAAATATAGAGCTTCTGAAAAACAAATATCTCGAATAATAAAAGCCGTCCGACAAAAATCAGTCGGACGGCTTTTTCTATTCCACCGTTACGCTTTTTGCAAGATTGCGCGGCTTATCGATCTCCCTGCTGAGCACCGCAGCCGCCTTATAGGCAAGCATTTGTACCGCAACAGCCGATAAAAGCGGGGATAAATATTTATCGCACTTCGGCAACACGACCAAGGGCAACTTGCCCGAAAACTTTTCCTTTACTCCCTCTAAACTCGTAATTACGGCAACCTTTCCGCCGCGGGACAGAACCTGCTCCACCGCGTTTCCGCTCTTGCCTGCAAGCTCCTCGTCCGTGATAATTACTACGGAAGTAGTATTCACGTCTATAAGCGCGAGAGTGCCGTGCTTTAACTCGCCCGAGGGATACCCCTCACCCGCTACGTAAGATATTTCTTTGAGTTTCAGACTGCCTTCTAAGGCTACGGCGTAGTCCAAATCTCTGCCCAAAAAATATACCCCGCTTGAAGACGCGCAAACGTGAGCAAGTGAACGCATATCCAAGCTTTCAAGCGTAAGCGTCAAAAGGTTTGGAATCAGTCTGATTTTTTCGGCGCAGTCCGCATAGAACTTTTCACCCGCAAGCACGGCCGCCGAGAGGTACAGCGCTGCAATCTGACCCGTGTAGCTTTTGGTTGCGGCAACGCAGATTTCAGGTCCTGCGGCAACGGGCACTGACACGGTAGCAATGCGCGTAAGCTCGGAACGGTGGGAATTGGTTACGGCGATAACCTTTGCACCCAAAGACAGCGCAAGCCGAGCCGCCTCTACAGTGTCCGCCGTTTCGCCGCTTTGACTGACGGCAAACACTGCGGTGTGTTCGTCTATTACGGGATTTTTATAGCGGAACTCTCCCGCCGTTTCGCACTCCGCGGGGATACGCGCAAAGCACTCTATATACCTCTTGCCTATCAGCGCGGCGTGATATGCCGTTCCGCAACCCGTAAGTATTACCCGCCTTACGCCCGCAAGCTCTTCCCTAAACCGCTCCTTTACGCCCTCGAACGCGCGGGCAGTTGCCTCAACCGAGAGGGGCGTTTCGTTCAGCTCTTTAAGCATATAGTGAGGATACCCGTCAAGCCCGAGACTTGCCGAAACCGCAAGATTCGGTTCTTCATTGCGTGTAACGGGGTTAAAAAATCTGTCGAAAATTTTTACGCTTTTTTCGGAAATTTCGGCTATATCGCCGTCCTCCAAAATAGTAATAGTATTGCAAAGCCCCGCAAGGGCGGGCTCGTCGCTTGCGCAGAAATTTCCGTCCGCGCCGTAACCTATGATAAGCGGGCTTTTGTGCCGCGCCACTGCTATTCTTTGCTCGCTTTCGCATATCGCCATAAGCGCATATGACCCTTTAAGCAACTTTACCGTTTCACGTAAAGCAAAAACCAAATCGCCGCGGTAGTTTTTTAAAAGAAGATGGGCGACGACTTCGCTGTCCGTGTCCGAAACGAATTTAGCCCCGCCCGAAATCAGCTCGGCTTTAAGCTCGGCGTAGTTTTCGATTATGCCGTTATGAACTACGGCTATACCGCCCGCGCAGTGGGGGTGAGCGTTTATATCCGACGGTACGCCGTGGGTTGCCCAACGCGTGTGCCCTATGCCCGTGCGGGAATGAATTTCTTTCAGCAAGGGCGCAAGTTTTTCCACCCTGCCCTGTTTTTTTATAAGCTGAATTTTTCCGTCCGAAAGAAAAGCCGCTCCCGCAGAATCGTAGCCGCGGTATTCAAGCCGTTTAAGTCCGCCCAAAATTATTTCGGCGGCATTGCCGCCGCCCACGTAACCGATTATTCCGCACACTTTATTTACCTCAACCGTTTTCGCGTATTTTGCTTTCTATTATCTTGCAAGCCAAAGCGCACAGCTCCTCGCTTTCGCCCTCGGCAGTAACGCGGATTAAGCGCTCCGTGCCCGAAGGGCGGACTATGAGCCGGACTTTAAGTTCTTTTTTAAGTTTATCCGCAAGGAAATCCACGCCCGCCATTGCCCGCTCTTTATCCGAAACGGGAATATTGAGCGAAGTTTGCGGTAAGTTCTTATAGCCCTTTAAAAGCCCGCGCAATCCGCCGTTTTCAACGATAGCTTCCATTAGCATTACGGCGGTAACGAGTCCGTCGCCCGTGGTTTCATACTTTGAAAAAACTATATGCCCGCTGCGCTCCCCGCCCAAGACCGCGCCCGTTTTGGCCATAGTGTCGCATACGGTTTTATCGCCTACGTCGCAGACCTCGCAGGTTATCCCGCGGGCGGCAAGACTGTCTATAAACCCGCCGTTGGAAAGCACGGTGCAGACGACCTTGGAGTGAGCAAGCTCACCGCGCGAGATAAGGTAGTTTGCCAGAATATACATCTCTTCGTCGCCCGTGATAACGTTGCCTTCCCCGTCAACCGCGATGCATCTGTCCGCGTCGCCGTCAAAGGCAAAACCTACGTCGAGAGCGTTCTTTTTAACCAAATCGCACAGCGCGCCGATATGGGTAGAACCCACGCCGTCGTTCACGTTAGTTCCGTTAGGCGTATCTCCGATCATATAAGTTTTAGCGCCGAGAGTTTCGAACACGCTGCGCGCTATCTGAAACGCGCTGCCGTTAGCGCCGTCCAAGCCTATTTTAAAGCCCTTATAAGAACAGGTCGCAAGGGAAATAAGATGCCCGACGTAGCGGTTTCTTGCCGCTATATAGTCCACAGTGCGCCCGATTTCCCGCCCGCTCGCAAATGGTACGTCCCTGCCGCCGAGAGCGGTAAAATCGCCGTCAAGATAGCTTTCGATTACAGCTATAACGCCGTCGTCCATTTTCTCGCCGCGGTCGTTTAAAAGCTTAATGCCGTTATCGCAGTACGGGTTGTGGCTTGCAGAAACCATTATGCCGCAATCGAACCCGTCGCATCGGGTAACGTACGAGACGGAGGGAGTGGTGGTAACGTGCAGGATATAGGCGTCCGCGCCCACCGACGTGAGTCCCGATGCAAGTGAATATTCAAGCATATAAGAGGAAAGGCGCGTGTCCTTGCCTATGACGGCGCGGCACTTACGACCAAGGCGAACACCGAAGTACCAGCCTAAAATTTTACCCACTTTAAAAGCCTGTTCGGCGGTAATAGTAACGCCTGCCTCGCCCCTGAAACCGTCTGTTCCGAAATATTTTCCCGTAAATGCCTCCTTCCCGCATATCGGCGGCTCTTCATTTGTGCGGAAAAACAAGTCAATTGAAATACATTTCAGCGGAGGCGCATATATAAAAGAAGCGGCGTCCCCCTCCGCTAACGCAAAAAAAAGCGGAAAAACGGCAAATTTCCATTCGACAAATTTCGTCTTTTAGCCTCTTATTCCCCCTCCACCCGACTTTTTCCTGCCGTTCAGACGCATATGTTTTTAATTTTATATGTAAAAAATCTCAAATGCATAAAAATGCTTGCATCGTTAAAAATATCAGCCGCGGCAAATATGTGCGCCGCCGCAAAATCCGTAATAAAGCATATGCGCCGAAAAATATTTGTGTTACGGAACACACGACCTCCTCCACCGTCCGTTTGCCGCCTCCGCGCATATATCAAAAATGCCGTTATTTATGGCATATATGGGGTGCAATTGTATTGACAACGTAATTTGCATATGCTAAAATTAAGCCAATTTCGGATAACTAAATGAAGAAAAAATTCAAATTAAAACTTTCCGTGTGGCAAATACTTGCCCTTGCTTATCTTGCGGGCACTGTAATAGGCAGCGTGTTCCTGATTTTGCCTTGCGCCACACAGGACGGTCAGCAAACTTCATATATAGACGCTCTGTTTACGGCGGCTTCGGCAGTCTGCATAACGGGGCTCTCCCCTTACGACGTCGCGACACACTGGTCTCTTTTCGGTCAGTTGGTAATTCTGTTTTTGGTTCAGGCGAGCGGATTGGGGTTTATGACCCTCGTTTCGGCGGCTTTCCTCATTTTTAAACACGGCTTGGGCTTTAACAGCCGCAACGCGTTTATGCTTGACTCCCGAGGCAAATACACGGGTATAAAGACGCTTCTTATGCGCATAGTTGTCGGCACGGCTATTATCGAAACGCTCGGCGCGCTCATTCTTATGATAAGGTTTATACCCGAATTCGGCGTTGGCGACGGAATTTATTACTCGGTTTGGCACTCCGTTTCGGCGTTCTGCAACGCAGGTTTCGACCTTATGGGCTCGAAGCACGGAGAGTTCGTATCTCTCACTAATTATGCAACAGACCCCCTCGTTTCGCTTACTTTAATTGCTCTTATAGTTTTAGGCGGGCTCGGTTTCGCCGTTTGGAGCGACGTTATCGACTGCAAATGCAACTTCAAAAAATTTCAGTTTAACACCAAAGTCGTACTTATAGTTAACGGGATTTTGATAATTTCGGGCACGGCGCTGTTCCTTTTATTTGAGAGAAACACCTATCAGGACTATAATTTCGGGGAGAAGCTGCTTGCGTCGTTTTTCGGCGCTGTTACGCCCCGTTCGGCAGGCTTTGCCACGACGGATATGACAAATCTTTCGCAAAGCGGATACCTTTTGACGGTGCTTTTAATGTTCATAGGCGGCGGCTCGGGCAGTACCGCGGGCGGTATCAGAGTCGGAACGTTTGCCGTAATTATAATGGGTATGTTCGCCGCTTTCCGAGGAAAACGGGATATAGATATCGGCAAAAAGCGAATAGACTACTCTCTTCTATCACAGGCGCTTGCAATTTTTGCGGCGTGCCTTATGATGGTAATACTTTCTACCCTTATTATCTGCACCATAGAACCTGAAGACATGATGTTCAAAGCCATACTCTTCGAATGTGTTTCCGCGCTGAGCAACGCGGGACTGAGTATGTCTTTAACGCCCGAGCTTTCCGTAGCGTCCGAAGTGATAATAATACTTCTGATGTACGCAGGCAGGGTCGGTATCTTAACGCTTGCCCTCGCATTGGGCAAAAAACGCAACGCAGCGGAAATCCGTAAACCGATAGACACGCTTCTTATCGGATAAAATATTTCAGAGGTTTTTTATGAAATCTGTTTTAATAATAGGAATGGGTCAGTTCGGCCAGCTTTTGGGCGAAAAACTTATGAACCTTGGTAACGAGGTTATGATAGTGGACAAGGACGAGGATATAATCAATTCTCTTGCGCCCAAATATACGAACGCGGTTATAACCAACTGTATGAATTCGGACAACGTTAAAAGTCTTGACGTGCCCTCTTACGATGCTTGCGTAGTTACTATTGCGGACGACTTCCAAAGCTCTTTGGAAGTTACCTCAATATTGAAAGACCTCGGTGCGAAATACGTCGTTTCCAAGGCAAACACGGATATTCAAAGAAAGTTCCTTTTCCGCGTTGGCGCAGACCATGTAATCTACCCCAACCGCGATATAGCCGAAAAACTTGCGGTAAGGCTGAACGCTGAAAAGGTTTACGACTATATCGAGCTTGACGAAACGTACTCGCTTTTCGAGCTTGCCGTGCCTGAAAAGTGGATCGGTAAAACCATTCGCGAGGCAAACCCCCGCGCCGTTTACGAGCTCAATATTTTGACCATTAAAAAGAACAACCGAATAATGCCCACCCCCACTCCCGATACGGTTTTCGAGGAGGGCGACAAAATGGTCGTTTTCGGCAATACGGAAAGTATACTTGCTTTCACTAATAAAAAGAAATAACCGTTCATAATTTAAGCCCCGCAGTGCAATTGCACGGCAGGGCTATTTTATTTTGTACGCTACGGAAGCAACGGTTGCAAGGTACACGGTTTCCGCACCTGACTTTAAAAGTATTTTCGTGATTTCGTCGGCAGTTGCGCCCGTAGTAAGAACGTCGTCCACGACAAGCACGCGTTTGCCCTTCACCTCTTCCTTTTTGATTACCGCAAAGCAGCCCGCAAGGTTCTTACTCCGCTCCTTTCTTGTAAGAAATTTTTGTTCTCCCGTTTTCTTAATCTTTGCTATCGCGTTCTTTATAAAAGGCAAACCCGTTCTCGCGGCAACGGCTTTTCCCAAAAGCTCACTTTGGTTATAGTCTCGCTTTTTTTTGGCTCGTCGGGTCATAGGCACGCAGACTATGCAGTCGAATGTGGGAAAATTTTTAAGCTTTAAAAATATCCTGTCTGCGAAAAACTCCTTTAAATAACCCGCGCCGCTCTTGAATTTCTTTATTAAATCAACCGCGCTACCTTCGTATAAAAATGCGGATACCGCCCGTTTGAAGCGAGGCGGCTTGTCCTTACACTCGATACAGGTTACTGAATGGACGGTCGCTCTGCCACACACGGGGCAAGTTTCCCTGTCGTTATAAACCAAAGTCTTTACGCAGTTCGTGCATAGGTTTGCGCCGAAAGTTTCCCGCCCGCAAATATCGCAGGTAACGCCCAAAGGAAAAAACTCATTCTTTAATTCTTTTAAAAGCCCATGCACTTTAAAATTCGCGCCTGCCGATAAGCACGTCAATATCTTCCCCGAAGTAGTCTGCAAATTTGCAAAGATACTCCAAAGTGATTTCCCGTTGTCCCGTCAGGTATCGCGAAATTGTCTGCTGAGGTATGCCCAACTCCCGCGAAAGCTCGCACTGCGTCAAGTTGTTTTCCCGCATAAGCGAAATTAAATTCTGTGAAAACGCTTTCGTATATTTACTCGCCATAACCAAATTATACACCAATCGGTGTTAATCGGCAAATCATAACACCGCACGGTGTGATACGGAAACATACAAAAATGGAGAAAAACGGACAAAAAATCGTTACAAGAATGGAGATTATTTTTTGTGCGCAAGTGATATAGTTATGTCGAAGAAACGCGAAAAATGTAAAAAGAATTACAAGGAGAGCAAAAATGCACAACAAAATGTCTGCCACGGGAGTTTTGGCATACTTAATTTACATATTGGAAATGAACTTGACAGAGCTGATTTCCGCCGAGCATAAAAACGAATACATTTTGGGCAGTTGGGAAGCTTGCATAGAATGTCTTGAAATTATCGGCTGTTGGACGCGTGCGAAAGATTACGGTTTGAATTACAACCCCGAAATTAAATATGAATTATTTAATCGGGAAACGGCGAGGTGTTTTTGCTCACCAACAAAAACACCTCGCCGCCAAAAATAAAACTTTACACGTTATCTAAAACAATGAGTTCAACGGTAACACCCTTGCGTGCGGCGCAGGTTGCAACTACGCTTTCACGACAAGTGCGCACGAAAACCGAGCGCCGCCCATCGAAGGCAATTTCTATAAACTTTGTAAATCCCAAACACTGCGGAGCTTCGTCAAGCGTAAAACTTGCTCCGTACTTTTCCAAAATTTCAAAAACCGTAAAAAGTCCTATACCGTTTCCGCCGACGCCCGCGCGGGTAGTAACTTGCTCCAAGCCAAGTTTTTCAAGCACTTTTTCGTCGAACTGTTCACCGCTGTCGTAAATGCATATAAGCGGCTTTTGGTTTTCCGTTGCACCAAGCTCCACTCGCACTTTTGCATTTGGTGAGCCAAGGGCGGAAATCATGGCGTTATCGCATAGATAGCTAAGCAGAATATGTATATCGTCTTTATCTAAATTGCTTTCGGTAAACCAACCTTCAACGTTTGTGGAAATATTTGCGCTTACGTTAACGTTTTTTCGTTCCGCCGCAGTAAACAACTGAATTATAGGAACGTCGATTAACCTCACGCCAGTTTGCGGAATATTTTGCAAACTGCTCTTTTCATTTGTAACGTTCAGTTCGCGCATAATACTTTGCAACATATCCCGAACGGCGCACGCGTCCGCGCAACCTGTTTGTTCTGCGGCGCGTTCCGCAAGGAGGGCGCAATCGGGCACGGCTTTATTCAGATAGTGCAAAAGTTTAGCGCACAAGGCAACTTGTAAATCATTTTCGACAGAGCTTAATTTATACTCCTCTATTGTATCTTCCATACGGTTGACGGTTTGTTGTTTTACCGCCTCGCGGTAATTGTAGGTAATATGCCTCCTCCACCATAAAATTAGCAACAGACCGAATAGCGCAATGATAAGCAGAACTGTTTCATATATAGAGTAGGTTACATTTTTTGTATATACAATCATTAATGTAAAAATACAGCCTACACTGAAAAATAACAGAATTTCAAATGTTGCAGTTTCACCTTTCGGGTTAACACCGCTTTGCAGTCTTTTAATTTTAAATAGAAGAAATACAAAAGCAATTTGAATTATGCTAACGATTAATTGCGCAATAATTGTTCTGACAGCTTCTACTTCTATTAGGTACAATGCCGGTGCTATAAAAAAGCCTACAAGAAAAGATGGCAACATTAAAACTATTGATATGCCAAGCGCAATAGTACCTACCGTAACCGTTTCGTAAAAAGTTTTTCTAAACAGCAAAAACAAAAATGCAACACTGAATAAAAGGAAACCTATCGGCACAAGTATTTTCACGTATACCGTTACGAAATATAAGACTGCGGATAAAGCTATAAACAGCGGAATATCCAACAAATCCCAAGCTTTTAACTTTATACGCAGCAGTTTGCTATAAGCGTATAAAATGCATATAAATATGCAGGTGTATTTGATCAAACAGATAATAAATTCATTCATAATTGAATTATAACACAATATTAGTTAAAATTCGATAAAACCTCCTAAAATTTAACAGGCGTTCTTTTTTTACACTTTAAAGAAAAGGAGGGCGCTACATATGTTTTGGAGTTTTCTTAAAAACGTTTGGCACTGGTACTTAACTTTATGGAGCTATTAATCTCTAAACAAAAAGCGGGTTGCAAAATTGCAACCCGCTTTTACTTTATTTATTAAAGTGGCTTAACAGTTTTTGTTTGTAGAAAAAGACAAACTCGTTAGTGGTCGGCACGTATTTATCTTTACGCAACGGAGCGGTATAATGCTTTTGTAAGTTATTTATATCCGCGTTGTTCCAAGTATTGTTTATCGCGTACTGCATTGCGTGAGTAACGCCGTTTTCGCTTTTTCCAATCTTCGCACCTATTATTTTGCCCCAGTTCTGATTTTCACCGTTTGCAGCCAAAATAACTGCGTCAACTAAGTAATTATATCCGATATTTTTTACGCTTACGCCTAACTTATTGAACTCGGATTGAATAAAGTCGCACATTTGGTTTTCTAATCGAAATCCTGAAGTCGGTGCTGGCGGTTCTTCTTCGTAACCCAAAATTTCGGGCATAACTCTAAGCAGCAGTTCAATCACCATTTTGGGAGAATAACCTTTTTGCCATTTTGCAAATTCGTAATCCGCTCCCAATCTCTTTGCGCTGTTACGGGTAATTTTACTCGGGCTGTTTGTGTTAACTACAATGTACGGCTTAGGGCAAATAATCATGGAGTTCAGCTTTTCTAAAAGGTCCAAGCCGTCGCCGATTCCGCCCTGAAGCTCCAAATCCAATATTATCGCGTGCACGGTATGGTTGCGGATATAGGCGAGCGCGTCGTTTGAAGAAGTAAACACTTCTGCAAGGCAAAGCTTATCCTCGTTTGCTTTAACCTCTGCAACCAAGGCCTTGCTGTCGTTTGCGTCGTCTTCAACAATAAGTACGTTAAGTTTATTTGTCATAAGTGCTCCGATAACTTTCGCTTAGTTTAAATAAAGACAAGCAAAAGCTTGTCTTTTTCTGGCTGGGGCGAAGTGATTCGAACACCCGAATGACGGAGTCAGAGTCCGTTGCCTTACCGCTTGGCGACGCCCCAATATTAAGTTTACTGCATTAGCCAAAGCTTCCGTAGCTTTTTTATTATAAATTACATTTAGAAAAATTACAAGCGTTTTTTAACGCGTTTTGTTTTTTTATAAAAATTTAAGGCGGGGACTTTTCTTTGCCCCCGCCGATTTTTTTACTTTAGTTTACTCGCCTGCAAATGTTCCAGTAACTTCAAATGAAAGTTCTGAAAATTCGACGACAAGTCCACGATTCGCAAACATGCACACGTACATGTTATCAAAGTCAACAGATTTAAATGCATAATCAGTATAAATTTCGGTATAAGTAGCCGTAACAGCACCTTGAGCGTTAAGTGTTTTTAAAGTTGCTGTTATAATCTGCCCGTTGCGCTCCAAACTCATTTCATATTGAGCGCCCTGTACAACCGAAACAGTACCTGACTTCGTAGTAATAGCTGTTTCACTGGTACGACTTAGAAACATTGCACTGCCGTCCCCCAAAGCACTTGCTGAAACAAATCTGCTTCTAAGGCTCGCGGAATACTCATTTACATAAATATCATCCCGAAGCATTATACCAAAGGCCGATTGATTGTTAGCGCTTGTTCCCTTGGACACGATTTTAGCTTTCGCGCTAACGATAAAATTACTGTCAGAAGAAATCTGCGTAAACGCCGCACCAAAACCATCCTGTGTTGCAGCAAATTTTCCGTTATTACTATTATTACTTACGGTGAACTTACTGTCCGCGTAATTAATCGTGATAGTATCTAATTTACTTGCTCCGCCGACTTCACCCATAACTGTTGAATACCAATTTGCGGTCGTATCGTTTTGAGTAGTTGTTGTCAATTTTTTAGCCGGTGTGTTTGACTCATCAAAAGCAACGTAATTAGGTTTTACGTAATCAATTTTGACTGCCTCGGCAAAATCATTTTCATACGTAGGTGCGGCAATGTTAGTTTTTACGCTATTTTTAAGCGTGCAGCCCGTGTTTAAAAGTGCTTGCGAAAGTTGATAACAAACCATCTTTGCGCCGTACATATTTATATGAGTGGCATCAAGCCCGTCAGGTTTTTTAGTCGTTCCATCTGTATCCAGCGAATAAGTTGTATGCGCATGATAATTAGCCGCGGCAGCATTATCTGCCTGATAAACCGCTTTCGTCAGGGAGGTTAAATCTAAGACAGTAGTATCCGTTTCTTGCCCAAGATCTATTATAGCCTGCTTGTAATCACCGTAACTTGTAGCGTGAACCTTATCTCCGCTATAAGAGTTAGAAGAATCGTATCTTACGATAGGTGTGCAAAGAATAGGTGTTGCTCCCTTTTCTGTTGCTAATTTTATATAATATTCATTAAGATTGTACTTGAACGACCCTTCTGTTGTTGTAGACTCATTAGCTGAAGCAAAAGTTGCCGTACCTGACTTTTCATCGTTATGTCCGAATCCGATTATTAAATAATCACCTGCATTTATATTGTTTTTAAGCGTGCTGTAGTTGCTTTCAGAATAAAAAGTTATTGTGCTTCTACCCGAAAGTGCAAGATTAACAATTTGAGAAGGATCACTATTAATATAATTGTAAAGTTGTGTACCGTAACCGTAGCGAGGAAGATAATAATTATCTCCTCCCTGTGTTGCCACGAAATCACAAACAGTAGAATCTCCTACAAGATAAATTTTGCCAGTAAGCTTAGTAGAGGTATCTTCAATGGGCACTTCCTCTTCGATTGGCGGCGTTCCGCCTTCCCCTTCGCCTTCGCCGCTGTCAGGGTTACAGCCCGCAAGGGCTACCGGAACTATCATTGCGGCGGACATTAACAGCGCAAGCCATTTCTTTGATTTCATAAATCTTCTCCTTACCATTCATTTAAAGTAATTATGCGTTACGAAGTAACGCATAAGGGGGCAGCCCCCTGTACTTTATTTTTAACGTTAACAATTATACAACCGAAAAACGGGTTTGTCAATAGGCGCAAAGCCGTAAATCGCTTGACTGTTGTTCGGTTTAAGATATAATTTAGTTATTACCGTATGAAAAAATTACGCAATCCGTTTAAATCTTTGAATATTTTCGAGTGGATACTTTGGACTTGCTCTCTCGGTGCGATAATAGCGTCTTTCTTTGCTGTGGGAAGCGGTGATTACGCTAACCTTGCCGCATCAATGCTTGGGGTAACTTCGCTTATTTTTGCCGCCAAGGGGGACGCGTTCGGGCTGATGATTATGCTTGTTTTCAGCCTGACTTACTCATTCGTTTCGTTTTCGTTCGGGTACTACGGCGAAATGATAATTTACCTCGGAATGCAGTTGCCGTGCTGTACCGTTTCGCTTGTAAATTGGCTGAGAAACCCGTCCGACAAGGGCAGTGCCGAGGTAAAAATCGGCAAGTTTAACAAGAAGCACCTTGCCGTACTAATTCCGCTTGCGGCTGTCATAACTACGGCGTTTTATTTTATTTTGCAAGCTTTTAATACTGCGAACCTTATCGTCAGTACCGTTTCCGTAGCCACGAGTTTCGTAGCGTTATATTTAATGGCGCTGAGAATACCCGCATACGCGATAGCGTTTATTTTCAACGATATAGTTTTAATAGTACTTTGGTCGCTTGCCTGCACCGAGAATTTGGGCTATTTGCCGCTTGCGGTGTCCTTCGGGATATTTTTAATAAACGATACCTACACCTTTATTTGTTGGACTAAACGAAAAAAACGGGCGGAAGAAAAAGCAAACGCTGAAACCTGTTCTGATAAAATATAATTAAAAGTCCCGCAGCGCATTAAGCGCTGCGGGACTTTTATAATGGTGAATATTGGTGGTCTTAATTAATTACTGAGCCGTCCTTCGCCAAAGTGCCGTCTATACATTTCACAACATAATCGCCCGTAGCCCAATCCCAAGTTTCGCCGTCCTTTTCAACGGCTACCCACTCTGCCATTGTTCCGCCGAAATTAATCTCTTGAAGATTAGAACACCCGTAGAATGCTTGGAAATTGATAGCCGTTACCGATTTAGGTATAGTTACGCTTTGAAGGCTGGTACAATTTTGGAACATTTCGTTGTTTACACACGTCAAATTAGACGTAAATACTATACTTTTCAAAGAAGGGCATTCAGCAAATACTCCAATATCAAGTCCCACTAACGATGAAGGCAATACCACTTCTTCCAAATTCTCACAGGACAAGAATACACCTTTGCCAAGCATTTCCAATCCTTCGGGCAGTACTATTCTTGTCAGTTCATTACAATTGTTAAATGCATATTCATCAATTTGGGTTAAATTATTTGAAAGAACAATACTTGTTAAGGTGCTTAAAGAAAAAGCATTGTTACGTATCTGCCATACGCTGTCGGGAATAGTAATGGATTGTATTTCACAACCATAGAAAGCATAAGAATCTATAATTTCAACGCTACCGTCGTCAGGAATAATGCTTTCCTTACAGCCGAAGACAAGAACTTTATTTTCTGTATCTATTAAACAGTTACCGGCACTGTGGTAGAAACGATTGTTTTCGTCAACGGTTATTTGTGTAATAGAAGTACACTCCTGAAAAGCGGTTGAATCTATCCACGTAACATTTTTAGGGATATGGACTTTCTTAAGATTATTACAATATTGGAAAGCCTCATACCAGATCATTTCCAAAGTCGAAGGTAACGACAGTTCACTAAGAATGTAATTGTTTGAAAATGCTGCTGAACCGATTGTGGTTAATCCTTCCGGTAAGCTCAAAGATCTCAAACTGTTTTTATAAAATGCGGTATCCGAAATTTTTGTTATACCGGAAGGCAACTCTATTTCTTGAAGCCCCACGTCCCAAAACGCGCTTTTACCTATAACTGTTACGCTGCCGTCTGCAGGGATTTTACTGGTTTTGCAACCCGCAACAAGAGTTTTAGATTCCGTTTCTATTAAACAGTTATCCTTGCTGTGATAAACGGAATTATTCGCGTCTACCGTAATGCTTTCAAGTCTAGCACACCCTGCGAAAACCCCGGTACCAAGATACGTTACACTTGCGGGAATTTCCACAGTTTTAAGCGACGTACACTCAAAAAAGACATCTGCATCAATATATTGCGCGTTAGAAGGTATAATAACTTTTGTAATTTTATTACAACATTCAAAAGCTTTAAAGCCAATTGAAATTAAGTTATCAGGCAGATTTATTTCAAGTAGATTACTGCAGTTGCTAAATGCTTGATAGCCTATCTTTGTAAGTGATGTTGGAAGTTGCACGCTTTCTAACGCCTTACCCCAATAAAAAGCCAAATTACCTATTTCCTGAATACCCTCACTTATTACTAACTTTTTAGCCTTTAATTTGTTGTTGAACGCCGAGTTTCTGATGCTTACAACCGGCATACCGTCAATGGATGACGGTATTATTAAATTTTCAGGCATTGACAGATTGGCATTGTAGCCGTTAATCGAGCAAGTTCCGTCATCATTTTTAACGTAAGTAAAGAACCCGTTTTCTTCAAGGAAGTATTCAAGTCCGTCGGTTGTTGTCTGAACTGTGAACTTACCTCTGTTTTCTCCCATTGTGTAGTTCACATCAAATAAATTATCTTCCGTTCTGCCCGTTATATTGAAGACCCCGTTGCTTTCCTCATTGTCTTTAACGTCTATTACCAACTCCTCATCCGAAGGTTTGTAAGCAACGGCTTCACCAAGAGTCTCCCCACCCTTCACTATTTTATAGGAATAACTCCGTATCGCCACGCCGTCAATCTCTTCATAGTCGAGTTCCATTAAAGCATAAGTAGTCTTATCAGCCAAGTTGGGATAGGCGTAAAGCGTCAATGCTGTTTCCTCAGCATCAACAGCTTCAGAAGATAAGGTGCGTTCACCTACCAACGAAAACTTACCAAAATTAACGTTATGAATATCATCGATGAAGTCCGAAAACTGAATGACTCCTTCAAGGTAATAATTTACAGGGTCGCCGTCGACATAATCATTACTCTGAATTTTATACTCGGTATAGTACATTCCGTACTTAAATTTATCTCCGCTTACGCGCTGACCCGAAAAAACAACCGAATTTGCGTATTTCTCCGTAGAGGTTTGGTCGGATATATCAAAACCTTCGCCAAGGAAGCAATCAAGTGCCGAAAAATAAGTACCGAATTCACTGAAATCGTCAGTGGAAACAGTGCGTGCTGTCATTGTCTTAGCCGTTGTTGCAGCAGTTTCGGCAGTACCTAAAAAGCTTTCGGCAAGTCTTGCGGTGGTTACTGCGCCTATTGCGTAATCTTTGCGAAGATCTATATCGACTACAACCTTGTCTCCGCCGTCGCCTATGGGCGGAATTGACAGCCCGCCGTCGTATTTGCCGCTTAAAGCTATGGGCAATGCTATTGCAAGGCACACTGCGGCAACAGACGCAAGCGTAGTTATTGCTATCGCTTTGCGGTTAACTCCGCCGAGGGCAACCGTTTCACCGTCCGAATAAACTTGTTCGTCGTTATTATTATTGTTAAAAAGCCCTTGCGCGTTTGCGGCAAAAATCACTTTATCGTAAACGTCGGGAACTTTATTTTCACTTTCTTCGTTTATTTTTCTAATTAAATCTTTCTCTTCCATTTTTTCCACCTCCTAATCCTGCAAAGCCTTAATCATTTTGCCTGTTGCACAGTTTAGCTTGTAAGTTACCGTGGAAAGCGGTATGTTCATAAGTTCGGAAATTTCTTTCCGTTTGTAGCCTGCGGCAGAAACGAGAATCAAAACTTCGAATTCGTCCTGCGGAAGAGTTTTTCGCGCAAGATCTATTAATAGCCCGTAATCGTCGGTCTGTTCCGTACCGAATGCAGCTACGTTTGCTCTTTCGTCAACGTACGTCTCGTGCCCGCGCTTCTTCATTAAGTTCAAAGCTTCATTGCGGCAGATACGCTTTATCCAAGCTACAGCATCCGTGCCTTGCCTGTACGAGCTTGCATTTTTTATCACCTTTAAATAGGTGTTCTGCATTACGTCTTCCGCCAAAGAGCGGTCTTTTAAAATAGACAGCGCAGTATAATACACTGTCTTTTTGGTTTTTTTATAAACGCCTTCAAACGCGGCCGCGTCTCCGCGCGAAAGTTGCTTCATTTGCTTGTCAAGCGACATTTAAGTGTTTCTCCGATATCGTATTTTCAGCGCTTTCATTATTATAAACAACTCAAGTCGCCGTTTTTTCAGTAAAAAGAAAAAGATTTTTTCAATTTTTTTTAGTATGGGCTTCCCTGACTTAAAAATTGCGCCGCCCGCTGTAAGAAGCGGACGGCGTCTATAACTATATTTCTATTAAGAACCCGCGCGAACGGAGTTTATTTTCTATCTCGTTCAAAACCTCTTCGCTCTCTGCCGAAACGGTGTGGTAGTGATAACCGTCCGTTACGCTCATAAGCGGCTTGGACGCGCCCGACACGAGCGAGCGGTACAGCTCCTCTACGTGCGTTCTGTTAATTAAATCGAGGCGTGAGGAAATTCTGCCGTAAACGCGGTGATTTACGAAAATATCCTCAACTCTTCCGCCCGCCTCTATTATCAACACGCCTTCGTCAACGATTTCATCGAATGAGTGCCTGCACTTAAAAATCCGCGTAGCCTGAATTTTTACGTTTAAAACGTAGCCGCGATTAGTTGCCGTTACGTTGTATCCGTTGGCACGGAGAATTGCCACGTCCTGCACGATTACCTGTCGGGACACGTTGAATTTCTCCGCAAGCACGTTTGCCGGAATGGGATTTTCCGCATTGCCTATGAGACTTAAAATTTCTTCCCGCCTTTTTTCGGCTTTCATACTTCCTCCACGGGATGAAGATTTTTCAAAGACAAATCGAGAATGGGCGCGGAATGGGTCAGCGCGCCGCTTGAAACGAAATCGACGCCCGTAGATATAATATTCTTTATATTATCTTTGGTAACGTTGCCACTGCACTCGGTTAAAGCTCTTCCGCCTATATACTTAACCGCGGCGGTCATTTCTTCAACCGACATATTGTCAAGCATTATTATATCCGCTCCGGCTTCTACCGCCTCTTTCACGCCTTCAAGCGTTTCAACTTCCACCTCGATTTTCCTGACGAAAGAGGAATACTCCTTTGCGGCTTTGACGGCGTTTTTTATCCCGCCTGCCGCGCCTATATGATTATCCTTTAAAAGAACACCGTCCGAAAGGTTATAGCGGTGGTTATTGCCGCCGCCCGCTTTAACGGCGTACTTCTCGAAAATCCTCATATTCGGCGTGGTCTTGCGCGTATCCAAAAGCTTAGTTTTGCTACCGCTTAAAAGATTTACAACCTGCGCGGTATAAGTTGCTATGCCGCTCATTCTCTGAAGGTAATTCAAAGCCGTCCTTTCGCCCTGCAAAATAACGCGCATATCTCCCGCTATTTCGGCTATATGTTGGGACTTACCGACTTTTTCTCCCTCTTTCACAAAGAACTTTATTTCAATGTTTTTATCAAGAAGAGTGAATACCCTTTCAAACACGGGAAGTCCGCAAATCACGCCGTCCTGTTTACAAATAAGGTCGGCCTTGCCGCGTTTATACTCCTTTAAAACGGCGTTAGTACTTACGTCCTCGTTTGAAATATCCTCTTTCAACGCCATTTTTATAAGCTCGTCCGCATTCAGCAATAAAGATACGCTATCTAACATTATTTTTAGCCTCCTCAATCGATTTAAGTAAAGTAAGTTTATATCCGTCTAATAATCCGTTCGGGTCTGAATAATCACCAAAAATTGCGTTATTTAAGGCATATTCGGTGGTCAACGGATTTTCAGAAACAAAATTCCTCTCAATATCCAACGCCGCGCGTTTAGCAAACAGCAAGCTTTCGAGAAGGGAATTCGACGCAAGCCTGTTCGCCCCGTGCACTCCGTTACAGCAAGTTTCGCCAACGGCGTAAAGCCTGCGCATCGTGGTTTTACCGTCCAAATCACTCCTTACCCCGCCCATAAAATAGTGCTGTGCGGGCACTACGGGAACGGGCGTAGAGAAAACGTCGTATCCCTCTTCAGCGCATCTTTCCACTATGCCGGGGAAATGGGAAGAAAGCTCTTCCCTTCCGACGGGGCGCATATCGAGAAGAACGAACGGCGTACCGTCATCTTCCATTTTCTTTTTGATTGCCGCGGTTACGACGTCGCGCGGCTGCAACTCGTCGCAAAATCGGTTGCCGTTTTTATCGAGTAAATGTGCGCCCTCTCCGCGGACGGATTCGGAAATTAAAAAGCATCTTTTCCCTTTAACGGGCGAATAAAGCGTTGTGGGGTGAATTTGGATATAATCTACGTGATCCACTGCAACGCCGCGCTTTAAGCAGATAGCAACGCCGTCCCCCGTCAAAAGACGGAAGTTGGTTGAGTGTTGAAAAATCCCTCCTATTCCGCCCGTTGCAAGCACGGTGTAGTCGGCAACGATTTTTTTAACGCAACCCGATTTATTATCGAGAACGACAGCACCCATACACTCGTTTTCGCTGCAAATTAGGTCTAACAGGGTTGTTTGTGAGCAAATTTCAACGTTTTTAAGCTTTGTTACGGCTTGCATAAGCTTCGTCGTAATTTCCTTACCCGTGCAGTCCTTATGAAAACAAATGCGGTTTTTGGAGTGCCCACCTTCTCGCGTGGCGGCAAGCTTGCCGTCCGCGTCGCGCGCAAAGTCAACGCCGACCGAAATCAATTCGTCTATAACATCTGGCGACGACTTAATCATACACTCCACGGCGGCAGGATTATTCTCGTCGTGTCCTGCACTCATCGTGTCCGTATAATAGCTTTTATAATCCTCTTCACCCTGTAAGCGGCAAATTCCGCCTTGCGCTAGATAACTGTCGCTCTCTTCGGGCGTGCCCTTACAAATTATAAGAATGTTTTTATCCTTGGGCAGGTGCAAAGCGCAATTGAGCCCCGCTACCCCCGCGCCAACGATTATAACGTCGTATTTTTCTTTCAAGTTAAGCCTTCTTTATTGATCGTTTAAAAAAGTTTACATCAAAACTTTACACCTGTCAAGTCATATGTAAAGGTTAGACAAAATAATATACGCCCAAGCGCAAGGTTTATGATAGTTCTTCGACAAAATTATATATTTTTATCTGTGTTAACGGCAAGGCGGCGGTAATAAGATAAAGTGTAACCGAGTCAAGGAGTAAAAATATGAACGTTTCATTATTGTACGGCAAGAAGGTTTTGAGCACCGAGGGCAGAAAGGGATACGTGATTTCCGTAAACGCGGCAGCGGGAAGGATAGAATGTCTTACCTGCGCTGACGAAAACGAAAACGAGTTTTGGGTGGATATGAAAAACGTATTAAAGGTGGGCGATACGATTCTTTTCGAAGACAGGGAAAAGGCAATAAAGACGGCAAAGCCCGTACGCCTCGGAAGAGCAAGTTACGACGATAAGGGAATGTACCTCGGCAATTTAGAGGATATGACCTATACGGGTAGCAGAATTTTGAAAGTGAAAATCGGCAAAAAAAATTACCCCGCCGGTGAGCTTATATACGGCGACGTTGTTATAGCAAAAAAAGTTGCAAGGCTTAAAAGCGACGTTATAAAGGACGGGAAAATTATAATAAAAAAGGGAACGCCGTTAAGCGAAGGCGTGCTGTCTGCGGCGGAAAAAGAGGGCGAATATATCCAGACGAATTTAAAATCTCTCTAATTAAGCCGACAATTACAAAAACAGCGTTATTTCGACCATATTCGCCACCCTTTGCACAATTTTAAGGCTATAATTAAACTGATGTTTTCTGATTTTTTCAATAAATTTTACGACTGGTTCGACGGCCTTCCGTTTGACGCTTTAATATACTTTATATGGGGTTCGTACCTTGCGGTATTTTTGGTCGCGTTCGTTGCGACGCTGTGTTCGACAAAGTTTAAAGCGGCGTCAAAAAAACCGTTTTTATGTTTAACAAACGCTTATGCAGCCATATCGCTTGCGGCGTTTATGCTGCAATGCGGGCTCGCGCAATCGATTACTGCAACAGTTGCTTTTTGGGTAGTAGGCTACGTACTATACGGTTCACTTTGCGCGTTTAATAAACAGCATTTGCGCAAGGAGAAAGCCACAACCTCCGCAGCGGTGGCAACGCCCGTACCCGTACAGCCTATGCGCGCAATGAGAGGCGACGCCCCCGCACCCATACCCGCCGCGAAAAACGGCGTAAGGCTTGAACATGCAGTTGCCGTAACCGACAAGCTTTTGACGAAAAATCTTGCCAAAACCGACAGACAGGAGCTTGAAAAGCTGAAAAATACGCTTGCGGTTTTGAAAATCAAGGGAACTTTGAACCCAACCGAAGCGGATATTTTAAACGATAACTTCAACGCACTGTTAAAACTTATGGCAAAATATAATGTTTAAACCGTTTCGTAAAACGAAAGCGCCGCCCGCGGAAATTCCGCGGGCGGCGTTTTTAATCTAAATCAATCTGACGGCGTGTATGGATATTTATTATAGTAGTACTTATCTTTGCCGGCGAGCAGTGCAAAATCGCCGCCGTTGCCTTCTTGTATAGACTTAGCTGCGAACTATAGGTTTTTACGAGCTGTTCGTCCGATTTGCGGGAATACTTATAATCGATTATCTTTACTCCGAACTCGCCTACGGCAAGAAGGTCTATCGCGCCCTGCACCAACACAAAGTCCTCTTCTGCCGTATCCAAAATTTCGTTTGCTTTAAGTCTGCATAAAAATTCCCGCTCCCTGTAAAGCTCCGCACCGCCAAGGTCTGCAAAGACGGGCATATTTAAAATCTGAGACAGCTCTTCGGCATTTAATAAGTCAAACTGCGCCTTGGAAATCCTTTGTGAAGTTAAAAAGTTAAGCTTTTCGCACTCTATTTCCTCCGCGGATTTTTTAGAGAAATCGCATAGTTCTAAAAATCTGTGATACGCAGAACCCTTTTCCGTTCCCGTTTCACCTTCGCCGCTGAAAAGAGTGTGCGTTGCCTCGTAAGGCTCGCCGTCCCTCAGCCTCAGAATAGCCGACGCAGAGCTTTTAACGGGCAAATCGACACTTCCCGAATAGGCGTAGCCGCGCGCAAACTGTCCCTCTATGCTTTCAACTAACTTATCGTCGGGAGCGTAAAGCATCGCGCCGCCGTATTCCGACGGAGTAAAGTCAGTTAAATTTTCCTTTTCTTCGTGCAAGAACCGAGATATGTCGAAAAGGTCGGCATAACACTTTGCGTCGGAAAAGTTTCCGTCAAACGGCTTAACGGTTTCGGCAAGAATATGCAAATTGCACATTGCGCGGGTGCACGCCACGTAGAAAAGGTTAAGTTCGTTGCAAAGCTCTTCCCCGTCTTTTTTCGATTTTATAAGTCGTCTTAAAACCGTCTTGTGCGCAAGCATGTTTTCTCTGTCGTAAGATTTGGGCGCAAAGCCGAAATGTTCGTCAAACGGCACTTCCTCGTAATCCTGCCCCTTGAAGGTCTTACAAATATCGGCAATAATAACGACAGGGAATTCAAGCCCCTTCGAGGCGTGCATTGACATTATTTTAATACTGTCCGACGGAGCGGGTGCGGGCGCGGGAACGTCGTATCCGCCCGCCTTTATCTTTTGCAGGAACGCGGCAAGAGGGAGGCTTGCGCCCTCTTCTCTTAGGCGCAAAACGTTTTTGACCTTTATCTCTCCGCCTGCGCCGTAACCGCTTTCCAAACCGAAAGTTTCCAAAAGCTCGTCAATAAGCTCACCTGTAGGCAAAACGTCCGCCAAATCCCTTAATTTTTGCAATTGCCCCCCGAATATATGCAACTTTCGCGAGATTTCACCGGGGAGAGCAGCGTATTTTTCACAGCACTTTCTGAACGGCAGAGGGGACTTTGCGTTCTGAAAAGCTATTCTTATTTCGGCAAGTTCGTCTTCGCAAAACCCGCCCAACGGGGACAAAAGTGCTGAAACAAGAGGTACGTCCTGCTCAGCGTTGTCTATAAGCGAAAGAATATCGAGCATTTGCTTAACTTCAGCAAGCTCGCAGATATTAGCTTCCTGCGCGCCCGCAACCGCGTAACCTTGGTCGGTCAAAGCGCGCACTATTCCCTCGACGGAATCACCCTTGTTTTTGCGCGTCAGAATGCATATGTCGCCGCGCTGTGTGGGAACGAATTCCCCCTTTTTAAGGTCGAAATGGGTGCTTTGAAGCTCCTTTTCGACTATTTCAAGCACGGCAAGTCCCTCGCGAGTATGGCGCGTTTCCTTCCTACCGTTTAATACCGAATAAACTTCAAGTTCGCCCGTTTCGTCCTCTTCCTTGCCGAAAACGTGAATTTTAGCCTCGCCATAGCCCGCGGGATACTGTCCGCCCGCGCGCATAACCGAACCGTTTGCGTAGTCCACGCCGCAAGTATCGGGACGCATAACAGTAGTGAACAGTTCGTTCGCAAAGTCTAACACCCCGTCCGAACTGCGGAAATTGCTTGAAAGCTTTAAAGCGTTTCCGAAGCCCTTTTCGAAATTTTCGAATTTTTTTGTGAAAAATACCGACTTGCTGCCGCGAAATCCGTAAATCGACTGCTTGACGTCGCCGACGAGAAACGTTTCGCCCGTAAAGGAAGAAATAATTTCCTCTTGCACGGGGTTAACGTCCTGATACTCGTCAACAAAGACGTATTTAAAGCCCGAATTTATTTCGCCTTTTATGCGCTCGTCGCTTAAAAGTTGCAACGTCAAATGCTCTAAATCGTTGTAGTCAAGCTTGTTCTCTTCCGCCTTAACTGCGGCATATTCCCTATCCAATCGCAATAATACGCTTGAAAACGCTACGGCAACTTCCCCGCTTTTAAAGAACTTTTCGCGCTCTTTCTCCTCGGTTTCCAAATCGGGACAAAGTGCGGCGTATTTCTTGCCTAAGCTGTCCTTGAACGCCTTGAATGAAGCACCTGCCTCCTTGTCCTCGGGCGCGTCAACGGGTTTCCTTGTTACCGTTAAAGCAGGCTTTGCGCCGAAAAGACCTACGGTTTCGTAAATCTTTAACGCGCACTCCATTTCGGTAAAAAGCTGATTGTATATTGCCGCCTTTTTCGTTACGGGAAATTCGCTTTTAAAGCGTTCAACGGCACATATAAGGGGGGCAATCTTGTTTTTTAAGGTTGAAAAATACCCGTCGCATACCGTTTTAAAGCCGTCATCGGTATACAGATTTTTCGTATTTTCCAAAATCTGCGCATAGCGTGCAACCGAGCGAACCTCTGAATACGCTTCCCATAAAAGCTTCTTTAAAGAGGCGTCGTTGCGCTTTTTCATAAAGCAAGATAAAAGCAACTTAAAGTCTTTACCGTCCTCGTCGTACAGCTTTTCGAAAAGACTGTCTGCGGCACGGGCTTTTAAATCACGCGCGACGGCATCGTCGGAAGAAATGATATCGAAGCTTGCGTCTACACCGTCCAAAGCGTAAAAATAAGTTCTTATAAGCCTTGCGCAAAGCGAGTGAATGGTCGATATGTTAGCCGAAGAGATTTTGGATAGCTGAGCTTTCAGGCGGGTTTTTTCTTCACCCGCGTTTTCCACCCTCTTTATGATTGCCGAGCGCAACTTTTCTTTCATCTGCGCCGCCGCCTTTTTGGTAAAGGTTACGGCGAGCACGTCGTCCAAATCGACGCCGTTAGCCACGGCGTTAACGAGCTTTTCAATCATTACGAAAGTTTTGCCGCTGCCCGCAGAGGCGGAAACAATCGTCTTGCCGCGCGAAGATATTGCTGCGACCTGTTCGTCAGTCAGTTGCATTTCCGTCCCCCTTGACTTTTCTTACAAGCTCGGCTATCTGCGAGCATTTGACGGACTTGGGCTTTCGCTCTTCCCCGTCCTTGCCAAGCGACACGCCGCAGCTTCCGCCCGCCTTGCAGTAGCGGCAAGTGCCCTCCGCAGGTGAGGGCGCTATGTTACCCGAAAGCATTTCGGTTGCGCCTACGCTTGCAACGAGCTTGGAATACTCCAAAAAGTCTGAAAAGTCAGACCTTGACATTGCGCTCTCCGACCGTCCGCCGCCGAGAAAAGCGTTCACGTAATCGCTCTTCATTTTGGGCTGAACGGTGCTGTCCGACGCAATAACCACCTCGTCGCTGCCGTCCATAAAACCTTGAAGACGGAAAATCCCGTCCTTCTTGTCGCGGTACTCTACCGATGCGGGAAAGTAGTAAGCGCCTGCCGCACGCTTTCCTTCGGATACGGCAAGCAGATAAAGCGGCAGTTGCAGCTTTGCGCCCGTATAGTATTTTGAGGCGGTCGCATCGATGCTGCCCGTCTTGTAATCGATTATTCTGACCAAGTCTCCGCTTTCGTCCACGCGGTCGATGCGTCCGTAAATTTTAACGCCCGAAAGCTGCACCTCGCAACCGCACTCCGCCTTTGACGGCGTGAACGAAGAATTTTTTATTTGCTCATACATTCCGCCGGAAATTTTGACTGCTTCGGATAGAAGTTCTTCTGATAAGTATTTACCGCTCTTGCTGTCCACGAGAGACGAATAGGGCGGCTTTGAAAGTTTTTCTTCCGCGACTGAACGGGTGCGGACGGAAAACTCTTCCAATGATGCCGTTCCGCCAACTTCTTTTGCCATGTCCTGCAAAACCGAGTGAATAAAGTTACCCGTGTCAACCGCGCGTATAACGCCCTCTTCACGCTCTTGAACTTTCAGCCCCTGACGCATAAAGCCGAGATACGGGCAGGAAAAATAAGTCTCCAAAGCGGTGGGCGAAAGACTTGTTTTACCCGCCAAATACAGCCGTTGCCCACAGGATATGCCGCGTTTAACGGGCATTTTGAGCGCGGCTGAGGCCTCGGTTTCAAATCCGCGTGAGGCTAAAACCTTGTATACCGACGGAGCGTATTCCGATGCTGCGTACTTCCTTAAATACTTGATTGCGGGCAGCTTTTCGCTGCAATAATAGGGAATAGCTCTGTACAGCGTTTCCACTTTTTTAACTGAAACGGGCTCGATTGCCGCACCCTTCGGCGTTCTGAAGGCTGCCGCGGCGTACGAAATCAGCTCGCTTGCGCCGCTCTCTTCCCCGCCAGATTTTACGGGATAAGACAGATAAAGGCGGTTTCTGAACGCGCAGATATTTAGTGCGCAAGTCTCACGCTTTCTTGCGTTGACTTGGCTTATCTTCGGGGATATGTTGAGGTTAACGTTTGAAAGCGCACTGATTTCCCTGTCTGTCAGAAGAGAAGTATCCGAGCTTACGCACGGCACTTCGCCCGTAAGCTGTGCGGCAAAAACGACGTTGCTGCCCGTGTTTGCGGTTGCAGCCAAATCGCCCACGAACACAGCGTCTGCCTTGGGCGGAATTAGGGAAATTTTCATTGCGGAAAGACCGCTTTTCAGTATTTTAACGAACTCGTTAAGACTTACGCCGCCACCGGATATACTTTCCGCCTCATCCAAAACCGTCAAAAGACTTTCGTACGCGCGGGAAGAAAATTGTGCCGCGATGGGCATGGTGTCTTTATACTTTTCGGAAAAGTCTTTTAGCGTATTTTCTACCTTAAAATAGGTTAAAAGTGCGCGTAGACCCCCACATATGCTTGAAATACCGCCTTTTACGGCTATAAAATCGAGACCTTTTAAAAACTCTTTTCTTACACATTCCACCGCTTCTTTGTCAAATCCGAGGTTTGAAAGCGCTTCATCTTTGGGCGTGCGTTTTACTCCGCCGCGATAGGGCGCAAGTCTTAAAAGATAGTTTCTGAAAAGATCTTTTTGTGCACGCTCGGCAGGGAAATAAGGCGAGGCAACGATAGCGTCAACTTCGGGGAACTGACAGCCCGTAACCGCGCAGACGAGATAATTTATAACGAACGCGCATAGAGAATGTTCGGACAGAGACAGTCTTTTGTCCGCATAATAGGGAATTTTATAACGCGCAAAAACGCGTGCAAGGGCGCGCTCGCCGTTCTCCAAATCGGGCAGCATTACGGAAATTTTCGCGTATCGTTCGCCCTGCGACACGTGCTTTTTAATATTGACGGCGATAAACTCCAACTCCTCTTCGGTATCCGCCGCTTCGTAGATGTTCACTTTATCGGTTGCAAGAGGCTCGCCGTAAAAACAGTCAGCATTGTAGAGAGCTTGACAGAGAACCTGTGCTTCCTTTATTCGCCCGTCGTTGGCAGTGGAAATTTCCGCCCCGCCGAACTCGTTTGCAATCGCGATAAAAGCAGAGCTTGCCTCGTTCACATACACGTCTTCCGCGCCGCCGATAAACAGCCCGTAAACGCTTTCAGCCGCGGAGCAAGCCGCGCGAACGCACTCAGCAGAGGTACACGTAAAGGCTTGAAAACCAAGAAAGACGACCGAGTTGCCCTTGATTTTATTGCTTTCGGCAACCACTTCGCCGAGTTGGCGCAGGTATGCGTTTCTGTCCTCCTTGCCGCTCTCTTTGAGATATTTTTCGTATTCTGCGTAAATTATCGCAAGGTCGTGCAGCTTTCCGCCAAGGATACCGCCGCCCTCAGCCGCTTTTGCCGCGTCTTCAGCAGACACACGCGATGAATATAATAGGGCTATCGTATCGTACACGGCCTGCGCCGCGCCGGAAACGGACAGTTTTTTAAACAGAGTAAGCTCGTTTTTGTTATCCTCGATAATTTTTCGCACCGCCATAGCCGAGCCCTGACTTGAAAGAACGTTTTCAGCCTTGCCCCTTTCGCTCGATAAAAACCGCGCCAACGTAAAAACAGAGGTCAAAAAAGTACCCTCTACCGCGCTGCACACCGTGCGTTCTGCGGCGAGAGAAAGCCTGTCCTCACAAAAAATTACTGTTTTTCGACCGTTTTCTTCGTTTTTTACGACGATTTTTTTCAGTTGTTCAAGCGCGACTGACAAAGCCGCGCAGTTGACGGTGTAAATCATTGATTTGATTATATCATAAAGTCGGTCGGAATTTAAATAATTTAGGCATAAAAGTTTTTACAAAATCAAAATTATATGCTATAATAACCGTAATTCTAATAATAAGGGTATTTTATGAAGAAACGATTTGGCGTTGTTGCGCTTGCCGCAGCGGCGGGCTGTGCGGTAATATTCGCGGGTTGCACGGGTTGCGGTTCGAACGGAAAGGCGAACGAGGCGGCTTTCAGCTCGAACTGGTATGCGGATACGAGTTTTAGATATATTCAACCCAAGTTCGTCGGCGCGGAAAATGCGGAAGTTTTAAAATACGGCGTTAAGTTCGACGGCTCTGCGGCGGGCAACACAAGTTACTCCGTGAACTACGCAGACGGCACTTATACGACAAGCTTCTACGCAACTACCTTCAATAAAAACATAATCGACGAAGATTACAGGGACGCTTACCCCGACAATTTACAGGTTTACTGCTACGCTACCGAACTTGAAATTCCCTCGGTTACGTTCACAGTCGGTGAAGATAGCAAGACTTTTGACGGCAACACCGTACAGACTTTAAGCTTTTTCCTTGACGTAAGCAACCATTTACAGCCGCTCTATTCCGAGCAGCATATAAGTATGGTTTCCCCCACCGACTATCAGGTAAGCAAACTCGAAGACGCGTATTTGTCGGTCAAGCAGGACATTAAGACCTCTTACAAATACGACGGCACGGCGGCTAAAACCGTTATAGAAGGCGACGACGCCACGGAGTTCACTACAAACGACCTTAACAAAACGGACAACTCCTTGGTTGACGTATGCGGACTGAATATTGCGGTAAGAGCAATGCAGCTCGGCTCTGGTATGTCGCAGGTTATTAGCGTTTACTCCCCTGCGGGAAAAATGCAGAACTACACTTTTGCGGGCTCGTCCTCGGCTTTGAGCGAAGACGAGAGAAAAGCTTACGAAACCATATTGGAAGGCAAAAACTTATACGTTTCGGGCGAGGACAAAACCTTAAACACCGTTTGCGTAACGGCAACGCTTAACGCTGATATGCGCGGCGTTTCGCAGAAGTATTGGTTCGCGGCTATTGACAACGCGAAAAACAACCGCGGCAGGGCAACTATGGTAAAGATGTCCGTACCCCTCACTTTCAGCCTAGGCACGTTAAATTATACGCTTGAAGAAATTCAAAGCACGTTATACTAATATCAATAAAAGAAGCCCCGCGGCATTCGCCGCGGGGCTTTATTTTTCATTATTTAAGGCATATTCGGGGGTCTACGGGATTATTTGCTGACAACGTTTCTCGGCTTACCGTCGATATAAGCCTTCAAATTGCCAGCCACAATCCCCAAAAGTCTTTGCCGAGTTTCCCTCGGAGTCCAGCCGATATGAGGCGTTATAAGACAATTCTTTGCGCCAAGCAAAGGGTTGTCGGCAAGCATCGGTTCTACCGCGACGGTATCGAGACACGCGCCCGCAATCCTGCCCTCGTTAAGCGCCTTTGCAAGCGCGGCTTCGTCTACAAGCCCGCCGCGGGCGGTGTTGATTAAGACGGCGTTTTTCTTCATAAGGCTTAACGCCTTTCCGTCAATCAGCTTCGCCGTCTTTTCGTTGAGCGGGCAGTGCAGAGAAACTATATCGCTCCTTTTCAACAGCTCCTCGAAGCTTACCGACTCGTAGGGGCAATCCTTGGGCGGCGTGCGCGTGGAAACCACCACGTTTGCGCCGAACGCCGCGGCAATCTGCGCAACCGATTTGCCTATGTTGCCGTAGCCGAACACTCCGAAGGTTTTGCCGTGCAGCTCGTAAGTGGGATAAGGGAAATAGCAGAAGGTTTTGCTGCGCGTCCAATCCCCTGCGGCGACCGACGAGGTATACTCGGCAATTTTGCCGTAGAAGTTCAAAAGCAGCGCAAACACAAGCTGACTTACCGAATGTGTGGAATAGTCGGGTGCGTTGCAGACGGTTACTCCGCGGCGGCGGCAAGCCTCTATATCCACGACGTTATAGCCCGTGGCGAAAGTGCCGACGTACTTCAAGTCGGGGCAGGCGGCAAGCAAAGCTTCGTCCACCTCCACCTTGTTTACTATGAGCGCGTCTCTGTCTGCACAAAGCGCAAAAAGCTCTTCGCGGGGAATTTCGCCGAAGTATTTAACTTCGCCAAGTCCCTCGAATACCGAAAAATCTACGTCGTCATTATAGGATATTGCGCTCGTGTTTATTGCTATCTTCATTTGTCCTCCAATATAAGTTCAAAAGTAAAATCGTCCTCGCCGAGGCTTGTATCGCGGTGAAATTTCGCCGTATTGCCGTTTTCGTCAAGCACGAAGAAATGCGCAACCCCGCCTTCCATAAGTCTGAAACAGAGACTGCCTTCTATAATATCGTCGATTATAATACGGAAAAAAGGCAAGCGGAAAATTTCTTCTAAACGGTACTCACCCCGCTCGGCGGAAATAATCTGCTCGCCGCCGTATTCGCAATCGTTCGCAACGGAATTTACGGTAATTTTTAACTGCATTTGTTCATTAGTATAACAATTTTCACACAAAAAAGCAATAGAATTTTTACGATTGGGTATGTACAAATAAAATAATAAGTGATATAATGTAAATTGATAACCGCAAAGCGGTTCAGGGGGGAATTATGTCAAATATCGGCGACGTAAGATTTATAACTTTGGGCGAATTGTTACTTCGGCTTTCGCCCCCGAACTATGAAAAAATACGAACCACGGACGAATTCAAGGTAACTTACGGCGGCGCGGAGGCGAACGTTGCGGCGTCCCTTTCCAACCTCGGCGTGGACTCCTCGTATTTTACCGTCGTGCCCGACAGCTCTATCGGCAAGGCGGCAATAAGGTATCTGCGTTCCAACGACGTACACTGCTCGCCCTGCATTTACTCGGACGAGGGCAGAATGGGCATATACTTTTTGGAAGAGGGCTTTGGCGTGCGTTCCTCGAAGGTTACTTACGACCGCAAGGACAGCGCGTTCGCAAAATACGACTATTCCAAAATAGACTTTAAAGAAAAGCTTAAAGGCTTTACTTGGCTGCACACCTCGGGCATAACTCCCGCCCTTTCGGAAAATTGCCGTAAGCTCGTTTTTTACGCGCTTAAAGCCGCGAAAGAACTCGGAATGACCGTCAGCTTCGACTGCAACTTCCGCTCCGCGCTGTGGGGCTGGCAGGAGGCGCGCGATTGCATTACGGAATATCTTCCTTTCGTTGACGTGCTGTTCGGCATAGAGCCCATTAACCTGCGCGACGAGAACGGCAAGGACTTAAAAGACGGGCTGACAATGAACCCCTCTTACAAAGAACAGGACAGAATATTCAGAGAGCTGCACAAGCGCTATAACTTTAAGGCGATAGGCAGACACGTCAGATACGTACATTCGGGCAGTGAAAACAGTCTGAAAGCGTTTATGTGGTACGACGGTGAAACTTACGAAAGCCGCACCTTCCGCTTTAATATTTTGGACAGAGTCGGCGGTGGCGACGCGTTTGCAAGCGGTATGATTTACGCCATTATGCGCGGAATGAAACCCGACGAAATCGTTAACTTTGCGGTTGCGTCGTCCGTAATTAAGCACACTATGCACGGCGACTTTAACATAACCGACGACGAAGAGTCCATAATAAAACTTATGAACCAAGAGTTCGAAATAAGAAGATAAACGTTCCGTTTAATCAAGTATCTTAATTGCAATTGCGGAATACCAAATAAACTCATATCAATTGTAAAAGCCGCCGCGGGCATTTGCCCGCGGCGGCTTTGTATTTTAACCGTAAGTTTGTTCCCAAGTTAAGTAAATCACTACGTCGTAAATGCTGTTATTTGCGTTCCAACGGGAAAAATGCAACATTAAGGAATTTTCTCCGATAACCTCGTACGCTACTCCCTCGTTAATCACTAAGCAACGCCCGTCAACGAAAACGTACTCGGTATCTTCGTCTACCCGTACCGAGAAACTTAATATAGTTCCCCAATCTTTATATTCGTAGTTTAATATATCGTCCAAATATTTTACTCCCGTTTCTTCGGTCAATATATTCGTAACGATAGCTTTTTCAAATCCGTACGCTCCCGTTTTTAAAGGATAAGACGGACTATTGCAAGCACATAAAAAAATTGCCGCCAACAACGGTAAAATAATTAATACTTTCACAAAATATACCTTGTATGCATATTGTTTATATTTTATCCGTTAAAAATTGACTTGTCAAGCATAATTATTACACACAATTCATATTTAATTGAATAAATATGCTTTAAAATTATAATTCTACTTGTAATGAATAATATAGAAGAATTAAGAAGGGCAAAAAATTATACCCAACAACAATTAGGTAAAATAATGGGAATATCCCAAACAAGCATTTGCAGATGGGAAAGCGGTAACGTACTGCCTGAAACAGAAAATCTTATTAAGCTATCTGAAATACTTGATGCGTCTATCGACTATATTTTAGGTAAATCCAAATATTATTACCCCGAAGATTTGGGCAACGGGATTTATACAACCGAAGAAAGACAGCTTATTGAAAAATACAGAAAACTTCCGCCTGAATTGCAAAAGACAATTCAAAACACCTTAAACACGTTTGCAAACTCAGTTGAAACGAAATAAAACAAATCCGCCCCGCGAATTTTTCGCGGGGCGGATTTTAATTGCTTTAAAGTCCCAAAAGATTGAACAGATTGTATTCGCTGAATACAACTACCGCAACGAGTGAGATTGTTGACATTATCTTTATGAGAATGTCAAGAGACGGTCCGACGGTGTCCTTTAAAGGGTCGCCTACGGTATCGCCTACTACTGCCGCGTCGTGAGCAGGTGAACCTTTACCGACGTTCTCGGTTTCGGTAGCCGCTGCTTCGGCGTTTTCTTTTTCGATTTTTTCGATTTCGGCTTTTATTTCGTTCAAGCCGCCCGCCTCGATATACTTCTTTGCGTTATCCCACGCGCCGCCCGAATTGCCGCAGAAGAGCGCAAGCATTATCGCAGTTATCGTCGCGCCGATAAGCACGCCGCCTACGAATTCAGGTCCGAACACGAAGCCCGTTATAAGCGGGAACAGTATGCAGAATATGCAGGGTACGCGCATTTCTTTGAGCGCGCCTTGTGAAGAAATTTCGATACAGGTTTTATAGTCGGGCTTTTCAGTGCCGCCGAGTATTCCGGGGTACTCCCTGAACTGTCTGCGCACTTCGTCTACCATCTTTCTCGCTGCCTTTGCAACTGCCTTTATCAAAAGTCCCGAGAAGAAGAACGGCAACGCCGCGCCGCAAAGTGCACCGCAAAGCGTAATCGGCTCTATAAGGTTTAAAAGCAGGTCTCCGCCCGTGAACGCGTAGAGATACGAAGTCATAAGCGAGAGCGCCGCAAACGCCGCAGAACCTATCGCAAAGCCCTTGCCTATCGCTGCGGTGGTGTTGCCTACGCTGTCAAGCTTGTCGGTGATTTCACGCACTTCGGGGTCGAGCTCGCTCATTTCCGCGATTCCGCCCGCGTTGTCTGAAATAGGTCCGTAAGTATCAACCGAAACGGTTGCAGCAACGAACGAAAGCATACCGAGAGCTGCGCACGCAACGCCGTACATACCCGCAAGCTCGTAAGAGCCGAAGATTGCAAGCGCGAGAACGACTACGGGCAACATACAGCTAATCATACCCGTTGCAAGTCCCTGCGTTACGGTGAGCGCAGGACCTTCTTTCGAGGACTGAGCTATGCCCTGCGTGGGCTTGTAGTCGTAGCTGGTATAGTATTCAGAAATAACGCCTATTATTATTCCCGCTGCAATTCCGCAGACGGCGGCAAGCCAAGGCGAAAACTCTCCGACGTTGAAGCCTACCCACTTGTACATTTCGTCCCACGAAACGTCTTTAAACATAAAGTAGCTAAGCACTGCGCCCACGGCGACGGTTACTCCCGCCGCTATCCAAGTGGCTATGTTCAGCTCCATATGTACGTTTTTGGAGAGTTTGGGCTTTATTACTATGTAGGAAATGCCGATTACACAGGCAAGAAGTCCGCAGCCCGCGAACACTATGGGGAAGAGCATTAGCCTTTGCAAGAAAGCCGCGTCCGTAAAATCTACGGTGTGAGTGTACAGCTCGCAAGCAAGCATAACGGCTGCCAAAATAGAGCCGACGTAGCTTTCCAAAAGGTCGCTGCCCAAACCCGCCACGTCGCCGACGTTGTCGCCGACGTTGTCCGCGATAGTTGCGGGGTTGCGGGGGTCGTCCTCGGGAATGTGCGCCTCGGTTTTACCTACGAGGTCCGCGCCCATATCCGCGGCTTTGGTGTAGATGCCGCCTCCGACGCGGTTGAACATTGCGATAATCGAACAGCCCAAAGCGTAGCCCGATAAAGTCATAGTGAACGATGCGGGCAAGCCCGTTATGAAGTTCTTCGAGATTTCGCCCGAAACGATTTCGTCAATCTGCTTTGCGGCAAGTCCGAAGATTAAATAGACGATAACCACGCCCAAGAGCGCAAAGCCCGCAACGCAAAGTCCCATTACCGAGCCGCCCTTGAACGCGACTTTAAGGGTCTTGCCGACGTCCTTTGTCTTTCTCGCGGTGTTGGTAACGCGTACGTTGGAATAGGTTGCTATTTTCATGCCTACCCAACCTGCGGAAGCGCTCATAACCGCGCCGATAACGAAAGCTATCGCAGCCTGCCAGCTTATTACCACGAACACGAGAACGGCTATAACCGCGCCGATAATGGCAACAAGCTTGTATTCGTACTTAATGAACGCGTTTGCGCCTATTCTTATCGCGCCCGCTATTTCACCCATTTTTTCAGTGCCCTCTTCCAGCTTTTTGACGCAGAAGTAGTTAAACACCGCATAGGAAATTGCAAGAATTATTGCAACACCCGCCACAATCAGCAACAAATTTTCCATATTTACCTCTTTCGTATTATATGCTTAATCCTTCGGTAAGGATTTTAAATAAGCGTCCATTGCAAACGCGACGCGCTTTGCGGTGTCTACCGCTTCGACTACCGTCTTTGCGCCGCGCACTACGTCGCCTGCCGCAAACAGCCCTTCACGCGTAGTAGAACCGTCGGGGTTGATTTTGGCAAGACCGCGCTCGTTGGTTTCAAGCCCATCGGTCTGCGTGAGAATAAGGTTGGACGGGCGCTGTGATATGCATATCATTACGCTGTCCGCTTTCATGAGCGTAGTAGTTTCGGAAGTGCTTAAAATCTTGCCGTCCTCGTCGCAAACGGTGTCCTTAAACAGAACGCCTTCGTCAGTGATTTCAACGGGTTGTTTGTTGAATACGAACTGCGCGCCCTCTATTTCCGCGTACTCCCTCTCTTCGTCGCTTGCGGAAACCTTGTCGCTTCTGACTGTAATAAATACGTCCTTAACGCCCTTTCGAAGAGCCGTACGCGCGACGTCCATTGCTACGTTGCCCGCGCCGATAATGACCATACTTTGACCGAGCTTGTAAACGTCGGGGCGTTCGAGGAAATGCACGCCGTAGTGAACGTGTCCGAGCGTTTCGCCCTTTATGTTGAGCGCGATTGGCCACGTTACGCCCGTGCCTATCGAAATAGCTTTAAAGCCGTCGCGGAAAAGCTCTTCAACGCCGAAAGCCTTGCCTATGGTTACGTTGTATTTGATTTTAACGCCGAGCTTATTCAAAAGCACTTCGTACTTGTCCACGATTGCTTTGGGAAGACGGAATTCGGGTATGCCGTATCTCAAAACGCCGCCGATTTCGGTTTTGCTTTCGAAGATAGTTACGTCGTAGCCGAGCTGGGCCATTTTTATTGAAATGGTTATGCCCGCAGGGCCTGCGCCCACGACGGCGACTTTAATGCCGTTGGGTTCAGCCTTTTCGAGATGCAAGCTGTCAAGATAGTGCGAAGAAACGAAGTTTTCTATCGTGCTGATTTCGACGGGTTCGCCCTTAATGCCGCGGACGCAATGACCTTGGCACTGATTGCCGTGATTACACACAATCGAGCAGACTACGGACAGAGGGTTGTTATCGAATACGATTTGTCCCGCCTTTTTTATATCTCCGTTTAAAAAAGTTGAAATCATTTCGGGAATGGGCGTGTTGACGGGACAGCCCTGTCTGCATAAAGGTTTTTTGCAGGTTAAACATCTTTTAGCTTCGGCAATTACGTTATGTGCCATAAATATCTCCTTTCACAAAAATCTCGGCTATTCTGCGCCTACGATTTTCTGTGATTTGCGGAGGCTCTGCCTCCCTACCCGCAATTTTCGGGGCACACACATACATAATCGCGGGCATTCCCTCCGCTGAGGTGGCATAGCCACAAATTGGGTGCGCTAACCAAAAAGCGCGGTTTTTGGTTGCGCCGTTTATCATTAAATAATTATAATGCGGATTTTATATCCTCTATCATTTGCGCGTACTCTTCGTCCGTAAGATAAACCTTTTGCGGGTTCATTGTGAAAGTGCCGCCCCATTCGTCCCCGCCCGAGTATTTGGGGCAGAGGTGCATATGAAGGTGGCAGCCCGTGTCGCCGTACGCGCCGTAGTTTAACTTATCGGGCTTGAATACCTTGTGGATTGCCTTTGCGGCGCGGTTCACGTCCGCAAAGAACGCGTTCCTCTCCTCGTCGGAAATATTGACGATTTCGCTGACGTGGTCTTTATACGCAACGATGCATCTGCCGCGTTTGGACTGCTCTTTGAAGAGTATCAGTTGGCTTACCGATAAATCGCATATTTTTATGCCGAACTTTGCAAGCGGTTCTCCGCCGACGCAGTATCCGCAATTACAGTCTTTCATATAGTATTCCCCCTTTTAACAGTAATATTTTAACACACGGTTTTTCAATATTCAAGGGGGAAATTTAAAATTAATCGGTTCTGCCGATTAAATAATCTACCGTCGTGTTAAATAAATTTGCGATTTTTATAAGCATATCGAAGCTACATTCACGCTTACCGCTTTCCCAATAGTATATAAGCCTTACCGTAACCCCGAGCTTTTCCGCTAACGCTTTCGTCGTATACCCACTCTCTAAACGGAGTTCTTTAATTCTTTGACTGAAACAATTCATAAGATTACTAAAATAAAATGAGTTGAATAAATTTAATCCGCCCCGAAAAGGTCGTTCGGTTGAATTTCCAAAGCCAACATTATTTTGTAAATATCAATTATACTTGGCTCTCTTCTTCCCTGCTCCCAATTTGCATACGTGCTGACAGCAATACCCAATTTATCAGCTAATTGCTTTTGACTGAATTGCTTTTCATTTCTCAATAATTTTAATCTGTTACCAAAAATTTCAGAAACGTTATCAATATCGATTTTCACTGTTTACCTCTATAAAATAATAACAAGTTGTAGTCAAAATGACTTGACAATAGTCAATATGACTACTATAATTTTGTTAGAGAGGTAGTCTATGGATAAATCTATGATATTGGAGCTTGCGTACAGCAACTATTATTGTTCCGATAAAATAAAATTGTATGATAATAAGGAATACCAAAAAAATTACAATGCTTTATTTGAGATTTTCGAGGAGCTTTGCAAAGATATGTGCGATAAAGAAAAGCGGGAAATTTCAAACAAGGTATTCAACGCGCACTGCGGTGCGGAAGTTATTGCCGCGGACGAACACTTTAAAGAGGGCTTTAAGCTTGGGCTGATTATCGGCGCGCAAAATTTTTTGGACTGAAAAGCCCGCCCGCGAAACATTCGCGGGCGGGCTTAAATTTATGCGTTTAAATTAGTACTTTTCTCTCTTTGCGTAGGAGGTATGCAACAGCTCGTGAGCCTTGTGGGAATTGGGTGTACCGAAAAATTCTTTATACAACACTTCCACAGCGGGGGTATCGTGTGAGCAGCGCAGCTTGCTGTCCTTGTCGTAATCGTACAGTGCTTGCGCGCGAACCGCCTTCAAGTCGATATTGTTGCGCACCTCGTCGTGTACGTAGGGCTGACCGCCGCCGTTTATACAGCCGCCGGGGCAAGCCATAATTTCAACGAACGTATAATTCTTTTCGCCGCTTTTTATATCTTCAAGAACTTTTCTTGCGTTGCCGAGCCCGCTTGCTACCGCCACCTTAACGGTGGTTTTGCCGACGGTATACTCCGCCTCTTTGACGCCCGCAGTACCGCGCACTTCTTTAAACTCCAACGGTGCGCCCTTGCCGCCCAACTTCATTGCAGCCGTACGAAGCGCCGCCTCCATTACACCGCCCGTCGCGCCGAAAATCGCGCCTGCGCCCGATGCCGTACCGAAAGGCGCGTCGAATTCGCCGTCCGCAAGGTTAGCAAAGTCTATGCCCGCCTCCTTTATCATTTTGGCAAGCTCGCGCGTGGTGAGCGCCGCATCCGTATAGCCGCCCAACTCTTCGTGGGTGATTTCAAACTTTTTAGCCGTGCAGGGAATAACCGAAACTACGTATAAATTCTTGGGGTCTATGCCGTTCTTTTCGCAGTAATAGGTTTTAAGAAGCGCCGAAAACATTTCCTGCGGGGATTTGCATGTGGAGATATTGGGAAGAATTTCGGGGTAATAATGTTCCGCAAATTTCACCCAACCGGGGCAACAGCTTGTAAACATAGGCGTGGGTTTGCCCGTATTTAACCTGTCCAAAAGCTCGTTCGCCTCCTCCATTATCGTGAGGTCGGCGGTTATATCCATATTGAAACACTTGACGTCGCCGAGCTGCTTGATTGCCGTAACCATTTTGCCTTCAACGTTAGTGCCTGCGGGCAACCCGAAAGCTTCGCCAAGCGTTGCGCGTACGGACGGAGCTGTGTAAAACACGACTTGCTTGTCGGGGTCTACAATCGCGCCCCAAACGTCTGCAACGGCGGACTTTTCGTAAAGCGCGCCGACGGGACACGCAACGACGCACTGTCCGCAGTTTACGCAGGGCGTAAAGGCAAGCGAAACGTCGTACGGCGAACCTATCACCTTAGCATAACCGCGGTTTTTAGGGCCTATTGCGCCAATAGTCTGCTTTTCGCACGCGGCGACGCAGCGGGTACACATTATGCACTTACTGTTATCTCTTACCACCGACGCGGATAAGTCGTCAATGGGCTTTAAGTCGTGGTCTGTGCCGAACCTGTCCTCTTCGGCGTTATATTCCAAAGCAAGCTTCTGAAGCTCGCAGTTCATAGAGCGGACGCAAGATAAACACTTTTTCTTATGCGTTGAAAGAATAAGCTCTATCGTGGTCTTGCGCGATTTTCTTACGCGCGGGGTGTTCGTGCGGACTTCCATTCCCTCCGAAACGGGATATACGCACGCCGCAACGAGCCCTCTTGCGCCCGTAGCCTCGACGAGGCAAAGGCGGCACGAGCCTACGCACTGCACGTCCTTCAAATAGCACAGGGTGGGTATTCTTACGTTGGCAAGCTTCGCCGCCTGTAAAATAGTCGAACCTTCGGGTACGCTGACCTGTACGCCGTTAATTTTCAAATTAATAAGTTTTTCCATACAGCCCTCCCCTTACTTCTTTATTATCGCGTTAAATCTGCAATGCGCTATACACTGTCCGCACTTAATGCACTTGGAAGTGTCAATTTCGTGTACGCTCTTGACCGCGCCCGAAATAGCGTTTGCGGGGCAATTCCTTGCGCAAAGAGTACAGCCGCGGCATTTGTCGGGCTCGATATAATAATTAAGCAACGACTTGCACACGCCCGCAGGGCATTTCTTTTCGTAGATGTGCGCGGTATACTCGTCGCCGAAATGCTCCATTGCCGAAAGTATGGGGTTGGGAGCAGACTGTCCTAACGCGCAGAGGGAAGAAGACTTCATATGCTCCGCGATTTCCTTGATTTTTTCAAGGTCGGCGGGTTCGCCTTTACCGCTGCAAATTTTATCAAGAGTTTCCAAAAGCCGTTTAGTGCCTATGCGGCAGGGCGTGCATTTGCCGCAGCTTTCGTCCGCGGTAAATTCGAGATAGAACTTTGCTATATCCACCATACAGGTGTCTTCGTCCATAACGATAAGTCCGCCCGAGCCCATCATCGAGCCAATTGCGACTAAGTTGTCGAAGTCCATACCTATATCTATATGTGAAGCGGGAATACAGCCGCCCGAAGGTCCGCCCGTCTGCGCGGCTTTGAACTTTTTGCCGTGCGGGATACCTCCGCCTATATCGTAAACGATGGTTTTAAGGGGCGTGCCCATGGGAACTTCTACTAAGCCCACGTTATTTATTTTGCCGCCTACCGCAAACACCTTAGTGCCCTTGCTGCGTTCCGTTCCTATGGCAGAGAACCAAGCATAGCCGTTATTGATAATGGGCGCGATATTTGCCCAAGTTTCTACGTTATTTAAAACCGTGGGTTTTTTGAACAGTCCGCACTGTGCCGAGAACGGCGGACGGGGACGGGGTTCGCCCCTGTGTCCTTCGATACTTGCCATAAGCGCGGTTTCTTCGCCGCACACGAACGCGCCTGCACCGAGGCGGATATGTATATCGAAGTTAAAGCCGCTGCCTAAAATATTGTTGCCTAACAGACCGTATTGCCTTGCCTGATTAATAGCGATGTTGAGCCTTTCAACGGCAATGGGATACTCAGCGCGGACGTAGATATAGCCTTCCTGAGCGCCCACTGCGTAGCCCGCAATAGCCATTGCCTCCAACACGCAATGGGGGTCGCCTTCGAGTACGGACCTGTCCATGAACGCGCCGGGGTCGCCCTCGTCGGCGTTGCAGCAAACGTACTTTTTATCGCCCTTGGCGTCGCGGGTGAACTTCCATTTTAGGCCCGTGGGGAAGCCTGCGCCGCCCCTGCCGCGCAAGCCCGACTTCTGAATTTCTTCTATAACTTTATCGGGCGTCATTTCAAACAGTGCCCGTGAAAGCGCGGAATAGTCGCCCGCGCCGATAGCCTCTTCTATGCTTTCAGCTGCGATAACGCCGCAGTTTCTCAAAGCGATACGCATCTGATGCTTGTAGAAAGGGATTTCCGAAAACGGAATTACGCTGCCGTCAGCGTGGACGGTTTCTGCATACAAAAGCTCTTTAACCGTCTGACCGCCCTTGATAAGGTGTTTTTCGGCAACGGTTTTTGCGTGCTCGGGGGTCATCTGCGAATAGAACGCACCCTCGGGATAAACTATCATTATAGGACCGAGAGCGCAAAGACCGAAACAGCCCGTCTTGACGATTAATACGTCGTCGATTTTAAGTTCTTTAAAGGACTTTTCAAGCTGCTCGATAACTTTTATGGAGTGCGACGAAGTACAGCCCGTGCCGCCGCAGACTAAAACCTGCTTTCTGTAACCCGTTTTGGCTGCAAGCTTTTCGGCTTGCTCGCGAACTATTCTCCTAACGTTTATGAGCGCCGCTTTTTCCGCGGCAATTTTTTTAAGTTCTTCTACCGTCATTTTCCACCTCAATCCTGAATGTACTTATCGAGAATGCCTTTTACGTCCGCGGGAGAGAGCCTGCCGTAAACTTCGCCGTCGATTATCATGACGGGGGCAAGTCCGCACGCGCCGACGCAGCGGCAGCTTTCAATCGAGAATTTTTTATCGGGAGTACATTCCCCGCACTTTATTCTCAGTTCGTGTTCGACGGCTTCCAGAATTTTATCCGAACCCTTTACATAGCAGGCCGTGCCGAGGCAAATGCTTATTTTGTGCTTGCCCTTGGGGTTAAGAGAAAATTGCGAATAGAACGTTGCAACGCCGTATACTTCCGCAAGCGGGATATTCAACTCTTCCGCGATAACCGTTTGTACTTCTGCGGGAAGATAACCGTAAATATCCTGCGCCGCGTGAAGAACGGGCATAAGCGCTCCCGCCTCGTCGCGGTGTTCTTCTATGCAGGACAAAAGCTCGGACATCTGTTCCTTAGTACCCTCAAATACGTTTTGTGCCATTATCTCACTCCTAAAATACGTGAATTGATAAACCGATACTTATTATATCATTTGTTTATTACAAAATAAAACGATTTTCGTATAATTATTTCAATTTTTTTTGAGTAAAATTTTTACAGCCTAATCTAAAAAGAAAAAGCCCCGCGGCGTTTTGCCGCAGAGCTTTTATTGGTTTATTATGCGTTGCCGCCTTCGGGGTCAGTGCCGTCGCCGTTGTCGTCGTCATCGTCCTTACCCGTTTGTTCGCCGCTTTCTCCGCTTACGGGAGGGGTTGCGGGATTTTCGGGGTCGGAGGTTTCGCCGTCAGCGTCGCCGCCCTCTTGTGCGGGAGGGTCGGTGGGATCGGTTTCGCCGCCGTCGTCGGGGTCAACAGGGTTGGGGTTAGCGGGTTCTTCGGGTTCGGTAGGGTCAGTTTCGCCCTCTCCTTCACCGCCGCCTACGGGAGGATTGACGGGTTCTTCAGGTTCGGTTTCGGTTTTAACTTCAACCCAACCGCCGAGTCCGTCGTTGGCATCCCAATCCCACTCCCATTCGGTTGCAGTATCGGGAACGATTTTAAACGTGGTTTGCGTATCGCCCGTCAAAACGAAGTTGTCTGATTCCAACGCTACCGTTGCCGTGTATTCGTCCACTTCCTTGCCTGCGCCTTCTACGGCGAGGGTTATGGTAATCTGTCGGCCGTTGCCGTCCTCATACTCGAACCACGCCTTAGGCGCTTGCTCTGAGCCGTTGTAAGTAAAGATTATTTCACCTTCGGAGTTCTTACCGCCCCACTGAACGGATACCTCCATAGCTTTAACGATAATCTTAACTTCGTTTACGGATTCCGAGTCAATCTTATAGTTCTTATCGGAAGGGGTTACCGTCAAGGTGTACTCGCCCGCGTTTATAATCGCGCCGACCGTTTCATCACCGCACTTAATAACGTAGTTCAACTTAACAACATTGCCGTCAGCGTCCTTAGCGACTACTTCGGGCATTTGCGTAATGCCGTTATAAGTGTACGTGTAGGTTATAGAACCGTCCTCGCCTTCCGCGCCGTCGGTCCACTCGACCGTTACCTCGTTTTCCGTAATGCTGTAAGGCTGCTTGAACTTAGCTTCGGGGAAGTCGTAGTTATCGAAGACGTCTCTAAGCTCCGCAAGGTGCTCGCCACCGCTTGCCGAACCGCCGATTACGGGGATTTCAACCCAAACGTCGTTGACGTCCTTGAACCAAGCCGTAGGGCAGTGTACCGTGCCGTCGTACGCCCAATCGAAATCGCTTTCACTGTCGTTCTCGCCTTTCCATGTTACGCTTACGGTTTTTGCAAGAATTACGAAACGCATTTCGGATTCAACTATAACGACTCCGTCTTCGTCCTTAGCAAATTCGTAGTTGTCGGAATTTGCAAGTATAGCCGTTGCCGTATATTCGCCCTTATTTACTGCCGCGCCGAGAACGGTGAGAACTTCGCCCGTTGACGCTATTTTTGCAGTAGGCTTGTGATATTCGCCGTCATACGTAAATTCGTAGTAGGTGTTGCCGTCTTCGTCAACCTTTTCGGTTGCGCCTTCGAATTCCCAAATAATATCGTAAACGATTTTCTTGGTAACCTCGAATTCGCACTTGCTGTTATCTTCGTCAGCCCATTCACAGTCGGTGGGAAGAAGCGCAACAGCCGTGTATTTACCCGCATAGATGCCTGCGCCGACTACTTCGAGCTCACCGCCCTTAGAACCGTCGTCAAGCTGAATGTAAGCTTTGGGTACGTACGTAGCGCCGTCGCCTTCATACTGCCAGCTGAATGTTTCGGTTGTAGTACCGTCTTCGTTTTCTATAACGTTACCTTCCCAGATAACGGTAATGACTCTGCCTTTAATTACGAATTCCTGCTTTGCGTTGGAAATTACGTAATTGTCGTTATCTATAACCGCAACAGCCGTGTAAGTGCCCACGTTTACTTCCGCGCCCTTTACGGTTATTTCAAGACCTTCAACGGAAGTTTCAGCCTTGGGTGCGTGTTCTTCGCCGTCGTACTTCCATTCGAAGTCGCTGTCGCTGTCATCCACGCCAAGCCATTCTACCGTTATTTCTCTCTTATTGATAATAAAGTCGTGAGAGATGCCGCCGTCCGTAACTTTAAAGTTGACGTTTATAAGATTTAATTCGCTTGTGTAAGTTCCCGCATTGGTGTAACCCGATACAGTGTAGTCCTTTCCGAGCGTAAGAGTAACTTCGACTTCGGTTTGGCTGCCGTCGTCGCCCGTTACGGTTTCGTAGAAGGTTACTTCGGGAGCGCGCTCCGTGCCGTTATAATTAACGGTGGTTTTATCCCATTCAACTTTAAGTTCTTTTGCCTTTATGGTAAATACTATCGTTTTGCTGTTAGAAGCCGTAATATCGTCGGTAACGCACGCTACGTAGTTTCCTGCATTAGTGCCGCTGCCTACGACAGTGAGCTCAACGCGGTTGCCTTCGCCGTCAATATAGTAAGCCTTGGGCAAGTATTCGTTGCCGTCGTATTCGCGGATAATTTCGCCGTCGTCGTTAGCGTCTTCCCAAACGATTTCTATGGAATCACGGATTATTTCGAACTTCAATCTTGCGATATCCATTTTATAGTTTGAGTTAGCATAATCGGTACTGTCAAGGGTTACGTACGCATAGTGCGTACCTGCCTTAGAAGTACTACCGGTGATTACGAGCTTGATTTCAACGGGGTCTGCACCCTCTACGAACACAACCTCCAATTTTGCCGTAGGCTTGTGCTCGTTGCCGTCGTATTCCCAAACGAAGTAGTCAACGCCGTCAATACCCGTCTTTATTTCGCCTTCATCGCCCGTCTCGAAACCCCAAACGATATCGTCAACGGAGAGTTTCAACTGTTCGATTGTGTATTCTACGAAATTGTCGTTGGTAATTTCGTAGTTGTCGCTCGTTTCGGCAATTGCAAAATAAGTACCGGCGTCGGTGTATCCTGCGACATCAACGTATATTTTGTCGCCGTTTTCATCGAGAACCGCATTGCCGCTTGCGTCAACCCAGTAAGCTTTGGGCGCTTGTTCTTCGCCGTTGTAAGTGAAGATAATGTTGCCGTCTTCGTCCTTGTCTTCCCAAGCAATTATTATTTCAAGGGGCTTGATTACGAACATAAACTCGGAATCTTCTTCCTTGATTTCATAAGTTGCCGTAGGGTCGGGGATTATGTAAGCGTAATACGTGCCCGCATCCGTCCTTGCGCCGCCGACGTTAAGAACCTCGAAAGTATCGGGGTCAAGGTCGTCGGGGTCGTAAGCGGAACTTAAAATTCTTATAGCTACGGGAGCTATTTCGTCTCCGCTATACGTGAATTCGTAACCTTCCGTAAGAACGACGTGCTTGCCGTTTACTTCTATAACCCATTTAATCTGAGCTACGCTCGCGCTGTGGGTGATAGCCGTAACTTCGAACTCTATTTCGTCGTTTATACCGAGGGGCATATAGCAAGCGTCGTTAGTCATATCCGTGCTTGAAAGCGTTGCATTTGCAGTATACGTTCCAAGCTCCGTCCAATAACCTGCCGAATATTTGGGATACGTTACGTTGAGCGTGATAAGCTCGTTGTCCGCAGCAGTCCAACCGATGCTTGCATCAGCGGGCTTTAACACGCCGTATGCGGAAAGCCTTGCGCCCTCTTGCCCGTATACCGAAATGTATTCGTAGCTGGGTTTAACACCGTCTGCAACGGGTTCTGTTGCACCGAATTCGTACCAGAGTACGCTTGCAACTTCACTCTTTATAACATTGAAAGATACTTCTAAATCTCCGTCTAAAATATAGTTGGAATTGTCAAGCGAAGCAACCGTTCTATAACCGTTTCCAACGCTCTTGCCCGAGCCCGTAACGGTAAGCTTCATATCTTCCGCCGTTGCGGTGGGCTGATGAGCCTTGCCGTTGTAAAGATACGTGTAAACGCCGTTTATTTCAACTGCTGTATCGCCGAAGTCCCACTCAACCGTTACGGTTTTTGCAGTGATTTCAAACGTTGCAGTGTATTCGGTTTGCGCAACGTTAGCCTCATCAACTTCTACTTTTAAAATATACTTACCGACGTTTACGGGCAGTTCTTCCGAATAATCACCGATAACGTTTCCGTTTTCGTCAACGGGCGCGTAAGTTACGGTATAGTCAAGCTCGTTGCCGAGTTCGTCCTTTACGCTTTCAAGAGGCGACTTGCCCTCACCGTCGTATTCGCCGTCGAAGTTTGTATCAAGCGAAACTTCAAGGTCTGCTTTGGCTATAGTGAAAGTCTCTTCGGTTTTGCCCGTAAGCTTATAGTTTTTATCCGTTGCAGAACTGGACTTCAAAGCAATCACTACTTTATAGTCGCCCGCGTCCACGGGAAGTGAAGTAAGCTCGTTACCTCTTGCGTCGTAATAAGTGTATTCGACGTCCGCGGAAAGATCCGCGCCGTTCAAGCCTTCGAGGGCAACTTCAACTTGCTTTTCGTCGCCGTCGAATTTTAAATCTATTTCGTCCCAAACAGCTTCAACCTCTTTCTGTAAAATTACGTATTCCTTTGAAAGAGTGCTTTCGGTGAGTTCGTAATTTTCGTATCCCGTAGCGGGAAGAGCGGTCGTTGCCGTGTAAGTACCGGCGTCGGTGGTTTCGGGCATCGTAACGGTTAAATTAACCTGATTGCCTTCGCCGTCCACGAAGTATGCCGTAAGCCCGTGCGCCGTACCGTCGTATTCAAACTCGGAATTGCTCCAAATAACGTCAACTTTCTTTGAGCCGATAGTGAAATAAGTTTCATATCTTCTGGAAAGCTCGTAATTGTCGTCTTCAAGCGTAATCCTTGCAACGTATTTGCCCACGTCCTCAGGGTCGCACTCCGTTACTCCGTCCTCTAAGTAATACTTAACCGTAAGGTTAACTTCGTCGTCGCCTTTAAGACCTTCGGGGAATACTTCAATGCCCTGCACTCCGCCGTTGTAGGTAAGAGATAAAATACCGTAGCGCACGCCGAGTTTAGCTTTCTGAATTTCGAACGTGCCTTCTACAGAGCCCGTATAATTACCCAAAGCGCTAATTATAACAGTGCCTTCGCCCGCGTTGACGTTATTATCGTAGCTTAGCTCATAATCTTTGTTTTCTTCAAGCAAAACACCGTTTAAGAAAACTTTTACGCTTGTGGAAAGCTCTTCGCCCGTGTAAGTTACGGGGTCGGTCTTTATAGTTACGTTTTCTTCGCTTATATCAGCGGGAAGAATTTCAAATATAAAGAAGGGATTTTCATAGTTTGCCGCATTTGCAGGCTTCACGTTTAAGAAATAAGTGCCCACGTTAACAAAGTTAGTTATGGGTTTACCCTTTTCGTCAACCGCAGTTGCAGTTCCGTCCGTTATCGCATCGAATACGAACGGCTCTCCCGTATAAGTTACGGACTGAGAGTACTTGCCGTCCTCAGGAGTAACCGTTGCTCCTGACGAGGTGAACGACCAATCCACGTTATCCTTTACAACCGGTGTGGAAACCCCGACAATATATATTTCACTGCCTGACAATTCAACGGTGTGGTCGTCGGTATCGCACGCGAAATAACTTGCAAATTTACTTGCGTTGTTACCGCTTGACGTGTAACCGCTTGTGATTTGACCTCTGGTAACGTAACTTGTATCGAAACTGATAAACGCACCTTCGGATAACTTTCCGGCAATAAATACCAAATTTTCAGTGATAAGGTTACTTTTTTCACCGTTTTCCGTATAGTTGCCGTAAATTATACCGCCTGAAAAATCAAACTCCAACTCATCTACAACACCGCCGCCGGCTTCACCTGCGATATTGCCCGTAATTTCACCGCCGTTCATTTCAAAAATGCCTCGGTTATAAACACCGGCGCATGCCGGAGCCGTGTTGCCGCTGATTATGCCGCCGTTCATAATAAAAGTACTGTCATTCTCCACACCGCCGCCGCCAGATTCACTTGCATCATTGCCTGAAATTTCACCGCCGTTCATTGTGAACTCGCTGCTACCGTTGATGAGCACACCGCCGGCGGAGTCTTTTGCCGTGTTGCTGCTGATTGCACCGCCGTTCATTTCAAATGTGCAATCGAATATGCACACTCCGCCGCCGTACCCATCAGCTGCATTGTTGTTGCTGATTTCGCCGCCATTCATAGTAAACTCGCCTGTGTAAACATACACTCCACCGCCGTGGCGTCCTGTATTTCCGCTGATAGAACCGCCGTTAAGCGTTAAATAGCCTCCTTCACAATAAATAGCGCCAGCGCCGTGAGAGGTAATCGTATGACCGTAAGCACCGGTTATTACGCCCGTTCCGTTTTTGGAACTGTCGCATATTTCCAGCGTGCCGGAACTTTCAATGTATATTACATTGCTGTATGAAATAGACGTTTCCAAAGCGCGGTCTATGGTATGACCATTTAAGTCGAGAACGATATTAGCGTCTGTCGGAACGTAAATTCTGCCTCGATCAAAGCCTACGCCCAAACCAAAAGCCGTTGTATAAGTAGTATCTGACGCCGCTGTCCAGTCGGCAGGTAAGGTAAAGGTTACCTGTTTGCCCGTATCTATACTTTCCTGCACAGCGGAAGACCACAGAGAAGCAATTTCTTCTGCGGTGTATGTTTGCGTAGTAATATCGGTAGTCGTTTCGGCGTATGCCGAAATTACTCCGCTTTCTTCGTTTAAGCAAAGCTGAGTAATTGCTACCGCTGAACTGCACGATAACGCTGCAACAAGTGCGATAACTGCACCTACTTTTCCTTTTCTTGCTTTTTTCATAATTTATACCTCACTTTTTCCCCGTCCCCCACCCCTTCACAGGGGTGAGGGGGAGAATTGTGTTTCTTTAAAAAGCCTTATAAATTACTCTCGTCAACGGGATCGTAGAAGCCGTCGTCGTCGCCTGCCTGTCTGCGCTTAACGAGTACTATTACCAAAATGAGAATTATAAGTAACAGTATTATCGCCGCTGCAATGATAAGCCAAAGCTGCCAATCTTCAAGTCCTACACCCGCGCTTACACCGGGAGCGGGTACTTCGGTTGCGGGTTCGGTAATGGATACCGAGCAAAGGGCGTTTTCTTCGTCGATTGTGAAGTTTTCGTCCTCTACCGCTACGTGAACGCTGTGTCCGCCTGCGGCGGTGAAGTCGCCGTCTACCGTAACGATAAGTTTAACCGTTTCACCGTTTACGGTTATAAGGTTTTCGCCTACCGTAAGCGTTACGGGGTTACCGTATTCGTCGGTTACGCCTTTCAAGGTTATTACAGGCATATGCGTTTCACCGTCAAAGGTGTAGTTAAGGTTATCTGCATCGCCCCAGTCTATTTCGAGTACGAATTTCGTTATTTCGATATAGACGTGCTTGGAGTCGTTAACGTGAATACCGTACTTCTCGGGTGCTTCACTGCTTAAACCGAATACAACTTTGTAAGTACCTACGCCGAGCTTGCCGGTAACAACGTTATTGTCTTCGTCGAATACCGTTGCGGTTACCCATTTAAGGAAGATTTCCTCGGTAACTGCTTCGGGACTGATGTCGCTGTCGTAACCTGCGTAGTTCTCTGTGAAGAGCCACTTTGCAAGTCCGTCCGTAACTTCAAATTCGCCGTAAGATTTTTCGACGTTGCCCTTTACCGTTACGTAAAGAACGTTTTCTTTATCCACCGCTTTAACGAGGAGCGTTCCCGTGAATTCTTCGTGGTTGTCTACGACAATCTTGAAGAGGAATACGTATTCGCCCGCTTCGGTTATGCTTGCAGGTCTGTCGTTGGTGAATTCGAAGCCTTCCAAGGAAGGTTCTTCGCCCTTTACAAACGCTTCACTGAAACGGATTGTTACGTCTGCGCCCTGATAGCCCGCGATACCTATGAAGTCTTCGGGGTTATCGAGGAAGTCGCATTCATGCTGCCCGTTGGTAAGGATAATGTAATCGTTGAAGTAGTAGTTGCCGCTCTTGTCAAGGTTAACCTCGATTTCGGCTTTTGCTAATTCGGAGGTAAAGATTTCAGCATCGTTTTCAACGTCTGTGATTTTCTCTTCTCCGGCTACAACGGTTATCGTGTAGTTTTCGCCGAAGTCTTCACTGTTCCACCTGATTTTAATCGTGTAAGAACCTGCGTTAAGGAATCCGTTTTCGAAGCTTTCGACGATTTCAAGCTTAATGCCGAGGTCGTCGCCTGCCAAAGGCTTGGTGCTGCCGATTAAGTATCCTATGTCAATGCCGAGAAGTTCTGCAACAGTCTCGTCGGAAACGTCGCCGTACTTCCATTCTGCAAATCCGTCAACGTTAAGGTTAATAACGATTTCACGCTTAACGATTTCGAACTTAACGCCCGAGTTTGCAAATTCGTAGCCGCCCATTTCTGTGATAATGTTGCCTTCGTTGTCAACTATTACTGCGTAGTACGTATCAACTTCCTTAGCCTCGAAGTCGGGGTCGGTAATTACCGTGTAAGTTCCCGTAGCTTCATCGTACGTTGCAAGTTTTACGTAGTCGTTGAGGTAGTGCTTTTCGTTGCCTACGAAGTAGTAAACCTTAGGAAGCTTATTCGTGCCGTCGTAAGTGAATACGGGGTAAGAATTGCCGGCCTCGTCCTCTACGTACTTGTCAGCAACCCATACGAGTTCGCCGTCAACGGGGTTAACCGTAAGTAAGCCGTTTACGCCGACTACTTTATAGTTCGCGAGAAGGTTATCGTTCAGCCAATCCACATCAACGAATATGGTGTATTCGCCGGGCTCGGAGTACTGTACGTACCAGCAGATGAGCCACTGTTTGAGGCTTTCTTTAAGCTCTTCCGTGATATCCGCAGCTTCGTCGGCGAGAAGTCCTGAAATAACTACGTCGTCGATTGTAAGCGTAAGCTTGTCGCCGAAGTTGACTTCCTTATCGTCAGCCGCCGTTATCGTAATTTCTTTTCTGTTGATATTGAAGACGTATTCGTCTGTATCAAGCTGATAGTTTGCTGCCGCAGGACCTTCGAGCCATACTTTAACGGTATACTCGCCTGCATTTTTAACCTTTTTGTCGTTTTCGTCAGTGCCTGCAACGACGTTGCCGTCCTTGTCGGTAATTTCGTAAACGATTCTCGTGATATCGTCCTTTTCCGCGGAGGTAAGAACAATTTTAGGTAAAGATGCGTGCGCAGTGCCGTCGTACTCGAACTCGTTATCGCTCCATTCAACCTTTATGGTCTTTGCGGTTATTTCGAAGTCTTTCGTAATATCCGTGCCGAGAACGTAGTTCGTATTGGAAGGCTGCGAAGCCGTTGCGGTATAAGTTGCGCCTGCGTTAGCGCTGTTACCTACAACCGTTACTTCAAGTTCAACCTTATTGCCGTCAACGTCTGTGTAGTAAGCCTTAGGCATCTGGTTTTCGCCGTTGTAGATAAGTTCGCTTTCGTCCCATTCTACTTCGACCGTTCTTGCCGTAACTACTACAGTTATCTCTTCAAGTCCGTCGGGAATCTTGTAGTTTCCGTCGCGCGAAGATACTGTAACTTTGTAAGTTCCGACTTCGGTTATCGAGAGAACCGTTGTTTCCGAGCCGTCGTCGTTTACTTTGACTATCGTCGTGTTGAATTCGAGACCGTCAACGCTTGAAGAAGGTATGGGCAAGTTGTTGTCGCCGCTGTACTCGTAAGTGAACGTGAAACCGTCTGTTGCATTGCCTGTAACTTCTGCGCCCTCCGCATTCCACTCGAAGTTAGTTGCTTCTTTTTCGTTGATAGTGAAGTTCTTAGTAATTTCCGCATCGCTCGCAAAGTCGTAGTTAACGAAAGTATCAACAACCTGTGCGGAGTGCGTACCTATTTCGTTTGACGCACCGCTTACTTCCACTTTGATAGGCTTGTTATCTTCGTCAAGAAGAAGCTGCAAGTCGCCGTTAGCGTCCTTATAAGCGAGGTATGCCGTAGGAACGGTGTTCTCTCCGCCGTAAGTCCATTCGAAGTCGGTCGTATCGTCGTTGTCGATGCCGCCTGCGCCGTACCAGATTACGTAAACGGTCTTGGGAACTATTACGTAAGTCATAGAAGCGTCGCTTGCGTCTGCAAACGTGTAGTTGCCGTCGTTCTGCATTACGGTTAAGGTGTGAGTACCCGCATCCGTTTCAATGCCCGTAACGGTAAGCTCTGCGCCGTTCGTTCCATCAGCGTTCTTAATGTACGCCTTAGGCGTTACGCTGTCGCCGTAAGTCCATTCGTAATAAGTGTTGCCTTCCGCGTCAACCTTTGCGGTTGCGCCCGTGAAGTCCCAATTAACTTCTATGGTGGCTTCCATTATGAAGAACTTATGCGTGTTGTCGCCGGTGAAGTTGTATTCCGAAGGTACAACTGCGGTTGCTGTGTAAGCAGCTTTGCGTGCGTTGGTTTCAGCGCCGTAAACGTCAAGCTCGATATCGTTGCCGTTTTCGTCCTGAATACGGTTGCCGTCTGCGTCCGCAAGGTACGCTTTGGGTGCGTGTTCGTCGCCGTCATACGACCAGAAGTAGTACGTTTCGCCGTTTTCGTCAACGCCTGTCTGCGCGCCGCTCCAATCCCAATCTATGGTTACTGAAACAGACTTAATGACGTATTCCATTTCAACTTCGAAGACGAAGTTGTCTGTTATGTCTACGCCGTTCAGTGTTGCAGACTTGATTACAGCCGTTACCTTGTGATTGCCTACCGTAGATGCCGCACCGATATATTCTATTTCGAATACTACGTCAACACCGTCAATTGCATAATTGATAGTAACTTCGGGGTGGTGCTCGTCGCCGTCGTACTCCCAGAAATAACTGTCGGTATCCGCGTCGTAGCCGTCCGTAGTATCCCAAGCGAATTCGTTATCGGTAAGTTCAATCTTCTTGATTTCGAAGTCGAACGTCTTAACGGTGTCCGCGCAAGTGTAGTTGTTATTGAGGAATTTAATTTCAGCCGTGTGCTTACCCGCGTTGGTGAAGCCTACGATTTCGTAGTCAACGCCTTCGACGAGAGTGTAGCCGTCCGCGCCCGTTGAAAGGGTTACGGAAGGTGCTTGCTCTTCACCGTTGAAGGTAAGTTCGGTGTCTCCGTCCCACTCTACCGTGATTTCCATAGCCTCGATTTTGAAGGTGCAGGAAGGCATAGCCGAATCGAAGTCAAGGTCGGAAGAAACGTAAGCCGTGTAAGTGCCCGCGTCAACCGCCGTACCGCCGATTACCGTTACGGTGAGGTAAACCTTGTTGCCGTCTTCGTCAACGTAGTAAGCCTTAGGCGCTTGACCGTTAACGTCGCCGTTGAAGGTAAACACAAGACCCGTGTCGCCGCCCTTGCCGTCCTCATAGGTGTGGCCCGAAGCGTCTTCCCAATAAACCTGACCCGCCTTGACCTGAACGATTTCAAACGAAGTTTCAGCCGTTCCGATAAGGTAGAAGTTATTGTGCGCCGTAAGGCTGCTGTTGAGAACAGCGTATGCGCTGTGCGTTCCGATTTCGGAAGTTTTACCGGTTACTACGAGTTCGAGCTCGATACCCAAAGAGCTTATGGTTATCTTAGCCGTGGGTGCGTGGTCGTTACCGTCGTAAATCCAGTACCAACCGTTCGTCGCATCGCCCGACGCGCCTGCGTTCGAGAAATCCCAAACGACGAGACCTGCGTCAAGACCGAGCTTGGAGATTGTGTAAACCTGTGTTTTGCCGCTTGTGATATTGAAGTTACCGTTCACGACTGCCGTTGCAGGATAAGTGCCCGCGTTGGTTTTGCCCTTTACGGTAATATCGATATCGAAGTCGTAAGTGCCAAGTACGTATGCATAAGGCGCTTGTTCATTGCCGTTATATACGTAATTGAACGTTGTGTTACTGTCGTACTGACCGTCCTGCCAACTGATTACTATATCGAGTTTCTTAATTTCGTAATCGCAGGTGAAGTCCTCTTCGCTTATGTTGTATACGGAAGAAGGTTTAATTCTTGCGGTGTATTTGCCCGCATTCTTACCGATACTGTTAGGTTGAAGCTCGAGCACTTCGTAATCGACGCCGTTATCCTTAATATATATAGGCGTAGGATACTGAACCTTGTCGTTATATACGAATCCGCCGTCGTTTAAGTACTGATCGAGTAATACGTAGTCGTTATCATTGATAAATACTACCCACGTTACGTCAATAGGCGTCTTGAAACCGCCAACCGACTTGATAAAGAACGTTATCGAGAAGTACTCCGCGCCGTCAGCAAACTCGTAGTTTGCCGCGTCAGCCGACGAAAGTTTAGCGTAAGCTATGTAGCCTACCGTTTCGTCAACTACCCAGTCGCCCGTGTAAGTCTTGTTGTAAGTAACTTCAAGGGAAACCGTTCCGTTGCCTAACGCCGTGAACGCAGGTCCGTTTACTCCGCTTATCGAACCGAAGTCGTATTCAGGCGTATCGTCCGAATCGAACTTCTGATTGAGCTTATCAGTCCACTCTACCGCATTGATTACGGCTTTGCGTACTTCGTAAACCTGCGAAGCGGAATTTTCGAAGTAGAAGTTTGCGTTGAACGTGTTGTTCAGAAGAACTACCGTTGCCGTTGCCGAACCGACGGTTACGAGTTTGGTGCGCGCGTCCGTACGCTCAAAGCCGAGGGTGGAAATTATTGCGCCGTTCTGGTAAACGTCAAGTCCGAGCAAGCTTATTTCAGCTTCCAAATCGTGTTCGTTGCCGTCGTACTCCCAGAAGTAAACGTCCTTATCGGGGTCGTAAGTTGCGCCGCTCCAAGTGATCGTTACTCCGAGTTTTTCAATCGTGAACTTCTGCGTTGCCGTATCTGCATCCAGAACGTAGTTCGCGTCGGGATTGTTGAGGGTTACACGCACGATGTAGTTGCCCGCATTTACGGGTTGCGTCGTCGTGTACTGACCGATATTGCCGTTTGAAGCAACGGGTGCGTACTCGATTTTGTAAGGCTCGTTAAGCTCTTCGCCCGTGTAAGGATTGATAATGCTTACGACAGGTCCTTTGCCCAAGCCGTTGAACGTCCATACGAACGTACCGTCCGTGTTGGGCTGCCACTGAACCGCAACCTCTTTTTGGGTAATTACTATCTGACAGGTATAAGTTTTGTCGAATACGTAGTTGTAGCAATCTGCGGGAAGCTTAACGGTTGCCGTGTAATAGCCGACTGCCGTGGGAGCTTCGCTCAATATCTTGCCCGAACGCGTTGCATAGGTTATATAAGCGCCTACAACGTCGCCCGTAATAACTCCGTTCAATATGAAGTCTACGCCGTGAGGCTCGTTATCATATTCGAACGTGAACTCGTCGCCACTGTTGCCGTCCTCGTCTACCCATTCAAGGGAAAGAGTTACTGCGTTAATTTTGAACGTTACCGTAGTGTTGGAAAGAACTACATTGGGGTCAGCGTTCTGCAATCCGACCGTAAGAGTATACGTGCCCGCGAAAGCCTGCGCCGACGAATAGCCCGTTGTTCCGTTCCACAAGTAGCCGTACGAAAGGTCAATGCCCGCAAGCTCGCTGCTTACACCGTTAAGTACAGCTATGGGCGTATGTACAAGACCGTTGTAGTTCCAATAGTAACCGTCGGTTGCATTGCCGAGCGCGTCGCCGAAGTTCCAATCAACTGTAATATATCTTGTAGTAATTTTGAAGTTCAGCGTAGGATTTTCGTAGAGGTCTACGTCATCCACAGTGTATTCGTAATCGCCTACATCCTTCATCGTATCGGCGAACGACTGAATTACTACATAACCGTTATCGTATACGCAAGCACGTACCTGATAGGTTGCACTCGTATAGACGAGGCTATTGGAAGTAATATCAAGCCACGTTCTGCCTTCATCTGTAGAATACTGCCAGAAGAGCTGTGCGGGAAGAACCTCGAACGTGAGCGAAGGGTTGAGATAATCTTCGCTGTTGATAACGAACTTGTAAGAACCGATACCGCTGAACGAGTTCGCGTTGATATCGCCGTTCGCGTCAGTTGCCCAGGTGAAAGGTATTACGTTACCTTCGCCGTCAAGCGCACGTACTGCGTACGTTTCACCCGCTTTGTATCTGAGCGAGTAGTAAGGCGCGTCAACCGTTATCCAGCTTGCTCCGCCGTCCTTGCTGACTTGCCATACAAGCGAGGTTTGCGAGTAATCGTTTGTTACCAGAACCGCTTCGCCGTCTTCAAGGCTTACCATATAATCGGTATTATCCGAGAAGAACACCGTTTCGGGTCTTAAATCGGGGTTGTAATCCGAGTTGTGAGAAGCAAAGCCCAAAGTAAATTTCTTTTTAGAGGGGTCTGCCATAGTTACGCCGAGGTAAGCAATCATACCGTTCACGGCAAGCATACCGGTTACCGCAATAGTTTTTGCGTCAACGAGGTAGATGTTATTTTCATCACCGTTCGCGGAGTTGCCGTAAACCATAGGTGAACCGCTGAGATCAAGCGTCGCCTCAGACGTTACATAAATACCGCCGCCGAGCGAAGTAGCCCTGTTTTCGGTTATCGTACCACCCGAGAGAATAAACATGCCTTTATTGTAGACGCCGCCGCCGTTCGCAGCGATGTTATTTGTAATTTCGCCATCGGTCATAGTGAACGTCGTATAAGGGTCTGCAAATACTGCACCGCCGTTGCCGGTTGCCGTGTTACCGCTGATTTTACCGCCGTTCATATTGAATTTAGCTGTTAAAGCTGAATCGGTTAACCCTGCGTAGTTGTTAAGATATATCGCGCCGCCTTGGGTTGCGGTATTACCGCTGATTTCACCGCCGTTCATATTGAACGTAGCGCCGTTTACGCTAATCGCACCGCCCGCTTGGTTCATCTCAGTATTGTTTGCTATTAATCCGCCGTTCATTGTGAAAACGGAAGTGGGGTGAAGGTAGATAGCGCCACCGCTTGAAGATCCAACAGTTGTATTTCCGGTAATTTTGCCGTCGTTCATCGTGAACAAACCGCCATTGTACACACTCACAGCAGCTGCTCCGTTATTTACCACGTGTCCGGTAATTTCGCCGCCGTTCATTTCAAACGTGCCGTCCGTATAAACGTATACACCGCCACCTCCAAGAGCACCGTTACCGCTTATCGTCCCACCATTCATTTCAAACGTGCCGCTATGGACATAAAAGCCGCCACCAAGATCTTCACCGTTGTCGATGATTTAACCGCCGTTCATCGTGAACAAAATGCCTATTGTTAAATACACAACACCTCCACAATAATCGTTT
>CAMWIW010000010.1 GCA_947174415.1 uncultured Clostridia bacterium
GCATACCAAAGGCTCGGCTTTGTAAAAACGGAAACTTAAATTTAAATGCAGAATCGAAAGATTCCAAAGTTATTGCTTTCCCCTCGTTCAGAGCGGCAGGCGTAGCTTGCGCAGCGTAAATTTCGCTGTCCGTCGTAACTTTTTCACCGTTGGAAAGTTTTCGGCGTTAATTAAACGGTAAACTCTTATCCGCGTTTTGCCGCGCGCGGGCAAGAGAATTTCAGCGGCATGCGCTATATCTTTCCCGTCCGTCGGGAAGGTAAGGTTAAGTTTAAAGGCGGAATAAGTATGTAGAAAGCTCAAACAAAACTTGTAAGACTCGGGTGCAAGTCCCGACTCGTCCACCATACGAAACGTATACGCACACTTAAAAGTGTGCGTATTTTTTTGTTTTGTTCCACAAAGTTCCGACGCCGCACAAAAAAGCGGCGTCGGAACTAATATGATGAAATTGGTTAAAGGTAGTTATTCTTTTTGCAAATAGTATTTAATAAAGATTTTGTAAACCTGCGGTTTCATCTTACAGAAATTAAACGATTGACAAACGGCGGTATTTTTGATAGAATTTTTATATAAAATTTGCAGAACGGGCTGATATCCGTAAGCCTAATTATTATTGTGCATAGGTGAAGGAAATTTCCGTATAGCAATCGGAGTTAGTAATGGATACAAATGTAATAATAAATGGGAATTGCATAGAAGAACTCGAAAAACTTCCCACCGAGAGTGTTGACTTGATTTTTGCCGACCCACCTTATTGGTTGCGGGTAGAGGGGCAACTTGAAAGACCAAGTGGAACACAGTTCAAGGGCTGTGACGACGAATGGGATAAGCAGTTCAATTCGTTGGAAGATTATAAAAAATTTACCAAAAATTGGATAAGCGCGTGCCTTAGGGTGTTAAAGCCGAATGGCTCATTTTGGGTTATAGGCGGAATGCAGTGTATTTATACCATAGGTGCAATAATGCAAGAGTTGGGTATGTGGTTTATTAACGATGTAGTTTGGTGGAAAACCAACCCTACACCCAACTTTAAGGGTACGCGGTTGAACAATGCCCACGAAACTTTGATTTGGGCGACGAAAAGCAAGAATGCAAATTATACTTTCAATTATAAGACTGCAAAAGAGTTAAACAAGGATACCGTTTGGGAAAAAGATTTTGAAAACGGAATACGTAAACAGTTGGGTTCGGTTTGGAGAATAGGTGTTTGTCAAGGCGACGAAAGATTGAAAGATAATAGCGGCATTAAACTTCATTCTACGCAAAAACCTGAAAATATATTGTATCGCATAATTACCATTAATTCCAAGTTTGGTGATATCGTTTTAGACCCATTTGGTGGAACGATGACTACGGGTGCGGTAGCCAAGCGGACGGGCAGAAGATATATTATGATAGAGAATAATAGGCGGTACTGCGAATACGGCGAAAAAAGAATTGCCGCCGTAGAAGAGAGTATAGGCGATATCGAGAAAGGCGTTTTTGATATAGCGCCGCCTCGCGTGACTTTTAAAGAAATGATTGAATCGGGATATTTTCAAGAGGGCGAGTATTTATATTATCAAGGTAGACCGTATGGGAATTTGCTCGCTGATGGAAAGTTTTACCGTGCTGATGCGGAAATTATGGATATACATACGGCGATAGCTTTGGTGAAAAACGCAAAAGCTACACGATTAAATGGTTGGGACTATTGGGAAGTCAAAAGAGGCGATGAAATTGTGCCAATAAAAAATGTTAGAAATCAATATTTAAAGGAAGTAAAAAATTACACAGGATAAAACTATGGCGCAAATTATGTCTTATGAAAATTTTAAAGACAATCTTAATAGTAGATTGTTTGAAGGTAGTCGCAAGGGGCTATTGGAAAATATAGCCGATAAACCTGATAGATTTATAGGGCTTTTTCGTCCTACGAAACCTAAAACTAAAATAATTCAAAATTTAACGCAGTCGCACGAAATAAAATTTGGCGATGCCTTGGAAAGTTTGTTTACCGAATATTTTGCCTTGCTCGGCTACATAAATTTACCAAAAAAAATTATAGATACGCAGAGCGGCGACGAACTCAATATAGACCAACTTTTCTATTTTGATGAAAACGTTATTTATATGATAGAGCAGAAGGTGCGTGACGATCACGATAGTACGAAAAAACGTGGACAATTTGCAAATTTTGAAAACAAATATTTTGAAGTCACAAGAAAATATAAAAAGACCGTTGTGCCTATAATGTGGTTTGTGGATGACAGTTTGGTTAAAAACAAAAACTACTATTTGGCGGAAATGAAAAAGATGGGTGCAGATTATAAATGCGGACCCTGTTTATGTTATGGTGAGGAGTTGTTTACTAAGGGCATAATAAAAAATTTGAGTAAAGATATTTGGGAGGAAACACTTTCTTATTTAAAAATTTGGAAAGATACACTTCCTGATATGCCCGAAATAAATTTTGATAGAGAGCCTAGAGATACTTTTGAAGAAATAATTTCTTTAAAGCCGATAGTTTTTAGGAAACTTTTCGGGAATGAAGAGATTCGCACTCAAATTTTGCCTATATTGTTCCCGACGGGTGATGTTTTCAAATTGCTGAAAGAATATTTTAATACGCAGACTTTGCCAATTTATAAGACTTTAGCGGACGCTATGGGCGCAATTTAATTTAAAGCAGTTATATTAAATTAATAACATTCTAAGTACCACAGAATGTTAGCCCCTTGCGACTATCTGGTTGCCGTATAAGGTATATTCCGATAACGGCAATTCAACCGCGCAATAAAACTCTCGTCTGTCTACCTTATATATTTGGGTGTGCGTTTTTATCGTTTTCAGTTTAAACCAAACGGAGCAGTGCTTTGGCACTGCTCCGTTTTAGGCTCTTTGTAAATTGCAGTTTATTCGTCGCTTAGTCCCAAAATATAATTTGCCGAAAGGTCAAGTTCTTTGCACAGTTTTGCAAACGTGTCAAGTTTAGGCAGCTTCTTCGTCGTAACGTATTGGGTTATCATTTCGGGTGAAACGCCTATTTTTTTTGCAATCTCTATTTTTGTAAGTCTGCACGCATTCAGTTCTTCAATCAGTCGTTGTTTTATCAGTTCTTCCATATTCTTTTCTTTCCCTTTTTTTGAAAGTTTATAACTAACGGTTAGTTTTTTGCTTGACAACTAACCAATAGTTAGCTATAATAAGGGCAAATAAACAAAGGAGAAGATTATGAAAGAAACCAAAACCGTACAGGTTTACCCCAGTGATTCCGTTGTAAATGCGACTATCAGAGAATACGGAAGTTTCGGCTGGGAAGTTATTAACAACCAACGCTGTCAGGAGTTTGACGGACAGACGCGCGGTATCGACGGCAGCGTCGTGAACAATTATTCAACGTTCAATAAAATCACTTTTACGCGTGAAAAAAATTCGGCGTGGTATGAAGAAGTATCGCAAATGGAAAAAGAATATTACGCTTTAAAGGATACGAGCAAAACTTATGCCGCCCAACAGTCCGTTTTAAGGAAGCCGAGTCCACAGGGAGCAATGGGTGTTTTGTTGGGAGTACTGCTATATTTTATGTATATTTTCCCCGGAATAATTTATACCGTCGTGCGCTGTTCGGCAAAGTCCAAATATAAAAAGCAGTACGAAAAAGAACTTGCGGACTTTGAAACGGTCTATCACGCGAAAATCAGGGAATTAAACGACAGGCAGGAAGAAATTATTGCGCAAGCAGAAAAGTGTATAAGAGAAAAATCATAACTTAATATAATTCTCTCCGTAAAAGCCCGCGCCCAAAGAGTATTTGGGCGCGGGCTAAATCATAAAATTATCCGATTGAATAAAATGTTAAAGGAGAGCTATTCTCTGAAAAGGTAATTTTATGAATTGTTTTAATAATAACGACAGATGTTGTTGTAATAACGGTATAAACGCATTTAATACGCAGGGAATTCAGATACAAAGAATAATTCCTACAGGTATAACAGGACCAACGGGCGCTACGGGCGCGACAGGCCCGAGAGGTAATACAGGGTGCACGGGTGCAACAGGTCCGAGAGGCGCAACGGGAGCTACGGGCTATACAGGCGCGACGGGTGTTACAGGACCAACGGGCGCAACGGGCATAACCGGACCTACGGGTGCAAGAGGTTACACCGGCGCTACCGGTGCAACAGGACCAACAGGACCGATGGGCGCAACGGGCGCAACAGGTGCGACGGGTGTTACAGGGCCTACCGGCGCTACGGGTGCGACGGGCATTGCCGGAACGAGCGTAACGGACAATTCCGCATCGGCTTCAAACGCCACGAACGCAACCATTCCCGTCGTTCTTGCGGGAACTAAAATTCCCCTTCCAAGCAGCCAAACTATACCTGCGGGCATAAGTATGAACGCTGATAACACGGCATTTACCATTAATGTTGCAGGTAAGTATTTTATCACTTACGAAGTTCACCTCACCACGCCGTTGGCAGTCGGAACGAGATTAGTGTTGAACGGCAGTGCGTATACACCGTCAACGATACAACCGCTCAATCCTATGACAAGCTTTAACAGTAGCATAATAGTAACGGTTGATGCGGGCGTTTCCGTTTCGCTTGAACTGTTTGGGCTGAATACTTCGGCAATCCTCCACACAGGAGCGGGTGCAAACCTTTCTATTATACAGTTGGCTTGATATTCACGTTTCTACAACAAAAAAGGAGATTGGTTAATCCAATCTCCTTAAATTTATTTATTTATGTTATCCGCAAGAGGCAGGGCTTTGGCTTTCTTTTTATCGCTTATCAGCCTTGCGACGTACACGACGGGAGTGTCCAAAAGCGAGGTGAAAATGAAAATTATATAGCCCGAACCGAAAATGGAAAGTAGGGTCATAAAATCGTAAGTTCCGGCAAATGCGAGTGCGGTGAAAAGTATAGAGTTTATAAGTTGGCTGACGAGGGTTGAGCCGTTGTTTCTCAGCCACAGGAATTTGCGCTTGTTGCCGAACCTCTTTTCTGTAAACGCCCACCACTTGTGATACAGCCACACGTCGAAGAGTTGGCTTACGGCGTATACGACGAGGGACGCCAAAATCATTCTCGGCGTGTTCGAGAAAATCGTCGTAATCGAAGGCATTGCGAAATCGCCCTCGCTCGGAACGTACAAAAGCCAGCTTTGGCTCAAAATAAGGAAGAATATCGACATAAAGATGCCGATTATTACGGCTTTGTTCGCCGCTTTCTTGCCCTCACATTCCGAAAGAATATCCGTTGACAAAAACGTTACCGCAAACAGAATATTGCCAAGTGTTTGTTCAAGCCCGAACGCGTTTATTAAGATTACCACCTCGATGTTTGCAAACACCGTCGCAAACGCCGAGAAGCAGTAAAGTCCGCTTTTGCCGAACAGGAAATACGCAAAAAGCGCCAATCCGTAAATTACGATAACCGATAAAACAAGTAATAATTCGTTCATTCTCCCACCCCGAAATCCGTATTGTTTATAAGAATATCCACGCGATAATCGTCCTTGTATTTCGGATACAGGTTTTGCAAAAACAATTCGATAACCTGCTTGTCGGGTTCAACGGGAGTGGAGTTGTCGCACATAAGATTAATACAAATACGCTCAAAATATTCAAGCCCAAGCTCGATATCGCGCTGCATAGAGGCAAGACTTTGACCTTCAAGCCCAAACAAGAAATTCGCTTCATCAAAGTTTTTGCTTATAATTTCAGGCTCGCACACGGGTATGCCTTTTTTATAAACGCCCTCGCGAAGTTCGTAGTCAAAGGTTTCGAGCCCGATTTTCATTTTCAGCGTAAAGTCTTTGAATTCTTCCCTCAGTGCAGGAATTTTTTCGTCGTAGAGGTAGTGCGCCTCGAAATGAATTGTTCGTATGCCCTTCTCGCGGCAAACTTTTTTTATGTATTCGACAGTTTGCTTGTCCAACTCGAACACAGAGCCGCTGTTGATAATTTCGACGTCTCCGTACTTGCCAGTGATTTTGTCGAGAACCGATTTGTTAAGTTCGAAGTTCAGTCCGTCGTCTTCATGACAGTCAAGATGATAGTCGCAGAAAGTGCATTTACGGTAAGCGCAGCCGCGCCCGCGCAAAAGCACTATTTCGCGCTTTGCTTTTTCAGTAATTTCAGAATATCTCTCCATAAAAATAAAAGCGTTTTCAACTTCCGCAAAAGTCAAAAACGCAAGGCGCAAAAAATGCGCCCCTTTTTCTCCCTAGTTTTGATTTTGCCGCTGCAAGGCAGGATGGTTACGAACTGCCCGTTTAGTTTTACGGTAATATTCTATCACACGAATTTATAAAATGCAACGGATTTCGAGGTATTAAAAAAATTAATTTTAAACGCCGATTTTTTTGATTGCCCCCCAAATATGGCTCAAATAACGCACTTATAAGGGCTTATTCCTTTCTTACGCCGAGAATATGTATGCCGCGGGCTTGCGCAAAGTTATAGGAAGATAGAGGTTTGTTGAACGCGTCGTAGGAGTGCGCGGCAACCAATATTTGCCCGCGGGAAAATCCAACCACCACGGGCGAATGATAGAAGTCGCCCGTTGCCGTTCCAAGTTGAACTATATCGCCTATCTCCACCTTGTCAAGCCCGACTTCCTCGGCAAACGGACCTATGCCCTCGTTGTGAACCATAAAGTTATAAAGATATTCAACGCCCGTCCAGGAAGGGGTGCGGTCGTTCACGCTCTCATAAAACCAACCGAAGGTGGGGGTAAAATTCATAACCTTTGCGCCTGCGTAAATACATTGAGAGGCAAAGTTAGTGCAATCTCCGCCTATTTTCGAAAAATCGTAAAATGCGGGATTTCTGCCGAAAGCCCACTTTTTAGCATAGGCAAAAGCCGCCTCTCTGTCATAGCTTAAAATTTCCATACACCCCATAATATGCGGTGATTAAGCGGATTTGTTACGCTTCCAAGGGCGTTTTTTATCAAGCCAACCGTTTTCATGCCAATATTTTGCGTCATTATATTCGGGGTTCTTTTTATAAAGTGATTTTTGTATCATTCGGCAGATATAAAATTTAATTTTTACCGCTATCTTCGCGCGGGCGGGTTTAGCCTTGCAATTGCCCGAAAGTTTTTTTATCCCCAGTTCAAGTTTGCGGCGTGTCTTTTCAGGCAACTCGTTCCAAACTATACCGCTCATAAGTTTGCCGCAGAATACCTTTATGTCAGATATGCCCCACCAACTTAAACTGTGTTTTATATCTTTCGCCGCCGACTTTGCTCCGCTGCCCAGACACTGTGTAATAATGACGGCACGCTTGGAAAAAACCGCAGCAGACGGTCGGTGCGGCATCCAACGGTAAGAGAGGTGGTCCAAACATGCTTTCATTGCGCCCGTTACGTGAAAGACGTAGGAGGGAGAGGTAAAAACGAGCAAATCCGCCTCGTCAATAGCTTTGGCTATCGGCTGAACGAAAACGGCGTCCTTACAGTTCTCTTCGCCCGTAAGATGACAGCGCGTGCAACCCGTGCAAAAATCGGGCAAATCTTTTGGTAGACAGAACTCTGTAATTTCGGCTTTATCTCTGAAATTTTCCAAGAAGATTTCTTTAAGCTTATAGGTTATGCCGTGCTTTTCTGTTCCGTTTATAACAGTGATTTTCATTCGGTTACCCCCAATATATGCCGCAACAAACGCGTATGGAAGTACTTTCTTTCGTCCGCGTTATTTAAGTTTATGCCTTGCGTTTTCAAAATTACCCCGTGTCTTATAAACGCCGTCTGCATTGAAGCGATAAGACAAAAGGTTCTGCTTTCGACTTCGCTTTCGCTCCAATCGGGTCGGCACGCGGCGACGAGCGGAATAAAGGCGCGCAAAGTCCGCTGAGTGTTGTCCTCGGGTTTGGGCGCGCGCATATCCGTTAGCACAGATATTCGGCTTACTGCCTGATGCTCAATCAGAAAGGTAAGGGTCATATTCCCTAAATAGTCAAGCTTTTCAAACGGAGTCATTTCCGTGTTCGCGCCGATTGTAACAAAATTTTCAACTATTCCGTTTATAATCCGCTCTACGCAAGTTTCTATAAGCGCGTCTTTACTTCCGAAATAGTAATTGATAAGTCCAAGCCCTACGCCAGCCCGCTTGCAAATTTCACGCATAGTTAGCTTTTCGATATTTTCTCCGCTTAAATTAATCAGTTCCGTGGTTGCTGCAATTATTTCTTCTTTTTTGTCCATTTTCGAACTCCCTTGAACACTGTTCAATAACATAATAACGCATTCGTGATAACTTTGTCAAGCAAAAATTGAACACTGTTCAAACAGTTTTTAGGAACGCTGTTGACATTTTTCGCAAAAAAGACTATAATAAAAGGGTACTTCAATTTACGAGGCGGTTATGAGAATATGTATTTTCGGCGCTGCAAGCGCGCATATCGACAAAATTTATATCGAAAAGGTTGAAAAGCTTTCCGAAGAGCTTGCAAAGCGCGGGCACTCGCTTGTATTCGGCGCGGGAGCAACGGGACTTATGGGCGCGGCGGCGCGCGGCTTTAAAAAGGGCGGAGGTTTCATTCACGGCGTTATCCCCGAATTTTTCCGCGACGAGGGGGTCGAGGTTATTTACGACGAATGCGACGAGCTTACTTTTACCAAAAATATGTCCGAAAGGAAGCAGAAAATGGAGGACGATTGCGATGCCTTTATAATCACGCCCGGCGGCATAGGCACTTTTGAGGAGTTTTTCGAGGTTCTCACCTTAAAACAGCTCGGCAGACATAAAAAAGCAATCGTAATCTACAATATCGAAAATTACTACGACGGGCTCGAAGATTTTATGAAGACCGTCTATGAAAGAAAATTCATAAACTTTAAATGCTACGAAATGTACGAATATTTTGACGACGCCGAAAAACTTATCGAATACCTCGAAAGTTATTCGCCCGACGCAACCCCTTGGCAAAAGCTGAAAATAGGTGATTAATGATTACGGTTTCTTTCGTTTGTCTCGGCAACATCTGCCGTTCGCCTATGGCGGAGCTTATTTTAAAACACCTCGTTAAAGAGCGGGGCATAGAGAACAGCTTCGATATTAAATCCTTCGGAACTTCGGACGAGGAGGAGGGTAACCCCATTTATCCGCCCGCAAAGCGCACTTTAAGAGCGCACGGTATAGACGGCGAACATACCGCAAGACAACTTTCTTTAAGCGACGTAATAAACAGCGACTATATCCTCGTAATGAATTCGTCAAATCTTTTTGACGTTTTAAGGCTTACGGGCGGGGAATTCGGCAATAAAATTTTCAAGCTTTGCTCGTTCACGCCGCGCCCTCGCGACGTTGCCGATCCTTGGTATACGGGGGACTTCGAAAAGGCGTTCAACGACATATATGAGGGGGTCAATTGCTTTTTGGAGTATATTTTAAAGGAGAAAAAATTTACCCTCGATTACGACAGAAGGCATTAAAAAACAGATAAAAAGCCGCCCGCGCTTTGAGCAAAGCGCGGGCGGCTTTTTGCACGGTTTTACAAATTTTTACAAAGTATTTTTTCGTCTTTCTACGGCCGTAATTCCTTGACACTCTCGCTTTTAACTATTATAATAGTAAAACATTTATTATTTCACACACGCATTGCGCGGGTATGGCGCGCGTGCTTAGGCGGCAATTTATTTCGGCTAAAATGGAGGCGCAGATGTTGGCGAACGAACGGCTCATCATCAAAATGTCAATCGAGCAGAAAGTCAAGCTTGTAACCAGCTTGAAATTATACGAAAGTTCTCCCGACGAGAATTACGAATTTCCGGTGTTTAAACTCACCCGCAATCCCTTAGAGGAAAGTGCGGGCGTTTACGCTACACAGTTCCCGTCGGATAAAGCCCTTGCGTCAAGTTGGAATATGCCGCTCATCTCCGAGGTTTATGCAAAACACGGTGAAGAGGTTGCCGCCGTCAAAAAGTATTCGTGCTTCAATTTAACGAATTCAAAAGAAAACGAAAACATTTCGGAAGATTATTTCTTAACTTCAAGAACCCTTTTAAGCAAGCTTAAAGGCCTTTCGCGGTCAAGACAGTTTACGAGCTTCGAAGAATTTGCCGACTGCGACGGGCAGCCTGTAAGAAACTTGCAGGACGTCGTTTTATCGGGCTCTTCGCCCCGTTCGGTATTCTTGAAGTCCCCGCAAAGCATTGAAAAATATTCTAAGCAGAAAGAGGACGGCAGTCTGTTTTTCGGCGTGGCAAAGAGCGCGGAAGAGGCGCTCAGATACTTTTTTAACGGCTTCACTCTCGTATTTTTGGAAGAGGATTTTACCGAAAATCTTATAGAACTTTTAAAACGTCTTACTGTCGCATACAGAGCGGCTTACGCGGATTACCGTTCGGAAGATATTTCCATAACCGAGCTCGACAGGCGCTGCCAATCGCTTGAAATTTTCGACGAGGAAATTTTAAATACCGCCTGCGACAGGCTTATTTCAACCCTTTTGGAAATGCGCAAGCGCGGTCAGGAAACGATACCGGCAGCGTGCGGTATAAATACCAACCACGCCGCAGTATTCGACGAGGTTACGGACGACGCGCTTTCGATAACCGCTGCAAGGCAGTCCGCGGTATTACTTAAAAACAGCGGGGTTCTTCCCCTTTCCAACACCGCAAAGGTTGCCGTGCTCGGCGAGTGCGCAAAGGAATTTTCATATCAAGCCGACTTTTTCAGCGGAAAAGCTACGTCGGAGCGCGTGCCGTTCTACGCAATAAACAACTACGAAATTAACGCAACGGGCTTCGCGAGCGGTTACGCCAAGGGTGAAAGCGGTCGGCGCGATTTGATAGAAACAGCCTTAGACCTCGGCAAGGAAGCAGATTTTACGCTTCTGTATTTAAGCGCGGAAAAAGATGCGAAAACCTTACCCGAAGGACAGACGGAGCTTATCGACGAGCTTTTCAAACACGGCGTAAAAATTATAGCCGTCGTTGCGTCCGACGGCGTTATCGACTGCGCATTTGCGGAAAAGTGTGCTGCCGTGCTTTTGACTTATCGCGGCGGACAGAGCGCTACGCGAGCCGTTCTCGATATTTTAAAGGGGCTTGCAACCCCGTCGGGAAGACTTGCCGACGCAATTCCCGTTGACGTTGAAAAAGAAATTAACTTCGTTACAGCACCCCGCAGCGAAGTGCGTTATCCTTTCGGGTACGGGCTGTCCTATACGCAATTCGAGTATTCGAACCTTAAAATCAACGAGCGCGGTATAAGCTGCACCGTAAAGAACACGGGTAATTTTGACGGCTTTGCCGTTCCGCAGTTCTATCTTAAAAAGGCAAACTCGCAAGGCATTTTCAAGGATAAAATTCTTCGCGGCTTTGCAAAAGTATACGTAAAAAAGAAGGACGCCGTCCGCGTTGAAATACCCTTTGACGAAAACACGTTCAAGGTGTTCGATAGGGAAAAAGGGCTTTACGTAATCGAGGGCGGCGAGTACTCCGTTACCGTTGCCGAAAACTATTACGACGATAAGCTTACGGGCACGGTAACACTTTCGGAATACGTCTTTAAGGAAAAATATTCGGGCGAGGTAGTCGAAAGCGTTGCAAACGGCGACGGCACGGCTATCAAGTTCGACCCTAACCAAGAACCGCCCGAAGTGAGAAAAGCTAAAAAACAGCTTTCTTTCGGCTTAAAGCTTTTCGTTGCCATACTGTTATCTCTCTATTACGAAGGCATTATGGCGGTGCTTGCTTTCACCGATATAGTTTCGGGCAAGGATATAATTTTTTACAGCGTAATAGGCGTGCTTGCCGCCGTCTGTCTCGTACTGTTTATAACGTACGTTGCAATTATCGCAAGAAAGCGGAAAAAACAGCATTACGTTCCCGTCAACGACGTTTTGACCGACCTTGTAGAAAACGTCAAAGAGTTTGACGAAATCGCAAAAGTTACGTACGCAGAGCCTTTGGCTAATGAGCCCAAAGAGGAAGAACCCGAATTCGATACGGAAGAGGTTCAGGCGGAAAAGACGTACGACGTATCGGTCGGTGAAGACCTCGAAGAGGTAGACCTGACCGAGCAAATCACGTTAAACGAAATCTGCAACAACTTCCAATCTTACGCCCAAAGCCGCGGCGTTGTTGTGGACGTAACGTCCGTAAGGGCGTTGTTTGCCGCAATTTCGGCAAGCAAGATAGTTATAGTTACCACCAAAAACACCGACGTTATGCCCGACTTTTTGGCGGCGCTAAACGGCTATTTCAACGGCCGCGAGCTGACGGTTACTGGCAGTGAATGGAACGCGCTTTCAGACGCTTTATGGAAACAACAGGGCGAAAAATTCGTTCTGTCCGACTTTGCAAACGCGGTTTACTCGGCTACGAAATCCGCCGATAAGCTTTGCGGCGTTGCAATCGGTGAGATAACCGACAACATAAACAAGTGGTTCGCGCCCTTTATTAAGTACGCCAACCACCCCACGGAAGAGCATATTCTCACCTTGAACGAAGAGCTTTCTTTCCGACTTCCCGACAACTTCCGCTATATCCTTTCCCCCGCGGAAGGGTGCGATAAATTCTCCCGCGACGTTGCGGACGCGTCTTTACAGCTTGATTTGGTTTTAAGCAGGTGCGACGCAGGCGACGCGGTCGAGCCCGTCAATATTTCTGTTAACGCGCTTTGCGACCTCGTAAAAGAGGCAAGGGAAAACTACTATCTTTCCGAAAAGTTTTGGAAGAAGCTTGACGAGCTTTTCGAAACCGTGCGCGCAACCGATAAAATCCGCTTGGGCAATAAGAATACTTTGCAGCTTGAAAAGTTCTCGTCCGTAATTTTGGAGTGCGGTGGAGACGAGGCGGAGTGCGTAACGGATATTTTCCTTGCGAAAATAGTTCCCGTTTTGAAACTTACCAAAACCTACTCGCAAGACGGCGGAGAAAAGACTTTATTCGGCATAATCGAAAAACTGTTTAACGAGGAAGAGCTTACTAAAATTCAAAGGGCACTTTCAAAGGCGTAACCCGAAAGGAGAAAAAAATTATGGCAAACTTAATAGCTGCGTTCTCCTTTACCGAATTTATGGGTAACGTGTGGGACGCGCTGACAAGCAAAATCGCGCTTATAGTCTACGCGGCAATAATCCTCGTTTTAATCCTCGTACTCGTAATCAGGGTAATCGTTAACGAGCATAAACGGGTATCCGAAATTGCCGAAAGCGACGCAAGGCGTCAGGAAGTTCACGAGAACGAGCAGCTTGAAACCGTAAGGGCGGAGCTCGACCGTAAAATGAACAAAATCAGTCTTGACGTTGCCGCCGTAAGAAAGAGCGTGGCTTACGCGCCCTACGGCGCACCCGCTTCTGCTTTGCCCGCGAAGCGCGCAGGCGAGAAGACGGAAGGCACGGAGGAAGTAAACGAGGGCGGCTCGCGTTTCTATATGCTGACCGAAATAGACAAGGAGTACGAAAATTACGTCCGTCCCGACTACGACGACGAGATAGAGTTAAAGGAGCTTTGCGAAGAGTTCCGTAATTTCTCCGCAGGTAAGTTGAAGCTATACTATGACATTGAGGACATAAGAAGGTTCATAGGCGCTTTGGCGGTAACGAAGCTGATAATACTGCAAGGTATGTCTGGTACGGGTAAAACCTCGCTTGCGTACGCGTTCGGCGAGTTTTTGGAAAACAAGACGGTAGTCGTGCCCATACAGCCTATGTGGAAGGAAAGAACGGACTTAGTCGGATATTACAACGAGTTCACGAAACGGTTCAACGAAACGACGCTGTTGTACAAGATGTACGAAGCGAACAACAACGAAGAGATATACGTAACGGTGTTGGACGAAATGAACATAGCGCGAGTAGAGTATTACTTTGCGGAGTTTCTGTCATTGTTGGAAATCCCCAATCCCGACGGAAGAAATCTTGACGTAGTAGCGGACAGGTGGGAGGACGACCCTAAGCTGTTACAGCACAACGGAAAGTTAAGACTGCCGACGAATATGTGGTTCGTAGGCACGGCGAACAACGACGACAGTACGTTCTCGATATCGGATAAGGTATACGATAGAGCAATGGTATTGAACTTGGATAAGAAGGCGACGCCGTTCGAGGCGGAGGGCAATTACCGAAAAATATCAGCAACGCATTTGGAAGAGTTAATGACAAAGGCGCAGCGCGAGTACGATATAAGCGACCGAAATCTGCGACGGATAAAGAAGTTAGACGAGTATATGATAAAGACGTTCCATATCACGTTCGGAAACCGAATAATGAAACAGATACGCTGTTACGTGCCGGTGTTAGTAGCGTGCGGCGGAACGGAGCTCGAAGCTTTGGACGATATACTTGCGAGGAAAGTATTCCGCAAGCTCGAAAGCAAGAACCCCGTACACGTCAAACAGATGGCGGACGGAGTGTGTGCTTATTTGGACGAACTCTTCGGCGAAGACAAACTTCCGCTTTGTAAGGAAACCATAAGATTAATTGAGCAGAACGTATAATTTATGACACTTTTAGATATTTACTATCGCGCATTCAAGGGCTATCGCAAGCAGACGGCGGACAACACCGGCTGCGAAAAGGACAGACGCGCCATTGCGGAAGCCAACGTTGATGAGGATAGGTTACAGTCAACTAAATATCTGTGCAAAATCGAAGAAGATTGGATAAAAGCCATAGAGGAAGGACTGACTTTCGTTGAAAAGGCTGTTGCCGAAGAGCGGCAGTTCATTAGAACGAACGGCGAAGTAGTGCCTATCGAAAAGGTCAGAAAGATTTCCAAGGACTCTGTCGAGCATCTTGCCAAGCACAGCGATATGATAACGCACGTTCCCGAAGAAGAGGACGATTTGCTCGTGCCCGACAAGCTGTATATGGTCGAAAAGCTTTCGGACTACGCCGTTTACGAAAACCGTTTCCTCTATATGATGCTTAGCTACGTAAAGGCGTTTATAGAATACAGGCTCGAAAAGATTGAAAATCTCCGCCGCAAGTACGTCGGCGATATGTCGATTTCGAAGGACATTGTTACTAAAAAACGCACTTTAAGGATAAAAGCCTCGGTCTATGAAGAACGGACGGATAACCCGTTCCCCATTCCCGACGAAAATTCGAACAAGCTTGTTCAGAGAATTAAGGACTGTCAAAGCATAATAAACGCGCTTTTAAACACGGATTTGATGTTGCAGGTTGCGAAATCTCCTATGATTAAGCCGCCTATAGTCAAGACCAACGTTTTAAAGATGAACAACAACTTCAAGCACGCCTTGGCGCTTTACGACTATATCGCGTCCTACAAGGGGCAAGGGTTTGACTATGAAGAAGTAGTATTCAACTTCGCGCCTTTCACAGACAAGATTGCCGACGAAATCGCGGAGGCGGCAAACCTCACTTCCTTTATTGCTTACAAGGTCGGTAACGACATAGAGAGTATTCTCGAAATGGAGTACGAGGCTGAGGAAAGACGGCTTAAAGAGGAAGAGGAAAAAAAGACGCTTCAACGCTTGAAACGGTTAAAAAAGCGGGCTTTGGAATCCAACAAAACGATGGAAGAATATATGCTTTTGTTGGAAGAACGAAACCGTCAGCTCGAAAAGGACGGTGAAGAGCTTGTAAGCCTCCGTCAGGAAGTCGTTGCTTTAAACGAAAAGATTGACGGTATTAACCGCGAAAAGGAAGAGCTGAACAGACAGGTAACTCTTTTGACCGAAACTTTGGAAGAGAAAGAGCGGGAAATCGTAGAGCTCAACCAAAAATACATAGAGGATATGGCGGCTGTAAAAGCCGAACACGTTCAGGAAATTGCAGAGCTGAACGAGGCGCACGACGGCGAAATTACCGAGCTTAAAGCGCAGTTCGCCGACGAGCTTGCTCAAAAAATAGAAGAACACGAAACGCGCGTATCCGAACTCACCGACCAGATAGACGGGTTAAACGAGCAGCTTCGGCAAACCGTTGCGGAGTTCGAAGAAAAGGGCAAAGAGCTTGACAGACAGTTAAACGATTTAGACGCCGCAAAACAGCGTGTCGTTGACGAATGTCAGGCAAAAATCAAGGAAGTCGAAGAGGGCTTTAAAAAGGACGTCGAAAAGCTCGAAAGGACGCAGCGCATAGAATTGAAGAAGGCGCGGGACGAAAACGCGCTTATCCGCGGCGAGCTTGACGGTATCCGCGCACAGCAGGGCAAGCTTACGCCCAGCATCGACTACACCTCGCGCGACAGATTTATCGAACTCGAAGAAGAGTATATGGCTTACCACAGATTTTTCAAGTCGCAGTGGGAATTCACTAAAAAAGAAATCAGAAAAACAATTCTTTGGACGAAACAGGAAAAGAAAGACAAAAAGCGCAGTTAAGGGTTATTTATGAAGAAAGGCGACGGCAAAAACAGAATAGCAAGAGCTATCGTGCTGATTATTTTGATAGTCGGCGTTTTTGCGCTGTTCGTCCTTGCTCTTTTGCGACAGTACCAAATTTACAGCGGCAAATTTCCCGCAATTTCTTCGGGCATAAAATATCTTTATATCTTGCTTCTGGTGCTGTTGCCCGTATTGCTGATTTTGCTGATTCGCGTAACCTTTTCAAAGCGCGGCAACACCGACCTTATAACCCCTCAGTATTTCGACGTTGACTTTAAAAAGGCGGAAAGCGAAAAGCAGGCTCTTCAAAGCTACGACGCGCCCAAGCTCGCCAACGTTGACCCGTCTTTTCATATTAATAACCGCGCGCCCGCGAAGCGCGCAGGCGAGAAGACGGAAGGCGCGGAGGAAGTAAACGAGGGCGGTTCGCGTTTCTATATGCTGACCGAAATAGACAAGGAGTACGAAAATTACGTCCGCCCCGACTACGACGACGAGATAGAGTTAAAGGAGCTTTGCGAAGAGTTCCGTAATTTCTCCGCAGGTAAGTTGAAGCTATACTATGACATTGAGGACATAAGAAGGTTCATAGGCGCTTTGGCGGTAACGAAGCTGATAATACTGCAAGGTATGTCTGGTACGGGTAAAACCTCGCTTGCGTACGCGTTCGGCGAGTTTTTGGAAAACAAGACGGTAGTCGTGCCCATACAGCCTATGTGGAAGGAAAGAACGGACTTAGTCGGATATTACAACGAGTTCACGAAACGGTTCAACGAAACGACGCTGTTGTACAAGATGTACGAAGCGAACAACAACGAAGAGATATACGTAACGGTGTTGGACGAAATGAACATAGCGCGAGTAGAGTATTACTTTGCGGAGTTTCTGTCATTGTTGGAAATCCCCAATCCCGACGGAAGAAATCTTGACGTAGTAGCGGACAGGTGGGAGGACGACCCTAAGCTGTTACAGCACAACGGAAAGTTAAGACTGCCGACGAATATGTGGTTCGTAGGCACGGCGAACAACGACGACAGTACGTTCTCGATATCGGATAAGGTATACGATAGAGCAATGGTATTGAACTTGGATAAGAAGGCGACGCCGTTCGAGGCGGAGGGCAATTACCGAAAAATATCAGCAACGCATTTGGAAGAGTTAATGACAAAGGCGCAGCGCGAGTACGATATAAGCGACCGAAATCTGCGACGGATAAAGAAGTTAGACGAGTATATGATAAAGACGTTCCATATCACGTTCGGAAACCGAATAATGAAACAGATACGCTGTTACGTGCCGGTGTTAGTAGCGTGCGGCGGAACGGAGCTCGAAGCTTTGGACGATATACTTGCGAGGAAAGTATTCCGCAAGCTCGAAAGCAAGAACCCCGTACACGTCAAACAGATGGCGGACGGAGTGTGCGCTTATTTGGACGAACTCTTCGGCGAAGACAAACTTCCGCTTTGTAAGGAAACTATCCGTCTTATAGAACAAAACGTATAAATAATTTACAACGATTTCTCCCTTGAATTGGAGTTGAATATGTCTAAATTCAGAAACTTGATTTTAATAACAGGATTACTTCTTATCGCCGTGGCGGCTGCGCTTTTGACGGTGCTTATTCTCTATGCAACGGGAACGATTAAAACCGACCCTATTGAGCTCGTTTATTCGGTTGCAAGCGCCGAAAAAGATTACGACGGCACGCCCTTGACCGTGGAAGATTACACCCTCGACAGCGGCAAACTTCTCGAAGGACATACCGCAAGCGTACAGGTAATAGGCGCTCAGACGGACGTCGGTTCGAGCGAAAGTACCCTGCAAGTTAAAATCTGCGATAAAAACGGCTTTGACGTTTCGGACGAATACGCCGTAAAAGTCAACGCGGGCACGCTCACGGTAGACCCGAAAAACATCTCCGTCGTTATTCCAGATTCAACCGTTATATACAGCGGTAAAGAAGTATACTTCAACGACTTTGAAATTATTGACGGCGAGCTTGCGAAAGGGCATAAGCTTGCGGGATTAAACACGACGCTTTTGAACGCAGGCGACACCCTTCCCAACGACATAGAACCGTTGGTTTACGACCCATTCGATAACCCCGTAACCGAAAACTATAACATCACGTTCGAGATGGGCACGGTAAAAGTTCTTGCCCGCACCATAACCGTAAAACCCAAGGATATAACCAAAATATACGACGGTATTACCCTGACGGCAACCGAGTTTGAAATTTCCGACGGCTCTCTCGTTGCCGGACAGACCGCAAGAGCCAAGATTGTAAGCGAGGCGGGCTTTGCGGCAAGCGCAGTTAACTGCGTTTACGAACAGCGTATTTTAATCGACGAATTGAGCTTTGAAATTTATGCCGACGACGGCGTAACGCCCGTAAGTCAAAATTACAACATCTATTTCGACACGGCGTTTATGACCATTCAGCAGCGCCCCCTAAAAATAACCACTTTATCCGAAACGTTCACTTACGACGGCGAGGAGCACTATAACGACGCGTATATAGACGAAGGCGATTACGCACCCAATCAGATATTAAACGTTAAAAGCTTCCCTAAGGTTTGCGACGTAACGGACGGCGAGGGTACTAAAAACGAGATAAGATTTGAAATTCTATCGGGCGAAAACGACGTCATAAGCAACTATTCCGTACAGTACGTATACGGCACGCTTAAAGTCGCGCCCTTTGAGATAACCGTTCAAACTAACTCTTACGAAAAGGTTTACGACGGTAACGAGCTCGGTAACTACATTATAGCGCAGGGCAATACCTACACGACCGTTCCCGAGCTTCCAAGAAAGTTTAATTTAACGGCTTCGATTTCCACCGAAGTATCTTCACAGGTCAACGTCAACAGCGGCACGTTTTCCCTTATTAACGTCAGTATTCAAATGAACGGGACTGACTGCACGGGCAATTTCACGGTAGACGTAAAGGAAGGAGCGTACGCAATAACTCCCAAACCCTTTACGGTAACGCTTAATGACTTAAAAAATACGAACAAATTTATCTACGGCGAAACTTTCGTTATAGAAAGCGACGAGGCGTTCGGCGAAGCTTTTATAGATACGGACTTTACCTATAACGATTTCCAAATCATTCAGCCCCAAGATTTAACGGCGGGCGTTCACAGCTATTCTGCAAAATGTATAAAAGCGGACTTAACCAATTACGAACTGAAAATTATCGACGGCAGCGTTACGATAGAGAAGAGAAAGGTCGATTTGGTTTTAAGCTCGAAAGCTCCCCAAGCGTTCAGTATGACTTATAACGGTCTTAACAGCTTCTACGACGTCAAAACCGATTACCTTGCAATAAAAGACGAGACCGATTACGCTATATCTTCGGCAGAGTTTAATAATATTTTCAACGTTGCGGGCAAAACGCAAAACATAACCGTTAAGAGCGTTGAAGTTTCTTCGAAAGGCGAGGATATAACGTCTAACCTCGAAATAAATTACGCGGGCGTAAATATAAGGGTAACCGTAACTCCCCGACTTATTTCATTTACTTATAAGCCGTACAATTACGTCGGCTATTGGGAAGGCGCTAACCCCGATTACAGCGTTCTTGCGGGACTTGTGGACGTATCCGCAGGTACTCCGTTAGCAAACGGCGACGCTATCGTGGAAACCGAAGTTTCGGTAATTAACGAAGATTGGTACGTCGTCAGTTCCGTTTCCGTGGTTTGCGGCGGCGTGGACGTATCCGGACTGTACGAAATAAACGAAGATTATTACGGTCAGGTAATAATTCCCGCTCAACCGTAACCCCCCGTTATTTAAAGCATATATAGGCACTAATTAAAAATTTTAAGGCAAAACAGACGGATTTGTAAAGCGTATGATTTCTTACGATAATTACATAAACCGAATACAGAAAGTAGCTAAGTTCAAGAACTTCGTAGTAAAATTCAAGTTCTTGATTATAGGCGTGCTTGCAGTCATTATCGCGGGTATAACCGCCCTTCTCGTAATGAAGGGTACGATTACCTCCGATATGGTTTTGCCTGCCCAAATAACCTACGGCGACAGCTATGCGCCCGCGCAGGCTTCGGCATTTTTAAGCGGCGTAACCTACGAATATTCCTTAAAAGGCACGGACGAGTGGACGGAAGAAAAACCCGTCAAAGCGGGCGAATACCTCGTAAGAACCGTAACCAGCAAAGCAATAGGCAAGGGCTACGGCGACCCCGTGGAGTTCGAAATTCTTCCCAAGCAGTTGGATTTCGTTCTCAAAGAGGGCCAGACCGTAACCTACGGCTTTACCCCCGAATACACCGTAACGGGGCTTGTCAGCTCTTATTCGGACAGGGTAGAGGGAATAGATTTCGATTACGCTTACCCCACCTCCGACGACGAAAGCGAGTGGACGGTTGGAGTTACCCTGAACGCAGGCGGAATACGCATCGTTGACAAAAACGGCAACGACTTATCCGATTGCTATACTTACGATACGGTAAGCGGGGATTTCGCCTTCGCAAAGCGTTCGGTTGCGGTTAAGCTCAAAAACGCAAGCGACGTCTATTGCGGCACGGCTATCTCCTATAAGGCCGAAGCGATAGCCGACCTTGCATTCGACGACGAAATTAAATTCGATACCGTAATAACCCAATACGGCAGCGCCGCAACTTTATCGGACGCGGGCTCGTACGACCTTGCCGTGAACGAAAACTCCGTCAGGATTTTGAGCGGCTCTGCGGACGTTACCAAGTACTATAATATTATTTCGTACTCGGGCGCGACCTTTACAGTAAACAGACGACCCGTTACGGTGCTTTCGGATTCGAACGAATGGACTTACGACGGCGCGGAGCACACGGAAAACGGCTATACCGTAGTTGACGGCTCGCTCGCACCCAACCAAAGAATAGAATCGTCTTCCCAAACGGCCGTCAGGAACTATAACTATTCGGGCGAAGACAACTACTTAATTTATAAAATTTACGACGCTTCGGGCAAGGAAGTAACAGCCAACTACTTATTGACCGAAAGGTACGGCACGCTTAAAATCAAGCAACGCTCCGTAACCTTAACCACAACAGACGGCGAGTGGACCTATAACGGCTATGCACGCAGCACGAACGGCGCGTACGAGCTTACGGGTTCGTTGGCAAACGGACAACGGTTCGAAGTTTTAAGGTATACCGAAGTTATTAACTACACCTCAGGCACGCCCAACGAACTGTACTATAAAATCATGGACGGCTACGGCTTAGACGTTACTCCCAACTACGCAGTAACCGAACGGTTCGGCACGCTGAAAATAAACAAGCTCGCGATAACGGTTCAAACGGGTTCGGACTCTTTCGAGTACGACGGGAATTCACATTCTTTCAATTATAATTCAATCGACCTTTCAACCCTAATTACGAACGGCTCGCTTGCGCTTTCAAGCCATTCGCTTGCGCTTAACGGCTCGGCGACTTCCGTTTCGGACGTTGCGGATACCAAAACCGAAAACAACACCACCAAGTTCAAAGTGGTAAGCGGAAGCGGTTGGTATCAGACGGACGAAACCGAAAACTATCAGATAAACTACCGTTACGGCACTTTGACGGTAACTCCCCGCCCCATAACGGTTATTATCAAAAATGCCGAAAAGGTATATGACGGCACGCCCCTTTCGAGCACGGCGTACGATACGTGTTATTACGGAAATCCTTACGCAAGCGGACTTTTAAAATACTCAGACGTTTTAACGCCCGTGCAAGGCTCGGCAACCGAAATAACGGACGTCGGCAGCAGGACGAACGGGGTTACGTTCACTGCAAACTCCAACTACGAAATTAAGGGCTACGACCGCACGAACGCAACCTTGACGGTAACTCCCCGTCCCATTACGGTGGTTATCGGATACGCCGAAAAGGACTACGACGGCACGCCCCTTTCGAGCACGGCTTACACGACGCATTACTACGGCAGACCGTACGAACAGGGACTTGTAAAGGCAACCGACACTTTAACGCCCGTACAGAGCAAGGTAAACTCGATAACCAATGCGGGCAGTATCCCCAATACGGTTGAGTTTACTTCGGGCAGCAACTACGAAATTAAGGACTACGACCGTACAAACGCCACTTTAAAGGTAAACCACCTTTCGATTACTTTCAAACTGAACGATATAGGTAAAGTAACTTACGGCGAAGAGATAAAGTATTCGTACGGCAACGAAAAAATCACCTCGGGCTATCTTGCAAACGGTGAAAAACTCATAGTTTTGGGCGTATCGTTTACATTCGGTGAAGACCCGCTTCCGAACGTCGGCAATCACTTCGTCAATTCGAGCAATTACCGAATAGAAAAGACTGACGGCACGGAAACTACTTCCAACTACATAGCAACCGTTACCCCCGGCAATATCGAGATAACTCCCCGTCCCGTAACGCTTACTTCCGCCGATAACGAGTGGACTTACGACGGGTACGCTTATTTCGAAGAAGGCTTTACGCGCACGGGCAGCCTTGCCGCCCAAACGCACTTAGTCGTTGCAACCCACATAACGGAAGTTATGGACTACACGGCAGGCGTTGACAACGTTTTAAGCTATGCGATTTACGACGTTAACGGCGCGACCGTAACGGGTAACTACGCAATCACGCCCGTTTGCGGCAAACTCAAAATAAACAAACGTCAAATTACCGTTCAGCTCAATAGCTACGAAATAGTTTACGGCAACTCCGTTGCATATCAGGGCGGAGAGGAGGAAATAACTTCCTCGCTCAAGCTTGCCGATAACGAAACCTTGACGGTTCATAACGCCGCACCCGTCTGCTCGGCTTTGCCTGATATAGGCAATTACAAAGTAACCTGCGTTCAAGCCGCTAACCAGATTTCAAAGGCGGACGGCACGGACAGCACGGGCAACTACGTAATTACGTTCTTAAACGGCGAAATGACCGTAACCGTACGGGAAATTACTATAACTTCCAATGACAGTACTTGGACTTACGACGGCGCAGTACACTTCGAAGAGGGCAATTCGGTAACCGTCGGCAGTCTTGCTTCCGTCAACCATACCGTAAAAGTTACGTCAAACACCAAAGTAACCGACTATAACGGCGAAAACGGCGAAGACAACGTGCTTGCCTACGAAATATACGAGGGCACGCGTAGAGTTACTGCAAACTATCAAATCACGCCCGTATGCGGCACGCTTAAAATCACCAAGCGCGCAATGACGGTTACTCTCAACAGCTTTGAAGTAACTTACGGCAACGCAATAGTTTACCCCGCGGGCGGCGAAGAGGTAGGTTGGGCGCAGTTCAAAACCCTTGGTCAAAAGGTATCCATTGACAAGGCGCGCGTATCTTACAGCCCCTCTTACAGTCTCTCAGCCACGTTCCCTGACGCGGGCACTTATGATATAAATTACTCCGCATCCGACGTCGTAATATTGAGCGGCACGAAGGACGTAACGTTCAACTACGATATATCCGTTTTGGCGGGCACGCTTACTATTGAACAGCGCGAAATAACCGTAACCCTCAACGATATTGACGACGTAACGTACGGCGACGCAGTCAACTACGTTGCGGGCGGCGAAAATATAGAAAACGCTATCGGCGTATGCACGGTAGAATTCAATAAAAATAACCTCGCCTTCAATCCTCTTGGCAATTATTCTTACCCCGACGCGGGCAACTACGAAGTAACTTGCGACAGACGGAATATTACGGTACTTAGCGGCGGCGCGGACGTTACGGGCAATTATTCCGTAACCGTTAAAAGCGGCTCGCTTACTATAACTCCGCGTGAAATAACCGTTCAACTTTTGTCATACGAAAGGGAGTACGGCGAAAATTACGCATACCCCACGGAAGCGGGCAACTATGCAAACACTCCCGACCTTATAGGAATCGACAGGCTTACCGTAACGGCAAGCATAGAGTTTACGGGTTCTCACCCCGCGGTTGGCAACCATAAGATTACGGGTCAGTCGATTAAAGTAACCAAAAACGGCGCTGACTGCACTTACAACTATACCGTAAGCTACGTTGACGGTAATTTAAAGGTATCTCCTAAGTCGATAACCCTTGCACCCGACGGTACGGTTAGTTTCTCATACGGAGACGACGAATATTACGGCAAAAGCTACGCGGAATTATTCGCGGCGAAAATTTCTGCCGTTGAGTTGCCTTACGGTGAAAAGCTTTTATTCACAGTCGGCTTTACGCAATACGGCGTGTCCGTCGAGCCTAAAAATATAGGCACGTACGATGTAACGGTTGCCGACGTTGAAATACGAAATTCCGAAAGCGGAGAATATGCGGCGGATAATTATATTATCAAAATTGCCTCCTCAATGGATATAGCGGTTAGGCAGATTAATATTATTCCCACGCGCATAAGTGCAGTTTACGGCGAAGAGTTCGAATATCCGGCGAAAAATACGAACTTCGAATATAGACCCATTAGCTCGCAAGCAAATTATAATTTGCCGCAATACGGCGAAGAAATAGAAATTTTCGTTGAGTACGATTTGCAAAATCAGGCTATGCCCGACGTAGGCTTATACAACGCGGAAATATCCTATATCGAATTACACTATCCGGACGGCTCGTCCGAAAGAACCAATCTCGATTGGAAAGACAGTGAACTTGTTGTATTCGAAGTAAGCGGATATCAGATAATTTGCTACACGGCAGATTTACAAAAAATACTTGAAATAACCAAACGCAAAATTACCGTAAAGCTGAGCGATATGACCGCAGCTTACGGCGACCCCGTAATTTACTCTGCTGATTTCGGAAACTACGAGGAAATTACCGAAGGCTCTCTTGCCGACGGGGACAGATTGCGTGTTATAACTATTGCGGATTTCAGTTACTATAAGTACAGCGTAGGCGAGCACGAATTAGACGCTCTCGGCTGCGGAATTTACAAGTTTAACGGAACAGCAAGCACGGGTAATTACGAGATAAATTATGAAAGCGGTATCCTCACTGTAACGCCGAGAAAAATCACCGTTTCGTTGGAACGGAATATCGAAAGCGTTTACGGCGAAACCGTTCCCACGCCAAAAGTCGTAATATCGGGAGAAAACGGCAAGGACGGATTGGTATATTCCGACCAATTCAATCCTTATTTCGTATATCTTAACGGGGACGGCAATTCTCCCGTGTATTTCGACGCGGGTAATTACACCGTTTCGCTTAATGAGGCAAACAGTTACTTCGTCTATACAAACGGCTCGCCCTCGACAACCGAAAACTACGAAATAGTCGGCGAAATCGCGCCTTGCAACCTTGAAATAACAAAACGCCGCATCACCTTAACTTTAAACGGCTTTGAAAAAGTCTACGGAGAATTAGATAACTCTTTGTTGCTTTGGAGAAAAGGCAGCGCGCAGTCAAGTCAGGAAGTCTTATCGGGTATGAACATAGACGACCTGATTACAATCGACGGCTTGGCGCAAAATGAGGGCGTATTCAGTCTGACTTTGAGCGTTTACAAGTCGGGTACGGTCGTTAACGCCAAAAACGTAGGCGAATACGAAGTCGGCTTATCGGCACTTAACTTCTGCTATTCCGACGGCAAAATACAAAATATAGATAAAAACTACGACTATGATTTGCCCGAAAAAGCAATCCTCGAAATAACCAAAAAAGCCGTAACGGTAAACGTGGGCGATTATGAATTCACCTACGGCGACGAAGAAGAGGGCTGGGGCGATTTCAGTGTTTACGCTATAGAAGGGTTCGTATTCGGCGAATACGTATCCGTTTCGGATTTCGTTTTGGCGGGAGTTAATAAGTATCCCCTTAACGCAAGCAAAACGCCTTATACTATCAACGACGCGTTAACAAAAACCGTTTACAATAACGGCGTTGAGGTAGAAAACGGCGCAGACAATTATGAAGTTACGGTTACAGGAACTGTAACGGTAAATCCCAAGAATATCACTCTTATTTCCGAAGCCGTTGAAAGCGTTTACTACGGCAACTCATTAATCTATCCCACGGGCGACGGTTTCCTTAACGGCAAGTTTACGGTAGAGGAAGGCGGATTTGCCTACGGCGAAATACTCTGTCTCGTAACGAATTGGAACAACGATCCTGCATGCAACCCCATAAACGCAGGAGTTTATTCAACTTCGATTGACAAGGATAACAGTAAAATTTTCGCAAACGACGGCGTAACCGAAGTTGAAGGCGGAATAGAAAACTATTCGTTTACTTGGTTAAAGGCGTTGGGAATGATTATGGTAAAGCCCGTAACCGTTACGCTCTATTCGTACACGGACGAAAACGCGCATACGTACGACGGCAAGCCTTTCGGTTATCCCTCGGGCTACGGCAATTACTTCAACATTGCAGAGGGCTTGGAGTACGGCGAAGAAATCGCAGTTACCGTAGCTTATTCTCCTGTCGGCGCAACGGACGCGGGCTTATACGATATCGTTGCAAGCGGCGCAACGCTTAAAAAGGGCTCTAACCCTTCGGCAGTTCTAAATAACTACAAAGTAAGCTACGAAAACGGCAAGCTTGAAATTGTAAAGCGCGAGATGTTCGTTTCGGTAGAGGACGAAGAAATAATTTACGGCGACTCCGTTTCCACGGTAAAAACGCCTGTAACGTATAACCTTGCAAGCGGGCAAACCCTTTCCGTTTCTTCGTACGAGTACTACGATTCAGACGGCAATCTTATAGACGGCGTTCCCGCGGACGCAGGCGAGTACAGCGTACAGATCACGGGCATAAGGATAGTTTCGGACGACGGCAAAGTAATCGACGTTGACAAAAACTACGTTGTTCATTACGTTTTGGGCACGCTCACGATTTCGCCCCGAGAAATTACCCTTAGAACTAACGACCACACTTGGGAATACGACGGCAAAGAACACTACGATACGGGCTTCACGCTGAGTTTGCAGGACGGAAGAGTGCTTACTCTCACGGACGAGGAGCTTGAGCTTGTTGAAATCAGCAACCCCACGGTTGTAAAAGCAGCGAACGGAAACGGCGTTTCAAACGAAGTTACTTACGATTTCTCGAAGACGAACTACTCTATTTTATATACGACGTACGGCACGCTTAAAGTTAACAAGCGCGCAGTTACCTTAGTAGCGGAGTCTGAGACGTGGACTTACGACGGCGAAGAGCATTCCAAAGAAGAGGGAAAGGTTAGTAACGCTATCGACGGGCACGAGTATGAAATAGATTGGCGGCCCGCCGTAACAGAAGCGGGAGAATACTTCAACTACGCCGATATCGTCGGCATAACTGACGAAGAGGGCAAATCCGTAATTGAAAACTACGTAATCCGCGATTGCGTGAGCGGCAAGCTTATCATAAATAAACGCCCCATCACGGTAATTACGGGCGACAGCTTGGGCAATATCTACGACGGAAAAGAGCACTCGAACGTCGAATACGACACCTATCTATACGGTGAACCCGACGAAGCGGGACTTTTAAACGGCGACACCCTGACCGTTTACTTTAAGGACAGTTTGGTTAACGTCGGAGAAAAGCTTAACGAAACTCTGTTTGTTCCCGTTTCTTCGAACTATGTAATCGCTGACTACGATTGCGGCACGCTCGAAGTCGTTCCCCTGCGCATTTCGATTAAGCTTATAGGCAACCCCGACTTAATCTACGGCGAAGAAACTTATTCTTCGGACTACGGCAACTTCGAATATTTTGAAAGCTCCGAAAAAATCGTTGCAACCGATAAGCTCAAAATAATAGTAGCATACTACGAAACCGACCCGGCCGAGCTTTTGGACGAGGTGAAAAACGTTGGCACTTATAACGTTAAAATGGTTGACTATATGGTACTGACAGGCAACGGCACGAAAGGAAACGACAACTACGAAATATACTGCGCCGAGTGTCAGATTACCATAAGCCCCAAAGAAGTTTCCGTATTGCCCAAAAACCTGAATAACGGGATTTACGGAGAAGCTTTCGCGGGATACCCCACGGGCAGATACAACTATAAAACGGACGACGGCAGCAGCGTTGAAGACTTGTTGGCATACGGCGAGGGCTTGGAAATTCACGTTAATTTCTCGCTCGGCGGTGAAGACGTGGAAATTACCGACAGAACCTCTACGGGCACTTACGACGTCAATATCTCTTATCTTACCATAAGGGACGCAAACAACTTTGCAACCGATTTCTACGCAACCGTTGCAGGCAAAGATAACGTCTTCGACTGCGGAAATTACCTGATTACCGTTTCCGCCAACACCTATACGGTTGACCCCCGTCCCTTGACGGTAGTTACGGGCGGCGGCGAATGGGAGTACGACGGCGAATACCATTCCAACACCGATTTCGTAAAAACTTACTATAACGGCAACCTTGACAAAGTCGGCATTTTGGACGGCGACGAAAACGTTCTCGCCTACGTCGAAGGCTCGGCAAATTCAATAATAGCCGCTAACTGCAAGACCTTTGCGGAAGCGGGTACGTCGAACACTGCGGAGTTTGAAAGCGTTTCAGCAAACTATACGGTAAAGTATCACGACCAAGGCGCGCTTAAAATCAAGCAGCGCGAAATTACGATAGTCTTAAACGAGATTAACTCCGTATATTACAGCGGCAAACCCGTAGCTTACGAAAGCGGTGCAGATAACTTTGAATACGCTTACGGCTCGAAAGAGTTAATAGACGGAGAACAGCTCACTATTGCAGTAGAGTTCTTCGCAGACGCATCGTGCACAACGATTGCAACACCCGTCAATGCGGCAACGTACTATTTCGCGTTTGATTTGGCAAACAGCTTCGTTACGGGCAGCAAGAGCGGACTTGAAAACGGCATTGCAAACTACAATATCCATTGCTACGACCCCGCTTCGTTTACCGTAAACAAGCTGACCGTTACTATCAGCCTGAACCCTTGGACGGCTATAACGTACGACGGAAACGAGCAGTATTTCGACGCGAACGGCTACGCAGTCGTAAACGGCGGATTTGCCGAAGGCGAAAGCCTGTCCGTCGCAGTGGACTACTTCAAGGTTAAAGGCGGCGTAAAAACGCCCGTATCCTCCGCGCCCAGAAACGCGGGAGAGTACGTTGCGGCGTTCAACGCGGATAACAGCACCGTCAACGGCTTATCCTCCACAGTAAACTATATTATAGAATTCACGGACGATAAGGACGAGATTTCCTTTACTATTCTGCAAAAAAATATTACAATATCAATGGATACAGAGGAGCGCGTCTACAACGGCACGGGTTACGATTACGTTGCCGAAGGGGCTGAATTCAAGGCAGACGGCGCGGTTAACTATGAATTTATAGTTCCCGAGGTTATCTACCTTGACGCAGACGGCGCGGAAGTTTCTTCACCCGTTAACGCGGGCAGCTATACCGTAGTGTTTAAGTCTTTTAAAGTCGAAGGCACTAACGACGTTGCCGAAAACTATAACCTGACAACCGACGTTTCTTCTTTGACCTGCGCTCTTAAGATACAGCAAAGGGACGTAACGGTGGAAGTGGTTTCGAGAACTATAGAAAGACCCGAAATCACGGCAACACCGCTGTTTGACGAGGATTTCACGGACGAATTCGTCGGAAACGACAGAGATATAGCAGAATATTATTACACTTACTTTAACGAAAACGGCGAAGAGGTTACGGACGTTGCGACGAAAGGCGTTTACACCGTAAAGATTACCTTTACCGGCAGTGCGCTTATCCTTAACAACTACGATATAACCGCCAAGGACGGCAAGCTTACGATAACCGCAAGGCAAGTAGGCGCAACACCCGTTTATTCGGGCGGCGAAGTGGTATACAGCGGCGTCGCGGTTGACCCCGCAGACTGTTTCGGATATGAGGATTGGCACGCAACCGACCCTTCCGAAAAGGGCTTTGCGGAGGACTATAATCCTACCCCGAGGTTCGTATTCACCGACGAAAAGGGCAATACGACCTACGCGCCCGTAAATGCGGGAACGTACACGGTTACGGTAGAATTCCCCGACCTTGACGAAGACGAGTATTATTTCACGGGTTCTGACGAAATCACGTTCACGATTAAACAAAAAACCGTCAGCGTATCCGTAAGCTACGACCCGAGCGAATACGAAAATCTCGTTTACGGTTACAACAAGTTGCCCGTGGGCAGCATAACGGTTACGGAAGAAGGTATTTTACCCGAAGACGAAGATTTGTATTCGGTAAAATCGTTCTTCTACAACTTAACGCAGGATAAGGAAACGGTTTACGACCTTGCAGGCGACTATGAAATCAGAGCGCGCCTCAACAACGAATACGGCAACTACGTAATTGACGAAGACACCGTTTGGGACGCAATCTTCACCGTTCAGAAGGCTACGCTTTACGTCAAGCCCGTTTCAAAGACTGCACCTTACGACGGTAAAACGCTCTCTTTGGGCGCAAACGATTACGTAATCTTCGACGGCGACGACGGCGCGGATTCCAAGCCCGCCCAAGGCGATACGCTGAGAATAACGAGCGCGGACTCGCTTGCGTCGAACAAACTCAGCACTCTTGCAAGCATACGCACCGTTTCCATAACCCGCGGAGGCACGGACGTTTCGGCTAACTACACGGTTTACCTTTCATATCAGGACTTTATGAAGGATATGGGCTATCTGACGGTTTCGTTCAAGGCCACGCTTACGCACACACAGCTTACTTTCAGCTTCAATCAGTACGACAAACTTGCAAGCTATAACTTCGTATATACGGGCGAGGAAATCGATTTGGGCGTTCAGGTAAGCAACGAACTTATCTCATACGACGGCGCAACTTGCGGACTTCTCGACGGCGACAGGGTCGAAGTTTACAAATTAAGCACCATAAAAAATCCTATGACGACAAATCAATGGGTGCAGATAAGAATTTACAATTCGGCTAACGAACTCGTTACGAATATGTACAAATTGAACGTTCTGAACCTTGAAAGCACCAAAATCACCGTTTCGAAGAGAACCTTGAACCTCGAAATCAACGTGGACGAAGATACTCTTCAAAGCGCGTGGGAGGTTGCGGCGGAAAGCGGATACGACGGCTATCGCGTGCTTGACAAAGCGTACTACGCACTCGTAAACGGCGAAGCCTCGGGCTTGCTCTCAGGCACTGACGTAGAAGTGCTCGTAAAAGAAGAGGACGGCAAGCTTTCGTTAAGCGTTATCGTCTACGCGTTGAGCTCACTCGGCAAGCGTTCCGACAGAAGTATTTACTACAACCTAAACGTTGTATCCAACGCATCGGGCGCAAGCGTAACGCTTGTAAACGTCGCTGCGTTAAACGTACCTACTACAACAAATATCTAAGCTGAATTCAGCTTTATTCGGAGGTTAATCAATATGAACCGCGGTTTCGGTTTCTATTTCGGGCACGCAATGAGGTCGTCTGTAACGACTCTTTGGCATAAGGGCAATTTATTGAAATATTTTGCTTGGGTAATAATGGAGCTAATAGCGTCTGTAACTTTCGTTCTTCCCGCAATGTTTTCGCTCGCCAACGTAAGGCAGGCAAAAATAGCGCAGAGGGAGAATACGGTTGACGTGCCTCAATCTTTCAAGGTTGCGTGCCGTGCTAAACCGTTCTGGACTATGTTTTTAGCGGTAGTTCTCGAAGCGCTTATATTTATTGCGGGGCTTATGCTGATAGGCGTTGCAAGCGCGCTTTTGGGCGCTGTCGGCTACGTAATCGCGCTGTTCGTGAGCACGGTCGAGCCTTTGATTATTATCTTGATTTTCCTTGCTCCAGGCGCGCTTGTTTCGTTGGTGTATTGCATAATTATGCCGATACTTCTCGCGCCCACGGCGTACGTAATCGAAACAAATCCCGAAATAGGCGCGGCTGACGCAATTTCCATCTGTTTCAATACAATGAAAAGCCGCGGCAAGTTCACTTGCTTTTTAAACGTGTTTATTCCCGCGCTCGTCGAATGTGCAATCATAGGCTTGTGCGCGGCAATAGAATTAGTTTTGGCGATTTTCATAACCGATATACGGCTCGGCGTTGTGCTCGGAATTTTAGTCGCATTGATATTCTTCGTAGCGTTCGTGCTTATTGCGCCTATGTTCGCGCTTGCAAGAAAAATCGCAAACCAAAGTCTTTTCGAGGATATAGTGTTAGACCCCGTCAATGCGTCCAAACGCACGAGCGGCGTCAATATCAGAAAGTGCAAGGGCGTCAAGTTCGACCCCGCCGAGTACGAAAACGAGCTGTCCCTTTTATTCGACGAAACCTACGGCGACAGAGTGCCTATGCCCGAAAGTCCCTCGGCGCAAAGAAAGCGCGAGCGTGAGGAAAGGCAAGCGGCAAAGGCGAGAAATGCGGTTTTATCAGAGCCTTTGCGCGCAGTGCCCGCATACGTTCCTCCCGAAACGGCTTCATCGGGTGAAGAGGAGGACGGCGAGCTTTTGACGGTAAGCGACCTTATCCGCGACGTCGAAACGGCTGACGGCGAAAACAAAGAGCAGCCTGCAACGCCAGCGGAAGTTCCCGCCGAAGAACCCGCAGCTCCTGAGGAGAAAGCGGAAGAGCCTGTAAAAGCGGAAGAGCCTGCGCAGCCCGAACCCGAGGCAAAGACGGAAGAGCCCGTAAAAGAAGAGCCTGTACCTGAGGCGGAAGAACCCAAAACCGAAGAACCCGTAAAGGAAGAGCCCGCCCCCAAGGCGGAAGAGCCCGCAGCTCCCGAGGAGAAAGAGGAAGAGCCCGCTCCTAAGGCGGCTGCAAAGACTACGGTCAAGGTAACGACAAAGGTTGCGGCAAAGCCCGCGGCGACCAAGACGACTACAACCGTCAAGGCAAAGACGGCGGAAAAGTCCGCCGCATCGACTACGGCAGCGAAGACGACCGTAAAAGCAAAACCCAAAACTACGGCTGCAAAAAAGCCCGCGGACGGCGATAAAGAGTAATTTTTACACCGGCTTGTAATCAAGAGGACAGTTATGACAATGCATGTATGGAGAATTTTAAGTGCCGTATCCGTCGGCGTGTTTATTCTCGGTTTAATATTATTGCTGGCTTTAAGGCTACTTAAAAACGGCTATTACCACGAATATACACAGGACGAACTTTTAAAGAAGGTTAAAGCGGCAAACTCCAAAAATTCGATTTATTTCACTTCGGGTGAAACCAAAAATTTCATTAAAAAATACGTTATCTGCAAAACGCTGTACGATAAATATTTGGTATGCAACTATACTAAAAGCTTTGAAGATATTTCTTACTTCGTCGTGCAATATTCCCGTTTGAAAAGGGTAATAGGCGTAATAAACGTAACCCACCGCGATACGGGCGACAGCTCTAAGGTTATCGCGCTTAAAAAGGGCTGCGCTTCGGTTAACGTAGTTATCGGCACTGCCGACGGAATAACCGTCAACTCCAACGTTATCCGTCCCCTGCCTATGAGCAAGGTCCGTATCCACGCCGCCTTAAAAAGCTTGGTGCTGTTCACCTTTTTATTCGCCGTGCGCCACGCCGCGGTAGAGCTTTTCAGCGGTGTCTACACCCTGCAATTTTTGGATAACTTTTTAAATTACGGCATCATAGCCGCAAGTTTCGTCCTCGCGCTTTTAAGCTATCTTATAACCGCGCTCTGTTTCAGAAGAAGAAACGCAAAAATAAGAAACGGAGGTGCGCTTGAATATGAGTTCCTATAATAATATAGAAAAAATCAAGTACGCCTCGGCTGACTGCGTCGTTACTTTGCGCGAATACATAGTGTTCGAGGACGAACGCGCCGAAGAAAAGTTCGTCGTATTCAAGTTCTCTAACAACGTAAGCCAACAGCTTCTCGGTATGGAGTTTGAGGTAAGCCAATACGATATCGACGGAAACTTGGTTGAAAAGTCTGTAGTTATCTACAACAAATTCCTTGCAAAGCCCGACCAACCTTTCGTTCCCAACGCGAAGTTGAAAGTAAACTATCTTTGCAAGACCTTATCCGTAAGGCTCGTGCAAGCGGCTTTCGACAGGTTTATATGGAAAGAGGGCAAGTACCTCGACAACAGCTACAAGTTCGAGCATTACGCCCGCGACGAGGATACGGAAGCGGCTAAGTACGCCGCGCCCGTAAAACAGGTTAAGGTTAAAGAACCTAAGCCCGACCCCGCACCGAAAAGGCGCAAGGGCAAGCTTCCTTTTACCGCCAAAAATTCGATGCGCAAAAACATCGCAAGGTTTCCGGGCGTATTCAACTTCTTCGTATGTATTCTTATCTTCGTTGCAATAGGTCTTTCAATCTATTTCTTCAACGACAGGTCAACTTCGTTTACTCTCGATAATTACGATTTAAAAATTCTCGACGCCAACACCAACACCGTTACCGTAACGGGTTACGAGGGGGACGGAAAAAACATAACAATTCCCGCGACCATAGGCGAGTATACCGTTGTAAGAATTAGCGGCGACGCCTTCAAAAATTCGGAGATTACAAGCGTAAAATTCAATTCGCCTTCGCTCTATATCGAAAGCTCGGCGTTCGAGGGCTGTAAGAGCCTTAAAACGGTTTCTTCTTCGGGCGAAATAACCGTTACGGGTTACGCCTTTAAGGACTGTACACGACTTGAAAGCATTACCCTTCCCAATTCGATACTGTTTACAAACAGCCTTGCAAACTGCACCAAGGTGTCGTATCTGGAATTCGGCAAGACCAGCGCGGTAACTTTATCCGCTCTTTTCGGCGGGAACGCTCCCGCAACCGTGCCCGTAATCATAACCAACGAGGATAATCTTCCTTACGGCTTTTTCGAAGACGGAGGTTCAACGGGATTTATCTACGACGCAAACAAAACTTACGCTTACGGCGAGCTTTACGGCAAGGGCGTTGCGGGTTATACCCGTTATAACGATTTCGAAACGGTTGACGGGATTATTATTACGGTAAATCCCGCCGCGTCTGAAGACCTCGTCATTTCGAACGAGGTAAAAGGGATAAGCGAAAAGGTTATTTCTGATTTGTACCGTTTCAGATCTCTCAAAGTGGAGGGCGAAACGGTTATAACACCCGACATTGCCGTAGGATTTGCAAACGTAACCTCGATTGACGTTGCAAACGAGATAAGCGTACAGTACAGTTTATCTTATTTCGGAAACGCCCGTTATCTGTCGTTGCCGTGCTATAAGGAAGCGCCTTTAAATCACCAATACGATTTTAGCGCCGGCAGTTATTACGTTCAGATTACGCTTAAACCGACGGACGGTTGTAAGACTGTTCCGAGTGCGGCGTTCTCGGGCGTATACGTCTCAACGATAGTAATAGAAGCAGGCTTTACGGATTGCGGAAGTAATATAGTAAGTTACGACAGTTTCTTGACAAGTATCACTCTTCCGAAGGGCATAACTTACGGATATTACAACACCGTTATAGGCGACGGCTGTACTAATCTTGAAACCGTGGACGTGTATTTGGATAATTTCAATAGTTACGAATATTTTAACCGCTCTTACAAATATACGAAAACGCTGATTATAAGAACCGAATATTTATCAGGTTACAACTATTTACAAAACTCTTATTATTATATTGACTGTCTTGAAATCCACGCAACGGCTTATTCGATTAATTTGCGCGATTTCATAAGTTATGACGACTTCTACGTTTACGTAAATACTTTGAAAATATATATTGAAAATCTATACGATACCACCGCGTTTTTGAGCGGAGTAGGGTACGGTACACTGTATCTTAATTGAATCAGACTTTAAAAAATCTTAAAAGGAGGTGATTGGTATGAATAACGTTTTAACGGCTTTATGCGGCGCAATGAGCTTTATGCCGCCTTGGATAATGCTGGGCGTTTTCGGTGCAATCATTCTCCTTATAGTTGTCTTTATAGTTTTTAAAGGTATAAAGCGGGGCGTCAAGTTCATAATTCTCGGGCTTATCTTAATGGCGGCGGCGTATCTTGGGTATCTCGTGTATCAAATCGCGTGTTGGGAGCTTTCAGAGATTATTGCCTTTGCGATAGCCTATGGACCTACGGTTCTGTTCGTACTTATCGTAATGACGGCAACCTTCGTCAACGCGAAGAGAGGGCTAAGAAAGTCCCTCATTCTCGCCCTTCACGCGTTCTGCGCGGGCGCGTTGTGCGTTGCGTTCTTCTTCATTATGGTAAGCGTAAAGGAAGTGGACGAGGGCACGCTGAACTTTATCAATTTCTTAATTGGCGGCGACGGCGCGCTTCAACGCGCTTTGGGCGTTCCCGAAAGCTGCTCCACCTTAAAGGAAGTGCTTGCCGAATGTGTTCCCGTACTCGTCGGCGCTGATACGGACGCGGGCATTATTTTAAAGGATAACACCGCGTATATCCTCACCCTCGTGGATATGGCATACCGCCTTATTTTCGCGGTTATCTCAACGCTGTTCTATTTCTTTATTATCTTCGTTCTCTATATCGTTTATATTCTCTGCTATTCGCAGCGCAAGTACAAAAAGATGAGAACGGCGGAGTTCTTAAACGGCAAAACCGACAGAAGCTACCGTAAGCACCACTTAGGCGGCGGCGCGGTCGGGCTCGTCCGCGGAATGGCGGTTGGACTTCTGTCCCTGTCCTTTATCGGCAGCGCGTTCTTCGCGGTTGCGGGCGGCAAGGGCGAAGGAAAGCTCGAAGACTACGACTTCGGCAACGACGATATAAATTATTATTATCAGATTTACCGCTCGATAGAGGGATACGGCTCGCAAGGAATATTCAAAATTTTAAATGCATTGTCCGACGCGACCGACACTCCGTATTATCTGTTCGCCGCAGATTTGATTTTCTCGGGCGAGCTGAACGACGAAGAATTCGGCGTTTCAGACAATATCAAATTCAGAGAAGAAATAGCCGCGTTCACTGGCTTTGCAAAGGATACTCTGGACCTTATGATGAAGTACGGTTCAGAGGAGCTTAATGCAATCGTCGGCGGCGAAGTTACCGATAACGCTTTCGATACGGTAGTCGAGGTTATGACGAGAACGGGCTTTCAGGAAGAGTTCAACGCCCTGATTGACGCGTTCGATTCGCAAACCTATATAATTAACCTTTCGATGTCCTTCATAAATTCTGTCGTCCGCAACGTTGACGATATCTCGTTTGCGTCGTCGGCAATAGGCGAGGGCGAAAGGGAGCTTATAAAGCTAATTTTCAAAAAGGGCTTCCTGACCGAAAATATCCCCGACGAGCGCGACTTAATCGCGACAAGCGGCAAAGAGATAGCGGAGGGGGAGAATATACGTCCCTACCTTACTGTAAACCACATACTCAACAAGAGCGATATTAAGACCGTTTTAAACGTCGTGCTTTCAATTCTTGCTGGCGAAGAGACGGGAGATACGTTGCAGCTTGTAAGGCGCGTAATACCCGAACTCGGCAAGCTGTCCATTTTGGGCACTGAAAGGAAGTCCGAGCTTAACCCCGTATTCGCGAGAATGTACTGCCTGTTTGAAAACCTATATCTTACAGACGACGGCGAGGACGGTGTTTCGTACACCGAGCTTTACGAGGACGGCATAGACTGGATAGGCGAAATCAACACCCTTCTGGACGTTTCCGAGGATACGGTTACTCTCTACGAAAACGTATACGACGAGAGCGCCGAAGCCCTCGATATAGTCAGAAATCTGTTCGACGACAAAAATGTAAACTACGCAGAAAATATGCGCATCTACGACAGGCTTTGCTCGTTTTTGACGGACAGCAGGGTTTTGGGTAAAGCCCTTTCAACGAGCTTCGTTTACAGAACGCTGTATTCGGCGCTTACGGGCGTGCACGAGGACGTGTATCTGCCGAGGGATTTGAATTTCGGCAACGTTTACGATAAGTACGGCAACGTAGTTTCCTACGGCGAAATATACCAACTGTTCTACGGCGTAAAGCTTCTTTTCACGGGCGAAAACAAGGACGCCTTCGACACCATATTAAATCTTGCGGACAACTCGCAGATTGACGAGCTTTTGGACGTTTTGGCGTCGGTAATCAAATCAACGGACGGACGCAACACCCTTGCGGGATACATTACGGAATCCCAAATTCTCCGTTCGGTCATTTCGGTGGAACTTATATCGGCGAGCAAAAACGGTAACACTTTCTACGTTCCGTTAGCCGCTCTCGAAAAAGACGGCGGGGAATACGTAAACTTTATTATCAAGCAGGAATTAAGTCAGCTAATGGAAAATATGGACGAACTCGTGCGGTTCGTCAAGCCGTTCGAAGGCGACAGCACCGAATGGGAAACCAGCGTTGACGGATTTATAAACGACGATAATTTCTATTCATTAGTTAGGACGAACAGAATTTTCGAAGGCACGGTTGCACAGCTTCTCAACCTGAAATTGCAGGATAACCTCTTGACAGTTCCCGCAGCTATAAAAGACGATATAGACGGCTGGATAACGATAGACGGCAAACAGGGCGAGCTGATAAACCTTATTGACGCGTTGCGCGTTGCTAACTTCCAAGTATCCGATATTCTGAACGTCGGTTCTTCTGGGGACGGCAATGGTTCATTCGAAGAAAACGTTTTAAACAGCATAACCGAAATGAGTGAGGAAGAGCTTGAAATATTCTTTAATTCGAGCGTTCTGCACTATACCGTATCCGATTATATTCTTTATAAAGACTCAAAAATCGACGGTATCGTTTTAGTCGTGCCTTACATTTCCCGTCAGGTTTTAAGCGGCGACGTCATTGCAAGCGTTATCAAAAAGAACGAGTTAATTTCCGTATTAAAGGAAATTTCCGCCCTTAACCTTTCGGAAGAGGACGGCGTGGACATAATGAAGCTCATTATTAAAATTGCGCGCAATAAGGAAATAATTACGGGCAGTTATATAATTTCGGCTTCGGTCGTAGCTACTATGGTTGAGGACGAATATATTTCCCAAACCTTGCTTTCCGTCCCCGACGAGCTGTTGGCTATGGGCGTGAAAGCGGAACTCGAATATTACAACTCAAATAATAAGTGGACGGAAGAGCTTCCCGCGCTTATCGACGCGCTTAAAGAAATTCTCGGCATAAACGAAGAAACGCCCGACGACTACGAAATAACGGAAGAAGAGTTGGACGGTAAAATTTCCGAACTTCTGACCACTGTTAACGACGCGTCAACGGTTAACCCGTCGCAGTCAAAGCTCAACGTTCTTTACACCTCGTTGGTGTTCCGTAACAAAATCACGGTAGAAATCGACGGCGCTATATCGGATAAGGATATAGTCGAAAACACCGTTATAAACTACGTTAAAATCGACGGCTATTACAGATACGAAGAACTTCAAGCCCTCTGCAACGCGGCTAACGCCCTCGGGATAAAATCCTTTGACGGTTTGGCTGAGTTCGATTTCGAAAGCGTATCCGACTTCAACGAAGTTATAAGCGGCACGCAAACCCGTCTTGACGTGGTTTACGAATCGGTCTTGGCGCAGGGCATCATTACCAAATCGGTTAAAAAATCGATAGCAAACTTCAACGCCGATGCAAGCGCTACTAAAATTTACGACGAACACCCGCTGTCTTACAGAAGAGAGTTGCCCGTCGTATATAACAAGAGCGAAGTGGAAACGCTTATAAAGCTTTTCGGCTCGCTCAGCGCGGACGAAGTCAATTACGACGAGATAGGCGAATATATTTACGATAACGACGGTGTAACCAAGTCGTATATCCTCGTAGCGTCGGTATCGAAAGAGCTTTTAAAGAGCAACAAAACGGTAATTCCACGCACGATAACAGAAACTGCCGACGGCGAGCTTTACGTCAAGCCGAGCGAAATCAGGGCGTTCATTGACGCTTTCAACGCGATAAAGAGAGATTACGGCTACGACGACGTAACGGACATCGAGTGGGACGAAAACACTCCCATAAAAATTCCTCAAAGCAGCGTTCGCGGCACGGTGTTCGGAAGCGAAATTCTCCGCGCAACCATAACCTGTCAGCTTGTAAATCTGAGCGTAAAGGAAGGGCAGAAACTGTTTGCGGACGAAAGCAACGTAACGAGAATTTTCGACGCGCGACCCGCCGAATACGACGGCAACAAGTACAGGGCAATGCTGAATTCCGCACAGCTCGAAGCGCTTTCCGTCGCGCTTGAAATAATCAGCGGTTCGGAGGAAGCAGAGTTCGATATTCCGACGATAACGAGCGTACAGCAGGTAATTGACCTTAACGATTACCTTGACGAAATTTTCGAGTCGGATATAATGCGTTACAGAATTTGCGAGTTCTTATCCGATAAAATCGATATTTACAGACAAGACGCATACGATATCATAACTATGCAAACGCCCGTTTCGGTTTACTCCGCTTCTGCGGCAGAGGTAAGGGCGGCTCTTCAGGAAAGGTACGGATATTTGTTTGAATTTTAAAAAGCAAAAAATCCCGCCCGCGTTTCAAACGCGGGCGGGATTTTATTTATTTAACCGGTTATTCGGGTTTGCGGCTTTTAAAAAGAATTTTTTTCTGCGCGTCTTCAACCTTAGCGCGTCTGTCTTTACCGAAGAAGAAGAGGGCGACAGTACCCGGACCTGCGTGTGCGCCCGTGCAAAGGTCGTAGTACTCCGTTATAATATTTTTCACCCCGCGTTCGTTCAGCGCTTTGATAAGTTCGTTCACGTCTTCTTCGCTGTCGGCGTGCGCAATCGCAACCGTCTGCGTGTCTGCGTTTTCCACGTTGTCGTCAAACGCTTTCATGATGGCAGCCATAGCCTTTTTCTTGCCGCGCTCCTTGCAGAAAACCGCAAGCTTTGCGGGGGCTGTGTCGTTGGCCCAAAGCACGGGCTTTATGTTTAAAAGCGTTCCCGCGATTGCCGCTACGGCTGAAACTCTTCCGCCCTTTCTCAGATACTTCAAATCGTCTACGTAAACGTAGCTGTTTACCTTGTAAACGTTGTCCTGCGCCCAAGCCGCGCACTCTGACGCGCCAAGCCCCGTTTCGCGAAGCTCAGCAACTTTTAAAACCGTAAGGCAAGAGCCCATCGAAGCGTTCGCCGTATCTATAACGAAAACTTTATTGTCAGGGAATTTCTTTTCAAGCTCTTCCTTTGCGGCAACTGCCTGAGCGTGCGTTCCGCTGATACCAGAAGAAATAGTAAAAAGAATTGCGCCCTTGCCTGCCTGCAAAGCGGAGGTGAGATATTCTTCGAATCTTGCTTCGCCTATAAGCGAAGTCTTTGTTTCAGCTCCTGCGCGCATATCCGCGTAAAACTTCTTTGCCATGTCCGCGAAGTCCGCGCCTTTTTCGTAGCAAGGTCTTTCAACACCGTTAACCGTGCAAAGATAGGGTATTACGGTTATTCCGTATTTATCTATAATTGAGTTGGGAATATTGCAGCCTGAGTCGGCGAAAATATCGAATTTATTCATTTAAATTATCTCCGATAACGATTTTTTTACTTATAATTAGATTATTACACTTTTACCGAAAATTACAACCTTTTAATACTTGGTTTTACTCCACGGTTTATTTTTACGGTCAACCGCATAAATTTTCGACTCTACCATTGAATTTTCACGCTCTACTCACAGTAGAGTTGTACATTTTTGTTGTATTTTTAGCTAAAATATGCTACAATGCCGCTATGGAAGATTTAAAGGACGTTATCGCAAAGAAGCTTGTAGAGCTACGCACACAGGCTAAGCTTACGCAGCTTCAACTTGCGGAAAAGCTGAATTATTCGGATAAAGCCGTATCCAAATGGGAGCGGGGGGAGGCAATTCCCGATATCCGCGTGCTTATTAAAATAGCTGAAATTTACGGCGTTACCCTTGACGATATAGTAAAGGAAGAAAACCTTACGACCCCCGTTCAGCGCAAAAAGCAAATTAACGGCAAGCACATTTTCATAACCGCTCTTGCCGCCGTCCTCGTTTGGTTTATCGCCACGGGAATATTTATGGTGTTTTACTTTATATCACCTACGGAAAAGTATTCGTATCTCGTGTTCGTGGTAGCGCCTCTTCCTACGGCAATAGTCTTGTTGGTATTTTCCGCGATATGGGGCAACAGGATTACAAACGCAATTTCAAGTTCCCTCGTCGTTTGGTCTTGCGCGGTAATCTTCCATATATTCGTTGAAACTTTTGCCCCCGAATTTATTAAAATCTATTTTATCTATATAGTTGCCGCCGTGTTCGAACTTCTCTTGATTTTGTGGTTCGTGTACCGTTGGTACGTTGCAAAGCACGGCAAATTCAAAATAAATTTCCATCTTAAAAGAGGTGAATAGAATGGACTTGAAAAAATTAGCAGCGGCGTTAATTCCGGACAGCGATTTACTCGAACCCGAAAAATACGAAGAAATTTTTCCGCCCCGCACCGTCCCTAACGGCGCGGAGGTAACCCGCCTTGCGCCCTCGCCCACGGGCTTTATACATTTGGGCAACCTCTATTCCGCGCTTGCGGACGAAAGGACGGCGCACACGACGGGCGGCGTGTTCTATCTGAGAATTGAGGACACCGACGAAAAGCGCAAAGTAGAGGGCGCGGTTGAAAGCGTTATCCGCTCGCTCAAATACTTCGGCATAAAGTTTGACGAAGGCGCTGAAATAGAAAGCCCGTTAAATATTTACGGACCTTACTACCAGCGTCAGCGCGCAAAGATTTACCGCAGTTTCGTCAAAAAACTTTTGGAAGAGGGCTTGGCGTATCCCTGTTTCTGTACCGCCGAAGAGCTTGACGAAGTGCGCTCCATGCAGACCGAAAACAAGGAAACGACGGGCTATTACGGCAAGTACGCAAAGTGCAGAAACCTCTCCGAAGAAGAAATATATAACAATTTAAAGGCGGGCAAGCCATTCGTTATCCGCCTGAAATCGCAGGGCAGCATTGAAAACAAAACCACCTTCCGCGACGCAATAAAGGGAGATATTACGGTTACCGAAAACGATCAGGACGTTGTAATTTTGAAGTCCGACGGAATACCCACTTACCACTTCGCCCACGCGATAGATGACCACTTTATGCGCACCACGCTCGTTATCCGCGGCGAGGAATGGCTTTCGAGCCTGCCCGTCCATATCGAGCTTCACAAGGTTTTGGGCTTCAAGCCACCGAGATACGCGCACACCTGTTCGCTTATGAAAATGGACGGCGGCACTAAGCGCAAGCTTTCGAAAAGAAAAGACCCCGAGCTTTCTTTGGACTATTACAGAAAGGCAGGCTATTATCCGCAGGCAGTCGTCAAATATCTTATGACCGTATTGAATTCCAACTTTGAGGAATGGACGTTAAAAAACCCCGACGGCGACTATAAGGACTTTAAATTCAAAATCGACAAAATGGGCAAGAGCGGCGCACTGTTCGATTTGGATAAACTCAACGACACTTCCAAGACGGAAATATCCAAGCTCTCAGCCGAGCAATGCTTCGCATTTTTGAAGGGTTGGGTTGACGAGTTCGGCAGCGACGCGGACAAAGCCCACTTTGAAAACGAAGAGTATTTAACTAAAATTCTTACCCTTATTATGGGTATAGGCGGCAAAAAGAGGAGAAAAGATATCGAGCGCGCGGAACAGGGCGTCCGTCTTTTGGATTATTTCTTCGATGACACTTTCAAGCCCGAGTATGCTTACAGGTTCGATAAAGAAACGGTTAACACCGTTTTAGATAAATTTGCGCAGGCTTACGACCCCGCCGACGACAATCAGGCGTGGTTTGCAAAGGTCAAGTCAATCGCGCCCGAAGTGGGATTTGCAGCAGAGATGAGCGAGTATAAAGCAAACCCCGATAAGTTCAAAGGGAACGTTTCCGACGTTGCGGAGATACTTCGCGTTGCGATAACGGGCAGCCCCAATTCGCCCGATTTATGCACGATAATGTCTATCCTCGGCAAAGACCGCGCTGTGGCAAGATTACTAAACGGCAGAATAAAATAAGAGAGACTTTTCACAAATGAATTGGGTAGACGCTTTACTCGTTGCGGCGTTTCTGTTCTTCGTAGGCAGCGTTATCGGCTGGTGTACGGAAGTTATTTTCAGAAGATGCTTCACCGCAAAAAAATGGATTAATCCCGGTTTTCTCACAGGTCCTTATCTGCCCCTATACGGGTTCGGCGTTGCGGGGCTGTTCGGAATATCTCTTATCCCCATCGATACGGGCAGCGCGGCGTGGGACGCCGTTATCGTAATTCTCGTTATGGGCGTGGCGATGACGGTTATTGAATATATAGCGGGGCTGATTTTTATTAAAGGAATGAAAATCCGCCTTTGGGACTATTCTGACCGTTGGGGCAATATCCAAGGCATAATTTGCCCGCTTTTTTCCCTGTTCTGGCTTATAGTTTCGGCGTTTTTCTATTTCGTTATTTCGCCGTTCGTAATCGACGCCGTAGTTTGGTTTGTCAATCATATGGCGTTTGCTTTCGTCGTCGGGCTTTTCTTCGGCGTGTTTATAATCGACTTTGCACATTCCGTCAATCTTTCGGCAAAAATCCGAGCGTTCGCAAAGAAGCACGACGTTGTGGTTTCCTTTGAAAAGCTCAAAGAAAGCATAAAAGAAAAAATAGAAAAGAAGCACAAGAAATCAAGTTTCATTTTTCCGTTTAAATCGGAACGCGGCTTGACCGTCGAACTTGAAAATTACACAAATAAACAAGACAACGATTTAAAAGACGAAGAGGAAGTTTCCTGATGTTAGAATTAATCGATATAAAAAAGGACTATCCCGTCGCAGGCGGCGTCGTAAGCGCGTTGAAAGGCGTAAGCATAAAATTCCGCAGGAACGAACTCGTTTCGATCCTCGGCGCGTCGGGATGCGGCAAGACCACGCTTTTGAACATAATAGGCGGGTTGGACAAATATACCTCGGGCGACCTTATAATCGAGGGCAAGTCCACAAAACAGTATAAAGACGGCGATTGGGATACATACCGCAATCACTCGATAGGCTTCATATTCCAAAGCTATCATTTAATCCCCCATCAGACGGTTTTGCAGAACGTAGAGCTTGCTCTGTTGATTTCGGGCGTAAGCAAGGAAGAGCGCCGTCGGCGCGCAATAGCCGCGTTAGAGCGCGTGGGGTTAGGCGATAAATTAAAGAACCGTCCCAACCAGCTTTCGGGCGGTCAGGCACAGCGTGTAGCAATTGCGCGTGCACTGATAAACGACCCCGAAATAGTTCTCGCGGACGAACCCACGGGCGCGCTTGACAGCAAGACGAGCGTTCAGATAATGGAACTCTTGAAAGAGATTGCAAAAGACCGCCTCGTCATAATGGTAACCCACAACCCCGAGCTTGCCGAAGAGTATTCTACCCGCATTATCCGACTCTTGGACGGCGAAGTGGTGGACGACACGAAGCCTTACGACGGCGTTGAAGAAACCGTGCCTGCAGCCGACGCGACGGAGGTTCAACCCAAAAAGACAAACAAGGGCAAGAAGAAAAAGGCGTCTATGTCCGTGGGAATGGCAATGTCGCTTTCCATGAAAAACCTTTTGTCAAAGCGTAAGCGCACCGCGCTCGTTTCCGTTGCGGGCAGTATAGGTATTATAGGCGTATCTATGGTTCTCGCCATTTCGGCGGGAGTAAAATCATATATTGCGGATATGGAAAACGATATGCTTTCGGGCTATCCGTTGTCGGTAACCGAAACGGCAATAGACTTTGACGCGCTAATGAACTTCGCTTCGTCGCAAAACGTCAAGGTTGACCCCACGAGGCTGAACGATAAAATATACGTTGACAGTTTAATTGAAACTCTTATGGGCTTTGGCGAAACTATGACGACGAATACGATAACGCCTGCCTATTTGGATTACGTTTCAAAAATGCCCGCAGAGTATTACAATGCTTTGCAGTACGATTACGGCATAAATCCCGCAAACAATATTTACGCCAACTTTAAACTTGACGCAGAGGACGATGGCGAAGAGGTATCGATAACGGGCATACGCACTATGTACACTGCGGTTTTGAACGAAGTGGGCAAAAAAGAAGGTAACGAAAAGTACGCTCAGTTTGCGCAGGTCATTCCCACCGTCAGTACTTTTGAAGAGCTGCCCGATAATTATAATTTCATTTTGAGTCAATACGATATTTTGGCAACGACTTTGGGTAAGACCGAAAAACTTACCGAAAACGAACTCGAAGAAATTTTCAACTGTAAGGACAGCGTTATTATGGTCGTAAACGACCACGCTACGACCGACCTCGTTCTGGGACAGTACGGATACTTTACGCAGGAAGAGTTTTTGGAATACGCCGAGCGTGCGGACGATATTTCCCAAGGTGAAATAGACAAGGACGCTCCCAACGAACTTCTGTCCGAATATCTTAACGGCAAAGACTACGGTTTCTTTTTGGACGAAGGGGAGGAAAGTACGTTCAAGTGGTATCCCAACGACACGATTTACCGCGAAGCTTCAGCGGGATTAGTCGTTCCCGCGGCGGGCGGAATCGGAAATTACGAGCCCGCAGTCTACGAGTACTTGCCGTACGCCGAAAATTTTGCCGACAGCGAGGACGATATAGACCTGAAAGTCAAAATAATTTTGCAGAAGAAAGAGGGAGTATCCTACGGTTGCCTTACGACGGGAATGTATTACACGAAAGCCCTTACCGAGCATGCTTTGGAGACGGGCAGGCGGAGCGATATAGTAAAGTATATAAACGAACAAACAACCACGGGACAACTTGACGGCGTACCTTTCAAATACCATTACTTTTACGACGAACTGCACGAAACGGGCGCAAACGGTTATCCGTTGGTTTCCTATCTGACCGCGGCAAGCGGCGGAATGATGTCCACCATGATGAGCAGTATGATGGGCGGAATGTTAGGTGGGGGCAACAGCGACGAATACGCTTCCATAAGAATTAAGCCGTCCGTTCTCGGCGGAGGGGAGCTGCCGCTCGGGTTATATATTTATCCGCTCGACTTCGACAGTAAAGATTCGGTTACGGATTATTTGGATAAATGGAACGATTTGTGTGCTGAAAAGCAAACCTACGTATGGACGGACGCGGACGGCGCGGAGCAGTCCGTTACCCTTGACGAACAAGATAAGGTGAATTACACCGATCAGGTGGGGCTTATCATAACCATGGTAAACACCATGATTGAAATGATAACGATTGCCTTGATTGCGTTTACGGCGCTGTCGCTCGTCGTTTCAACGGTTATGATAGGAATTATAACTTACGTATCAGTAGTTGAAAGGATAAAGGAAATAGGCATTTTACGCGCAGTCGGTGCAAGGAAGAAGGATATAAAACGGCTGTTTAACGCTGAGACGTTCATTATCGGTCTTGCCGCGGGTATAGTAGGAATAGTGGTAACTTATATAATATCACTGATTTTGAACCTTATTTTGGGCGCGCTCGTCGGCATATTCACGATAGCCTCGCTACCTATATGGCAAGCGCTTATAATGATTTGCGTGAGTGTGGTGTTAACGCTGATTTCGGGACTTATTCCCGCCGCCGCTGCGGCAAAGAAAGACCCCGTAGTCGCACTCCGAACGGAATAATAAAAACCGCCGCATAGGAATACCGTGCGGCGGTTTTTTACCATAATTATACATTTTAAGGTAATAAAATTATAAAAACGGTTGACACGGTTTTACAACTGTGTTAAACTTAAAAAGTAGTTAAAAACATTGAGGTTAGTTATGAAAAAGATTTTTAAAGGCTTATCGGTTTTGGTTGCTTCAACCGCTCTTTGCGCAGGTATCGCTACGGCTACGGCTTGCTCCGGCGGCTACAACGGCACTTATACTGGCGAATATCATTATATAGGTGGACACAGCGCTACGCCTTACGGTATGGTTGTTGAAGTTGAGGTAAACAACAATATAATTGTTAGTGTTAAAAATATCACCAACACCGAAGCTTCTAAAAACATTCAAACGTACAAAGACGTTATCGACGGAAAGGAAGCTGCCGAAGCTACTTATCACCAATGGACGGTTGTAAGTCCTGGTTGGGGAGAGTATAGCCAAAATATAGGTATGGGCGGTCAGCCTCAACCCGATTGGTATGGGTGGTCTGATAACAATTCGTCTAATTGGACTGACCACGAAAGTTGGCTTTTACAGCAGTATGTAGGTTGGTCGGTGGCAGACGTTCTTGCGATAGAAGTATATACCGATTACGGTTATACTTTGGTTACTACGGAAGACGGGAAAATAGGTCAAGCGTCTGATAAGAACTCAAAGGGTGAGCCTTACGGCACAAGCTTTAACGCCGGACTTAACACAAGCGGACTTCTTATAAGCGGTGCAACCCAAGGTAGCGGCAGACTTCTTCTTGCCGTTCAGGATGCGCTTAAAAAGTAATTAAATAAATAATTAACCCGCTATCTTGTAGCGGGTTTTTTTCTTGCTATTTATCTTAAATTATTTTATAATTAAGCTATGAAATTACTTAAAAAAGCTTTGTCCGCGCTTGCGGTTATTTTTGCTGTGGTGTGCGCGGCGGGCTGTAATAATAAAACTTACGAATTGTACACCAATATGCCGGACGGCTACGAGCTTTTGGATAAAAGCTTTAAAACCAACCTGATTGACGGTTACGTTCCTACTGAACGCGGCGGTGAAGCCCCTGACAGTACGGGCTACACCACGAAAGGCATAACCTATTTTTCAATGTATACCGACGCCACCATAGCAGTGTCAGACGACTTTAAAGAAGATACGGATAAAGAAAAATTTGCAGATTTTACCACAGAAGAGGGTAAAAAATTTATAAGTTTCACCCAAGCCGTTAAACAACAGTTGGACGATATTGACAAAGCGCTTTCAACCTCGGTAATAAACTCCGACGTGTCTAAATTCAACGCCGCTGATGCGGGCGAAAAGGTGCAGATTTCCAAAACTGCGTACGAGGTAATAAGCGAGGCTAAGCGCATTTACGAAATGACTGAGGGTTACTATAACCCCGCGCTGTATTATAATGTTCTGGCGTACGGCTTCGGCGATAACCACCGCGTTATGACAAAGGAAGAGCTACCAAGCGACGAGATTATCGCAACATACACCGACCTTGCTTCGCACTTTGAAGAGGTACAGTTAATTCAGGAGGGCGAAACACACTACGTTGTAAAACCCGAATACACCGTTGTTGTTGAGGATGAAACACTGACGCTGCATATCGATTTGAGCGGTATAGGCAAGGGGTACGCCGTCGACAAGGTAGAAAAACTGTTTAACGACTACGGCTACGAATTCGGATATTTCAGCTTCGGTTCAAGTAGTATGCTTGTTAAAAGGCATTTAGACGGCGCGTATAATCTGGGCTTGTCTAACCCGCGTTCCCCGTCAAGAGATACGTACGTTAAGACCGCTATTTTAAACGAAAAGCTTTCCACGAGCGGCGATAACGAGCAGTTTTACGTTATTGACGGCGTGCGTTATTGCCACGTAATCGATCCTACGACAGGCAAACCCGTTCAGACTGGTATAATGTCGGCAACCGTCATAGGCGGCAGCGCAGCCGAGGACGACGCGCTTACAACGGCGATTATGGCAATGGGTAAGGAAAAGGCGATTTCGTTCGTAAAAGAAAAATTGAACGACAGAAGAGTAGTTTTTACCTGTGAATAAATATGTCTTTAAAAAAAGTAGAACAAGTAAAAGTCGATAAGGGCTTTAGAATATGGGACTTAATAATCTATGGGGCAATTGCTGTAATAGTTGCCGTGCTGTTTATAGTAATTTTCGTAACCAAAGACGAAAGTCCGCTCACGGGAGTAAGGGTATTCGTTGAAGGGCAAACGGTGTTTGAATACGAGTTCAACGGCGAACCCATGTATTCCGAAACCGTAAAGGCGGAGCATGTAAAAGAGGACGACAGCGGATTGACGGTTACTGTGAACAGTTCCGATGGCGGCGTAAACGTTATTTATATAGATAAATCCGCAAAAACCGTAAAGGTTACAGAAGCGAATTGCAACGGTAAACAGTGCGTTTACTTTCACGCGATAGACGACAATAATAAGTTAATTTACTGCAGTCCCCACGGTCTCAGAATAGAACCGCTCTCAAGGGATTATAGCGACCCGAATTTAACGATGTAAGCGTTATATAAACTAAAATTCCCCGCGCAACCGCGCGGGGAATTTTCTATTTTAAATTTTATTCAGCCGCTTTTTCTTCTTTTGCGGGCGTTTCTTCCGCAACTACCTTTCGGCTTATTATTATATGCCTCGGGCACTTGGCAACGCAGGTTAAGCAACCCGTGCATTTTGAATAATCTATTTCGGGCAAATTGTCCTTCATAGTTATCGCGCCGTGGGGGCAAGACTTCGCACAGATACCGCACGCAATACAGCCAACTTTGCAAACGCTTGTAACTTCCTTTCCGCGGCATTTCGAGGAACAAGCCACGAACACGGGCGCGGAGGAGGGGATACGGTCGATTATGCCCTTGGGGCAAGTCGAAATGCACGCCCCGCACGATACGCATCTGTCAGGGTCTACTTGCGCAAGCCTTCCCGTAACCTCGATAGCATTTTCGGGGCAAACGGCTTTGCAATCTCCGCAGCCGAGGCAAGCAAACGAGCAAGCCTTGTTTCCGCCTAAGAGCGAATTGTTTGCCGCGCAGGTGGGGTTTCCCTTATATTCGAATTTATCCGCACAGTTCTCGATACCGCCGTTGCAGTGCACGACCGCAACCGTAGGTTCTTCGTCTTTGAGTTCGATACCCAAAAGTTTAGCGATTTCGGCTTTCTTTTCGGGTGAAGTTACGTGGCAGTCAGCAAGGTTACCGCTACCGTCGGCAAGCTTTGAAGCAAAGCCGCTACAACCTGAACAGCCGCAGCCGCCGCAGTTCGCACCCGCAAGGTTTTCCATGATTTTGGTAATCTTTTCGTCAACGTCAACTTTAAATAATTTGCCAACGATAAGAATTAACACGCCGATAAGAAGCGCCGTTCCTGCAAATATGCCCGCAACTATTCCTACGGTTATCCAGGTCTGATTAGTAATTTCAAGTAAATTCATAACGCTTCCTCCTTAACCCAAGCTGATATAGCTGAACACGGTGAACGCCATACAGATAAAGCAAGCAGTTACCATTGCAATGGGGAAGCCCGCAAGAGCCTTAGCCGTCTTGTAGTAATTCAGCTTTTCGCGCATACCGCTCATTATAATCATAACGAGGGTAAAGCCCAAGCCCGCAAACAGCGCGTATAAAACAGCCCAGCCGATGTTCATTGACGCGTCGCCGATGTACGCCGACATATCGCCTATAACAAGCTCCGTAACGCCGAGCACTGCGCAGTTAGTGGTGATAAGGGGAAGGTAGATGCCCATTGCACCGTAAAGCGAGGGTGAGATTTTCTGAATAATCTTTTCAAGCATCTGAACGAGGGACGCTATTATGAATATGAAGAAGATTATCTCCAAAAATTCAATCCCGAGAGGTATCATAACGTAAGTGTAAATGGGATACGTTACGAGGGTTGCAATAACCATAACGAGAGTAACCGCAACGCCCATACCCGCAGCAGACGACGTCTTTTTGGAAACGCCGAGGAAGGGGCAGATACCGTAGGTTTTAACCGTAATGAAGTTGTTCGTCAGAACAGCCGCAAGAACTATCGCAATAAAAGTACCCATAGTTTACGCTACCTCCCTTAAAAGATTTTCACGCGCAATTTTGTTTGCTTTTACGCGTCTTGCACGCTCTATGCAGTCTATCACGTAGGTGAACACCGCAATGCACAGTCCGTAGACAAGGAACGCACCTGCGGGCTTTGCAAGCATACTGATTTTGAATTCCATAATCTGCAATCCGAAGAGCGAACCTTTGCCGAAGAACTCGCAGATAATTCCCATAAGGGTGAGTGCAACGGTAAAGCCCAAGCCCTGCATTACGCCGTCAACCGCAGCTTCGGGAACGGTGTGCTTGTTTGCAAACGCTTCCGCTCTACCGAGTATTATGCAGTTTACTACTATGAGTGCAAGGAAGCCGCCCAAGCTGTCGTAGAGGTCGGGAACGAACTTTTCAAGGAACATTCTCGCAAATGTAACCAAAGTTGCGATAATAACGATATAGCAGGGGATACGCACCGCGTTGGGAATAACCTTCCTCAGAGCCGATATTAAGATATTGCTCAAAGTGAGGATAACAACTACGGTAAGTCCCATACCCATAGCCGAGAACGCAGAGGAGATAAGTCCGAGAGTGGGGCAAGTACCGAGAACCAACATAAAGGTGGGGTTCTGATAAATAAGTCCGTCTAAGGTAATCTTTTTGTACTTATTCATTATGCATTACCTCCTTCGCCGTTTTCATCACTGTCGTTGCCGCTGTCTTCGCCTTCGCCCTCTTCGGGTTCTTCGGGTTCGGACGTTTCGAACTTCACAGTTTTAATATAGCTTACCGCGCCGTTTACTGCGTTCACAATAGCCGTTGATGATTTGGTTGCTCCCGACGTCAAGAAGTCGCCCGCAGGTGCAAATTCAAATCCGTCTGCCGTGATGTCTACGTTAGAGTAGTTGCCCATATGCTTAATATCGTTGATATAGGACTGACCTACGTTGCCCGTTATCGCTGCGTTGTAAATAGTGGTGGGCTTTCCGCCGACGATAGCAATGGTAACTCTGCAGGTAACCGTACCGTCCTGATATCCGCCGTTACCCGTAGAAGAAATCAGGTAGTGAAGAATATCCTTTTCACCGTCGTTGTATTTAAGCTTGTAGTACTCAGTTACGGTCGCGTTGCCGTGCTTTTCGTCTACCTTAAAGCCCGTTACAGTTTCGTCTTCCTTGGTTATCAGCTTTTCAGCGCCCGTTTCGTCAGTGCCGTAAACGGATATAACGTTTTCTCCGTAAGCCTTCTGAATTTCTTCAAGGAACCTTTCGCCCAACGCCCTTACTTTACCGAACGCGTTGTTTACGTAGTCCAAAGCGCCGTTTACCGCGTTACAGATAGCGGTTTTAGTACCCTTTACGGTAGCGTTGGTTATCATATCTTCAGTGTAGCCTTTCTCGTTCACCTCGCTACTGTAAAGCTCGCTGAACTGGTTCAACGCTTTTTCACCCACTCTGTCGATATAGCTTTGGTTTTTGTTGCTGTCAATTACGACTTTACCGATGCCGCATACTGCGCCGTTTTTGTATTCGACCACTACCCAGCAGGTAACAGTTCCGTTTTCGTAACCGCCCTTGCCCGTAGATTTTACGAGGTAGTTGCCGTCCTCAACTTTATACGCTTCTTCAATAGTAGCGTTGGTGTTATAGTCTGCAACCGCAACGGGCGTCGTTGCTACGCTTTTGCCGTAAATTTTACTTATTGCTCTTGCAAAGCGTTCCTCGTCGGATATTGCAAGCAGTCCGTTCATAATCGTAAGGAATATTCCGCTTACGAGCAGTACGCACAGAAGGGTTACAAGACACTTGAAAACGTTGCTTTTGAAAAATCCTTTAACAGTCATTTTACGCTTCCTCCTTATCGGATTTAACGTCGCCCGCATTCACGCTCTGAACGCTTGCCGCAGGGCTTTTTTCTTCGTTTTCCAAACTTTCGCCGTCCTTTACTTTTGCCGACGCAGTTTCGTCAACTTTGAGCGCGTCTACCGCTTCTTTAACCCTTTCGTCGGGCGTTTTCTTTTCTTTCTTTACTTTAACGTATCCGAAGGGCCTTCTGATCAGGTACTTATCGATTAGCGGTACGAACAGGTTCATTAAGATAATTACGTAAGAGGTAACTTCCATTTTAGTGAAGTATCTTAACACCGCTACCAAAACCGCCGCAAGGACGTAATATAAAATCTGACCGTAAACGCCTTTGGGCGAAGTTACGTAATCTGGGAACATAAACACCGCGCCGAACAGCACGCCGCCTGAGAAGATGTGAGGGAGGAACAGCTTCATGTCGAATATGTAGCCGCCCGTCGCAATAAATCCGAAGCCGCTCATAAAGACTGCCGCAAACCCGAACACGACTATAAACAGAAGCGGTTGCCACCATTTGATAACGTTTCTTGCGCAAAGGTAGATATATCCTACGATTATAGCAAGCTTACAGGTTTCGCCGATACAGCCGGCAACGCCCGTGCCGAGGAATAAATCGAGAACGGTAACTTTCGTTTCGGGGTAAGCGGAAAGCAACCACGAAAGGTTCGTTGCGTCTGTAAAAATTCCGCTTTCGAAATTCAACGCGGGGATATTCGCCGCAGTGTAGGTAGAAACCGCTGCAAAGCTAATCGCCATAAATACGCGTCCCGTTGACGCGGGGTTAACCAAGTTCTTGCCCGTGCCGCCGAAAAGCATTTTTACTATCGCGATAGAGAAGATGCTGCCGATAAGTATTTCGTACCACTGCGTAGTGGCGGGAAGTATCAGCGCAAGAATTAAACCCGTTACGACGGAAGTGAAATCAAACTGTTTCCACCATCTTAAACAAACCTTGCCCGCGTCTTTGCACTTGTGCGAAAAACCCTTGTTGGCAATGAAGAAGTAAACGAACTCCGTAGCCACGCACGATACTACGGCGACGATTTCCAGCATAAACGCCAGAACGCCGAAGTAAACTATACCCGCAACCGCGCAAGGCAGGAGCGCGATGCACACGTCGAGCATAATGCCGCGGGTCGTTCTTTTTGATTTTACGTGGGGAGGAGTGGAAATTACGATACTGTTATCCATTCTTAAATCTCCTTAGCTTTTTTGACGAAGCGCAGCCTTCGTCTTTCTTATTGCCTGAATTAACGGACGCTTTGCGGGGCAGATATACTCGCACGCGCCGCACTCTATGCAAGCGTTAACGTTCCCGTACTTCGCCGCCGCCTCGAAATCGCCTGCTGCCGAGTAGAACGCTGTGTTCATCGGCATAAGATGCATGGGGCAAACGTCCGCACACTTTCCGCAGTTGAGGCAGGGCGTAGGTTCGTCTGCCGCCGCCTCTTTTTCGGAAAGAAGTAATATTCCGGAAGTGGTTTTATGTGTGTAGTTGTCGTAGCTTGCAATCGCAACGCCCGTCATAGGCCCGCCTTGAACGACCTTTTTCGGGTTAGCCGCTTCGCCGCCGCAGTAGTCTACGATGTCCTTGACCGCCGTGCCGACCCTAACCAACAGGTTTTTCGGCTCTTTTACGGCTGTGCCCGAAACGGTTATGACCTTCTCGTACAAGGGCTTGCCCAGCTCGACCGCCTCGCAAACGGCAAAGCAGGTTGCAACGTTCTGCACGACAACGCCGTATTCCGCGGGAATTTTTCCCTGCGGGATTTTGCGCCCCGTAACGGAATATGCAAGCTGTCTCTCTCCGCCGAGCGGATATTTCTTGCCGAGAACGACGACCTTAATATCCTCGTAAGGCTCGAATGCGGCAATCGCGTCGGGCTTATTCTTCTCGATACCTATCGCGATATTCGTAACGCCCAAGGCTTTTGCAATAAGCCGCGCGCCGCGCACGATTTCGTCAGTCTTTTCAATCATAAGACGGTAATCGCAGGTAAGGTACGGCTCGCACTCCGCGCCGTTCACGATAAGCGTGTCCACCGTCGTTTTCGGCGCAAGCTTAACGGCGGTGGGGAAGCCCGCTCCGCCAAGCCCTACGATACCGCAGTCCCTCACGCGCGCCTTAATCTCTTCCGCCGTGGGTGAAGAGAGGGCGGGGAAACGGAATTTATCCTCACCGTCGGCTTTAATAACTATAAAAGTTTCTTTCGCGCCGCTTGCACCCGTTTGCTCTTTAATCTCCGAAACCGTTCCCGCAACGCTTGCAAACACGTCGGAAGAAACCGCTCCGTCCGCTTTTGCAATCAGTTCGCCTTCCTTCACTTTCTGCCCGACGCTAACCGCAACGACTGCGGGCTTGCCGATAGACTGTGAAGTGGAAACGGCAACGACTTCGGGCGTAGGCAAAACCTCAATCGGCGCGTTTGCCGAAAGCTCTTTCTTGCCTTTGGGGTGAACCCCGCCGAAGTAGTACTTTCCTTTAACTGCCTTCAAACCATACCTCCGTTAAAACGCTGATGTGCGTTTCAGTTTTTATATTAATTAATTTTTAACTTTTTTCTTTCTCTCGAAAATAACTTTCTCGAACGCGCTTTTCGGTACGCCGCGGAAAATAAGCATGGATACTCCGCCCACGATTGCGCCCGACAGTATTCCCAAAAGAATTAAATAGGGCATATACCCGAACATAAGATACGAGCCCGACAAAAACACGAACACGATATTTTGCGTAATATTGTGCGCAACAGCCGCCGCGACCGACACAGCCATAACCGAAATACGCGGATAAGCGGTGTAAAAAAGAACGGACGAAACCGCCATTGAAACCACGCCGCCCGTGAAGCTGTACAAGACGGCGGAGAAGTTCCCCGCATATACAGCGCCGAGAACGGTCCGAATCGCAACGACCGCAAACGCCTCTACTGGCGAGTACATAATAAGCGCGGCAAAAGAGAACACGTTAGCAAGCCCCATTTTCGCGCCGGGGATAATCAGCGGCGGAAATAAACTTTCGATTATAAAGGTTATTAAGCTTAAAGCCGTCAGTATTGCGAGAACCGCAATCTTTTTGGCGGCGTTTTTGCCCGCACTCATAACATACATTATACAACAATTTATATAATTAGTAAATAGATAAAAGCATTTTTATTTGCGATTTTTGAAAAATTTTTTAAAGAAAAACCCGCCCCCGCACGTTAAGCGCGGGGGCGGTACACAAAGTGGTTCGGGGCGGATACGCCGAAAACTCGGCGCAAGCCCGTTTGTGGTCGGAATTTATGATTAAAGAGCGGTTTACGGATAAATGCGGTTGAATTAAATTATTGTTAAATTTGGGAATAGTTTAATGCTCAATTTAATAGTATATAAAAAATGCTCAATTTCGTAGTATATTCGGGGTCTAATTTGCTCAAAAACGTTAATTTTGTATGCTCGGTACGGTGTTAACTATGGTTGCTATTGAAAACCTTACGCTTTCGGGCAGTTTACGGTAGTTATTCATTAGTAATTGCTCTTGCGGGGTGAGGTCCATTTGCACCTCGTCAACGGTGAAAAACTGCGCCAAAGTGCACCCCAAAGCCTCACAAAGTAGCTCTAAATTGCGTATAGATGGCACTGTACCGCGCGTAAATGTGTTGGCAAGCGTGCTCTGGCTCAGACCCGAAAGTTCGGCAAGGCGATAGACGCTCATATTCCGCTCTAACCGCATAGTATTAAGCTTTTTTATAACGTCCATTTCACGTTGACCCCCTAATATCTTCATTTTACACCAAAATTTAACTATAAAACATACAAAATTGAGTTGACAAGCAAGTTAAATTTAACTATAATAAAGCTACCGACCACGAAAAAACTGAATTATATCCGTCTTGAATTTTATTTAAGAACTGCGGGTCTAAAAGTTTGCGCGTGGTCTTTTACTTTACGGTTATTCCGCGATAAAAAGCGAAATAATGTGGTTCGGGGCGGATAAGGGAATTTTCTCTTATCCGCTTTTTCCGTAGCCGTATATACATAATATATATATCCAACCGAACCGCCTTTTAAAATAAAAAAGCCTTCCCCCTTGGGAAGCGCGAAATATTTGTGAACCCTTTTAAAACTTAATACCTCCCGAACCACCTTTTTAAATTTGTTAAATGCCGCATATGCGCAAGTGTAGCGGGATTTTAAATAAATCTCTTGAAAGAGAGGAGGTATACGATATGTATAAAATCAAAAATAGGAACAAAGGAGTAAAGATAAGCTTAATAGTTGCGTTTGTCGCGGTTTTAGTCGGTTGCTTGATTGCTTTTGCGGGCAACCCTTTTTCAGTTGCAGACGCTGAAAGCAGCGAAACGGTTGCAATCGTTTCGGAACATTCGCAAACCGACGAAGTTTCGGCACAGTCTGCCGAAAGCTTAGCGGAAGCGTGGAACGCAGCCGTTGAAGAAAGTATAGCAACGGGCAAACAGGTTACGTTCACTTTAACCGAAGACTGGACTTTAAACAGCGGAATTAGCATACCCGCAAACGCTGATATTATTTTAGACCTTAACGGCCACACTGTCAACGGAAAAACAGGTATTAGCGTGTTTATTAACGTTTTGGGTACTTTGGAACTGCAAGATAGCACGGGCGGCGGCAAAATAACAGGTGCGAACAGTTCGGCTTATGGTAGCGCTGTGAGCGTTTATGGCACGTTTATAATGAATGGCGGTGAGATAAGCGGAAACGTTTCCGGCGGCGGTAGCGTCGCCACTGAACATAAGGACGCGGAGTTTATAATGAACGGCGGCGTTATAAAAAATAACAGAGCTGACGGTGCGGATAATGACGGCTATGGCGGCGGCGTTATAGTATATAATGGCACGTTTGAAATGAACGGAGGTGAAATAAGCGAAAATACTGCTGATTACGAAGGCGGCGGTGTATGGAGTAGCTTATACAGCACGTTTATAATGAACGGCGGTAAAATAAGCAATAACAACGTGATTGGTAACAGCGGTGGCGGCGGCGTTGTATCATACGGTAAGTTTATAATGAACGGAGGTGAAATCAGCGGAAATACTTCTCCGTCAATTGGCGGCGGCGTTATGGTTTATTCAGGTTCTGTTGTAATCAACAACGGTGAGATATACGACAATGAAGCAACTCAAGGCGGCGGCGTGCATGTCTACACCAACGGCACGTTTGAAATGAGCGGCGGCACAATAAGTGACAACACGGCAACTTATGGCGGCGGCGTGTACGGTTACGACAGCACGTTTAAAATGAGCGGCGGAGAGATAAGCGGCAACACTGCAACGACAAACGGCGGCGGCGTGTACGGTTACGGTACCAGCACCGTTGGCTTTACCTTTAATATGACGGGCGGCACGATTACCAACAACAAGTCGGAAGGTGCCTCCGGCGGGGTATATTGCGGGTCATACAGCACGTTTGAAATGAGTGGGAGTGCAACCATCAGCAGCAACACTTCGACAACTTTTGCTGCCGGTGTGCAAGTAAGCAATTCAACGGCTATATTCACAATGAGCGGCGGCACTATAAGCGGCAACACAGCAACAACTTACGGCGGCGGCGTTTGTGTTTTCAGCGGCAGCACGTTTGAAATGAGCGGCGGAGAGATAAGCGGCAATAAAGCAACAACATACAGCGGCGGCGTGTATGTCCACAACGGCGGTACGTTTGAAATGAACGGCGGAGAGATAAGCGGCAACATTGCATCGACAAACGTCGGCGGTGGCGTGTATGTAAACGGCAGCACGTTTGTAATGAACGGCGGCGCTATCAGTGACAACACGGCAGGTTCATTCGGCGGCGGCGTGTATGCACTCAGCGGCACGTTTGAAATGAGCGGCGG
>CAMWIW010000011.1 GCA_947174415.1 uncultured Clostridia bacterium
CAACTGGATAGAGCGTTGGTCTACGGAACCAAAGGCTAGGGATTCGAATTCCTTACGGCGCACCACACACAACCTTATTCGTATACTGAATAGGGTTGTGTTTTTTATAGCAAAAAGGCGAGCCACTATAAAAGTGGTTCGCCTTTATTATTATGGAGAAGTAGTAACCTAAAACGAATTTTATTCTTTGTGTAGTAATTTAATAAAATCATCCGTATCTTTTGTAAAGATGTCATCAAAAAAATAATTACTTGCAATTTCGCAATTTTCTGTTAAATTGTGAAGTGTTAATTTTTGTCCTTTAAATTTTATTAGATGTTCTTCTAATTTTTCTAAGGTATTATATGTATAAATAAAATTTTCAAAATAGTCAATGCCAAATAAAAGTAGATTATTTACACTATAATATTTTGGTTCATATAGAGATGATATATCAAATAAAATACTGTCTTCTTCAAATATCAAGTCATAATTCACAATAATACAAATTAATTCTCTGTTATCTTTATATTTATTTGATGAGCTGTCTAATTGTTCCATAGCGTCGATGACATTATTAACGATATATTCATTCAAAGATTTAATATCCAAATTTTCCTGTTTGGCTTTTATACTTGCAACGCCAGATTTTACTTCTATTAAGAATAAATAGTTTTTACCACAAATAATAAAATCAGCAGATTTTTCCTTTTCGACACGTGGAATTCTTTTTACTTTATCCCCATATTGCTTAACTAAAACATCAAAAACATAGTCTTCAAAAATTTCTCCAAATTTGATTACAAAGGCATCTTTATTAGTAGATTTATTTTTAAATTCATCCTTTAAAAGCCAACACAATTTGTCTTTAAGGCTTGAAAACATATTGCAAATACTCGGTATTAGATATTCATTAGTCTGTGTATGTAAAATAGGTAAGACTTTAAAGATTTCTTTATTATTTTTTGACCTACATTCGTTATATGTTATAGATATATCATCTAAAATTGTTAAATATAAATCTTGGTTATAAATATTTTCTAATATTTTTTTATCAGTTAGATTAGAAAAGCCGACAGGTAAAATAGCAATTATATTTAAATATGTGCAATATGTTTTAAGGTCAATTTGATATTTTTCATATATTATCGTATTTAAACTAATTGAATTTAACTCTACATTTTTAAGCAAATGGTAATTTCTGTTAAATCTGTTTATAAACAGATATTGTGTAACTTGATAAATTGCCTGCTCTTGCATATGACCATACAGAATTGGCGTTAAATTGTTTTGAGATGAATTAGCATAATTTAATTCTGCGTGTTCGGCTTCAATTGCATTAAAAAAATTACAATATAAGATGTATAATTTCCACGCTTCATCTTCGGTAATTTTAGACCTATGGTCATTATAAGAAGTACTATAATAAATGATATCTTTAAAAAACCACGGCTGAATAATTAGATTTCTTGTAATATAGCCATTAGAAAATGTATGGGTTAAAGGTTCATCTTTATGATTTTTAAAGTAATATCTATCAAACGAAGCAAACATTTTAGTAACTTCACAAGTAGAATACTTTTTTAATTTTGATTTAAATTTCTGTAAGAGTTCTTCACTTTTTTTCATACGCTTATTATACTACTTTATCATATCTTTGAAAAGAAAATCGCCATTTTAATTTGACAAAGATTTAAAATAGAAATTTATAACTTGATTTTAAAATGACTTTATGCTAAAATACTCTTGCGACATAAATTTCATACTTTTCAGGAAAACTATACTCTGGCAGAAGTGTATCGTTTTCGCATTCATATTTCCTGAGAAGTATTTATGTAAATTTGTGTCGCAACAAAGCGGAATGAGCATTCTGTATGCCGTTCCCTTTGGAACGGCATTATTTTTTACAAGGAGAAAAAACCTATGGCTATCAACATTGACAAAAGAAAAATTGAAGAAACATTTAATTGCTTAAATGAGCAAGAGAAACAGCAGTACTTGCAAAAATATAATAAATTGAATAAGACTTTTTTTATTATTAGTTTAATTATGTTACCAATTTTAGTTGCTGTTACCGTTTATATCACTTTTTTATTTATCTCTTCTGACGACCCATATTATATTTTTGCATTGCTTATTCTTTGCGTACTTTATTCAATTGAATTTTTTATTTTACTAGTCCCTAGTATTAAAGCATTAAAATTAAACGATACCGAGAAAGTGAAACAATACATAGAGATTTTAGAAAAAAGAAAAGTAAATGCACTCGAAACTAAAAATAATCTTAAATTAAAATTTTTAGGTAAGTATGATACTTCAAATGTTAAATCGGTTATAATACTTGACTCTTATACTGAAATGTCAGATAAATTGCACGCAGTTTTGAATTATCAAGAAATTATTCAAACGCGATACTATAAGTTTAGAGTTAACTATTTTGATGGTTCTTCTAAAATTATTACAGCAAAAGAAAGTTCACCAGAATATAATGCTCTTATAGGTTTTGTTGGACAAACTGATAATTGCAATATGCCAAGTGTTCAAAATATTGATAAAGCAGACTTAATTTTGAAATATAAAAAACTTTTAGACGAAGGCATTATAACACAAGAAGAATTTGATAAAATGAAAAAGGAACTTTTATAATTTTATAATGTGGAATAAATATAAAAACAGTTCGACTTTCTATCCAAACCGTGCTCTACATGCAACCTAATTCGGTAATCGAATTAGGTTGCGGTTTTTTGCAATAAAAAAGCCGAGCTACTAATTTAGCAGTTCGACTTGATTTTGTTTATACCTTAACCGTTACAACTCTTATTCCGGCATCGTTCAAGGCAGTTTCAGTTCCGCAATAAACAATGCTATCAAATAAATTTGTTAAAACTTAAAACGGCACTATAATTCTATATCTATTTCGTAATGTTTATCAATTAAAATACAGTTTAAGTTATATTCTTTACATAACTGCAAGTTGCGTTTATTTTCTGCAATCAGTTCAGCTTTGGATACTCCACTTATCAGTCTGCGCTCGATTGTGTTTTCGAATTTCAGTATATCGGCAAAGTTGTTATCGATATAGCTTTCGGTCATTACAAGGCAATAAAATTTAATTTCTTTTAAATATTCTTTACCGAAATATTTCTGCCAATTAAACGGGACGTAGCACCCTTCGATAATAAGATTTTGTTTATTTTCTATTGCCGTTTTAATTATCTCCTTTACTATCCCCCACAGATAAGGCACAAGTTCGGTATCGTCGTTTACAGTAAGTTCCGTTTGTCCGCTTCTTATAAGCCCCATTTTTAAATGGTCAATTGAATAATACGGAATTTTGTATTTCTCCATAAGTTTTTGCGCAAGAACGGTTTTACCCGTATGGGTTGCGCCCGAAATCAGAATAACCATAAATTCATTATATCAGAGAGAGTGCAAATTTTCAACTGCTCGGTTATTGCGGAAGCGGGAAAGAACTTTTGTTACGGGTAAAAGCAGCGTAGTTACGGTAACTATCGTACATACTGTTTGCGGCAGCATTGCCGTGAACGAGGCATAAAAATATGCAAGCGCGGAAAGGCGGTTCATACCTAAAAACAAGGGCGTAATCAAATCGTCCAAAAGCGTGAAGCAAACCGTGCAAACGGCGGCAATTGCGGCGTAGGCTATAACTTTCAAGATATACCTTTTTCCGGCGATAAAAAAGCAATTAAATGAAATCAACAGCAAGGCGCAAAGCGCAAAAATTACCCAAAGAAGCACTTCAACCGTTATTTTGTAAAGGCGGGATATTTTTATTAAATCAAGCGCGTAAGCAAGCGCGCACGCCGTGCAGACGGAAATAAGCAATAAGTTTATAAAAATTAAAAAACCCAGTCCGCCGAACGCGGAGTTTTTAAAGTGCCCAAGTCCGCCGAACACCGCGGCGAGCGCCGGATAATAGACGATATACAGCACGAACACTGCGGGCGTGAAGCCGAAGATACAGCACCTTAAAAGGCTGAACGACGCGGCGAGGATTACTCCGCGCCTTACGCCGAAAACGCTTGAAAAGCACACCAAAAGAACGGTTACTATTTCCACCCCGACTACGAAAGAAAAAACGTACTGTCCGCCCAACAAAAGGGCGCACGTAACCGAAATATAAGCCGCCTCTTTTGCGGGCGAAATTTTATACTTTTGCCCTGCTTTCATTTACCAAGAAAAATTATAATATTCGTAAACGAACAAATACGAGTGTCCTTCTACGCAAGGGATACCCGACACACCGAAGGACGCGGGGTAAAACGTTTTGCCGTTATATTCGTAAGTAGTATAGTCGGACGCGTAAATTGCGTCGTCCCCCTCCAAAGAGATAAAATCGATATAGAACGACCAACTGTAACCCTCCGAAGAGGTTGCCGAGGAAGAGATTATTTTTTCTTCGGTAGCGTAAAAGCTCGTTATATAGTAGCCGTAGCTGCCGTTTTCACCGCCGAATACAAGCTCTCCGTTATCCTTTAAAGCGTCCATATAATCCTTAACCGAAGTGGTTTCGGATAGAGTAATATAGTCGCCCTTTGCGGTAAAAGCGACGCTTTGAACTTCGAGAATGACTTCTCCGTTTTTGTCGCTGCCGCCGTTTTCTCCGCTTCCGTTATCGCAGCCCGCGAAAGCGAAAGCCGCGACCGATGCGCATACTGCCAAAAAAGTTGCCAAAAGTTTTTTCATAAGTTTTTCTCCTTTATATAAAAAATCACGCACATAAAAATGGGCGTGAAAATAATGCGTTACAAAACTTCTCCACTGCCCAAGAAAAAGTAACGGTGATTTCAACGGGTAGGCAATCGGACTTTGACCGTAATGACTGTTGCGACGGATTTCCACCGTACTTCCCCTACTTTCAGTAAACGAATTTACTACTCGCATTGAATTATGTAATTTTTAATTAGTTTACTACTTTAATAAAAGCTTATCAAGCGTTTTGACACATTCCAACGCATCTTTGGTGTAATAATCCGCGCCGATTTTTTTTGCGATTTCGGAATTCAACACCGCACCGCCGACGAAAACCGCGCAACTGCAACCCGCATTTTTAATGGCAGATACGGTTTCTTCCATTCCCTTTACGGTGGTAGTCATAAGCGCGGAAAGCCCGACGGCAAACGGCTTATGCTTTAAGCACGCGTCCGCTACCGTTTGCGGCGGGACGTCCTTGCCCAAATCTATAACCTCGTATCCGTAAGACTGCAACACGACCTTAACGATATTTTTGCCTATGTCGTGAACGTCGCCCTTGACGGTAGCAAGCACGATTACAGCCTTTTTAGCCGCCCCCTTTGGAAGTCTTTCACACACCACTGCAAACGCGCACTTCGCCGCCTCCGCAGACGATACGAGCTGCGGAAGAAAGAGTTTGCCGCCGTCGTAGAGTTTTCCGACTTCTTCGAGGGCTTTTATAAGCACGTCGTTTACGACGGTCATCGGGTCTGCCGTTTCAAGCTCGCGCAAGCAAAGCTCGGCGGCTTGCGATTTTATGCCTTTTTTAATACAGTCGTAAAGGCTTTTCGCGTCCAAAGTTTTTTCTTCTTTTACAGTTTTTAACGCACTGACAGTACCCGTATAGTCCTTGTAAATATCGATATAGCTTTCGGCATTTTCGTCAGTACCCGAAAGTACGCCGAACGCCTTAACCGCGCCCGTCATTTCACCGTCGAGAGGATTCATAATGGGCATATTCAGTCCGCAAGTCATTGCCATTGTGAGGAAGGTTTTGTTTAAAAGTCCTCTGTTAGGCAGACCGAAAGAAACGTTGGACACGCCCAGCGCGGTTTTAACGCCGAGAGACTGCACGAGCCGCAAAGCCTCGACCGTTTCTTTGACAAGCTTTTGCTCTGCCGAAGCCGTCAGAACGAGAGTGTCTATCATTACCTTATGACGGGGTATGCCGTAGCTTTCGGCACGCTCGACTATGCGCTTTGCAATTGCAAATCTCTCTTTTGCGGTTTTGGGTACGCCGCGGCTATCCATAGTAAGCCCCAGCACCACTGCGCCGTATTTTTTTGCAATAGGGAAAATAGCGTCCATTACTTCGGTTTCGCCGTTCACGCTGTTAATGAGCGGTACGCCGTTATAGTATCGCACGCCCTGTGCGATTGCTTCACTTTCGGACGAGTCTATCTGTAAAGGCAGGTCTACGAATTCCTGAACCTTACGCACCGCTTTTACTATAACCGACTTTTCGTCAAGTTGAGGAAGCCCCACGTTGAGATCGAGAACGTCTGCCCCCGCCTCTTGCTGGGCTACGGCTTCGTCCACGAGAAAATCGTAATTTTCCGAAATTAACGCCTCTTTTAGCTTTTTCTTGCCCGTGGGGTTGAGCCGTTCACCGCAGATTTTAACGCCGCTGATATTAACGGCTTTGGTTGCGGAATTGACTACGGTTGCCCTCTCCACATTGCGAGGCTTAACCTTCTGACCGCTGAAACGGCTTATTTTTTTTATAAATTCGGGCGTAGTGCCGCAGCACCCGCCGACAACGGCAACGCCGTTTCGGATAAATTTATCGATATAAAAGTCGAACTCTTCTATATCGAGAATATACTCCGTTCTGCCGTCCTTTAAAACGGGCAAGCCGCGGTTGGGTTGAACCATTACGGGCACGCCGCTGCACTTTAAGAAGCGCTCGACTACCCCCTCTAATTCCTTTGGACCTGCCGAGCAATTGACGCCGAGAGCGTCTACGCCCAACCCCTCTAATGTGTTTGCGACGATTTCGGGGGTAGAGCCTGTAAGCGTTCTGCCCGTAGTATCGAAAGTCATAGTGGCAAACACGGGCTTATCGCTGTGCTCTTTTATTGCAAGGATACACGCCTTCATTTCGTACAAATCCGAAAACGTTTCGGCGATATATCCGTCAACTATATCCTTCGTGTATTCGACTATTTCGGCAAAGGCTTCGTAAGCCTCGTCGAAAGTCAGCGTACCCAAGGGCTCTATCATAGCGCCCGTAGGTCCGATATCGAAAATGACTTTTTTGCCCGCAACGCGCGCGTTTTCAACTGCCTTTAATGCAAGCTCCTTTATGCCGTAACCGCCCTTGTACTTGATTTTGTTCAAGCCGAAGGTGTTGGTCATAATACAGTCTGCGGACGAATAAGAAAGGTGAATTTTTTTTATCACCTCGGGGTGAGTAATATTCAAATCTTCGGGGCAACCGCAAAAACCGAGCTTTTCAAGCTCGCTGCCCATACCGCCGTCAAAGACGGTTACAACTTCTCCGAGCCGTAACATTTTGCACCCCCTTTTCTCAAATTGCAGTGTTCGTATACTATACAGTTTTTACAGGACTTTTTCGCTTTACCGCCCACCGCTATTATTCCCGCCATAGACTTCGACGGCAACATGTAATTCGTTTCCGACAGTGTTACGCCTATCTTTTCGGGCGATAGAATTTCAAAAATATGCTTTAAGTCCTCTACGCTGCTTCCGCCGTAACCGGGGCAGAACCTGTAAGACAGATTTTCACCCAAAGTCTTTTCGTATTCGTCCGAAAGATACTCCAAATAAGCGCTTGCCGCGGCGTCTAAAACGAGCGACTTTGCCGCATCCGTGCGGCCGTAAAATTTTATCCGTGCGTCAACCTCGCAGCCTAACGTCATAACCGCTACTATTACGCCGCTGCTGCCGCGAAGATATTCCGTATACGGTTCGCACAGTAAAAAATCAGGAAGGGCAGAAAAAAATTTATAAGTATAGCGAAAATGCGCAAGCTCTTTCAGCTCGTCAAGGCACTTCGATATTTCAGCGTCTACCTCTTCGCTTCTTTCAACGGAGTGAAAGCCGAGATAGGCGTAAATTTGTTCATTCAGCTTTGAAGAATTCATTTATAGTATTTTTAAGTCTTGAAATTATTTCGGCAGCGTAGTCGGCGCGGTTCATAGTGTAAATATGAACGCCCGCAGCACCCTTTGCCACAAGGTCGGTTATCTGGTATACGGCGTAATTTATGCCGACTTCCCTTAAAGCCGCGGGGGATTTGGAATAGACTTCTATCATATTTCTGAACTCTATGGGAACGGTACTTCCGCACATAGACTTTATTTTGTTGAGGTTTCTAATGCCTGTAAGCGGCATTATTCCCGCAATTATCGGAACGTTTATGCCCATTCTTTGCGCCTCGTGCAAAAGACGGTAATAGTAGGCGTTGTCAAAAAACATCTGAGTTATGAAAAAAGCCGCGCCGCTCTCTACCTTCTTTTTTAAATTTTCAATGTCGCTGTAAAGGGTATCGCTTTCAATGTGCCCCTCGGGATAACAAGCCGCACCCATACAAAAGCCGTACTTTGAAAGGTATTCCTCCAAGTCGGACGCGTGGGCGAAGTGTTTACAGTAGTCCGCGTCGTATTCAGCGGGTTTATCGCCGCGCAGCGCCAAAATATTTTCTACGCCTAAGTTTTGAAGTTTTTGGGCAAGAGCGTCTATATCCGCAGGCGAGGAAGGTCCGCCCGTTATATGCGCCAAAGGCTCTAACCCCATATTTTTGATATGCCCCGCAACTTCCGCAGCGCTTCGGGCGTTTGTGCCGCTTGCGCCGTAGGTTACGCTTATAAAATCGGGGTTCAGCCCTTTAAGCTCGTCAATGGTTTTAATAAGCTTGCCGTATTCCTCTCCCCCGTCCTTTTTGGGTGGAAAGACCTCGAAGGACAGAGTTCTTTTCTTTTTTAAAATTTCGTCAATTCTCATAATTTCCGTACCGCCGTACTTAACCTGTCAAGCGCAAGCTTTAAAATCTTACGCGGACAAGCTATATTTATTCTTTCAAAACCGCTGCCGCCTTCGCCGAATATATATCCGTCGTCAACCCACAGCCCCGCCTTATCTTCAAACAGCGCGGCAAGTTCTTTATCGGTCAGGTTGAGCGCGCGGCAGTCGAGCCATATGAGATAAGTGCCCTGAGGCTCGATAAGCTTAATTCCGTTGAGCTTGGCGGCGTACTCCCGCACGAGTTGCAGATTTTTAGTTAAATATTCTTTCAGTTCTTCAAGCCACGGCGCGCCGTACCCGTATGCCGCCTGACACGCAACGAGCCCCATTATATTCGGTTGTGAATAGCCCTGCCTGTCCAATTCTCTTTTGAATTTTGCGCGCACTCCGTCGTTTTTGATATATGTATTTGCAATATGCAAACCCGCGATATTGAAGGTTTTTGTGGGAGCTGTGCATATAGCGCAAATATCTTCGAACTCTTTTTTGACGGTTGAAAAAACCGTGTGCCCGTTTTCGCCGTAGATAAAATCCGAATGAATTTCGTCAGAAATGACGAACACGCCGTGCTTTAAGCAAATATCGCCCATTTTCTCTAACTCTTCTTTCGTCCACACTCTGCCGACGGGGTTGTGCGGATTGCAGAGAATAAAGGCTTTTACACCGTTTTCTGTAATCTTTTTTTCGAAATCGGAAAAGTCCACGGTATAGAAACCGTTCTCTTCTTTCAGTTCGCTGACTATTAGTTTTCTGCCGTTATCCAAAACGCTTTCGGCAAAGGGATAATAGACGGGTTGGCAGATTAGAACGGCGTCGCCCGCATTTGTCATTGCGCGAAGAAGCGCGCAGATTGAAAACACCACCCCGCACGTTAAAACGAAGTTTTCGGGCTTGGTTTCCCAACCGTGTCGCGTTAAAAACCAATTTCGTAAAACCGAAAAGTAATTTTCGTCAGGTTCGGAGTAGCCGAATATACCGTGCTCCGCCTTTTCTTTAAGCGCGGAAATAACCTCTGCGGGGGCGGGGAAGTCCATATCCGCAACCCAAAGAGGAATTAAATCTTCGCTTTTGCCGCGCTCTTTGGCAAAGTCGTATTTTAAGCTGTTCGTGCCTTTTCTTTCACGGATCGTATTGAAGTCTGTCATAATTCAAAAGCCTGCTTCAAATCTTCTATTAAGTCGTTGACGTTCTCGATGCCTACCGACATTCGCAGGAAAGCCTCGGTTATTCCGCGGGCGTTACGCTCTTCTTCGGGCACGTCGGCATGGGTCTGCAACATCGGGTAAGTTATTAAGCTTTCAACCCCGCCCAAGCTTTCCGCGTACTGAAAAACTTTGACTTTTCTTAAAATGTTTTCGGCAAGTGCGCGGTTTTCGACCTCGAACGAAATCATTCCGCCAAAGCCCGTGGACTGTTTTTTTGAAACGGCGTAACCCGCATGGTCTTCAAAGCCGACGAAGTAAACCTTTTTAACTTCCTTTCTTCCGCGTAGCCACTTTGCGATTTCAGCCGCGTTCGCATTGATTTTATCCATTCTCAAAGGCAGCGTTTTTATTCCGCGCTCTATTAAAAAACAGTCGAAAGGCGCGAGGCATGCGCCGAAAGTTTTATAGAGATAGCCAAGCTTTTCGGCAAGCTCTTTGTTTGCCACAACCGCAAAGCCCGCAAGCGTATCGTTATGCCCGCCGAGATACTTCGTACCGCTGTGTATAACTATATCCGCTCCGAGCCGTAAAGGGCGTTGATAATATGGCGTTAAAAAGGTGTTATCCACTATGAGTAAAAGCCCGTATTGTTTAGCTATTTCCGAGAGCTCGGCAATATCCGATACGTGCATTAGTGGGTTGGAAGGCGTTTCGCAATAAATTGCAACGGTTTCCTTGCGGATAAGCGATTTAACCTTTGCCGCGTCGCCCGTATCAACGAAATCGAAAGTAAAGCCGTCCGCCGCGTTGACGTTGCGGAAAAGGCGAAGGCTTCCGCCGTATAAATCGTCGGAGGCGATTATATGCGCGGGAGCTTTGAAGAGCTTCATAACCGTTGAAATTGCCGACATTCCCGAAGAAAAGGCAAACGCGGCGAAACCGCCTTCGAGGGCGGCAACGGTGTTTTCAAGGTGCGTGCGGGTTGGGTTGGAAAGGCGCGAATAGCTGTATTCGGAGGGCACTCCTACCCCCTTATGTACGAAAGTCGCCGACTGACATATGGGGGTCGTAATCGTGCCCCACTCGTCCTTTTTATTGTCGTCCGCATGCAGACAAAGCGTTTCGAATTCCATAATACCTTCTTTTACGCCCCCGCCAAAGGCGGGGGCGTTGACAGTGAATTATTTATTTTCTTCCTCTTTGGTTTCGGGAGCGGCGGGAGCGGAAATACCCACCACCTCGTCCACGGGTACGGAAAAGGCAATGCCCTTGCCCTCGCTTTTAAGTCCCGCGTTTTTATATATCGCGTGCAGTACGTTGTCCTTGATTTCAGCGGGCACTAAAATCATAACTATTTCTTTATCGGGCTGAATTGCTATATGAAAGAACTGCTCCGCCTCTTTGTTGGCAGTACCGCGGGCGTGGATTACCGTGCCGCCGCGCGCACCCTCTTCCTTAGCCGCGTCCATGACGAGTTCGGAAAATCCGGCGTCCACAATGCACAAAATCATCTCGTATCCGTTCATTATTTACTCTCCTTGACGGTAAGTCTGTTGTTTGATAAAAAGCCGTAAATAAGCGTGCCTATAACGCTTGTCAACGGTACGGTGCAGGCAACGCCCTTGCCGTCCTTTATGGTGTTGAATTTCTGTTCCAAAGTGTGCAGAGCGTCGGGAATTTTATTTTCCTGAATGACGCCTAAAATAACTACCTTTTCGCTGTCTGTAAGTCCCAACAGTCCCAACATTTTCGCGTTTGCCGTGCCGCTCGCAAGAACGACCATCTGCATATTCACCTCGAAGGACTGTATAAGGTCGGTGTAATACTCCGCCTTGTTTCTGCCGACGATAGTTACGAGAAGTTTAAGTCTGTTCGAAGTAACGGTGTTCGGCGAGGCGGGCTTTACTTTTTGCGCTACGCGCTGTTTTATTTCTTTTTTAGCCGCCGTTACGCGTTCTTTTGCCGCAGCCGCGCGTTCCTTTACGGGTGTTTTTTCAGCCATAGCTCCTCCTATTTAAAGTAAATAATCTGCTCGTCGTCGGCAGACAAAATTCTCTTCATAGCAATTTTGTGGCGGACTTTCTTGGACATAACCGCCTTGAAGCCCAACGCCTGTATTGTTATAAGAGGCGTCATTGCTACCATTGCCACAACGCCGAAAGCGTCGGTTAAAACGTTGTCAGCACCGCTGACGGCAACGCACGCGCCCACGACTAAAGGCAAAATGAAACTCGAAGTTAAAGGTCCGCTTGCAACCCCGCCCGAGTCGAACGCGATTGCCGTGTAAATTTTGGGAACGAAGAACGAAAGTCCCAACGATATGAGATAACCGGGTATAAGATAGTACAGTAACGAGAAATGTACAATCATTCTGATAATAGAAAGACATATCGAAATGCCGACTGCAAGCGACAGGGCAAGTACCATTTCGATTTTTTTGACGCCGCCGCCCGTAACCTCTTCGACCTGCTTGTTTAAAACGTGTACCGCGGGCTCTGCAAGAACTACTACCAAACCGATTACAAAGCCGAATACGGCAAGGACGGGTTCGGAGAACTTAGCGATTTCAGAGCCGAGCTTATAGCCGATAGGCATAAAACCCACTTCCACCGCAACGAGGAAAATAACGAGCCCGAAAAAAGTATACACTATGCCTATGCCTATTTGGGCGAGCTTTTGGCGGGGCAATTTCAAAACGGTGAATTGAAGAACGAAGAAGAAAATAACTATTAGGCCAAGTGCAATTCCAACGTTTTGTACAGTACTTAAAAACGCGTGCCCTATTGCATTGGCATTAATACTTTCTTCAACGGTTTTATAGCCTTCGATTAATTTGCTTGAATCTATCGCGCCGTTAGAAAACATGGACAGCGCAATGACCGCAATAATAGGACCGATTGAGCAAAGGGCAATGAGCCCGAAGCTGTTCTCGTTGGCGTCCCTGCCGCCGACGGTAGTTGCAATACCGAAGCCGAGCGCCATTATGAAAGGAACTGTAATCGGACCTGTCGTAACGCCGCCCGAATCAAACGAAAGGGCAAGGAAGTCGCTTTTCTCGTTCTCTAATAATAGCGCGCAGCCTGCAAACAGCATCATATAGAAAAACATTAAAAGCATAGAAAGGCTTTTGTGGAATACGATTTTAAGCACGGCTAAGACGAGGAAAATTCCCACGCCCACGCCAACGGTTACAATAAGCACCGTATTATTCATTACATCTTTGACCTGCGACGCAAGAACGGAAAGGTCAGGCTCGGCAACCGTAATAAGCACGCCCATTATAAAGCATACGGAAATAAGGACGATAACCTTTTTGGATTTGGTAAGCCCCGTGCCCACGTGCCCGCCCATAGGCGTCATTGCAAGGTCTGCGCCGAGATTGAAAAGTCCTATGCCCAAAATCAGAAATACCGCGCACACCGCAAAAGTAATTTGCTCGGTTGAGGAAAGCGGCGCAAGAGGCGTAAATGAGATGATTAAGACTATAACCGCTATCGGCAATACCGAAATGAGCGATTCTTTGAGTTTGATTAGCAGCGCCTTCCCCATTTTTACTCCAATTTTTAACTATAACGTAAGTTTAATTTTGTATTAATTATATAAGATTAGTTTATTATATCACAATTTTATAATATATGCAACCCCTCGGTTTTGATTTTTATAGTTAAATTTAACTAATCCGTATTGTAAAAATTGGCATAATGCCCCCGCGGCTTTATCCGCGGGGGTGTGTGAAATAGGGACTAAAGAGAGCTTGAATGTATACGCAAAGTATTAGGTACTGAAAGAACACCGCAAACTCTTGCAAAATTGCAAAGTTTAAAGTATAATAAAAACAGTACAGAATATGCGCTATTGCGAAGAGAGAAAACCACGATTTTCAAAATTAAGGGAAAAGAGTGGAATTCTTCTTTTAAGCAAAAAGCTATTGATACTTATTACGAATTTCGAGAAGAAGGCATTGAACTTACCGATCACGGCGTAGCACGACTTTTAAGTAGGTTTGCTGATAATAAAACCAAGATAAAAGAGATTTGCAACAATATGCCTTTTAATTATCTTCAAGCAGATGGACGAAGAATAAAGTTTTATAACAAAATAGCAGTAGTTTATTTAAAAGATACAAACGAAGTAGTTTCTTTTATTGATATGAAGAAACCTAAAACAGATTGGAGGGAATATGATAAATCAGATTCTTAATCAATTTCAAGACTTGTTTAATGGTAAGATAAAGCCGTTTAAGTTTTCTATTGATATGCCTAAATTTATTTGTGATAATTACGACGAAATCGAAAATGAAAACGCAGAAATAGCACAAATATTCAACGATTATGTTCCAGAAATATGCGACGAAGGCGAACCTGGTTTTGACCCTACGCATATGATAGCAGAGCTTAAAAAGGTTTACGATAAAGCAAAAGCAATATACGATAAAGCAGAGTAAAACACTCTGCTTTTTTAATACCAAAAAATTAAGGCAGTCGGAAGCGGCTGTCTTTTAATATGCCCAAAGCAATTAAGGCGTAAAAAGGTTGGTGCACATAAAACAATCTATCGGGAGCGCACCCGTAAAAAGCGTAGGAGGATTTTATGAAAAGACAAGAACTCAAGAACTTGCTTCGCGGCATTAAACCCGACGGCGATTTAAGCGATATCGTCGACCAGATAATGGAACTTAACGGCGCGGACATCGAAAACGCAAAGAAGAACGCAGGGACGGACTATGAAGCTGTTTAAGTTTTATTTTTTACTTTCATCAATCTGATTACGGCAGCACGCTCGTTTTCGTCAAGCTTCGATTTAATATATTTTATGGTTTCTTGAAGTTGCGGTATCATAACGTACTCTAAGGCGTTTACGCGGCGCTTATTGCGCTCGATTTCGTCTGCGAGCATGCGGACGGTTTTTTCAACCTCGGCAAGGCGCAAGAGCTTAGGGATAAGCGCGGAAGCGCGTTCCACCGAATAGTCTGCTTCGCTCGTGATTTCGGGATAAGCGTATGGCAGCCCCTCAGTGCGCTTATCGGCAGATACGGAAAGCTGCGGCACGTCTACGCCCATTATGCTTTGAGTCGAGCAGTCTGCCTTGACCGCAACCGAAGGCATAGCAAAAGCAGTTTCCGCTTTATACGATGGAGTAACTGAGCGCGCCACCGAAAACTGTTTCAAAGTTTCGGCAAGCTCTTTTTCCACCTCGTCGCGAAGCAGCTTGTTTTCCTTTATTATTACGGAAAAGCGGCGAACCATTTCGTCCGACTTATCCTTTAACAGTTTGTGTCCCCTTACAGCCGTATCGAGCCTTGCTTTCAGCTTTTTCATTTCCATACGGGTAGGGTTTACGTTCAAACGAGCCATTATCAAACCTTATAATTTAGCGTTATTTCAAGCATATATGGGGGTCAATCTTGATTTTCGTCTTTCTTTAAGTACTTATCGATATAAGCCTGACGAATACGTTTAAGTTCACCTATGGGCAGAATTTTCAAAAGCTCCCAACCCAAATCAAGCGTTTCTTCTATGGGTCTGTTTGCATCGAAGCCTTGGTTTATATACAACTTTTCAAACTGTTCGGCAAACTTTGCAAAAAGTTTATCCGTATCGGAAAGAGCCGCCTCGCCCAAAATCGCCGAAAGCTCTTTACTCTCTTTTCCGCTTGCATAAGCAGAGAAAAGCTGGTTCATTGTATCTGCGTGGTCCTCACGCGTTTTGCCTTTGCCTATGCCCTTATCTTTAAGACGGGACAGTGAGGGCAAAACGTCGATGGGCGGATTAATGCCCTTCTTGTATAAATCACGCGAAAGAATGATTTGTCCTTCGGTAATGTATCCCGTAAGGTCGGGTATGGGGTGAGTTTTATCGTCCTCGGGCATGGTCAGAATGGGAATTTGCGTTATAGAGCCTTCGCTGCCCCTTATTCTTCCAGCACGCTCGTACATAGTCGCAAGGTCGGTGTACAAATAACCTGGATAACCGCGCCGTCCGGGTACTTCTCTTCGTGCGGCGGAAACTTCTCGCAACGCTTCCGCGTAGTTGGTTATGTCCGTCATTATTACCAAAACGTGCATTCCGCACTCGAAAGCAAGATATTCCGCACAGGTTAGCGCCATACGCGGGGTAGCTATACGCTCTACCGCGGGGTCGTTTGCAAGGTTTGTAAAAAGAACAGTACGCTCTATTGCGCCCGTACGTTTAAAGTCGTCCACGAAAAATTGCGCTTCTTCGAAAGTAATGCCTATCGCAGCGAAAACTACGGCAAATTTACTGTCGCCTCCGCGCACCGTCGCCTGCCTTGCAATCTGCGCCGCAAGCTCGGCGTGGGGCAGTCCGCTCATAGAGAAAACGGGCAGTTTTTGTCCTCTTACGAGGGTATTTAAGCCGTCAATTGCGGAAATTCCCGTCTGAATGAATTCGTCAGGGTAGTCGCGGGCTGCGGGATTAATCGGTTCGCCGTTGATATCCAAAAGCTTTTCGGGGATAACGGGCGCTCCACCGTCGCGCGGGTTACCCATACCGTCGAATACGCGCCCCAACATATCTTTTGAAACGGCAAGCTGTTGGCTGTGCCCCGTAAAGCGCGCCTTTGCCGTTGCAATCTGCAAGCCCTGCGAATTTTCGAAGAGCTGCACCACCGCTCTGTCGCGGTTGATTTCAAGAACTTTTCCGCGACGGATTTCTCCGTTAGAACAGATTACGTCTACGAGCTCATTATAGGTTACGCCCTCAACGCCCTCGACGAGCATAAGCGGTCCGACGACTTCCTTTATCGTTTTATATTCTTTAAACATTGTCGTCGCCCCCTTGGCTTAACGCTTTAAGCTCGGTCGCCATAGTTTTTAAGATTTCGTCAAATTCCGAAAGGTTGTCTTCGGTGATATATTTTGCGCGGCCTATCTTGTCCTTACACGGACAAGCAAGAATTGCGTTCATATCGGCGAAGTTTTCCACAGCCTCGCTGGCGCGGGAATAGAACTCGTATATAAGTTTTAGCATTAAAAACTGCTTTTTCATCGAAGTGTACGTATCCACGTCGTCAAAGGCGTTCTGATGCAAATAGTCCTCACGGATTATTTTAGCAGTTTCCATAGTCAGCCTGTCCCTCGAAGAGAGGGCGTCTACGCCGACTAAGCGGACGATTTCGTCCAAAGCCGCCTCTTCCTGAAGAACCGTGGCAACGAACTGACGGTAACGGTAGAAGTCCGCCCCGACGTTCTCGTCGTACCAATCCTTCATTCTGTCAACGTAAAGCGAATAGCTGATTAACCAATCGATTGCGGGGAAATGCCGCTTGTACGCCAAGGAAGCCGAAAGCCCCCAGAAAACTTTAACTATCCTGAGAGTTGCCTGTGAAACGGGTTCGCTCAAATCTCCTCCGGGAGGGGAAACCGCGCCGATTGCCGTAACCGAGCCCGTCTTGTCGCCTTTACCTAAAATTTTGACTATGCCGGCTCTCTCGTAGAACTCGGCAAGTCGGCTTGAAAGATAAGCAGGATAGCCCTCGTCGCCGGGCATCTCTTCAAGGCGTCCGCTCATTTCGCGGAGAGCCTCTGCCCAACGCGACGTAGAGTCAGCCATAATCGCAACGTTATAACCCATATCACGGAAGTACTCCGCAATGGTTATACCAGTATATATGCTTGCTTCACGCGCGGCAACGGGCATATCCGAGGTGTTTGCGATAAGCACCGTTCGCTTCATAATAGGTTCGCCCGTTTTTGGGTCTTTGAGGGCGGGGAATTCGTTTAAAACGTCCGTCATTTCATTGCCGCGTTCGCCGCAACCGATGTAGACTATTATATCGGCGTCAGCCCACTTAGCAAGCTGGTGCTGAACTACCGTTTTCCCGCTGCCGAAAGGTCCGGGCACTGCCGCAACGCCGCCGCGGGCAATAGGGAAAAGCGTATCGACAACCCTTTGCCCCGTTATCATAGGATTGACGGGAGATAATTTTTCTTTATACGGTCTGCCGCGCCTTACGGGCCATTTTCTTAACATACATACGGGGCGTTTGCCGTTTGCCGTCTGCAAAACAGCAACGGTATCCTCAATAGTGAAATCGCCCTGTTCAATCGATAGAACGCTTCCGCTCATTCCGTTGGGGACTAAAATTCTGTGTTCTATAAGCTCGGTTTCCTGAACAGTACCCAAAACGTCGCCTTCGGACACGTTATCGCCCTTTTTGACGGCAGGAACGAACCGCCACTTTTTCTCGCGGTCGAGATTGTTTACCGAAACGCCGCGCGAAATGCGCGCGCCGTATTTAAAATAAAGAGTGGTCAATGGGCGTTGAATTCCGTCGAAGATACCCGAGATAAGCCCCGGCGCAAGCTCCGCAGAAAGCGGTTCGCCCGTGGAAACCACTTCTTCGTCAGGGCCTAACCCCGAAGTTTCTTCGTAAACCTGAATAGAGGCTTTATCTCCGCGAAGCTCGATAATTTCGCCGATAAGCCCCTTATCGGACACGCGGACAACGTCGAACATCTTACTGTCCGCCATTCCCTCTGCAATAATCAACGGTCCGGAAATTTTGACTGTTTTTCCCATAATTAAATCCTTATTTATACTGCTAAAAAATTTTGCCGTTTAATTGTTAAAAAGAATATCAACGCCCAAAGCGCGCTCCATTGCGCTTTTTAAGCACTCAGTGCCGTAACCCGTGCTGCCGTTTCCCGACGGTATGCTTAATACAACGGGATAAGGCTCTTCGTCAAACCTCTTTAAGAACGTGCTTAAAGGACGGGCAAGCTCTTCGGTCAAAAATATTATTTTATATTCTTTGGCTACTTTTCTTAATATTTCTTTCGCCTTGTTTTCGTTTTCAGCCGCGAACGTGGCAACGCCTGCCGCCTTAAAAACGGTTATACTGTCGCCGTCGCCGATAATAGCAATTTTTCCTTCCATAGCCACCTCACACAGAGCGCAAACGCTTCTTTATTTCGCTTTCACTCATTCCCGCCAAAAGACACACGAAGAGTATTCTTAAATTCGCGTTTTCGGCGCGACGGCGCAATACGTAGTATAAAAACGGCTGGGTACGCTTCAACTCGTACTTTCTTTCTGCAAGAAAATCGATTTCAATATTATCGCGTATAAGCTCGCCGCGCGTCAAAGGCAAGCCGACGGATTTATCTTCGATACACGTTTGCAGAAACTTTTCATACCCCGTGCCGTCAAGTGCGTGGACGGCTTTTTCTCCGTCTTCAAGGAATAAGTTTTCAAGCTGACAAGCCTTCAATTTCCCGCACAAAACGTAGTTATTTGCGGCATATTCGGGGGTCTTTGAACGAAGAGCCGTTAAAATATCCGTTAAATCCGACTTTTTTGCCGTAAGCTTTTTAAGCATCGGATTTCTTGCGCAAACGGCCTTTAAACGCGCATAAAGCGCCCTTTCGAATATTGCGCCCACCTCTGCGCCCGAAGCATTTTCGGCGTTATCTTCGCCAAAAAGCGCCGCAGCCTTTTCACAAGCGGAAGAGAGTTCTTCACCCAAAGGCTTATAATTTCCCTCTTCTATACTGCGCGTTATCTCTTCTATGCTTAAAAGCCCCTCGGGTGCAAGCATTTTATTTGCGTCGGTTTTTAAAAAATGAGCCTTTAAAATCGCCTTTGCGTTGTGAAAATCGCGCGGGGACAAAAGATACGCTTTTTCTGCGTTAGTTGGCGCATATTCCCGTATGAATTCGTCTAAATCGCGCTCGTCGGCATATAAAAGCTTTTCGTATTCGTAGACTGAAACGGCTTCCGCGCCCTTGCCGAAACCGCTTTCCGAAATAGCACGGAAAGCGTCCTCGGCGCTGCTTTCGCAGAGCTTGGATATTTTATCACCCAAAAGATAAACTTCCTTTGCGGCAATAACGCCGTTTATATAGTCTAAAGACTTACGCATAATTAACCTTTGAAAATTGCGGCGGCAATTTCCGCCTGACGTTCTTCCCTGTCGAACTGCAACAGCGCGCCGTAGGAAACGTCCTTATCGGAATTTTTTCCTTTTAAAACAAACCCGCCGCCGACGTCCGCTTTGGCGTTTGAAATTTTGAGCTTCTTCGCTTTAACCACGTCAAGCTTTGAAACTTCGGCAGAATATTTGTAATTCGGTGCAAATAATATCTCGTCGCCCTCTTCCGCAAACTCGCATAAAAGCCGTTCGGCAAGAGAAAGCGAGCCCTTTTTGTCAAGCGCGACTAGCGCTGCAAGCGCGTTTTTATAGACGGTGTCTATAACCCGCCTTTTTTCTCTAAGCTCCGCCTTAGCGGCGTCAAGCCTTGCGGTTGCAGCCTTTCCGTCAAGAATTGCCTTAACTTTCTGCGCGACCTCCGCCTTTACGCCCGTAAGCTTTCTTTCCGCGCGCAAAGACGCGTCGTCCACTGCTTGCGCAGCGCGCGCTTCCGCTTGCGAAATTATATTTTCAGCCTCTTTTTCGGCGTCCGAAATTATTCGCTGTACGATACTTTCTTTACTCATGATTTAAGCGAAGCTCGGAATGAGCATTATTGATATAATAAGTCCTAAGATGGCGTAGAACTCTATCATTGCGGGATAGATAATGAGCTTACCGCCGAGAGAATCCTGCTTGCCGACTGCATAGATACAGTTAACTGCCGACTTGCCCTGCAAGATACCAGTGATAAGACCCGAAAGCGCCATAGGAAGAACCGCGCCCAAAAGCGTCCAGCCCTGTGCTTCGGTCATAGTTCCGACAAGCGAGCTTGACGCGATTATGCCGATAATGAAGCCGTAGATACCCTGCGTTGCGGGAAGAAGCACGAGGACGAGCACTTTACCGAACTTTTTGGGACTTTCGCCCAATACACCGGCAGCCGCACTGCCCGTCTTGTAAAGACCGAGCGCAGAGCCCACGCCGCACAGAAGCACGCACAGCGCAATTCCTATGATACCTATAACGTATCCTGTTTCCATAAAAACCTCCAAAGATTAATTGTTTGTTAACTTAATATATTTACGGTTAGAACCGAGGGGCGCGAATAGTTCGCCCTCGCCCTCGAAGAACCTGCCGTAGAATTCAACGTATTGAAGTCTTGCGTCGTGAATGTACGCGCCGAGAAGCCCGATCGCAAGGTTAAACGCGTGCCCCACGAGCATAAGCACGACCGCAAGAATTATAAGACCTATATTTCCGCTTGCGATAAAGTCAAGCGAATAACTTGAAATAATCTGTGCGATTACCGCGCCCGAAAGCATAAGACCGTAAAGCCTTGCATAGCTGAGAATATCCGAAACGTAGTTGATAATGCCGTAAGCCGCTCCGAAGCCCTTGGTGAATTTGCCAAGTAGTTTTTCCTTTCTTCCCGCCGTCAAAACGGCAATAAGAAGGCTCGCTCCAGCCATTACACCCCCGACTATGGCTAAAATACCGACGTTTGCCTCGTCCAAAAGTCCGACGATTGCAAGACCCACGCCGATAGAAAATACTGCCCAAACGAAGCCGTCGAGCATACCGTCCCAGAAATTTGCGCGGCGCATACACTGTACCGCGCGGCAAATATAGCCCGCCATAAGGTGAACAACGCCGATTTCAAGACTGATAACGAGAACCGACGGAATTTCTATGCCCATAAAATGCCATTTATCGTCTTTGGGGTCGGGCATAACGGAATTGAAAATCCCCACTCCGAAGAACGAAGCAAACAATAGACCCCATAATATGGCAAAAATACCGCCTATCGCGAACACACCCGACAGTCTTTTTATACCGCTGTCGGAGGAACGGGTTTTAAGGTAAATTGCTCCGCCGCCTATAAGCATTAACAGTCCGTAACCTATATCCCCCATAATAAAACCGAGGAAAAGGCTGTAAAAGAAAGCCATAACGGCGTTGGGGTCAAACTCGCGCGCGTTCACGGGCGAATACATATTGGTTATGGCTTCGAAGTTCTTTACCACCTCGTTATTCTTATAGAGTGTGGGCGGCATTTCGTCCTCAGACGGCTCGCTGAACTCGTAGTAAACGGCAGAGACATCGTCCAACGCCGACTTTACGAGTTCCTCCGCTTCTTTGGGAAGATAAGCTTCCAACAAAAAAGTTGTAGCGGTTGCACGCATTTTTTCGGACAGGCTGAGTTTTTCAAGCTCGAAACCAAGATAGTCGCTGTAAATTTTAAGCGTTTTTATATTTTTGGAAAGTCCGTAAATTTCCTTTGAAATTCCGTCAAGACGGGCGCATATATTTTCAAGCTCGGCTTTAAGCTCGGCATAAATCTCCGTACCCGACTTTTCGGGAGAAAACGGACAGGGCGTAAACGAACACGATTGAAAAATTTCTTCCAAACCCTCTTCGGTTTTGTGTGCGGCAAAAAGGATAAGCGCAGTCTCCGAGTCCGTTTTTAAAACTTCGCAATGGCAAAGCTCTTTTTCGACGACCGCCCTTAGAAGGTTGTCCGTCTCTGCGGCAGGGATTGTCCCAAGTTTGATTTTTACGTGTTGAGTTGAGGAAAAATCCTTTATCTTTTCCCCTACCTCCGCATAAATTTCTGCGGCTGAAAGATTTCTTTCCGTCTTTGCTTTGGCGGCGGTAAGCTCCCTTCTCTCGTCAAAAAGACAGTTGATTTTTTCAACTATTCCCTCGCACTCGTCTTCAAGCGAACGCGCGCCGATAAATTCACGGTAAGAAACGAAAAATCCGTCCTTCAAATCGTCCGACTTTATTTTATTATCTTTATTAAAAGCGTCAACTTCGGCACAGAGAAGCCCGAGCGCGCCGTCCACGCGAGCAAAGCGCGCACTCAGCCCGTCAAGGTCTTCGCTAATTACCGAAGTATTCTCAGCCTCGTAATGGGTCTTAACCTCTACCGCACCCGTTCTTTGGAGCGCGTTCAAAATGGCGTTCTTATCATAAGACATTGCCACGAGATTAAGCTTTTGCATCTCAGCAACTGCCACGGGTTATCCTCCGCACGATTTCGTTTACCGTTCCGTCGGTCTTAGTTATAAGCAAATCCGCATAAGCCTTCGCCTTGCCGCTCTTCTCCGAGATTTCTTTTTCATAGTTTGCTTCAGCATCCCGTTCAGCCTTTTTTAGCTGATTTTCCCTGAAAAGCTTACAGTCTGTTTCACACTTTCTTGAAATCTCTTCGGCACGCATTTCGGCGGTAGCGGCAATTTCAGCCGCCTTTTGCAAGGCGTCCGCCTTTATTTCAGCCGCTTTTGCCTCGGCTTCGGTGATTGACTTAATAACTTCGTTCATAACGCCCCGCTCAATAGGTAAATATTTCCAACTACTTAATTTTAACACGAGTAAAACGCTTTTGCAAGTAATTAACAAAAATTGTTAAATATTTTACAAAATTTTCGTTTTTTCTTCATAATTCGCAAGCCGCATAAAATTTTAAAAAATAAATAATTATACAAAAAAATGAATAAAAATAATTTCTATGTAAAATTGCTTGATTTATTTTTATGCAAGATGTATAGTGTAACTCGTAACAAAATTTCAGAGGTAAAAATATTATGAAAAAATCGATTTTAGCAATAGCAGCCGCAACGGTTGCTTTAACGTGTGCGGCAACTATGACGGCGTGCAACAGCGGCTCGCCCGTAAAAGTTCTTAAAGATATAGAACTTACGGAAGAAGAATACGCCTTTGCCATCGCAAAGAGCAACGACAATCTTTTAACACAGGTAAACGATTATCTTGCAGAGTGGAAAGACGACGGGTCTTTGGATACACTGATTAACTCTTACTTTGACGGCACGGCAACTTTTTCTTATGCAAACAAAACGGCTACGCCTCAAGACGGAGATTTCGTGGTTGCAACGAACGCATACTTCCCGCCGTTCGAATCCTACAACGACAACAGCGACTTTGTAGGCGTGGACATAGAAATAGCTTACAACTTAGCGCAAAAGCTGAATAAGACACTCTTCGTTAAGGATATGGAGTTCGATGCAATTATATCCGACGTACAGTCCGGTAACAGTGATATCGGTATGGCAGGAATGACCGTAAACGAAGAACGCCAAAAGCAAGTAAATTTTGCAACGGGCTATTACACCTCGGCACAGGTCATTACCGTACTTGAAAGCGACACTACTTTCGACGGCTGCACTACCGTAGAAGACGTTGAGGAAATTTTAAAGGCGCAGTCCAAGTCGTATTGCATAGGTACGCAAGCGGGAACTACGGGTTATATGTATTCGAACGGTGATGCGGATTTTGAATACGACGGATTTACTAACCTCACCACGAAGGCGTACAGCACGGGCGCGCTTGCAATGATGGACTTATCCAACGGCAAAATTAACGCGGTTATTTTGGATAAACAGCCGTCTATTTTAATTGCGGCAAGCATAAACAAATAAATACAATGAGCAATTTTGAAATTTTCTGGAACAGATTTATAACCCCCGGCACTTTGAAAAGCGTGCTTACGGGCTTACAGAACACGGTAATTATTGCCGTGTTCGGTCTTGTTTTGGGGTTTATAGTCGGATGCTTGCTTGCGTCGGTTAAATTAATACCCACTAAAAACATCTTCGTTACCGTCTTAAAGCGCATCGTTGACGTTTACGTTGCAATATTCCGCGGCACGCCTATGATGGTGCAATTGCTTTTACTGCACTTTGCCGTATTCGCGGGAGTTAAGATTGAGCCCGTAGTTGAAGTTTCACTAATATTCGGACTTAACAGCAGTGCGTATATGACTGAAATTTTAAGAGGCGGTATCGACAGTGTTGACAAAGGTCAGATGGAAGCAGGCAGAACTTTAGGTTTGAGTTTTACCGTAACTTTGGTACGCGTGGTTATTCCGCAGGCGGTTAAAAACGTTATTCCCACTTTGGGCAACGAATTTATTTCACTGTTAAAAGAAACCTCCATCGTCAGCGTCATAGGGCTTGCCGATTTAACGCGCTCTTTTAAGGCGATAGCAGATTCTACGTTCGAGTATTTTATCCCCTATATCGCGCTTGCGCTTATCTATTTCGTAATAGTAGTTATAATTACGGTAATTATTCGCCTTTTGGAAAGGAGGTTCAAAAAGAGTGAAAAGCGTTAAAGAATATAAGCCTAAATATTTAAACAAGCGCGCCGTACCCGTTGAACCATTCGATACGGAAGCTCTTTTGGAGGCTCAGCACGTTACAAAAACTTACGGCAAGTTAAAGGTTTTGGACGACGTTAACGAGAAAATTTACAAGGGTGAAAAGATTGCGATAATAGGCCCGTCGGGCAGCGGTAAAAGCACTTTTTTGAGGTGCTTGAACGTTTTGGAAGACCCGACCGACGGATACGTATTCTTCGACGGATATAATCTTTGCGATTTGAAAGTAGACATTAACGTTCAAAGGCGCAAAATGGGCATGGTTTTCCAAAACTTCAATCTTTTCAACAATATGACGGTGTTGAAGAATATCACCTTTGCGCCGATACACGTTCAGTTGCAAGAACTGAGGAAGTTGAAAAGGCTGAATTTTAAAATTAAGTTTAGCAATATTTTCAAAAAACAGGATTGCAAAGTCCCCCTTATGCCCGTAGATACGAATAAGGCAAAGATTAAGGCGGACGCCGTAGAGAACGCCTTACGGCTATTAAAGCGCATAGGGCTTGAAGAAAAGGCAAACGTGTATCCTTCCACTCTGTCAGGCGGGCAGCGCCAGAGAATTGCAATAGTCCGCGCACTCGCAATGAACCCTAAGGTTATGCTGTTTGACGAGCCTACTTCCGCCCTCGACCCCGAAATGGTTGACGAAGTTTTAAGCCTTATAAAAGAGCTTGCCGACGAGGGAATGACTATGGTAATCGTAACTCACGAAATGGGCTTTGCACGAGAAATTGCAACGCGCATACTGTTTATGGACGGCGGGAATATTATCGAGCAAGGTCCTCCCGAAAAGATTTTTACAGCACCTGAAAACGACAGGTTAAAAGAATTTTTATCGAAAGTATTATAAAAAATAGGCGCAGCCTGACGGCTGCGCCTATTTTATTTACATTTAATTAAACGTATCCGTATTTCTTTCTGTAACAGAGCACGAATATAAGAGTAATTATAAACGAAGCTATATCGGAGAATACGCCTGCACACCATACTCCGTCTATGCCCATTACAATGGGTAAAACCATTACGAAAGTAACCTGAAATACTATTGACCTTAAAAAGGATATAAGCGCCGAGACAAGTCCGTTATTCAGCGAAGTAAACAGTGAAGAACCGTAAATATTGAAACCGCAAAGCACAAAAATTACAGAATAAATTCTGAAACCGTGCACTGCAATTCCCGTTATTTCTTCGTCGTGATTAAACATTGACATCAACGGACCAGCCAGCCCTTCCGTCAAAATAATCATTATTGCGGCGGCAACCGCTGTTACTATCAGGCTTTTTCTGAATAAGTTCTTCATTTCGTCTTTATTCTGAGCCCCGAAATGGTAACCCATAAGCGGCGCACAACCGACGGAATACCCCATAAAGATAGCGAAGAAAACCATTGCGACATAACCCATAGCCGCGTAAGCATTAACGCCGGCGTCTCCGGCTATACCGCGAATTTGATAATTATAGAGAATTACCACAACCGCAGACGAAACGTTTGAGAAGAATTCGGAAGAGCCGTTTGTACAAGATTTCAATATCGCTTTGCCGTAAAATTTCGTTTTCGTAAGGCGCAAAAGCGAGCTGTTCTTAACTGAGAAATATATTATAGGAAAGACTCCGCCGAAAACCTGACTAGCCGCTGTTGCAACTGCCGCACCGAGAAGCCCCCAACCGCAACCCACGACAAAAACGGCGTCGAGGACCATATTAAGGACTCCGGCAGAAGCGGTAGCAATCAGACCCAAGCGGGGTTTTTCCGCCGTAACGAAGAAGCTTTGGAAAATGTTCTGTAATATAAAGAACGGTTGAGCGCCGAGAAGTATTCTTCCGTACAAAACACAGTACTCGTATATTGCACTTGTCGAACTGCCGCAAAGAAGCGCGGCAACTGGCGCAACCACAAATTGCCCTGCAACAGCGATTACAATACCTATTGCGAGAGTAACGTACACCAAAAGTGAAAAATAATTGTTGGCTCTCTCCTTATCCCCCTCACCCAACGTTTTCGAAACGAGAGCACTTCCACCTGCACCGAGCATAAATCCAATAGAGCCTAAGACCATAAACAAAGGATATATGTACTGAATAGCCGTCAGCGCACCGTCTTCGGCGAAATTAGACACGAAAAGACCGTCCACTACGCTGTAAATCGAAGTGAACACCATCATAACCACCGAGGGCAAAACGAATATTAAAAGTTTTTTATAGGTGAAATGGTCGGAAAGCTGTATCCTCATTTTTTATATCCGAAGTTTAAAAAAAAGACTTGCCGACAATGCGACAGGTGCTTTTATAAACAATTGAGTATTACGACTATTATATGTGGTTAATACGTATAAGTCAACAAAAAAGTTAAAGGTTTTTAATATCGCTTGATAAACAGCAGTTTTCATTATATAATACAGTTATGAAGCTACACGAAAGAAAAACGCTTGAAGGTCTTACTTTGGACGAGGAACGCGCGCTGTATAACCTGAACGACGCTGTGGTTAAAAATTGCGTCTTTGCAGGACCTGCGGACGGCGAGTCTGCACTTAAAGAGTGCAGAAACGTTGCCGTGGAGGGCTGTTCGTTCTCCCTCCGCTATCCCGTTTGGCATGCGAAAGATTTCACCGTAAGCAATTGCGATATGGACGAAAAGACCCGCGCCGCGCTTTGGTACTGCAAGAGCGGCGTTATAGACGGCTGCACTTTGGGAGGAATTAAGGCGCTGCGCGAGTGCAGTGAAATCGTTGTCAACGGTTGCAAAATAGTTTCCCCTGAGTTCGGTTGGCGTTGCCGCAATATTATCTTGGACGACTGCGACGCCGTCAGCGAATACTTTATGTTCGAAAGCAAAAATCTTACGCTTAAAAACGTGAAGTTCAACGGGAAATATTCCTTTCAGTACGTAAAGGACGCTTTAATAGAGGACTGCGATTTTTCTACGAAAGACGCGTTTTGGCACTCAAAGAATATTACCGTGAAAAACTCCGTTCTGCGCGGCGAATATCTCGGGTGGTACTCGGAAGGGCTAACTTTGATAAACTGTCTTATTACGGGTACTCAGCCTTTGTGCTATTGCAAGAAGCTGACGCTTATTAATTGCCGCACGGAAGGTTGCGATTTGTCTTTCGAATACTCCGACGTTAAAGCTGACATTTCAGGCGAGGTTCTCTCGGTTAAAAATCCCAAAAAGGGGCGAATCGTTGCGGACGGATACGGAGAGATAATATTCGACTCTTCTCTCTACCCTTGTAAAGGCAAGGTTTTGAAAAGATAATATAAGCCCCTGCGCAGTTTGCGCAGGGGCTTTCTTTATTCAACTTTATGCATAAAAAGGAGATTGTGGATAAAAATATACAAAAATATAAAATATTATGTCGAAAATTGGCGTATTTAAGACTTTTTTGCGTGATTGTTAATAACTTGTGGATAACTTTCTTGCATATATTCATTCAAGAACTTTCTTAACAAAATATTGTGGACAACTTTTGGTGGATAACCCTACCCGTTTTAGCTCGAAAACAAGCGTTTGGGGGCAGTTATCCACAATTTCTCTAAATATAATATGAAGCGGCAAGCCGAAACTTGCCGCTTTTATAAATATTTATTAAATAATAATTTTTACTGCTTTTCGACTTTTCTGCCGTAAACTGCCGAAACGTTGTTTGCAAACTTCTGCATTTTGTCGCAGGACTTTAAAGGTACGCTGCTTTCGAATTCGTCAAGCTTCTTAGATTGCTCGCGCGAGAGCTTCTGGGGCACGTCGATTTCAACCGTTACGTAAAGGTTTCCCGTGCCGTGTATGGTCTTAACCCCTTTGCCGCGCAGACAAAAGCGCGTACCGCTCGGGGTACATTCGGGCACTGTAAGCTCGGTAGTGTCGTCCACGGCAGGCACTTGAATTTTACCGCCACAAACCGCCGTCTTGTAGGAAATAGGTACTGTTACGTACAAATCCCTGTCCTCGCGGTGCAAAAGCTTATGCGGTTCGATTTGGAAATTTATATACAAATCTCCGCTATCGCCGCCCGCACCCGCTGCGTGTCCGTAGCCGCGCTTCCTTAAAGAACTGTCTCTGTCCACGCCCGCGGGAATATTGACCGAAAAGCGGGTTTCCTTGCGCTGATAGCCCTTACCCTTGCAGTCGGGACACTTATCTATGATTTTCTTACCCGTGCCGCCGCAATCGGGACAGCCCGCGACCTGAATGGTTCTGCCGAATATGGTGTCCTGTTGGAACTTCACCCTGCCGCTGCCGCCGCAACGGGAACATTTCTGATACGCCGTGCCGCCCTTTGCACCCGTGCCGTTACACGAAGAGCACGGCTCGTTGCGCATATAGCTGACCGTCTTAGTGCAGCCCTTTATCGCGTCGAGGAATGACAGGTTTATCGTCTGATGTATATCCGCGCCGCGCGGCGTTGCGGTTTGCGCGCTTCCGCCCATTCCGCCGCCTAAGCCGCCGCCGAATACGGAATTGATAATATCCTCGAAGCCACCCATTCCGCCGCCGAAACCGCCGAAGCCGCCGCCGAAAGGATTGCCTCCTCCCATACCGGGGTGTTCGAGTTCGTAGTCGTACTGTTTTCGCTTATTCTCGTCCGAAAGAACTTCGTTCGCTTCGTTTATCTCTTTGAACTTCTCGGCCGCAGCCGCGTCGTTCGGGTGAAAGTCGGGGTGATACTGCTTTGCAAGTTTTCTGTACGCCGACTTTATTTCGTCTTGGGACGCCGTTTTTGAAACGCCGAGAACGTCGTAATAGTTTTTCTTGTCTGCCATAATGTTAAAAACCGCTTAAAGGGGTGTTGCGGAACACCCCTTTATTTTATTTTGTTTTATTATTTGTGCTGGGTGAACTCGGTATCGTCACCGCCGTTTCCGCCGTTAGGGTTACCGCCCGCCTGCTGATACATTTTAGCAACTACGGGTTGAACTTCGTTCGAAAGGGTGTCGATAGCTGCCTTTATGCGGTCGTTATCTCCGCTTTCAAGCTCGGTCTTTGCTTTTGCAATAGCGTCCTCTACAGTCTTTTTATCGTCGTCGGAAAGCTTGTCGCCCGCCTCTTTAACCGTCTTTTCAAGACCGTCAATCATGCCTTCGAGGTTGTTCTTGTTGTCTACGGCTTCCTTGCGCTTTTTGTCCTCTTCGGCGTACTTTTCCGCGTCCTTAACGGCTTTGTCGATATCCTCGTCAGAGAGATTGGTTGATGCGGTTATCGTAATGTTAGTGCTCTTACCCGTGCCCAAATCCTTTGCCGTAACGTTCACGATACCGTTAGCGTCAACGTCGAAAGTAACTTCAATCTGAGGCACTCCGCGAGGTGCGGGGGGAATATCCGTAAGCATAAACTTACCAAGCGATTTGTTATCTCTCGCAAACTTTCTTTCACCCTGCAAAACGTTGATTTCAACGCCGGGCTGATTATCTGCCGCAGTAGAGAAGATTTGGCTCTTCTTGACGGGGATAGTCGTATTTCTCTCGATTAACGGGGTGGATACGCCGCCCAACGTTTCGATACCTAAGGTCAAGGGCATAACGTCGAGAAGAAGAACGTCCTTAACCTCGCCCGATAAAACGCCGCCCTGAATTGCCGCGCCTATCGCAACGCACTCGTCGGGGTTGATACCCTTGAAGGGTTCTTTACCCGTAACCTGCTTTACTTTATCGAATACGGCGGGGATACGCGTTGAACCGCCCACCATTATAACCTTTGTAATTTCGCTGTATGAAAGCCCCGCGTCGCTCATAGCCTTTCTCATAGGCTCTACGGTGCGCTCTACGAGGTCGGAAGTCAGGCTGTCAAACTTTTGCTTGGAAATATCGATGTCGAGGTGTTGGGGCGCGCCGTCAACAACCGTAATGAAAGGAAGGTTGACGTTGGTGGTGCTCATACCCGAAAGCTCTATCTTAGCTTTCTCTGCCGCCTCTTTTAACCTCTGCATTGCCATTTTGTCTTTAGAAAGGTCAACGCCCGTATCCTTTTTAAAGGTTTCTACGAGGTAATCGATTACCTTGTTATCAAAGTCGTCGCCGCCGAGATGCGTATCGCCGTTGGTTGCAAGAACTTCGAACACGCCGTCGCCTATTTCGAGAATGGAAACGTCGAACGTGCCGCCGCCGAGGTCGTAAATCATAACCTTTTGGCTGCCCTCTTGCTTGTCGAGACCGTAAGCAAGCGCAGCCGCCGTCGGCTCGTTGATAATGCGGAGAACGTTAAGTCCTGCGATTTTACCCGCGTCCTTAGTTGCCTGACGCTGACTGTCGTTAAAGTATGCGGGGCAGGTAATTACCGCGTCGGTAACTTTGCCGCCGAGATAAGCCTCTGCGTCGGTTTTCAGCTTTGAAAGTATCATTGCCGAAATTTCCTGAGGAGAATAGCCCTTTTCGATATTGACTTTATAAGCCTCTCCCATATGACGCTTGATTGAAATAACGGTCTTATCGGGTGAAGCGACTGCAAGTCTCTTTGCTGCCTGTCCTACTATACGGCTGCCGTCAGCCTTGAAAGATACGACCGAGGGGGTCGTTCTGTTGCCCTCGCTGTTAGCGATAACTACGGGCTCGCCGCCTTCCATAACGGCAACGCACGAGTTGGTCGTTCCTAAATCTATACCTATTACTTTTCCCATAATATTTACACTCCTTTTGATAACAAAATTTAAATTCTTAGTTGCAGAGAAACAAGCAGAACAAGGCGCGCAAGCATTTACGAGGGGAGTTTACTTTGCGTAAATAACCCAAAATAAAGCGGAGCGCAACGCCGTAATGCGCCGTTTATATGCGACTAAATAGTTACGGCTACCTGCGCGTAACGGATAACCTTTCCGTCCTTCGCCTTATAGCCTTTCTTTAAAACCTGTTTGACTTTGTTGGGTTCTTCGCCGTCTGCGCAAGGGAAGTTTAAAACGGCTTCCATTACACCCTCGTCAAATTCCGCACCGACTTCTACGGGAATTTCTTCAACGCCGAGTGAGGACAGTATCGTTGCAAAGCTTTTTATAACCTTGTCAATCCCCGCTTTGGTCTTTTCGTCCGTCGCGCCGTCAAGAGCGTAACCGAAGTTATCCGCAACGGGCAAAAGCTTTAAAACCGCTTCCGCCGCGCCGTCCTGATAGGCCTTGGAAACGGCGGCTTGGTTGCGCTTTCTGTAATTATCGTACTCGGCTGAAACCGCGTACCACTTGCGTTTATAATCCTCAGCAAGGGCGTTTGCCTTTTCAAGCTCGGAAGGTTCTTTCGCCTCCGCTTCTTCAACCACTTCGTTTTCCTCGTCGGGATTATGCTTTAATTCGTCTTTCTTCTTTGCCATTTTTTATCTCACAGTTTTACCCGATGACAACCCCAAGAGAACACATCTAAACCCATCTTTTGGTTGCCCTTTGCACGGTGCGCTCTTATAGTATGTCAAATACTATTGCGCTCGCCCCGTACAAAGCTCATTCCAAATTATGCGGTTTAGACGCTTTGCGATTTTATGAGATAGATTTCGAGAGAAGACAAGGCAAGTACACGTAGCCGTATTGAATATACGGCAAGTGAACTTAACGCAGTATTATCCGAAATATATACATAAAATTGTGCTTTGTTGGGGTTGTCATCGGGTATCTACATTATTAATATAAAACTTTCTTCGCGCACTTAAACAAAAAAGTTACATATTTTTTTATACGCGTTGACAATTTTACCGCTTAGGTTTAAAATTAAAGTATGCAATCCCTTCGCGAAATTTATAAAATCGGAAGAGGTCCTTCCTCTTCCCACACCATAGGACCTGAAAGGGCGATTAAAATTATGCGCTCGCTGTACCCAAAAGCCGACTTTTTTAAAGTTACGCTTTACGGCTCGCTTGCATTAACGGGCGAAGGGCACGGCACACAGACCGTAATTACGAAGACGGCGAAACCCGCAAAATGCGAGGTCTTATTCGACGCGCAAACTCCTTGCTCCGTCCATCCCAACACGATGGATATCGAGGCGTACAAGGGAGATACCCTTCTTGAAAAAAAGCGCGTTTACAGCGTTGGCGGCGGCACTGTCGTATTCGACGGCGAGCCGACCGATAAATACGAGAAATACGCAGACGACAACATTTACCCTCTCAATACTTACACCGAAATTTCCGACTTTTGCAAGGCGCACAATATGCGGCTTTGGCAATATGCGGAAAAATGCGAGGGCAAGGAAATTTTCGACTTTCTTCTCACCGTTTGGGAGAGAATGAAACAAACTATTCACGAGGGACTTGCCGTTTCGGGTACTTTACCGGGGGTTCTCGGCACTAAAAGACGGGCGCAGAAGCTTTTTAACCAGCGCCACATTGACGAATCCGCACAAACGCGCGAAAACAGACTTGTTTGTTCATACGCTTTTGCGACGGGCGAACAGAACGCTGCGGGAGGAATTATAGTAACCGCCCCCACTTGCGGCGCGTGCGGCGTCGTGCCGTCCGTTCTCAAATATATGCAGGACGAACGCGGGTTTTCGGACGAGCAAATCGTGCACGCTCTTGCCGCGGGCGGAATTATAGGAAATCTGATAAAGAAAAACGCCTCTATAAGCGGGGCGGAATGTGGGTGTCAGGCGGAGATAGGCTCGGCTTGTTCGATGGCGGCGGCAGCTTTGGCTGAACTCTTTGAAATGGGCTTGGGACAAATAGAGTACGCGGCGGAAGTTGCAATGGAGCACCATTTAGGACTAACTTGCGACCCCATTGCGGGGCTCGTACAGATACCCTGCATCGAGAGAAACGCCGTTGCCGCAATGCGCGCGATTAACGCTTTATCCCTTGCAAACTTCCTTGCGGACAGCCGCAAAATCAGTTTCGATATAATCGTGAAAACCATGTACAACACTGGGCGCGACCTTCTGAACAGCTACCGCGAAACCTCGTCGGGCGGACTTGCAAGATATTACGAATTACCGAAAAAAAGGTAAAGAAAAACCCGTTCAACCGAACGGGTTTTTTATTAATTTTGTGCGCTGTATACAATATTTTTTACTTGGATAAATATTGCTCCGTAATACTCATAGTAAGTTCCTTTGTGGACAAATATGCCCAAAGGAATATGCGTTACCGCTCCGTCTTTATAATAGATTTCCACGGAACACAGGTTACCGCCGTAAAGTCCGCTTTGATCGTCCATTTTTTTCACTAAGGAGTTTTGAAGCAACGTGTAAATATTGGCAATAGTTTTATTGTCCGTTATCTCAATAGTCAACGGTTTATCTTCCACCAACTGATTACCGTCTATATAGTTTATCTGAGTTATGGATTCGTCGTTTAGTACTTGTACTAATCTGCTATAAGGCTCAAAGTCATATAAATTATATACTTTGTTTTTATCTATATACTTTGTTTTTATCTATTTGCCAAAGACAAACGCCCAAAGCTATCCCTTCCGCCAGTATGAAAAAACTTAATACAACGCTAACGATTATTAACTTCTTATTCATTTATATTACCTATTTTAAAATGATGTCCCCCAAAAGAATGAATCATTATCGTACGATAATGACATTATAAATCCGACCACGAATAATGTCAATACCGTTAAAATAAAATCCGCCCGCGCAAGTATGCGCGGGCGGATTTTATATTTCTTTTAACTTTTTCTTATAAGGGAAAATAAGTAGCGGCACGGACACAGCCGCAGTAAGCACCTCCGCAATGGGGAACGCCCACCACACCGTCAGTGCGGGATTTGCCGTCAGCGTAAAAAGCCACACGGCAGGCATCACGAAAACAACCAGTCTCAACGCCGAAATTATCAAGGGAAACAGCGCGTACCGAAGCGCTTGCAACACGCCCTGCACGGCGGTACTGAACCCCATAAACAAATAACCTATGCTCGAAATTCTTATCGCCGTTACGACCGTGGCGGTTATCTCTTCTCCGCCCTCTCCGCTCGCCATTCCGAACAGGTTCGCAAGCGGTTCGGCAAGCCCTTCGAAAAGAGCGGTTACTATTGCGGATACTATCAGCGTATCTATTATACCCCATTTAACGCACTGCTTGGAACGCTGTTTGTCCTGCATGCCGTAGTTGAACGCCAGCACGGAAATGATACAGTTTGAAAGCCCGAAGCACGCAAACAACGCGAACTGCATTATCTTGTAATAAATTCCGAAACTGCCCTTTAAAAGCTCTACGCTGTCTTGCGCCGTACCGAGAATAAGCGTAACGCCAAGCATCATCACCGACAACAGCCCTTGCATAATTGCGGCGGACAAGCCGATATGATAAATTTCTTTTATTATATTCCAACTCGGCTTTAAATTCTTTATATGGTTACCGATTTCTTTGTTAGTCAGATAATGGAACAGCATTGCAAGCCCCATAGAAGTTGCCTGACCTATGACGGTTGCCCAAGCCGCGCCCTCTACTCCCCAACCGAGAGGATAGATAAAGACGTAATCCAAAATTACGTTCAACACCGCACCCGACACTTGCGAAATAGTTGAAAAAAGAGTTCTGCCCGTGCTCTGCAAAAAGCGTTCGTAAATGGTAAACCCCACCGTGCCGAAAGAAAGACAGCAACAAATCTGCAAATATCTTGCGCCCATTTCGGCAACCTGCTCGTTTTCGCCCGATTGCATTCTTATGAACCAGCCCGCACCGAAAATCCCGAAAATCAGAAACACTGCGTAAATGACGAACGCTAAAAATATACCGTTGCCTGCAACCCTGTCCGCCTTTTGTTTATTTCCCTCACCGAGTGATTTGGACAGCATTGCGTTAACCCCGACGCCCGTACCCACGCCCACGGCGATAATCAAAAGCTGTATGGGAAATGCGTACGTTAACGCAAGATTGCCCGCAACGCCGTCCTCGCCCATATTTATTACGAATGCGGTGTCAACGATATTGTACACCGCCTGCAACACGAGGGAAACGATAAGCGGCAAGCCAAGCTTCCATATTAACTTGCCCACCGACGATATTGCCATTTTGTTGCGAGGCTTAACTTCGACTTGTATTTCCGCGGCTTCCTGCACACCCTCTGCCGCGTCCACGTTTTTGTTTTCTTCCAAAACGAACTCCTTAAAAAAAAGGCGTAAATCCGTCAATCGGATTTACGCCTTAACGCTACTCATTGATAGCAATATTTTATAATTGCGGTTGTGAAAAGTCAAGCAAAACGCCCCGTTTTCAGATCAAATGCTTTCTTATCGCCTTAATCGCTTGGTCTGCAATGAGACGCGAGCCGCGGTGCGTCGGGTGCACGCCGTCAAGCGAATACTCCGAATACGGCAGTCTTTCGCAAAGCCCGTTAAACATTTCGTCGTAAGCGACGAACTCGTCAGCACCTTTCAATGCTACCCTGTTTATCACCGCAAGCTCTTCGTTGAACAGCTTTCTCATTCTCAGCTTATCGGGCGCTGGCAGAAGGAACGGTTCAAGGAATATAACGACGATACCCTCTTTTTTAAGCCGCTTTAAAAGCTCTTTAAGGTCGTTTTCGAACTGCTTCAAATCAAGCTGCTTGTCAACCTTAAACTGATGTATCGTATTGTTTATACCAATCATTATCACTACGGCGTCGGGCTTTAACGCAATAACGTCCCCTTCCACGCGGGCAAGAAGGTCGGAAACCTCGTCCCCCGAAACGCCTTTGTTAATGAGCTCGATATCCGTATCGGGATAGATAGGGCGCAGCTTGTCCGATAAAATTTTAACGTAGCCGCTTCCGAGCGATTTAATATCGTTCCTGTCTCTACCGCAGTCCGTTATCGAGTCTCCGAAAAATACTATTCTCATAATTCCCTCACCTGTTAAACCATTTTAGCACAATCAACAGGCTTTGGCAAGTCCGGAAAATAAAAAAGGCGGTAATTAAACCGCCTTTTTTATATTTATCGCTTTTACCAAGTTGGTTACGGAAACCGCTATCAAAAGAGCTAATATTGCAAAGCTCGATACTGCGCAAAGGGTAAACATATCTCCCTTTATCCCGTCGCCGAAAGTCATCAGAAGAGTATACTGCAAGGTAAGTACCGATACGAGCGCATCTATAAAGTTAACGTTTTTTAAAGCTGTTACGCCGAGGTTGGAAAATTTTCTCGTCTTTGCATAGCTTACAGACGAAGTAACGATTTTAAAAACCGAATACGCGGCAACGGCAATTGCGGGGATTTCGGAATAGTTTACACTCTTTCCCTGCATAACCATTATAGTTATAGGTCCTGTCAATGCCAAATCGATTAAAAAAAGCGTTATGCTTTGTACAAGATATACGTTCTTCCTACGCTCTTCCTTTTCTTCTACGGAAAGCCCCGTCTTTTTAAATTTAATTTCCTTGTACCCGACGAATGCCCGCACGCCCACAAGCAACAGATAATATACTGCAATTCCAACGTTCCAAACGGTTTTATACGCCGCGCCGAGGAAAATATTATAGGCAGCGAACGCAAGGGAAACCACGAAAGACACGGTGGAAGTTATATAAGTCCGAAACTCGAAGTCTTCCCTTATCCTTTTTAAAAATGCATTCGCTGCCATAAACTACTCCGTTTTAAATTAAATCGGCGTTCAATAAATCGTTGCCCTTTGCAAGAACGTTTGCAAGCTTTTCCTCGTTGTCGTCAATCATCGGAAGAACCTGCACCGTCTTTTTCTCTTCTATCTTTTTATATATAAGGTAGTTAACGCTGCACAGAACTATTCCCACAATACCGAGAATTATTCCGCCCGCAAATGCGGCAGGATTGTTTTCGATAAGCATAGTCATACACATTCCGCCGCCAAAAACAAGCGCGGCAATGCAACCAAAGATATAAGCAAACACGCTTGCCGCCAAAGTTTTTGCGGATTTAAGCTTGCATATTGCCGCGTAGGTTTCTTCGGCTTGCCTTTCGAGCTTGACAAGCTCTTGCTTGTGTCTGATCTTTCGGTCTCTTTTAAGGGAAATTGTAACTCCTTCAGCTATCGTCGGGGTTGTGCCCGTAACTTCCCAGCCGAAGGCTTCGCTCATATCCATTACCCGCGTCTGGTCCTTTGCTTTAACCGTTTTGGTCTGATACTCGTAAGCTATAAAATCTTTTTCGTTCATTTTTTACCTCTTTGATTTTTTTCAGACAAATGCCGTTTTGCGCGCTTGTTGACTTTTGCCTGAGACAAGTGTATCATATTATAAACGAACCGAAAAAATCAATCCCTTAAATGAGCGTTGAAACAAAAACGGAAAAGTGTACTTCGATTTGAGACAAAAAGGAGAATTTGTATCGTGGATTACCGTCAGGAAGATTATAATAAATATTATATCGTGCAGGCGCTGTTCAAGCTTATGTCCGAATACGAATACGAAAAAATAAGCGTAATAGATATAGTAAACAAGGCGGGCGTAAGCCGCGCCACTTTTTACAGAAATTTCAAGCGCAAGGAAGATATAATCGTATACTACTTCAACCACCATAGGGAAAAGTTTGTTTTAAATAACCGTTATTACCCGCGCTACAAGGAAGATTATGTAAAGACGGTAACAAACGTTTTAACGGCCTTCATCGAGCAGAAAGAGCAGATTAAACTTATCAGAAAAGCACATTTGGAGTACTTGTATTTGGGATATTTAAACGAAAGCTTTTCGAAGATGTTCGAAAACGAGTACCCGAACACGCACAGATACCAACCTTATTTATATGCGGGAATGTTGTTCAACACCTCAATGGCATGGCTTGACAACGACTGCGCCGACCCCATACCCGACTTGGCTGAGGTGATAATAAGCGCAATATATTTTGAAAAATAAAAACCCGCAAGCGTAACGCTTGCGGGTTTTTATTTACTATTGCCAAATACATAAAATTGTGATATTATAAATCAAATACACGTTTAAAGGGGGAATTATGTTAAAGATTACTTGCATTAACGGTAGCTCAAAGACAAATGGCAGTTCAGCTTATCTTATTGATACGTTTATTAAAGGAATTGATACCTCTGCTGTTACAGTAAGCAAGTATTGCGTTGGCGAAATAAAAATGAATTATTGTTTCGGCTGTAAAAAATGTTATACCAACGGCGAATGTATACAAAATGACAATGTAAAAAATGTTGTTCTGGATATTTTAAGTTCTGACTATGTTGTAATTGTTTCCCCGTCTTGGTGGGCTGACGTGCCTGCTCAACTTAAAACGCTTATTGATAGAACTACTCCCTACGGAGATACTAACCCAAATCGCAAATATAAAGCGGATAAACTTATAAAGGGAATTGCAATAGCTGTACGCGCTGGCGTTCGTGAAGCTGAAAATGTGTTGATTTTAAATTCTATTCAGCACTATTTCGGACATTTGGGAATTGAAACAGTTGAAAGGATTTCAATTACTGAAACCGATACACTAAACGATTTAGTGGGAAAGCATCAAAAAGAAATTCAACGAATTTTTGAGTTGGGGAAACATATAGGGGAATTGAAATGACTAACAGCCCGCCGAGGTGGGCGAGCTTAGGAGAATTTACCAACTTTTTGTTTAATTAAAATTGGGGGCAATCTTTCGAAATCCCCTTAAAAATGGCTTAAAAATAGCAAAAAACGGGCAAAATTGCCCGTTTTTTTGGCGCGGAAGAAGGGATTTGCGCTTTGAGCAGCGCGCACGGTTGACAGCAAAAGTCAATTGCTGTCAAGTCTGCGGTAGAAACCGCAGACCAAAGCCGAAGAAAACTTCGGCTTGCCTCCCCTCAAATCCCTTATTTTTCCGCCATAGAAATATACCGTCAAGTAACAAAAGTTACTTGACGGTATATGGCATGGCGCGGAAGAAGGGATTTGAACCCTTGCTACGGTTTCCCGTACTACTCCCTTAGCAGGGGAGCCCCTTGAGCCACTTGGGTACTTCCGCTCAAAGTTAATTATATTCAAAAGCCAAATTACTATATCATAAATTTATGCGTTTGTCAAAATTTATTTCAAGGTTTTTGAAAATTAAATAACTTTATTTGTCATACCTCTATTTCAAGCCCGTCGTAGGAAACCACTACACCGTGCTTGTCCGCTTCCTCACGCATTTCGTCATAGGTCTGCCCGCCGTTATGCGAAAAGTGATTTACAACTTTAACCGTCTTTCCGTCGATAAGCCCCGTTTCTTCCATTCTCTTAATAACGTCAAGACACATCGGGAAGGTCATATGTCTTAAATACTTATGCCCGTCAAGCCCGAGGCAGCCCGTGCAGTCGAGGGAAATTAAATCAAATCTCCCCTCTCCCTTTAAAAGTTCCCACGCTTCTTCGGGGAAATAACAGGTGTCGTGCGCATAAAGAATTTTTTTACCGTTGCAACCTATAGAATAGAAAACGGGCGAAGTTTCAGCATTGTGGCTTGCACGCAACGGCATCACAGTGTACTTTCCGTCAACGGTAAACAACTTTCCGACCTCTATAAGGTGCGCTTTAACCGCCCCGCCCATATGAGGGCGCAGACTCACTTCGTTTATTTTATTAAAACCGTCTTCGGCAGCGTAGAAATTCATAACCCTTTCTCTGCCGTGGCAGAAATCGCGTCGGTAATTGTCTATATCGTCGGGGTACAAATGGTCGGGGTGGCTGTGCGTAATAAGGCAGTGGTCGATTTCGCTTAAATCGAACCCGAACGCGTGAGAGTGCCAAAGCGTGTCGGGGTTAAACTCTATTAATAGTTCGCCGTTAATAAGCGCTTGCGAGCGGGAACGCATATTTCTTCCGCCGAGTGCGCGCGAAAGAGTGCAAACCCTGCACTTGCAACCTATTGCGGGAACGCCTTCAGCCGCCGCTGTACCCAAAAATTTAATCTTCATTTTAACTCCTATATAAAGCCGCGGGGCGTAACGCCCCGCGGCAAATACTTTAATAATTACCAGAATGCAATTGCATCGATATTTCCCTCGTTGCGACAGTATATGACTACGCTGTGCTTTCCTTCCGACAATTCAGGCGTAAGGAATACGACAGAGTAATCGCCGCTGTCCTCTTTCACCGCAATGGATTCAACCATTTGTCCGTCTATACGAACTTCGTAATTCTGTCCGTAATATTTCGACGCAAGTATTGCTAATCGCGAGCCTTCGAACTCGAATTCCATAGTAGCTTCTTTACCCACATAGACGTGCCCGAAGTGCGCGCTGCAAGATTCGACCTTCCAATTGCCCTTGTAGGTAAACATTGCGTTATCGGGTGAGAAGAAGTTGTTGCCGTTGCCCGTTAATACAACGTCTTCATAATAGAACTGTATCTCGTTCATTGCAAAATACTTGCCGTTGTCGGTGTGAGTTACGTAGAGCTTGTAATAGCGAAGTTCAACCGCATCAAAATCAAACGTGAGGTTAAACGCGTCGTAAGTCATATTCTCGCGGGATAAAATTTCAAAGAATTCTTCGCCGTCAAGACTACCATAAAGAGTGAACGTTACAGGCATGCCGTTATTTTTGAAATCACCGTCATAATGATAGCCGTAGAAAGTAACATGGTTTGCTTTAAAAGTTTCGCCCAAATCAACTACAAGCTCGAAAGGTTTGGTTTCGGTGATAAAATTCGCATTTCCGCCGGCAGAGTGATATGTGGTATTGACATTGCCGTCAAGCAAATAATCTATTAACCTAGTGCTGTCCCAAGAGTTGTGGCTTACGCTTACAAGCGTAGGTCTGCCGCTGTAAACAACCCTATCGTTGTAACTGTAATTTATAGGTCTTGTAAAGAAATATTCGCTTTCAAACTCTTTCTGGAACTCGTAATCCTGCCTGTAAGCCGTTGCATAGGTTGCTGATGTGGGTGCAAAATACGTTCCGTCCTCATCCGTTTTCGCGGTGAGTTCGCTGTCTCTGTACCAATAATGAACTGTACCGTCTTCATCCGTCGTCATAGTGATTTCACGGTTGCCGTACCAATAATGAATCGTACCGTCCTCATCCGTCGTCGCGGTAAGCTCGGTCCATTGTGCAGTACCTACGCCGATATAGCTAGTCCGATTATTGTCTATCTTCATATTGATAAGCACTTCTTTAATGTACACCCAGCTTCCCGCTTTAAGCTTCAAATCAAAATACTTATCGCCAACGAATTCCGAGCTGTCGTTCGTATCGTTATTAATATAAGTGCCGAGCTGATAAGTTGCGCCACCATCAAGCGAATAGTACAGTGCGCAGTTTCGTCTACCGCGCAGATAAATCCGATACCAACCGTCCTGATTTATATAAAGTTTACCGCGCAGCTCGTCTATACTGTTTTCGTTTACGATATCGGTTTCAGGGTTTGCGTTGGGGAATCTTGAAATCGTATAATCCGTGCAGTACCAAATATCCGTGTTAGCGTTTTGCGTGGGGTTGGAGTGGTCGCGGTCTACTTTGCTTTCGTAGCCAGCATAACCGTTTTCAAACGCTTCTCTCGCGTCAGTGTACTTTGTATCGGCGGTATAATAGTAAGTGGTTCTTTCAAGAACGTTCTTGTTCCACTCGTGCGACTGCTGGAATTCGAGAATTAAATCCACGTCATCGAGCTTGTGTCCGTTCCATTCTCTCGTGCCGTCCGCCGCATTGTAAATTTCAAGCGTAACGTAAATCTTACCAGAACGAAGTTCGGAGTTAGGGGTAAAGGTATAAACGCCGTCTTCGCCCGCCTTTACGAACGTTCCGTTTATGCCGTCGGTTTTGACGCCCTTTATCTTATAAGTGAAATCGTTGCTTGTGGACGCGCCTATCAAAACACTGCCGTAATTATATTGTGTTGTGCCTTCTATCATTGTATAAGGTCTTAAATCGACCGTAAAGGGCACTCCGTAAGGTATAACGTACGGCTGCATAGTCGTAGATTCGCGTTTTTCACCGTCGTACAGATACGTTCTGCCCGTTTGGTAAACGGAAGATACGGGCACGAACAGCGGGTATTCCGTTTCAGCAGGGTTCAGCGGTCCTCCACTATAAACCGTAGTATTTTGGTCGAAATACGAGAAATCGTAATGGGTAACTTGTGCGTATCTGTTCCAATAGTTTACACCTGTAGATCCTCTTGCATTCAGGAAGGCTTCCTGACCGAAATTGTGCAAAAGCGTTGAATAAACTGCAAGACCGCTTGTGGAGTTTATGTTGTTGGACTTTACCATTTGCTGTGCCCAGGTTGCGCTTGTGTAGCAGTTCCAGCCTGAAAGTCCCGCGCCGCCGTAAGAGCCCATCTGCCTTGCGGAAGATATGTTGGTAAACAAGCTGTACGCCACAAGGTTCAAGCCGTTGTTTGTAACTTCACCCGTATAGCCTACGCCGTAGTTCTGGAAGTTGTGGTGATATTCGTGGAAGTTACCCCAACTGCCCGAAGTAACCGTCGAAGTGTAATTCAAGGACGATGACATCCAGCCCATAGGGCAATTGACAGAGCTTCTGCCGGGGAATGCAACCGCCGCGCCCGCCGCCACGAACGGGTCGTAAAGGAATACAATACCTTGGTTGTAACAGTTAGTGCCTATGCCGTTTGCATTTGCAACTATGGAAACTTTCTCCCAAAGCACTGCGGCTTTGTAGAGGTCGTCATAAGAGAATGCTTTTGCGTAAGTTAAAGGACCGGAATGTAAAACACCTCTGTCCCATACTTCCAAATCGAAATAGGGCACGGAAGATTTACTCAGCTGTTCAAACTCGTCGGGAGTAGTATATCCGAGAATAAAGTGTCTGTACGCAACGCCGCCCGAAATAGTAACAGAAACTGCCGAAGAAGTGTTACGGATATAGAGAGGTCCGCCGATAAACGAGCCGACGTACGCCGTCCACATCTGGCTTTCTTCATTGAATACAGCCGTGTTCTTATTTACAACCATCGTGTTCAAAATGTTGGGGAAGCGTTGCATCTGTCCTTTGGCAGTCCATATATTATTGGATTGACCGTTATACAGCGCCTGACCGATATGTATAGTTATTCCGCCCGTTGCCGTCATATCGGCGTCCGAAAGCTCGATTTTAATAACTTCACCGGCACACGCATATACGCCCGTAACACTGTAACTCGAATATCCGCGGGGACGCAGAGTAACTTTCTTTATTATACCTTTTTCGTCGTCTGAAACGTCGCCGAGGTACATTCCCACTGAAGCCGTGTGTTTATAGAGCTGTCTTTGCGTGCCGTCCTCGTACGTAGCAGGCGTTACCTCTCCGTTGTTGACAAAATACAGATATCCGTCTTTGTCCATCATATTATACGTGCCGACGCCGTTTTGTCCGTTGCCCGAATTGTTATAAGTTCCGTAAGCGGTCAAGTAATCGGATTCGTTTATAAGTGCTGTTCTTGCGTCTGCTTTTAAGCCGTCCGGATCGCTGCCGACTACGCTGTTCATTGTTGATCCGTATTTAGGATATCTTAATCTGGCAAGCTCCGTAGTGCCGTTTGCAATGTTTGCCTCAATGGTATCACCGAGCGAGAACATTTCGCGTTCGTCTTTCATTTCCGTAACGGGTTTGTATCTATCAAACTCTCCTACGGTCTTTGCAGAATAGCCTACCATAGTGGTCTGCGCGTATGCGTTAACGGTTATGGGGTCTTGACCTAACACCCAACTCATACCGGTACAGCTTCTGAGTCCGAAAATCAACCCAAGGCACAGGCAAAGCACCATAATAAGAGACAAGCCTATTATGCTGAAAATTTTGAAATTATCCGTTTTAACGATTGCCGCGACCTTAGCTTTTGCGGCAGAGCCACTGCCCGTTGAAGTTTTAGCCGCCTTTGCGGGTTTTTCTTTTTTAACCTTTTGAGCTTTTTCGGTTTTTTCGCTGCCAACGGGTGCAACCGATGACGCAGCCACCGTCGTCTTGGTTGCCGTAGCGGAAGCCGCCGCCGTTTCAGCCGCCGCAGTCTTTACTTTGGCGTCCGCAGGCTTCGCGGTCGTAGCGGGCTTTGCTGCTGCCGTTACCGTCGTTTTAGGCGCGGCAGGCTTTGCCGTCGCGGTTGCGGTAGTCTTAGCCGTCGTTGCCTCGGATTTAGGCGTAGCCGTAGTCTTTGCCGCCGAAGGCTTTGCTTCAGTTGTTGCGGCAGGCTTTGCCGTTGCCGTAGTCTTTACCGTAGCGGTAGTTTTAGGCGCAGGCGTCTTGGACGCGGTTGTCGCCGCGGGTTTTGCCGTTGCCGTAGTTTTGGGCGCTGTAGCGGCAGGTTTTGCCGTTGCTTTTACCGTAGTCTTTGCTTCGGCGCTTTTTGTCGGTTTTGTTTCTTTTTCAGCCATAAAATTTCTCCTGTTAAAAAGAAGGTTCTGTTTTCTATATTATATACTTTAACATTATATACTTTAACAAAGCTAACGGTTGATAGTCAATTAAATTTCGCTAAAAAATTAAAACGCAAAGGCTGATATTTTGCCTCTGCGTCAATATTCGTCAAGAAAATTAATTTTTCTTCCGGACTTATCCTTATAAGCTATTACCGTGCTCAAATTCACGTTTTCTACGCTCTTGAAAATATTCTGTTCTATCTCAGGGTCGTCTTTGGATAAATCGCGGATAAGCTCTTTAACCTTTCTACGCTTGCCTTCACTCTGCATTCGGCTGCTGTCGGTAAATTTGCACGCACACTGTAAAAATTCGAGCCCGTTATAGTCCCGCCACGCCTTAACGTCCTCTTCTCTTATTAGATACATAGGTCGTATAAGCTCCATACCTTCGAAGTTCGCGCTTTTTACCTTGGGCATCATGGTCTGAACCTGTCCGCCGTACAGCATACCCATAAGAACGGTTTCGATTACGTCGTCAAAATGATGTCCCAAGGCAATTTTATTACAGCCGAGTTTTTGCGCGTTCGCGTACAAATGCCCCCGTCTCATTCGCGCGCAGAGATAGCAAGGCGACTTTTCAACGTTTAAAACGTTCTCGAAAATATCCGTTTCAAACACCGTTATAGGCACGTTCAGAAGTTTTGCGTTTTCCTCTATTTTCTTGCTGTTCTCTACGCTGTATCCGGGGTTCATTACCAAAAACGTCAGCTCGAAAGGAAACTTATGGTGTTTTTCAAGCTCCTGAAACAGCTTTGCCATCAGCATAGAGTCCTTTCCGCCCGAAATACAAACCGCGATTTTATCGTTCGGCTGAATAAGGTCGTAAGTTGCCACGGCTTTAGTAAATTTCCGGAAAAGCTGTTTATGAAATTTTTTAATCAAGCTCTTTTCGGCTCTTTCCAAAGAAAACTCGTTTCCGTCCATATCTCGTCCTAACGGTTCAACTTGCATAAATCCTTAATAATTTCACCTGCCGCAATAAGCCCCGCTACCGACGGGACGAAAGCTATGCTTGCGGGCGTCTGCCGTTTTTCGCCCTCTTTGAAATCTGTTTTAGGCGCAACGGGTTCTTCCTTGGAATAGACGACCTTAACGCCCTCTATTCCTGATTTTTTCAGTTCCCGCCGCATAACCTTGGCAAGCGGGCAAACCGACGTTTCAGATATATCGGCTATCTCGAAAGCCGTCGGGTCAAGCTTGTTTCCCGCGCCCATACAGCTTATTACGGGAACGCCGCACTCCTTTGCGCATTTTATAATATGCAACTTGCCCGTTACGGTATCTATGGCGTCTAAAACGTAGTCAAACTGCGAAAAGTCCAACATATTCGGGGGTGTAGGCATAAAAAACAACTTATGCGCACTGACTTTGCAATAAGGATTTATTTCCGAAATGCGCTCTGCCATAACGTCAACCTTGTAGCGCCCGACCGTCTTTGTGGTAGCTATTATCTGTCTGTTTACGTTTGTCGGGCAAATTTTATCGTTATCGATCAAATCGAGCGCTCCAACGCCCGAGCGCGCCAAAGCCTCAACGGCATATCCGCCCACGCCGCCTATTCCGAACACTGCAACACGTGAATTTTTAAGTTTTTCTAATCCGTCTTCGCCTATTAGCAGCGCGGTTCTGGCAAACTCGTTCAAAAGGAAAGACCCCCATATATATGCCGATTAACGCTGTTTTGCAGCGTTCTTTATCATTAATCTTATAATTTCCTCGTCAGTTTCGCGCATACCGATACGCGCAATATCTCCAACGTTGTCGATAGTGCTTTCAACGCAGTCCTCTAATATTCCGTCGCCGCCGCAGAAGCCGCTTCCGTTACGGCACATCTCGAAGCCCAGAAGTCCCGCCTCCACTGCCGAGGCAATCTTGCCCGCGCAGCTCGACTTTGCACCGTCGCATATAACTCCCGAATTTATCGCAAGCGCGTTTACTATAGTGTGCGATACTTCGTCGTAACGTCCGCCGTATAAATAGCACACGCCTGCACCTGCGCCGCAACCCGCGCTGACTGCACCGCAATAAGCCGAAAGTCGGCCGATTCCCGTTTTAAGGTGAACGGTTATCAAGTCGGAAACGACTAATGCTCGAATAAGCTTTTCTTCGCTGACGCCAAGATGCTTCGCGTAAACTATTACGGGAAGAGACGCCGTCATTCCCTGATTTCCGCTACCCGATACAATAACTACCGGGAGACTGCACCCGTTCATTCTCGCGTCTGAGCCGGCCGCCGCCGTTGCTTTTGCGCGGTTGTGCACTCCGTCCCCGAACGCGCTTAAAAGCACTTTCCCGACCCGTGCGCCGTAATCGTTTTTAAACCCTTCCTCGGCTATGGCGGTATTGAACGTTATTTGGCGTTTAATGACGCTGTCCACGTCCGCAAGGTTGACGCAATCGGCAAATTCCAGAATTTTATCTACGCTTAAAAGCTCTCTGTCGGCACAGCAAGCCGTCTCTTCGTTTTTAAAATTAAGATTTAATATGTCTTGTCCGTTTTTTTCAATTAGAACAACGTTGGTGTGATGTCCCGCAATTCTTACGAGCGCGCTGTCTTTACCTTTTGACACCCGCACGCTTATGTCGAATATGCAGCCCGAATGAGACTGCTCAACGGTAAACGACGCAGTTTTAAGATAAGCTGATATTTTTTCTTTGTCCGCAGCGGTAACCGAGGAAATAACTTCAAGCTTCTTTTCGGCTACGCCTGCAACGATGCCCGCTGCCGCGGCAGAGTTTACCCCCTTCATTCCGCCCGTGTTCGGAACGACCACGCTTTTAACGTTTTTAAGAATGTTTCCGCTGACCGAAATTTCCACTTTTTCGGGCATTGCCCCCAAAGTATCCCTCGACAAAGCTGCTACATAGGCAACCGAAATAGGCTCGGTGCAGCCCATTGCGGGAAGCAGTTCTTCCTCTAAAATTTTAACGTATCCCTTGTAAAGACATTTATCCATAGTACACGCCTTTGCGTTTTTTTAAATTATAACATTAAGCCGCAAAAATATCAACTTTCTTTAATAACTTTCAAATTAACTTTATAAGCTTAACAAAAAATACTTGCCAACAGTACGGGCAAGATGATATAATAAAATGCGTTCGGGGGCATAGCTCAGTTGGTCAGAGCGCTTGCTTGACATGCAAGAGGTCGATGGTTCGAGCCCATTTGTTCCCACCAAAACAGCGCAAGCAATTTTGCTTGCGCAAATAAGGGGATATAGCACAGTTGGTAGCGCGATACGTTCGCAACGTATAGGTCAGGGGTTCGAATCCCCTTATCTCCACCACAGGAGGCGTATCCAAACACTGGGAGCTGTTTGTATGCAGTGCAGGGTTCGTCTCCTCAATTCATCTGTACGACACATAGCCGTCAGACAAAAAAGAAAAAGCCCGCAGGACGGTGTGTTTGATTGTCTGCGGGCTTTTATTTTTATTCATTTAACTCTGTTCGGCGGCGGGTTTCTTGATTTTTGAGAACAGGGCATCAAACGCTTTGCTCAATAAATCACCGAGAGGAGTCGCCTTAATTGTTGCGTATATTGCCTGATCCAGAGTGAAATATGAAGTTTGTTTTAGAACAAAATTTAACGGTGATATATCATACATATTGGGTAAAAACGATAACTTTAATTTAGCAATTATTAATAACTCAGCGGACACAGCTTTCAAACAAATGGTGTGCGATACAGCAGATAAATTGCATATAGAATAACTTTACAACAAGCACAAAGATTATGTTTTAGATATTATTAGGGCGAGTCAGATTTATAATGATGATTATCTGATGGATATATTCAAAAGATTCCCACTTTTATTTGATAATCAATCTGAAGTTCAACGTATGGCATATATGAATTATTTAGCAAAAGATAATTGGGAAGAGCGAGTATTAGCTAAACTAACATATGATATAGTACAAGAATTCAAATGTTAAGCCGTGGATTAATCCACGGCTATTTTTCACTCTTCGTCCATTAAGTCGTAAAAATCTAATTCTTCAACCCAATCGTCATCTTCGTCTTCCGGACCACAATTACAAAATCTAATCATATCCACCTCACGCAATTTCGCCAGTATTCAAAATAACCGTATCGAAGCCGCCAACTACGCTGTCGGCACTATGCCTGTTAATACCCGTATAGGATAAAGAACTGTCCTCATACCGCTTGAACTTAAACACGGCGTCGTTCATTAGGGGCGCGTTGAAAACATTTAAACTACACAAAAGCTCAAAGTCTTTCACGTCAAGTCCCGTAACCTTTTTGAAAAGACCCGGCTCTAACTGCGTGATAACTTCCTTTAAAGTCTGTTCGCGGAAGTCGGTCAGATACATAAACACGGGCACGCGCGTGGCAAACTTAATCAGCTTTTCCTGAATCATTTTACGCTTTGACTTATACTCCTTCTCGTCGTCGGAAAGCTCCTTTTTCTCCGCAGGCGTCAGCTCCCCGCTGTTCGCCTTTTCCTTTGCCTTTTTAATCTTTTCCGACTTGTTTATAATCGTTTCCAAATCGTTATTCAGCGAACGGAAACCCTCGATACTCATAAGCGCGTTCATAGCCTGCTCGTTAGCCATAAGCCGCGCAAGCGTGAAATTATCCACGTTGACCAATAACGCCGACTCCCACCGCCTTGCAAGCAGCGTCGCCGTCGTTCCGCTCATAGCAATGTCAAGAATACCCGCCGCGTCAATCTGCTTCATAGAACTTCCGTCATAGGCAAGCACGGGCAAAAACTTGATAAACTCGGCAACCTTTCTTTCGGGGTTAACCTCATCCACGTTCAATCGGCAAGAATAGTCTGCAATCTGCTTTAAAGCGCGTTCGGGCGCGAAGTCGAAAACATAACACTCCTCTTTTATAATCTCTTCCTCGTTCGGGTTCAATTCGCTTTTAACCGTCCACGGCGACTGCACGCGGAACGCCGCCTGAAAATACGTTTCGGGGCTTGTTAAGTTTCGTAGCATAAAAATTCCCGTCCACGGTTTAACGGTAACGCCCGTCGTCAGCTTGCCGCACGATAAAGTAATCGACTTTGAAGAAAGCGGGTCTTCCATTGCCTGCTTTACAGGCGGTAAAGCGTTCAAACCGATACCCGCCTGCGCCCCCGCGCAAACTACTACGTTGTAATCGTGATAAAACTTGTTCTGCCTCTGCGCCAAAAGATTGCGCATTGCATAACACGCCGAAACACTCGGCAAGAACCAGAACGTGTGTGAAAGCAAATTCAAAAGCTGTCCGTTGCTGAAAGGCAGGGGCGGCTTTTTCGCACCCAATCGCAAGTTGTCGATAGACGTTTCCAGGTAGTTGCCGCGGATTAAGTCCAGCCACTTCTGAACTTCTTCCTCGTACTTGAACCGCGCAAATTCCCCCTCGCCCTCGGCGGAAAAGAACACGTTTAAATCGAACTCGTCAAACTCCCCGCCCAACGCAATGTGCGTAATACTCTCGGGCAATTGATAGGTTAATAAAACCATTCGCGGAAGACTTGCATACGGGTTTTGCCCCGCGGATATGTCCCAGTTAAGCTTTTCTCGCTGCTCGTCAGAGTACGTCCAGTTGTAGATTTGCTCCTCAATAAATTCGCCCGAAGATATAGCGCGGAAAGGCGTCCCCGACAGATACAAATACGACCGCGTGGATATGGGCATATAATCCTCGTTAAAGAACTCCTGCCCGCCGTCCTCGGCTTTTGATTCCTTGTCGTCCTCCGCCTCGAAAAGCTCCTTCGCATTCTCACGCCACGCGCCGTAGTGATACTCGTCAAAAACGACCATATCCCACGGGATATAGTGCGCCCATTCGTTTTTCAGCTTAATTCCGCCCGCCTTGTTTTTGCCCAAAAAGTCCTGAAAAGACGCAAAGCAAACAAAGGGTTTGTTATGGTCAATCTGCTCATAAGTAAGACCGCCACGGGCAATGAACTGCCAGCCCTCGAAATCGACGTGGGATAATAAATCTTCTTCCCAGGCACTCTGCACAGCGGGCTTGAAAGTGAGAACTAAAATTTTGGTAAAGCCCAACTCTTTTGCAAGCTGATAGGTTGCAAAAGTTTTGCCGAACCTCATTTTGCAATTCCACAAAAAATGCGGCGGCTTGCCGTTTTCGTCAGTCATATATTCAAGAAAATAGTCCGCCGTTTTCTTAACCGCGTCCGCTTGTTCGGGGCGCATAGCAAAAGTCTGATTGCGGTTTTCTATGTTGGCTTTACCCGATTTAACGGCATATATTGCCGCCTCAACGTCTGCAACCCGACATTTAAACCACTCGCCGTTGGGGTTAGAAAAGCCCTTCTTTTTCAGAATTTTATGTACGTCGTGGTCGGTAAAAGTTGTACCGTCGTTTTTCATTGCGGGTGCAACGTATTCAATTTTGTAAGACCTTTCGGGCGTAAGAGTAGGATACTGCTCGGCAACACGCTCTTCCACGCTCTTTGTGGTATAGCCCACTTTAAGCATATTCGGAAACCGCGTATCGCTGTAAGCGTATATCTGCGGTGTGCTTTTCGGTCTATTAGGAAAAAATTCTTGCGGCATTATAAATCCTTTTCTGTAAGTTATTCCTTATAAAGTTAGAAGATCTTTGAATTAACTTGCATTATGTTTTCAATACAATTAACTCTATTCTCTTCTTTTATTTGTACTCTATGTCCAAGTAAGTCAAGCCTGCCAGCTTTTAACATATAAAAAGGACAACCTCTAGCAGCAGAAACAACTCCTGTTGTTTGAAAATCCCTTACTTCCACAATCCCTATATCATTTTCTGTAAAAGTGAAAATATCAGGATAACTTGATACTAGGTTTTTAACTTCACGATCAATTGACGATAGAACGGTTGCATAAGCGGAAGCAGCACCCATATATTGGGTAATACGATTTTTTATAATTAAATGAACTTTAGGTAACGGCTGACCTACCTCTTTCAATTTCTCAGGAAAATTATATTTCGAATAAATATCCGAAGGTAATTTTAACCCATAAATAAGGGAAAATGCATTTTGAATCGCTCTTCTTGACGAGTCATCAGCCATAACAGGTAAAATTACTTTTTCACACGCGGCAACAGCAATCTGTGTATAAATTGAAAAACTCGGATTCGCATCAAAAACAATAACATCATAATCTTCAGTTAAATTATTTATAAAGTCATTTAACCAACTAATTACAGCAAACCAAGTATTAGTACCAGGTATCTGATTGTTAGCTAATGTAGATATCGCATTAGCTTGCAATTCAAGCATTGGATCACCACACAATAGGTCTATATTTTGAGGTATAAAACTATTAAATTGATAAGGTGTAGTAATAAAATTGGAAGCGTCAAACTTTTGTACTGCATACGGAAATGGTAAGCGCATTTGAAAATATCCACCGATAGATGCTCGTGGATTTTCTCCTTGCCTCTTTAAAAGATTACTGCTTCCACCTTGATGCAATCCTCCTAACAATAGCTCTGATAAGTTTGCTTGCGGACATACATCTATGGCAAGTATTTTTTTCTGAGGGTTTCTGTATGCATAATCACAAATTATTTGAAATGTCAATGACGTTTTCCCTGTACCACCTTTGTTGTTCCATACTAAAATTTTTTCCATTTGAAATTTCCCCTTATTGTACTTTTTATACATTGTACGGTAAATTATTTACTTTGTCAAGTACTTTTTGTACATAGATTACAATTTTATTTAATTAATTCATTTATAAATTGTGTATCTAATAATGTTAGGC